>CALRSR020000006.1:0-126609 GCA_943370825.1 Allobosea thiooxidans | reverse complement strand
GAGGCAGGTGGTGACCAATCTGATCGGCAACGCCCTGAAGTTCACCGAACAGGGTTCGGTGACGGTGCACCTGGACCGCCTGCCCGCACCCTCGGGGGCTCCGTCCGATGAAGTGCGGCTGGGGGTTCGCGTGGTCGACACCGGCGTGGGCATTCCGGCCGAGGTGCAGGCGCGGCTCTTCTCGCCGTTCTCGCAGGCCGATGCATCCACCACCCGGCGCTTCGGCGGCACCGGATTGGGCCTGTCCATTGTGCGCCGGCTGGTCGAACTCATGGGCGGCTCGGTGGGGCTGGACAGCACCCCGGGCCAGGGCAGCGAGTTCCGGTTTGAACTGCCCTTGCGGCAGGCCAGCGAGCAGGACGGCCGCGGCGCCCTGGAGCTGCTGGTCGTGGACGACGTGCCGGCCGAGCGCAAGGCACTGGTCGACATGGCTCGCGCCTTCGGCTGGCGCACCGAAACCTGCGAATCGGGCGAGGCCCTGGTCGCCTGGATGGCCCGTCGCCAGGCCCAGGGGCTGCCGATGCCCGACGCCATGCTGGTGGACTGGATGCTGCCCGGCATCGATGGCCTGACCGCGCTGCAGCGCGTCACCGAAGCCATGGGCGCGGTCAACCTGCCGGCCACCTTGATGGTGTCCTCCTCCGACCGCGACCGGGTGGCCGGTCTGGACGTCGGCCGCCTGGCCGATGCCATCCTCACCAAACCGGTGAATGCATCGGTGCTGTTCAACGCCGTCAACCACAGCGTGGTGCGTCGCCAGGGCAGCCAGGCCCGGGTGATGCCCTCGCCGGTGCTCTCCAGCGGCGGCCAGCTGCAGTCGCTGCCGGGGGTCCGCATCCTGCTGGTGGACGACAGCGACATCAACCTGGAGATCGGCTCCCACCTGCTGGCGCGCGAAGGCGCCACCGTCACCACCGCCAGCAACGGCCGCGAGGCCCTGGCCGTCCTGCGCCAGGACCCGGCCGAGTTCGATGTGGTCCTGATGGATGTCCAGATGCCCGAGATGGACGGGCTGGAGGCCACCCGGGCCATGCGCCAGCAGCCCGAACTGGCCGGCATGCCGGTGGTGGCCCTGACCGCCGGCGCGCTGGCGCAGGAACGCCGGCGGGCCCTGGATGCCGGCATGAACGAGTTCCTGACCAAGCCGCTGGAGCCCGCCACCATGGTGCGCACCGTGCGGCAGGCCATCGAACGCGCCACCGGGCTGCAGGTGCCGGTGCTCAGCCTGAGCGAGGACCGTGCGCCGGTCAACCCGCAGGACTGGCCCGAGATCGCCGGCATCGACGGCCCGCGCGCCGCTGTCCGTCTGGGACATGACGTCTCCTTGCTGCGCCTGTCCCTCAGCCGGCTGGCCGAAGGTTTTGGCGACATGGCCACCCAGCCCTGGCCGGCCCCGTCCGGCGAGCCGGAGCGCGCTGCCCTGGCGGCGCGCCTGCACAAGCTGCGCGGTGCGGCCAGCATGATCGATGCGGTGGAGGTGGCCCGCACCGCCGACCGCATCGAGTCAGGTCTGCGCGACGGCGAGGCCACCGATGACCTGGCGGCGCCCTGGCAGGCGCTGCAGCAGGCCCTGGCCGGACTGATCGCCGCCTCGGCCGACTGGATCGGGCGGCAGGGTGTCCAGCGACCGGTGCCGGCGGGCGTGCCCCCGGCCAGCGACGCCGTGGTGCAGCGCCTGTTGCGGCTGCTGTCGAACAACGACATGGATGCCCTGGGCGTGTTCGAGTCCGAGGCCGACGGCCTGCGCGCCCGCCTGGGCGACGCCACCATGGAAGCGGCAGGACAGTTCATGGACGCCCTGGATTTCGCTGCCGCCGCCCGGCTTTTGCAGGGAGAATCGGCGGCATGAACCGAGCGGATCCGGCCAGCAGGGAGCAGACGGCGGAGCCGGACATCCTGATCGTCGATGACGATCCGGGCATGATCCGCGCGCTGGGCAAGGCCCTGCGCGACCTCGGGCATCTGCGGTTCTCCACCAACGGCGCCGACGCGCTGCGCCTGATCAACGAGAGCCCGCCCGACCTGCTGCTGCTGGATGCCCAGATGCCCGGCCTCAACGGCTTCGAGGTCCTGGAGACGCTCAAGGCCACACCGGCGCTGGCCGACCTGCCGGTGATCATGGTCACCAGCCTGAGCGAAGAGGACTTCGAGCAGGCGGGGCTGGAAAAAGGGGCTGCCGACTTCATTGCCAAGCCGGTGCGCCCGGCCATCGTGCAGGCCCGCGTGCGGACGCAGCTGCGGCTGAAGCAGGCCAACGACGTGCTCAAGCAGTCGTCGGTCATCGATCGCCAGAACCTGGCGGTGGCCCTGCGCGATCTGCAGCAGAGCCACGGCGAACTGCTGCGCACCGCCGACGAGCTCCGGGTGGCCAACGAGAGCCTGCTGCAGTTCGTGCGCATCGCCTCGCACGATCTGCGCGAGCCGCTCAACACCATCGTGCAGTTCGTGGGCCTGGTCGAGGAAGACCATGGCCCGGTGCTGCCCGAAGAGGCCCGCCATTTCCTGCGTCTGGCCACCCGCGCCGGTGCCCGCATGCGCACCTTGCTGGACGACGTGGTCCGTTACGCGCGGCTGCAGAACGCCGAGGGCGATCCGCCGCAACCGGTGGCGCTGGACCGCACGCTGACCGAGCTGCGCGATGCGCTGGCGGCCCGGCTCGCGGCCACCGGCGCCCGGCTGGAACTCTCGCCGCTGCCGGTGGTGCAAGGCCATGCCAGCCTGCTGTCCCTGCTGTTCCAGAACCTGCTGTCCAACGCCCTGAAGTTCGTGCCCCCGGGCCGGGTGCCACTGGTGCGGGTGGATGCCCGCATCGATCAGGGCCAGGTCCGTGTCCGGGTGGCGGACAACGGCATCGGCATCGAGCCCCAGCATGTCGAGCAGCTGTTCCAGCCGTTCCGGCGCCTGCACCTGCGCAGCGAGTTCGAGGGCTCCGGTCTGGGGCTGACGATCTCGCAGCAGATTGCCGAGGCCCATGGCGGCCGCATCGAGGTCGAGTCGGTGCCGGGTGACGGCTCGGTGTTCACCGTGGTGCTGCCGCTGGGAGGGCCGGTTTGAGCCTTCCGGTCAACGGGATCGGTCTGCCCCGGATCGGACGCCGGGGCGCCATGGTCGTGCTGGCCGGCGGCCTGGCGGGCTGTCTGGAGGCGCCGCTGCCACCGGCCCGGCTGGGCATGAACGCCTGGGTCGGTTACGACCCGCTGGTGCTGGCGCGCGACCGCCGCCTGTTCGACGGCAGCCTGCTGCAGGTGGTGGAGCTGGCCACCGGCGCCGAGACCCAGCGCCACCTGCGCAACAACCTGCTCGATGCCGGTGCACTCACCTTCGACGAGGTGCTGCGCATGCGCGACCACGGGCTGGACCTGCGCATCGTGGCCCTGCTGGATGCCTCGCGCGGCGGAGATGTGGTCATGGCCGCCCCGCGCATCCGCCAGCCGCGCGATCTGCTGGGGCAGGCCATTGCGGTCGAGGACTCGTCGGTGGGAACGCTCATGCTGCACCGCCTGCTCGAAGCGGCAGGCCTGTCGCTCGCCGATGTCCGCCCGCTCAACATCGAGGCCACGCTGCACCTGCAGGCCCTCAAGGCCGGTCAGGTGGCGGCGGCCATCTCCTACCAGCCGCTGGCCGGCCCGATGGCCGCTGCCGGTTTTCATCCGGTGTTCGACTCGCGCCAGATCCCCGGCCAGGTGCTGGATGTGCTGGCCGTGCGGCATGACGTGCTGCAGTCCCGCCCGGCCGCGGTGGACGCCATGCTGCTGGCCTGGCAGCGCGGTCTGGCCCTGCTCATGCTCGATCCGGCCGGCGCGGCGGAATCGCTCAGCGTGGGCACCGATCTGAACGTGGCCGAGTACCGCACCGTCATGGGCGGGTTGCAGTTCTTCCCGCCGGACGAGTCCCTGGCCGCACTGTCCAACCCGGCCAGCCCGGTGCTGCAGGGCGCGCGCGAGGTCGGACAGCTCATGACACGCCTGGGACTGATCCGCACCGAGCCGGATTGGGAGCGGCTGATCGACACCGGCCCGGCCCGCAGGATGATTGCAGCGGGTGTCCGATGAGCCGCCGCCTGTCGCTGGTCAGCCTGCCCGGGCGCTGGATGGCACCCCTGATCATGGTGCTGTTTGCGGTGCTGGCCTCGGGCGTGAATTTCCTGTCCCAGCTGCGCACCCTGCAGGCCGATGTGGTGGAACAGGAGACCCGCCGCCTGCTCGAGCGCCTGAGCGTCGAGCAGAGCCGGCTGAGCTTCCTGTCCACGCTGGAAGATGCCCAGCAGGTCCGGCGCATCATCGGCGGCCTGGGTCTGTACACCGGCATGCAGTCGGCTTACCTGCTGGCCCCCGACGGCCGCATCCATGCGTCCATCCTCCGCGCCGACATCGGGCGGGGTTTCGACGACGTCATGGCCCAGATGCCGGCGTCGGCCCGCGACCCCGACCTGTTCGTGGCCGACCGCATGGGCATCCAGGTGCGCCTGCTCTCCGACCGCAGCACCCTGGTGGGTGTGGCGCCTTTTGCCGGCGACCGGCGTCTGGTCACCCTGGTCGACCTCACCCTGCCCAAGGCCCGGCTGCGCTCCACGCTGGTGGTGGAGGTGGTCCGTGAGAGCGTCCTGCTCATGGCCCTGGCCGCCGTGCTGGCCCTGCTCATGCACCGCCTGTGGTTCAAGCGCGCCAGCCGCCTGGTGCAGACGCTGGAGCAGGTCGGCGACGGCCAGCTGCAGGCCCGTGCCGCCTTGTCCGGACGCGACGAGCTGGCCAGCATCGGCAACGAGGTCGACCGCATGGCCCAGCGCCTGCAGGCCCAGCAGACCGAGCTGCGGCACCTGGGCTCGCTGGTGGCCCGCTCGCCGGTGGTGTTTGTGGAATGGTCGCCCGAGGCCGACCGGGCGGTCCGCTTCGTCAGCGCCTCCGTCGAGCAATGGCAGCACAGCCCCAGGGATCTGACATCCAGCCGCCTGTCCTTCGGTGAGCTGGTGCACCCCGACGACTGGCACACCGTCTGGCTGCAGTCGGAGCATCACCGGGTCCATGGCCCGGACGAGTACCGACAGGAATACCGCCTGCGCACCGGTGACGGGCGCTGGATCTGGGTGGAGGACCGATCGGCTGTCGATCGCGACGACACCGGTCGGGTGATCGGCATCACCGGCATCCTGCTCGACATCACGGTGCAGAAAGAGGCCCAGCTGGCCCAGCGCGAGCAGGCCGAGCAGCTGCGCCTGTTCTATGACCTGCCCTTCATCGGCATGGCCATTTCCTCGCCGGAGACCAAACGCTGGCTGCAGGTCAATGACCGGCTGTGCGACATCCTGGGTTACTCGCGCGAAGAGCTGCTGAGCATGACCTGGACCGAGATGACCCCGTCCCCCGACCTGCAGGACAACCTGGCCCTGCTGCAGCAGATGAAGGACGGGCTGCGCGACAGCTACAGCATGCACAAGCGCTTCGTGCGCAAGGACCTCCAGCGGGTGGAGACCGAGATCGAGGTGCGGGCGGTGCGCGATGCCCAGGGGCGTCTGCTGCGCCTGCTGTCCACCGTGCAGGACGTGACCGAGCGCAGCCGGGCCAACGAGGCCCTGCGCCGGCAGACCCAGCTGCTGGAGCAGGCCGAGGCGATTGTCGGCCTGGGCAGCTGGTCGTTCGAGCCGGGTGCCGGCGAGCCGGTCTGGTGGTCCGGTCAGCTCTACCGCAACATCGGCATCGATCCGGCCCAGGGCCCGCCGCGCGACCTGCAGTCGCACCTGGCCCTGGTGCATCCGCAGGACGTGGCGGCGGTGGCGGCCTTCGTGCCGGCCCGGCGACAGTCCGGCGAGACCGAGAGTCTGGAGTTCCGGCGCCACCCCGATCTGGGGCCCGAGAAGTGGTTCCGGGTCAGCGTGCGCAAGGAGCCCAGTGCCCACGGTGGCCACCGGCTCTCGGGCACGGTGCTCGACATCACCGCGCTGCGCCTAGCCCAGGCCGCGCTGGAACAGACCAATGCCGAGCTGGAGCAGCGGGTGGAGCAGCGCACCGAGCAGCTGCTGGCCGCCAACCGCGAGCTGGAGGCCTTCTCCTACACCGTCTCGCACGATCTCAAGGCGCCGCTGCGGGGCATCGACGGCTACAGCCAGCTGCTGCAGGAAGACCATGCCGACCGGCTGGACGACAACGGCCGGGCCTATCTGGAGCGCATCCGGCGCGGCGTGGCCCAGATGGGGCTGCTCATCAGCGACCTGCTGGCCTATTCGCGGATGGAGCGCCGATCGCTGGACCAGCAGACGGTGGAGCTGCTGCCGCTGGTGCAGCGCGTGCTGGAAGAGCATGGCGCGGACATCGAACGCCTGGGCGCCCGGATCGACCTGTCGGCGCTGCAGCCACTGGTGCTCACCACCGACCGGGAGGGCCTGGCGGTCATTCTGCGCAACCTGATCGGCAACGCGCTCAAGTTCCACCGACCGGGTGTCTACCCAGAACTGGTGATGGGCAGCCGGCTGGAAAACGGGCACCATCGCATCTGGGTGAAAGACAACGGCGTGGGTTTCGACATGAAATACAGCGACAAGATCTTCGGCATCTTCCAGCGGCTGCAGCGCTCCGACGCCTACCCCGGCACCGGGGTGGGGCTGGCGCTGGTGAGCAAGGCCGCCCAGCGCATGGGCGGGCGGGTGTGGGCCGACAGCGCGCCCGGCCAGGGCGCCACCTTCCATCTGGAGCTGCCGGCATGAGGCCCTCGGCCACGCCGGCACCGGGCATGCTGGCCCCCATCCTGGTGGTCGAGGACAACCCCATGGACCTCGACCTCACCCTGCGGGCTTTCAGCCGCCGGGCCTGTGCCAACCCCATCCAGGTGGCCCGTGACGGTGAGGAGGCGCTCGCTTACCTGCAGCGCTGGGACGCTGGCGAACCCCAGCCGGCGGTCATCCTGCTCGACATCAACATGCCCCGGGTCAACGGCATCGAGGTGCTGCAGCAGCTCAAGCAGCACCCCCACTACCGACGCATCCCGGTGGTCATGCTCACCTCCTCGCGCGAGTCGCGCGACCTGCAGACCACCTACGACCTGGGCGCCAACTCCTACATCGAAAAGCCGGTGAGCTTCTCCCGGTTCATGGACATCGCGGCCCAGATCGAGGCCTACTGGTGCAGCGCCAACGAGCGCGCCTACTGAGCCACCCCGGCCGAAGCCCGAAAAAGCGCTCAAGTTCCGGCGCTTTTTGTCGAATCACAGGTCAGACAGCCGGGAAAGCCTCCTGGCTGCCGCCGATGGGGGACCCTGACCATGATCCAGATTTCAACCACCGCGCCGGCCAACTGGCCTGGTGCCAACACGCCGCTGACCGGTCCGGCCCGGCCGGTGGCTGCCGTCGTGCCCGTGGCGCCGGTGGGTCCGGTGGCGTCAGCCCGACCCGACGAAGAAGCTTTGCGCCCCGGGCGCCGCGTGCCGGGCGAGGCCACCACCGACGGTGCGACGCCATCGGCCGCCGAAGGCAGCGGCCGCCGCAACGGCAGCGTGGCCACCACCCTGGCCGAAACCCAGGCCAGGCTCGAACAGCAGAAAGCCGACCAGGAGGCCCGGGAGGCGCAGGAGCAGGCCGACCGCGAAGCCATCGAACGCCTGCGGCAGGCCCTGGTGGACGCCTGGGACGCCAGTGCCGCCGTGGTGGAACAGGCCCTGGCCGACAAGGATCCCGCAGGATCCAGCGGTGCACCGAACAGTGCATCGGGAGGCCCCTCGGGTGGCCCGTCGCGCGTCGCCAGCCTGTACGACGCTGCCGCCCTCGATCCCGCCGCTGGCCAGGCCGGCCAGATCATCAGCCGGCGGGTCTGACACCCGCCCTCGGGGGACCGGTCAGTCGACCTGCTGCACCGGCTCCAGCCGGTCGATGGCATCGCGGGTGCGGCGCACGTCTTCCACCAGCTGAGGCTTGAGTGCCACCGCCTCGGCCGCCAGCCCGTCATGGGCCAGACGCTCCATCCACGCCGCCGTGGCCACGATGGCCCGGAAACCCATGAGCATGGACGTGCCCTTGAGCTTGTGCGCCTGGTAGGCGATTTCGGTTGCCTCGCCCTGGTCGAGCGCGGCCAGTAGCACCGGCACGGTGCCCGCAGGCGGGTCGAAGAGGGTGCCCAGCAGCTCATCCAGCGTGTCTGCCGGCATCATGGCGCGGATCTCGGCGTAGGAGTCGCGGTCGAACAGTTCGTCGGGCAATTGGTCCATGCGCAGCAGGATGGATGCTTCCGGCGGCGGGCCGGATACCGGAGCTGTCTCCTCCGGCTCGATGGCCGGGTCGATCAGGCCGCAGCGGATCAGCGCCCGGCGCAGGTCGGAGGCCTGCAGCGGCTTGGTGGTGAACTCGTTGACGCCCGCCTCCTGGGCGCGACGGCGGGTGTCGTTGACCACGTCGGCCGTGACCAGAACGATCTTCACGTCGCGGTTGGGGCCGTCGGACGCGCGCACTGCCTGTGTGGTGGCCAGGCCGTCGAGCACCGGCATGTGGTAGTCCAGCAGCACCACGTCGAACGGCTCGCGCTGCAGCAGCTGCAGGGCTTCCTGGCCGTTCTCGCAGAACACGGCGTCGTGGCCCATCTGCTCCAGCAGGATGTGGATGTACTTGAGGTTGATCGGGTGGTCTTCGGCCACCAGCACCCGCAGCCGGCGCGAGGTGAGCACGCTGGTGCGGCTGTCCACCGCATCGGTGGGCGCCTCGGCAGCCGGCAACTGCAGGGTCACGGTGAAGGTGGAGCCTTCGCCCGGGGTGCTCACCACCTCGATGTCGCCCCCCATCAGGCGCGCCAGGTTGCGCGAGATCTCCAGTCCCAGCCCGGTGCCGCTGATGCGCCGGCGCAGCGAGTTGTCGGCCTGGTAGAAGCGGGTGAACAGCTGGGCCAGGGTTTCGCCGTCCATGCCCACGCCGGTGTCGCGCACACGGATGCGCACGATGCCGGGCCGCTGGGGCAGCGTGTCGATCTGTACATCCACCGTGCCCTGGGGCGTGAACTTGATGGCGTTGTTGATCAGGTTGAACAGGATCTGACGCACCCGGGTGGCATCGGCCATGACCCAGGCCGGCACCGACGGGTCGGTCTCGATGCGCAGTTCCAGGCTCCTCTCGCGCGCGGCCACCTGCATCAGGCCTTCCACGTCGCGCAGCATGGACGCCATCTCCACCGGTGCCGGGGCCAGGCGCAGGGTGCCGGTTTCCATGGACGACACGTCCAGGATGTCGTTGATCACCCCCAGCAGGTGCTGTGCGGAGTCGCGCGCGGTTTCCACATAGTCGCGCTGCCGGTTGTCCAGGGCGCTTTCCTCCAGCAGGTTGAGCATGCCCAGCACGCCCTGGAAGGGGGTGCGGATCTCGTGGCTCATGTTGGCCAGGAAGACGCTCTTGGCCTGGTTGGCGGCTTCGGCCTGGTCGCGGGCGACCATGAGTTCACGCCCCAGCTGGCGCAGGTGGTTGTTCTGGGCCTGCTTGCGGCGCACCTCGCGCAGCAGCAGACCCAGGAAGATCAGCAGCAGGGCGGTCTGGGCGGCGGCCAGACCGATCACCAGCAGGCTCTGCTGGTGCAGCAGCTGGTTGCGCTCGTCGAAGAGCCGGGCAGTGGCCCGGTTGGCTTCGCGGGTGAGCTCGCCGAACCTGGGCGTCAGCTGCTCCACTTCCAGGGTGAGGGCCACCCGGGCGGCCTTGTCGCGCATGAGCGCATCCGGGTCGGCAAACAGGGGATCGGCCCGCTGCACGAAGGCCTGGGCCTGGCCGATGCTTTCCTTGTAGGCCGGGGTGCCCTCCAGCAGGTCGCGCCGCGGCAGTTCGGTGAGCAGACCGATGCGGCTGACGAACACCTCGTAGCGTTCCTGCAGCTCGCCGGCCATGTCGGGCGACACCGTGTCGTCGGTGGACTGGTGCAGGACATATCCCAGCCGCCCGAATTCGCGTTCGAGCTGGTAGGCCTGCCACATGAGGGCATCTACCTGGTTGCGGTTGGCCGACTCCATGAGCCGGAACTGCTTCCACTGGATCCAGGTCAGCGGCGTGAGCGTGATCAGGAGAACGGCACCGATGGCCAGCACCCACTGGCCGGTTCGCCAGCGGGCCAGCCCGGTGGGCTCGCTGTTCATTGAATCTCCATGGCCTTGAGCTGCCAGATCGAACGCTCGTAGTAGGTGGAGGAGCGCAGCTCGGCTGCGTTGTCGAAGGGGTAGACGATGAACAGCGGGCCCTTGTCGCGCACCGGGATCGGCTTGTCGTCGATCAGCCGGGCCATGATCACCTTGAACTTGCGGGTGTCATCGGCGGGGATGGAGATCTTGTAGTCGTTGATGGCCACGGCGCTGATGGTGGCACCGCTGGCCTGCACCGCGTCCAGCACGTCCGACAGCAGCGGGCCGGTGAACTTGACCGGCCGGTCGTACCAGGGGGTGCGGGTGGTGAAGCTGTGCTGCGGCAGGGCTTCGATCATGGCCATGTCGAAGGCGGCGGTCCCGGCCCGGTTCTTCACGCCGATCTTGCCGCTGACCGTGAGGATGGCGCGCCCGCTGGGCTCCGGCAGGGATTTTGTCTGGGCCATCGCGGGCAGGACGGCAGAGATCAGGCACAGGGTGACGCAACGGCGAATCATGTCCATGGTTGAACCTTCAGGAAACGCGGCAATCGGGATGACGGGTGAATGTAACGCTTTCGGACTCAGATGCGGTGTCGCACGCCGGCGGGTGCACTGGCCAGCCGGTTGAGCACCGCCGGGGCGATCTGGGCGAGCGGCAGCACTTCGTGGGCCGCGCCGTGCTGGATGGCCATGCGCGGCATGCCGAACACCACGCAGGACGCCTCGTCCTGCACATAGTTGTAGCTGCCGGCGTCCTTCATCTCGCGCATGGCCACGGCGCCGTCGCCGCCCATGCCGGTGAGCATGATGCCGATGGCATTGGGGCCGAGCACCCTGGCCGCCGAGCGGAACAGCACCTCGACCGAAGGCCGGTGGCGGTTGACCGGTTCGGTGTCTTCCACCACGGCCACGTAGTTGGAGCCGCTGCGGTCGATGCGCAGGTGGCGACCGCCCGGGGCAATGTAGGCATGCCCGGGCAGGATGCGCTGGCCGTCACGGGCTTCCTGCACGCGGATCTTGCACAGGCTGTCGAGCCGGTTGGCAAAGCTGGTGGTGAATCCGGCGGGCATGTGCTGGGTGATGACGATGGCAGGGGCGTCGGCGGGCATGGGGGTCAGCACCTCCCGGATGGCTTCGGTGCCGCCGGTGGATGCGCCGATGCAGATGATCTTCTCGGTGGACAGCCGGGGCAAGGGGGCGCGCGCCGGTTCGGCCGGTGCCGAGGCCGTTGGTGTGGTGTTCGGCACGCGGCTGTTGCCTGCAGGCGTCGGTGCCAGGCGGCGCACATGGGCGGCGGCCGCCACCCGGATCTTGTCGACGATGTCGCCGGCCAGTTCCTGCAGCCCGGCCGAGACGCCGATGCGCGGCTTGGCCACGAAGTCCACGGCGCCCATCTCCAGCGCCCTCAGCGTGATCTCGGCGCCCTGCTCGGTGAGGGTGGAGACCATCACCACCGGCATGGGCCGCAGCCGCATCAGGCGGGAGAGGAACTCCAGCCCGTCCATGCGCGGCATCTCCACGTCCAGTGTGATGACGTCCGGATTGGTCTCGCGGATCATCTCGCGCGCCACCAGCGGGTCGGCGGCGGCGCCCACACAGGTCATGTCGGGCTGCCGGTTGATGATCTCGGTGAGCAGGCTGCGAACCAGCGCCGAATCGTCCACCACCACGACGCGGATCTTGGCCATGAATATCTCCGTCAGAAAAGGTCGATCGAGCCGCCGGCCGTGGTCGTGGCGACCACCGCTGCATTGCCCTTGCGTTCCTGGGTCTCCAGGGTCTCCGGGTGCGAATGGGCCAGCCGCTTGACCATGGCCTTGCCGGTGGCCGGGAAGAACACCACCTTGCGCGGGTGGATGTCCAGCACGTCCTTGGACACCACGGCAATGCGTTCGGTCTGCAGGTAGTCCAGCACGAACTTGGTGTTGCGCTCGCCCACGTTCATGGTGGTGAAGGTGTGCATCACCTGGCCGCCGCCGAACACCTTGGCCTGCATGGTCTCGCGCCGTGCGCCGAGCTTCATCATCTCGTTGATCAGCAGTTCCATTGCGTACGAGCCGTAGCGACCGCCGGAGTCGGCGCCACCCTCGGGCAGCATGAAGTGGTTCATGCCGCCCACCCGGGCGCGCGGATCGTAGATGCAGGCGGCAATGCAGGAGCCGAGCACCGTCATGATGACGATGTCGTCGCCGGTCACGTAGTACTCGCCCGGCAGCACCTTGACCGCGTCCTGCTTGAAGTGGTGGTCGCGGTAGAAGAAGCTGGCTTCGCCCGGGCGCGGCTTGCGCGCCTTCAACGCGTCCAGGCGCGAGCGGTCCACCGCTGCGGGCCGCTGGATCAGACCGGCATCAGATGCGTTCATAGACGGTCTTTCCGCGCAGCACGAACAGGTTGCGTGCGTCGCTGAAGTTTTCGGCGTGGCCGACGAACAGCATGCCCCCGGGCTTCATCACCCGGTGGATGCGCTCCAGCACGGCGCGCTGGGTGGCGGCATCGAAATAGATCATGACGTTGCGGCAGAACACCACGTCGAAGGTGTCGCGCAGCGGCAGCTCCTGGATCAGGTTGACGGTCTGGAAGCGCAGGTGCTTCTGCAGCTCGGGCCTGACCCGCATCAGGCCGGCGTTGGCGCCCTTGCCGCGCAGGAAGAAGCGCTGCAGCCGCTCGGGGGACAGGCCCTTGGCGTCGGCCTTGTACACACCGCGCTGGGCGGTCTGCAGCACCTTGGTGTCGATGTCGCTGTTGAGGATGTCGTAGTGGCCGCTGGTGCCCAGCACCTCGGCGCAGGTCATGGCAATCGAGTAGGGCTCCTCGCCGGTGGAGGCCGCCGAGCACCAGATCTTCCAGTCGTGGGTGCGGCGCTCGGCCAGCAGCCTGGAGAGGATGTCGAAGTGGTGCGACTCGCGGAAGAACGCGGTGAGGTTGGTGGTCAGGGCGTTGACGAACTCCTGCCACTCGGCGCCGTCGTGGCTCTCCAGCCAGTCCAGGTAGCTCTTGAAGCTGCTGTGACCGGTCTCGCGCAGCCGGCGCGACACCCGGCTGTACACCATGGCGTGCTTGCCGTCGTGCAGGCTGATGCCGGCGTGGCGGTAGATCAGCGCCTTGATGCGGGTGAAGTCGCTGTCCGACCAGACGAATTCGCGGCCCTCGGCCAGCGGACCGTCGGCACTGGCCGGCACGCGGGGTGCGGGCGGAGCCACCGGGCGCCGGGGGGATGTGGACTGCAGCAGCATCGGAGACTTTCATGGTCCGGGGCATGGCCCCGGGGGTGACGGATCGACAGGTTCAGTGGCGCGAACGGCGGACCAGTCCCGAGGTGTCCAGGATGAGGGCCACCTTGCCGTCGCCCAGGATGGTGGCGCCCGACACATTGGGCACCTTGCGGTAGTTGGATTCGAGGTTCTTGATGACCACCTGCTGCTGGCCCAGCAGCTCGTCGACCATCAGCGCCACGCGGGAGCCGTCGGCTTCCACCACCACCATGATCGGGCTGTTGCCGTTGTGCTCGAAGCGCGGCACATGGAACACCTGCTCCAGCTCGATCACCGGCATGTATTCCTCCCGCACCTTCACCACGCGGGCGCCCTGCGCCACGGTGTTGATGTCGGCCGGCTTGATCTGGAACGACTCGATCACGCTGGCCAGTGGCAGGATGTAGACCTCCTCGCTCACCCGCACCGACATGCCGTCCATGATGGCCAGGGTCAGCGGCAGCCGCACCGAGACGCGCATGCCGTAGCCTTCGGCGGAGTCGATCTCCACCGTGCCGCCCAGGGCGGTGATGTTCTTCTTGACCACGTCCATGCCCACGCCACGGCCGGACACGTCGGTCACCTCGGCGGCGGTGGAGAAGCCCGGGGCAAAGATCAGGCCCCAGACCTCGGCGTCGGACATGGTGTCCGGGGCATCGATGCCCTTCTCGCGGGCCTTGGTCAGCAGCTTCTCGCGCGACAGGCCGCGACCGTCGTCGCGCACCTCGATCAGGATGCTGCCGCCCTGGTGGGTGGCCGAGAGGGTGATGGTGCCGGTCTCGTTCTTGCCCTTGGCGCGGCGGTCGGCCGGCAGTTCGATGCCGTGGTCGCAGCTGTTGCGGATCAGGTGGGTCAGCGGGTCGGTGATCTTCTCCACCAGGCCCTTGTCCAGCTCGGTGGCTTCACCGTGCGTGACCAGCTCCACCTTCTTGCCCAGCTTGCTGGCCAGGTCGCGCAGCATGCGCGGGAAGCGGTTGAACACCACCGACATGGGAATCATGCGGATCGACATGACCGCTTCCTGCAGGTCGCGGGTGTTGCGGTCCAGATCGGCCAGCCCGGCCAGCAGCGCCTGGTTCACGCTGGGCTCCAGGTCGCGGCTCTTCTGGGCCAGCATGGCCTGGGTGATGACGAGTTCGCCCACCAGGTTGATCAGCTGGTCCACCTTGTTCACCGACACCCGCAGGGTGGTCGATTCCAGGCCGGCGGATGCACCGGCGCGTTGATCCGGTTTGGGTGCGACCGATGTGGCGCCGCCGGTGGGCGGGGCGGCATCGGCGGCCTTGGGGGCGCCGGTGGACTCGGCGACGGTGGCGGCCGGTGCACTGGCCGGCGCCTGGGTGCTGGCCGGGACGCCGGGTGCGCCTTCGAAGAAGCCGAAGTCGGCCGATGCGGCTGCCACCGGTGCGGCGGCAGCGCCGGCGACCTCGATGCGGATCTGCTCCTTGCTCACATGGAAGGTGAACAGGTCCAGCAGATCGCCGTCGCTGGCGCTGGTGCGCACATGGAAGCTGCGCTGGGTGCTGCCCTGGGTCGATTCGGATTCGATCTGGCCCAGGCCCGGGATGTCGCGGAACAGTTCGGCAATGCCGTCGGCCTGGCTCAGGCTGGTCAGCGGGCCGATGTGGATGTCGAGCCGGCGCTCGCCCTGCGAAGGCCGGGCGGCGGGCATGCCGCCAGGGGTGGCGGCTGCCGCCGGGGCGGCCGCGGTCAGGGGAGCGGTCAGGGCCGGGTCCACCACCAGTTCGGCCACAGCCTGCACCACGGGTGCCGCCGGCACCAGGGCAGGTGCGGCAGCAGCGGGTTCAGCGGCCGGTGCCCCGCCGTTGGCCAGGGCATAGATGCGGGCCACCAGCTCGTGGGTGGACGGCGCTTCGCCACCGCCGCCCTGGTGACGACCCAGCAGGCCGCGCAGGGCGTCGGACGATTCCAGCAGCACGTCCACCATGGCGGCCGTGGGCTGCAGTTCGTGGCGGCGCAGCTTGTCCAGCAGCGACTCCATCTGGTGGGTCAGTTCGGCCACGTCGGCGAATCCGAAGGTGGCTGCTCCTCCCTTGATGGAATGCGCGCAGCGGAAGATGGCATTGAGCTCTTCGTCGTCGGCGGCATTCACGTCCACCGCCAGCAGCATCTGCTCCATCTGGTCCAGGTTCTCGCCGGCTTCCTCGAAGAAGATGGCGTAGAACTGGGTCAGGTCGAAATCGTTGCCGAGGTTCTGGCCCTCGTTCATCAGTTCACCCATGGGGTACTCCTTGCCCGCCGCTCAGCGGATGACCTTTTCGATCACTTCGATCAGCCGCGCCGGATCGAACGGCTTGACCAGCCAGCCGGTGGCCCCGGCGTTGCGACCGGCCTGCTTCATCAGGTCGCTGGACTCGGTGGTCAGGATCAGGATGGGCGTGTTCTTGAAGCGCGGGTGGTCGCGCAGCTTTCGCGTCAGCGACAGGCCGTCGAGGATCGGCATGTTCTGGTCGGTCAGCACCAGGTCGATGGTGTGGGTCTGCGCCTTTTCGTAGGCGTCCTGTCCGTCCACCGCTTCCACCACGTGGTAGCCCGCGCCGGTCAGGGTGAATGACACCATTTTTCGCATGGAGGCCGAATCGTCTACGGCAAGAATGGATCGCATGGGGGGCTCCGTGTTTCCGTCTGTTATCGACTGCTGGGGCGGTGGCTTGAATGGGCGAAGTTCAGAAAAGCTCGATGGACCCGGCGTCCATCTCGTTCTGGGTGACCGGGCTGGGTCGGCCGGGCATGGGGTCGAGCCTGAGGGGCACCTCGTCCTCCTCGGCATCGATCACCTCGGCGCCCAGTCGCCAGGCACAGCTCTTGAGCACCTGACCGGTGTGCACCAGCAGCTGCGTGGCCATGTCGTGGAACTGCAATTCCGTCACGGCCTGGTTGAGGTTCTGGCGGATCCGGATGAGCTCGGCGGTCTGGGCCGCGTCCAGCGTGCCCAGGGCGGCGTCGGCCCGGTTGAAGCGGTCCAGCAGGTTGGCCGTGGCGTGGTCGAGCAGGCCTTCCAGCCGCTGCAGGTCGGTCATGACCATCAGCAGGGCGTCCTGCACGTCGGCCACCAGAGCGACCGGCATCGATACGGACGGCGGCGGAAGCATCGTCGGTTGGGGGTCCATGGTCGTCAGGTGGTTCAAGGGATAGGGGGTATTACAATTTTCAACAGCCTCGAAACCCCTTATCGGCTGAAAACGGGCCGAATTCAGAGCCTTTTCCACCCGTGACCACCGACACCCCTCCGGTCCGCATCCTTCACCTCGAGGACTCCCGCGTGGACCACGCGCTGGTGAAGTTCGCGCTGCAGCGCAGCAAGCTGCCCACCGAGCTGGTGCTGGTGGATGCCATGGACGACTTCCGGCGCGAGCTCGTCCAGGGGCGTTTCGACGTGGTGCTGGCCGACTACCACCTGCCCGGCTTCACCGGGCTGGACGCCTGGGAAGTGGCGCGCGAGCTGCGTCCGGACCTGCCTTTCGTCATCCTGTCGGGCGCCATCGGCGAGGCCGCTGCGGTGGAGGCCATGCACAAGGGCGTGAGCGACTACCTGCTCAAGGACAGCATGCACCGGCTCTCGCACGTCATCGAGCGGGCGCTGGAGATGTCGCACACCCGCCGCGCCAAGGCCCGGGCCGACGCGGAACTGGCCGAGTCGCGCCGGCGCATTGCCGAGCTGGCCGAGCACCTGCAGACCAGCATCGAGCAGGAGCGCGCCGGCATCGCCCGCGAGATCCACGACGACATCGGCGGCGCCCTGGCGGCGGTCAAGCTCGACCTGGCCTGGGTCGGCCGCCGCGCCACCGACCCCGACATGCAGGCCCATGTGTCGGCGGCGCTGGAGATGCTGCAGCACGCCCTGGACGCCAGCCAGCGCATCATGCTCAACCTGCGCCCGCCCATCCTGGACCAGGGGCTGGTGGCGGCGGTGCAGTGGCTGGCCAGTGGCTTCGAGCGGCGCACCGGCATCCGGGTGGTGCTGCGCAAATCGGCCGAGATCATCGACGTGCCGCGCCACCTGCAGCTGGTGGCCTACCGGACGGCGCAGGAAGCGCTCACCAACGTCATCAAGCACGCGCAGGCCACGGCGGTGGACATCGACCTGAGCGACCGCGAGGGCGTGCTCACGGTGGAAGTCAGCGACAACGGAACCGGCCTGCAGGGCGATGCCCT
Source organism: Allobosea thiooxidans (assembly GCA_943370825.1). GTDB lineage: Bacteria > Pseudomonadota > Gammaproteobacteria > Burkholderiales > Burkholderiaceae_C > Hydrogenophaga. Next base: position 109,112 of record CALRSR020000006.1, on the reverse strand, counting down.
GCGCAAGGCCAAGTCCTTCGGCCTGCTCGGCCTGCGCGAGCGCGCGGCGCAGGTGGGCGGCTGGCTGGACATCAGCTCGTCATCGGGCGGGACCTCGGTCATCCTGTCGGTGCCGCTGCCGTCGGCCACCGATCTGGCCGAGGCAGAACAGGGAACAGCATGATCAAGGTGATTCTGTGTGACGACCATGCGGTGGTGCGTCGCGGCATCCGCGACACCATCGCCGAGGCGGTGGACATCCAGGTGGTGGGCGAGGCCGGCAGCTACCCCGAGCTGCGCGAGCTCATGCGCAAGTCGCCCTGCGACGTGCTGGTGCTCGACCTCAACATGCCCGGGCGGGGCGGCCTGGAGGTGCTGGCCGCGCTGAAGGAGGAGGGCTCGCCGGTCAAGACGCTGGTGGTGTCCATGTACCCGGAAGACCAGTACGCCATCCGCTGCCTGCGGGCCGGCGCGCGCGGTTACCTCAACAAGGCGGGCGATCCGGCCGAGCTGGTGCAGGCCATCCGGGTGGTGATGCAGGGGCGCAAGTACGTCACGCCGGCGGTGGCCGAGATGCTGGTGGACACCCTCAACGCCCCCGAGACCGAGGAGCTGCATGCCAGCCTGTCCGAGCGCGAGCTGCAGACGCTGCAGAAGATCGCCTCGGGCCGCAAGCTCTCCGACATCGCTGAAGAGCTCATGCTCAGCCCCAAGACGGTGAGCGTCTACCGGGCCCGGGTGCTGGAAAAGCTGCACCTGACCAACAACGCCGAACTCACGGTCTACGCCATCCGCAACGGACTGGTCTGATGCCCTGCCGGGCACCGTTCGTGTCCGGCCACACTCCTTCCGGCGCCCGCCCCGGTCAACGGCGGGCCGGCGGTGAACCCGCAGCAGCGCCTTGCCACCCATCGGCACCCCAGGCTTCTGCTGCGTGCCATGACCACCACCCGCCACCCCCGCTCCGGATATGTCGGTACCGTGCCCACCGCTGGCCAGCGGCTGGAGATCCTGCTGGAGACGGTACGCCAACACCCCTTCCGCGACCGGCAGGCACGCCAGCTCTGGCAGCAGTGCCTGGACCGGCTGCTGCAGCCACAGCCGGTGCTGGACCTCACCGACTACCCGGTGGGACTGGTCCTGCTGCTGCAGCCGGCCTGGCTGCGCCTGCACGCCGCCCTGGCCACCGAGCAGGGCATGGCGGTGCACGGCGTGCGGCTGGGTCGGGTGCGGCGGCTGCCGGCCTGGCTGGCGGCGCTGCCGCGTCTGCAGCGGCTGGAGCTGGTGGAGTGCGAGGCTGGAGCCCTGGACCTGCGCACGCTGGTCGGGCTGCGGCAGGTGCGGCTGCTGGGGGAACACCGTCTGCGCCGCATCGACCTGCCGGCCCGTGCCTCGTCCTGGATCGAGCCGGGCCTGTTCGATCTGGACATCCATGTCCATGGTGTGGCGGTCTCCACCTGCCGCCGCCTGCACGCCCGTGCGGCCATGCCGCACACGGTGCGGGTGCATCCCGATCCCGGACCGGGGGTGGACGAACGGCTCAACCTCAACCAGCGGGTGCGCACCCCCGGCGGGCGGCCCCTGGCCTGTGTGGATCTGGTCTGCATCTGGCTGCGTGAGCGGATGGAGCACCAGGCCCGGGTGCACCGGGGTGAGGCATTGCCCGAGGCCTTCGATTACCGCGCCATGGCCAGCCCCGAGGCGCTGCTGGAGCGGGCCGACGCCGCCCTGGCGCTCAAGGCCCTGCTGCGGCACGAATCGCGCCCGGTGCACCTGGTGGCCGACTCGCGCAGCGGTGAGTGGCTGCGGGTGCGCATGGACCGCATGGCGGCCCAGGGCCGCACCAGCAGCCACTACTGGCTGGGCTCGCTGCACCACGCCATGGCCCTGGAGCTGGCCATCGAGACCGATGCCCATGCCCAGGGTGGGCCAGCCGTGCCGCGCTGGGTGGTGCGCCTGTACGACCCGGACCACACCACGGTGCACCTCGAGTGGTTTTCCCACGACCGCAACGATCTGCGCTTCCTCACGCTGGGCGCGCTGCAGTGCGACATCTGGCCGGGGCCGCGCGCCCACACGCCTGGCGTGGCCGACCCGCTGTGGCGCCTGTACCCGGTGAGTCCCCGGCTGGCCTTCGGGCCGGGCGGACAGCCGTGCCTGGGCCCGACCGCCGGTGCCGGTACCGACGACGCGCCTGAAGACTGGATGCCCGGCGACAGCCTGCTCGCGCCCGCGTGCATCGGCCAGCTGTTCAAGGCCGGGCGGCACGAGCGCTGGCGTGCCGCGCTGCTGCGCCAGCATGCGCGCCGGGGCGATCTGGCCCTCACGCTGGCGTTTCTGGAAGCGCGCGACCGTCAGGGCCATTCGCTGCTCATGCGCTCGCCCATGCCGCCCCAGGCCCTGAAGGCCTACCTGGGTGTGCTGCAGGAACTGGGGCTGCAGGGGCTGACGCTGGCACTGACCCTGGCGCGGGCCTTCGGCCCGGAGGGCGACCGGCCGGAACAGGTGCTGTACCGGCTGCTGACCGGGCAGCCCGGCCGCCTGCCGCTGTTCATGCAGGCGCTGCGCCGCCTGCCGCTGAGCCCGGCCGAACTGGTGATGGTGCTGCGCCCGCCGCCGCTGCCCACGGTGAAGGGGGCCGACATGCCCTTGCACGACGTGCTGGCCGAAGGCCGCAGCGCCACGCTGTCGGCCTGGATGCTGGGGCTGCGCGGTCTGCTGGATGACGGCCGAATGGGGCTGGCCGATGTGATCGAGGTGCTGCAGACCCATCGGCGCATCGGCAGCGAGGACGTCTGCGGTCTGGCCCTGGCCCGCCAGCGTGGCCATGGCGACGTGCTGGCCGTGTGGGCTGCCGGCCTGCGTACCCTGGGCCTGCGCGAGCGCGACAGCGCTGCGTTGTTCAGCCACCCATGAACAGGTCGGTGGCCAGCTTGAGCAGCGCCGCCACCGGTGTGCCCAGCATGGGCAGGGTGAAGGCAATGCCCACCAGACCGGCCGAGAGCGTGAGCGGGAAACCGATGGCAAACGCGTTCATCTGCGGCGCCACGCGCGAGATGAAGCCCAGCACCATGTTGATGAACATCAGCATGCCGATCATGGGCAGCGCGATCCACAGCCCGTAACGGAACACCACCGCGCCCAGCTCGTGCAGCTGCAGCCGGTTGACCGACTCGATGGCGCTGCCGCCCAGAGGAAAGGTCTCGTAGCTGGCGATCACCGCCTGCAGCAGCATCAGATGGCCGCCCATCACCACGAACAGCAGCATGGTGATGTTGCCGAAGAAGCGGCCCACCGCGCTGGACTGCGAGCTGGTGGCCGGATCGAAGAAGCCCGCAAAGTTCAGGCCCATCTGCAGGCCGATGAGTTCGCCCGCCAGCTCCACCGACGCGAACACGATGCGCACCGCCAGACCGATGGCCAGACCCACCACCACCTGCTGCACCACAGCGGCAAAGGCGCCCGGGTCGGTCAGGCCGATGACGGGTTGATCCGGCAGCCCGGCCTGGGCACACAGGGCCACCAGCATGGCCAGGGCCACCCGGGTGCGCATCGGGACCGAGCGGGCCGAGAACACCGGTGCGCTGGAGAACACCGCCAGGATGCGCAGGAACGGCCAGAACACCGGGCTGACCACGGCCATGATCTGCGCTTCGGTGAACGTGGGCACGGCGTCAGATGGCGTAGTTGGGGATGGCCAGGATGGTGTTGCGGATGAACTCCACCAGCGTGGTCATCATCCACGGGCCGGCGATGGCGAACACCGCGATGGCCGCGATCAGCTTGGGCACGAAGGACAGCGTGGCTTCGTGGATCTGGGTGATGGCCTGGAACAGGCTGATGACCAGGCCCACGACCAGCACGATGGCCAGCACCGGGGCCGAGACCAGGAGCAGCAGGAAGAGGGCGTTCTGGCCCAGGGTGAGTGCGGCTTGCGGATCCATGGGGTTCCCTCCGGTGGGGTCAGGTGGCGAATGAGGCCGCCAGCGAGCCCAGCAGCAGGTTCCAGCCATCGGCCAGCACGAACAGCATGAGCTTGAAGGGCAGGGCCACCAGCACCGGCGACAGCATCATCATGCCCAGCGACATCAGCACGCTGGCCACCACCAGGTCGATGACCAGGAAGGGAATGAAGATCATGAAGCCGATCTGGAAGGCGGTCTTCAGCTCGCTGGTGACGAAGGCCGGCACCAGCACCCGGAACGGCGCGTTGGCGGCGGTCACCTCCGGCGGCAGCTTGGCCAGCCGGGCAAAGAGTTCGAAGTCGGACTGGCGGGTCTGCTTGAGCATGAACTCGCGCATGGGAGCCTGGCCGCGCTCCAGCGCCACCTCGAAGCTGATCTCGTTGCGGGAGTACGGGCCATAGGCATCGGCGTACACCTTGTCCAGCGTGGGCCCCATCACGAACAGCGTGAGGAACAGCGACAGGCCCACGATCACCTGGTTGGGCGGCGAGGCCTGGGTGCCCAGCGCCTGGCGCAGCAGCGACAGCACGATGACGATGCGGGTGAAGCCGGTCATCAGCAGCAGCACCGCCGGCAGGAAGGACAGTGCGGTGAAGAACAGCAGCGTCTGGATCGGCACCGAGAAGCTGGTGCCGCCGCCCTGGCCCACCATCAGCGGCAGCGAGGGGCCTTGCGGCGTGGCCACCGGGGCCTGTGCCCAGGCGCCCAGGCTCAGCAGCGTGAGGGCCAGCAGCAGGGCCAGGCTGCGAACACCGGCGCGGGAGACCAGGTCACTGCGGGCCATGGGGATCCTTGCGGGCGGTGAGCTGGGCCAGCCGGGCCGCAAAGCCGCCGGGGGCCGGTGCGCCTGCGCCGGCATCCGACGCGGGCGCGGCCGGCATGGGCAGGCTGTGCAGCGTGGTGATGCTGCCGGCGGCCACGCCCAGCACCAGGCAGGTGCGGGTCTGGCCATCGTCCACCTGCACCGTGACCACGCGCTGCTGTTGACCCAGCGACAGGCTGGTCAGCAGCTGCAGCGAAGGGCCCTTGGCGGCACCGCTGGCCGGCACGCCCGGCAGACCGGGGATGCGGCCACGGGCCCACTTCAGGGCCAGTGCGATGCCGACCATCACGGCCAGCAGCAGCACGGCGGGCAGGGCGTTCTGCAGCATCGGGTTCATGTGCGGCTGACGCGGCGCATGCGCTCGGACGGGGTGACGATGTCGGTCAGGCGGATGCCGAACTTGTCGTTCACCACCACCACCTCGCCCTGGGCAATCAGGTAGCCGTTGACCAGCACGTCCATGGGCTCGCCGGCCAGGGCATCGAGCTCGACGATGGAGCCCTGCGCCAGCTGCAGGATGTATTTGATGGGCACCCGGGTGCGGCCCAGTTCCACCGACAGCTGCACCGGGATGTCGAGCACCCGCTGGATGTCGGACATGGCGTTGCCGCTCATGCTCGCCGCCGCCGCCTCGGCGGTGACGGCCGGGTGGCTGTCGAAGGCCGGTGCGCCGTCGGCCGCGGGCGTGGCGGCCTGCTCTTCCAGGGCCTGCGCCCACTCGTCGGCGATGGCGTCTTGGTTGGTGGTGTCAGTTGACATAGGAATCTCCCAGCCAGTTCATGTCGATGCCGCGCAGGTTGCGTTCCACGCGCAGCGCATATTTGCCTTTGTGGGTGCCGTACTGGCACTCGAAGATGGGCACCCCGTCCACATGGGCGGTGATGGAGGGGCTGCGGTCGAGTTCGATGAAGTCGCCCACCTGCATGGCCAGCAGCTGCTCCACCGTGGCCTCGGTCTGGGCCAGCTCGGCCACCATGGTCACCTCGGCGGCCTGGATCTCATGGCTCAGCAGCTTGACCCAGCGGCGGTCCACCTCGATGGCGTCGCCTTGCACGCTGGAATACAGCACGTCGCGGATGGGCTCCAGCGTGGCGTAGGGAATGCAGATGTGCAGCGAGCCGGTGATGTCGCCGATCTCCAGCGTGAAGCTGGTGGACACCACGATCTCGCTGGGGGTGGCGATGGTGGCGAACTGCGGCTGCATCTCCGAACGCTGGTAGGCCAGCTCGATCGGGTACACGCCGCGCCAGGCTTTCTTGTATTCCTCGCTCACCACCTCCACCAGGCGGTTGATCACCCGCTGCTCGGTGGGCGAGAAGTCGCGACCCTCGATGCGGGTGTGAAACTTGCCGTTGCCGCCAAACAGGCTGTCGATCACGCCGAACAGCAATGTGGGCTCGCACACCACCAGGCCGTTGCCGCGCAGCGGGCGGATGGCCATGATGTTGAAGTTGGTCGGCACCACCAGCTCGCGCAGGAAGGCGCTGTACTTCTGTACCTGCACCGCACCGACCGAGATCTCGGGGCTGCGGCGGATGAAATTGAACAGGCCCAGCCGCAGGTTGCGCGAAAAGCGCTCGTTGACGATCTCCATCGTCGGCATGCGGCCGCGGACGATGCGCTCCTGGCTGGAGAGGTTGTAGGTGCGCACGCCATCGGTGGGCGTTTCTTCCTTCTCCAGCTTCTGGCTCTCGCCGGTCACGCCTTCGAGCAGCGCGTCGACTTCTTCCTGGGAGAGAAACGATTCGGACATGGTGGTCCCCGGTGTTCCTGCTGGGCCTTACTGGACGATGAAGCTGGAGAACAGCACGGCCTGCACCGGGCTGGGCTCGACCTTCTTGCGCTTCTTCTTCGGCTTGGCGTCGGCGGACTCGTCTTCGGCCTCCGGCACCGGATAACCCATGGTTTCCGAGACGGCCGCGATGATGTCGGCCGACAGCTTTTCCTTGCCCTTGACCTGCAGCACCTCGTCGGCGGTGCGCTGGGACAGCAGCATCAGGATCTGGCTGCGGATGCTGGGCATGAAGGCCTTGACGGCCTCGCCGGTGGCCGCGTCCTGCAGCTGCAGCGTCAGACCCACCTGGATGAAGCGGTTGCCGCCCGGATCGGCCAGGTTCACCACCATGTTGTCCATCGGCAGGAAGGTGGGCGCCGATTTCGGATCGACCTTGTGCGCTTTGGCCGGTGCCGCTTCTTCTTCCTCGTCGGCGCCTTCGGCGGCGGCGGCGTTCTTCTTCATGATGTAGAAGGCACCACCCGCGCCGGCCAGGCCCAGAACGAGCACGCCGATGATGATGAACAGCAGCTTCTTGCTCTTCTTCTTGGGCGCTTCGGGGGCGTCGGAGGCGGAGGCGGCAGCGGCAGACATGGTGTTTCTCGCTCAGGTCGGTGGGGCCCGCAGGGGGTGGGGCATGAGGGACATTGTGGGTGCCCCCCCCATCGACCGGTCGCCGGATAAAGCGGGGAAAAACGCCTCAATCCGCCGCCATGCCGGTGCCCCGCCCGGGCACCGGCGGGGTGCTCAGGCGAACACGTCCAGCGGCCGGTTGCCGTCGGTCTTCGGCTGCAGCGGTTGAAGCGCCGGGGCAGCGGCGGCCTCGGTGCGGCCCGATCGGCCGGTGCGCTCGATGCCGGCAGAGCGCTCGGCCGGGGTGCCCGATCCGGTGTGCTGGCCGGGCTGGCCCTGCGCGCCCACCGACACGCCACCCAGCTCCACGCCGCTGCGCTGCAGCAGCTCGCCCAGCACCTGCGGCGCCTGCTCGCGCAGCAGTTCACGGGTCTGGGCGTCGTCGGTGGCAAAGCCCACCTGCAGCTCCTGGCCCTGCATCTGCAGGCGGATGTCGATGGCGTCGTCGCCTTCGCCGCCCACCCGCAGGCTGGCATGGCGCACATGGCCGGCGCCCCAGTGGGTGACTTCGGTGTCCTCGGCGGCAGCGGCCCAGGGTGGGTTGCTGTCGTCGCGCGGGGTGTCGCTGCCGCTGGCGCTGCCGCCCTGGCCGGCATCGCCGCCCAGGCTGCCGTCGCCGGCGGTGGCGCTGCCGGCACCGGCCGCGCCGATGCTGCCAGTGCCTTCACCGGATGTGGCCGCCGCGCCGCTGCGCAGGCCCAGGCCCTCGCCGGGGCCAAGTTCGTCGGCCAGCCCGGCTTCGCGCTGTGCCACGGCGCTCCAGCTGGGGGCCGGGGTGCCGGCAAAACGTTCGTCCAGTGCCACCGTGGGGCGGGAGCTGGCCAGGGCCTGGGCGGCGGTCTCGCTGGCGCCACCGGCGCGCACCCAGGTCAGCCCGGGGGCCGGCTCGGCGCCGCGACCGGGCTGGCCGCTGGTGCCGTTGTTGCCGGTGGTGCCGAGGTGGCTGGCCTGTGTGGCGAAGCTGGTGGCGCCCAGGGCCGGGCGTGCCTTGTCGTGGTTCAGGCTGCGTTCCACCCGGGCTTCCAGGCCGCGTTCGCGGGCAGCGCCGGGTTCCAGCGGCTGCAGCAGTGCGCGGGCTTCGGCGGTGAGCGGGGTGGCACCATCGATCTTGCCGGGCGGGGTCAGGGCCACTCCCTGGCCTGCGCGGTCGCCGGTGTCGGCGCCACCTGCACCGGGCGTGGCGGCCTTCATGCCGGCCGGCATCCAGCCAGGCAGGGTGGCCAGCAGCCCGGCCAGCGGGTTGTCCTGGGGGGTATCGGTGCGCGCCGCATCGGTGGTGTCGGTGAGGCTGGTGGCGTTCTCATCGGCCGGCAGGTTGGTGCTGGCCAGCAGGGCCAGCAGGCTGGAGAACAGATCGCCGCCCGCCTCGGCGCCCTGGCGCTGTTTGGCCCCGTGCTGGGCGCCCTGCGCCTGCTGGGTCGGTGCGGCAGCGTGGCTGACCGGGCTGTGGCCGGTGGCTGAGGTCTGGCTCATGGGCGTGCTCCTGCGGCCTGGGCCAAGGCCACCTGCTGGCGCAGGTAGACATTGAGGGCCATTTCGTCGTTGGCTTTCTGTTCCTGGCGCTGGGCCTGCTTCTGCAGCACCTCGATCTGCTTTTCGGTGAAGCGGCGCAGGCCGGCGAGTTCGCGTTCGGCGGTCTGCAGATCGGCCAGGGCCTGATCGATGCGCGCCTGCTTGTCGGCCAGCACGCCGGTTTGGAATTCGATGGCGTGGTGGATCTTCTGCATGAACTGGCGGTGGTGCAGCAGCAGCGTCACGTCCACACCCTGGCTGCCGCGCTGCGCCCAGCGGGCCTGCGCTTCCACCACGTAGCCCTGCAGCTGGTCCATCTGTTCCTGGGCCATCTGCAGTTCGCGCACACGGCGGGCATGCTCGGACAATGCCTCGTCACGGCGCTGCTCGGCCAGTTCGACCACCTTGGTCAGTGTCTGTATGCGGCTCATGCGGTCCTGCCTTCAGGGTTGGTGCGTTGCTGGGATCGGGCGGGAGGCGTCAGGGCATGCTGCAGGCCCTGCAGGCTCTCACCCAGCGTGGCGGCGTCGTGCATGCCCTGCTGCAGGAAACGCTGCAGGGCGGGGTACAGGGCGATGGCCTGATCGGTCTCGGGGTCGGACCCCGGCACATACGCGCCGAGCTGGATCAGGTCGCGCGTCTTCTGGTAGCGCGAGTAGGCGCTGCGGAAGCGGCGTGCCGCTTCCAGATGGGTGCGGCTGGCCACGTTGTGCATCACGCGGGAGGCCGATGCTTCCACATCGATGGCGGGGTAGTGTCCCGATTCGGCCAGCGTACGGGAGAGCACGATATGGCCGTCCAGGATGGCGCGGGCCGCATCGGCGATCGGGTCCTGCTGGTCGTCGCCTTCGGACAGCACGGTGTAGAAGGCGGTGATCGAACCCACGCCGTTCAGGCCGTTGCCGCTGCGTTCCACCAGTTGCGGCAGGCGGGCAAAGCAGCTCGGCGGGTAGCCCTTGGTGGCCGGCGGCTCGCCGATGGCCAGGGCGATCTCGCGCTGGGCCATGGCGTAGCGGGTGAGCGAATCCATGAGCAGCAGCACATGCAGGCCGTCGTCGCGGAAGCGTTCGGCAATGGCGGTGGCGTAGGCCGCGCCCTGCATGCGCACCAGCGGTGGCGCATCGGCCGGGGCAGCCACCACCACCGAGCGGGCCCGGCCGTCGTCGCCCAGGATGTCCTCGATGAATTCCTTGACCTCGCGGCCGCGCTCGCCGATGAGGCCCACCACGATCACGTCGGCCTTGGTGTAACGGGCCATCATGCCCAGCAGCACCGACTTGCCCACGCCCGAGCCGGCGAACAGGCCGATGCGCTGGCCGCGTCCCACGGTGAGCAATGCATTGATGGCGCGCACGCCGGTGTCCAGCGGCTCGCGCACCGGGTCGCGGTCCATGGCGTTCAGCGGCGCCCGGTCCATGGGCGCGATGTCCACATCGACGATGGGACCCTGGTGGTCCAGCGGGTGGCCGTGGGCGTCCACTACCCGGCCCAGCAGGCCGCGGCCCATGGGCAGCTGCACTGTGCTGCGGTCATCGGCCGAAGGCGGGCGGTTGTCCTGGCCCAGGCGCGGCACCGACCGGTAAGGCGGCAGCGGCGTCACGGTGGCGCCGCTGGACAGGCCATGCACATCGCCGGCCGGCATGAGGTAGGCGCGGTCGTTGGAGAAGCCCACCACCTCGGCCAGCACCGGTGTCTTCTGGCCGTTGCCGATCAGGCATTGCGAGCCCACCGGCACCTTCAGGCCCACGGCCTCGAGCACCAGGCCGGCCAGGCGGGTCAGGGTGCCGCTGACCTCCAGCGAGGTCGGCACCGTGGCATGGGCGCGCAGGTCTTCCATGTAGCGGTCCCACTGGTTGGGGCCGTCCAGGTCGGGCAGGATGGAATCAGACATCGGCGTTCTCCGGATCCCAGGGCACGTTCACGCCCAGATTGCCCACGGCACGCGCCCAGCGCTTCTCCACCGTGGCATCCACCGAGGTGGCGGCGGTCTCCACCACGCAGCCGCCGGGGCTGATGGCGGGGTCGGCCACCAGTTCGGGCACCGGGCTGCCCAGCGTCTCGCGCAGGGCGCCGCCCATGGCCTGCAGGTCGGCCGGGTTCAGCCGCACCGTGGCGGGCAGGCCATCGATGATGAGTTCGCGCAGGGCCTCGTCGATGACCGGCTTGAGCGCGTCATGGTCGGCGCGCAGTTCGCGCCGCACCACCTGGCGGGCCAGGTCGCAGGCCAGCTCCAGGATGTGCTGCGAGATCTGCTGCTCGCTGCGGATGAGGCTGTTGCGGGTGCTCTGCAGCATCTGGGCCAGGCGCACGCCGGCTTCTTCGGCCTGGTGGCGCAGCGGGGCCTCCAGGGCATCGCGCACTTCCTGGCTGCCGGCGTCATGGCCGTGGGCAAAGCCTTCGGCATAGGCCTGCTGCCGGATCTCGTGCAGGGCGTCCTCGCTGAGGGTCGGGCCGCTGTCGGCCGCAGCGGCGGGCTGGCTGCCGTCCACCGCGTCGAACTGCCAGGCGGCCACGCCGTCGATTTCCTCGCGCGGGATGAAGCGCGAATGCACGCTGCCGGCCGGCTTGGCGGCCTGTGCCTCCATGGCGGCGATGCGTTCAGACAAAGGCTTCATCTTCGCCTCCACCCAGCATGATCTGACCTTCGTCGGACAGGCGACGCACCACCTTCAGGATGTCCTTCTGCTGGGCTTCCACCTCCGACAGCCGCACCGGACCGCGCGATTCCAGATCCTCGCGCAGGGCCTCGGCGGCGCGGCTGGACATGTTGCCCAGCACCAGTTCGCGCAGCTCGGTGCTGGCGCCCTTGAGGGCCACCACCAGCTGGTCGGTGGCCACTTCCTTGAGCACCAGCTGCACCGACTTGCCGTCGAGCTTGAGCAGGTCCTCGAAGGTGAACATCTTGTCCATGATCTTCTGGGCCAGGTCCGGATCGAAGCCCCGGATCGACTCGATCACCGAGCCCTCGATCTGGGTGCCCATCATGTTGATGATCTCGGCCGCCGTCTTCACGCCGCCCATGCTGGTCTTGCGGATCTTGTCGCCGCCCGCCAGCACCTTGTAGAGCACCTCGTTGAGGTCCTTCAATGCGGTCGGCTGAATGCCTTCGAGCGTGGCGATGCGCAGCATCACCTCGTTGCGGGTGCGTTCGCTGAAGTTCTTCAGCACACCCGCAGTCTGGTCGGCCTCCAGGTGCACCAGGATGGCGGCCACGATCTGCGGATGCTCGTTGCGCAGCAGTTCGGCAATCGACAGCGGGTCCATCCACTTCAGGCTTTCGATGCCCGACACGTCGCCGCCCTGCAGGATGCGGTCGATCAGCAGCGAGGCCTTGTCGTCGCCCAGTGCGCGCTTGAGCACCGCGCGCACATAGTTGTCGGTGTCGCTCACCAGCAGGCTCTGCGACGAGGCTTCGGTGGCAAAGCGCTGCATCACCTGGTCCACCCGCTCGTGCGAGACGGCGCGGGTCTTGGCGATGGTCTCGCCCAGCTTCTGCACTTCCTTCGGACTGAGGTGCTTGAACACTTCGGCCGCTTCCTCTTCGCCCAGCGACATGAGGAAGATGGCTGCGTCCTGGATTCCCTGGTCTTCCATGTGTGGTTCCTCTGCGCGTCAGGCCGGGGCTTCGCCGTTGACCCAACCCTTGACGATGTTGGCCACCGCCGCCGGGTTCTCCAGCGCCAGCCGCTTGGCATCGGCCAGGCGCTGCTGTTCGGCCGTGATTTCTTCGGTGGCCGGCATCGGCAGGCCCGGGCGCTCCGGTGTGTCGTTGAGCACTGCATTGAGAGGCTGGGCTTCCACCGGCACCAGGCGCGGCGGCGGGTTCTTCATCTGCTTGAGCACCGGGCGCACCAGGCCCAGCAGCACCAGCAGACCCACGGCCACCATGCCCAGCGGCCAGGCCAGGCTGCGGGCCAGGTCGATCATCTCGGGCTGTTTCCACAGCGGCAGTTCCTCGGCATCCGGCGTCTTGACCGCATTGAAGGCGGCATTCACCAGGTTCACCGAATCGCCGCGCTCCTTGTTGAAGCCGATGGTCTCGCGCACCAGGGCGGTCATCTGCTCCAGCTGCTCGGGCGGGATCGGCTGGGTCACCGCCTTGCCCTGCGGGTTGACCGAGGTGCGGTGGTTCACCACCACGGCAGCGCTCAGACGGCGCACCGTGCCGGTGGCTTCGCGCACCACCTTCACCGTCTTGTCCACTTCGTAGTTCACGGTGGATTCGCGGCGCATGGAGCCTTTGTCGGCGCTGGCGGCGCCCTGCGGGTTCACGCCCACCGGAGCGGCCGCGCCGTTGATGGGGGCCGCGCTGGGGGCCGGTGGCTGGTTGCTCACTGCCCCGGGCACGCCCGAAGGCTGGGCCGAGGCACCGGTGCCGTCTTCCACCAGCTGCTGGCTGCGCACCGCGCTGGGGGCACCGCCCTGGTTGGGCGCGTGCTGCTCGGAGGTGGATTCGACCAGCGAGAAGTCCACGTCGGCCGTCACCTGGGCCTTCACGTTGCCGGCACCCACCAGGGGTTCGAGCATGTCCAGGATGCGGCGGGTGTGCAGCTGTTCGATCTGGGTCACGTACTGCAGCTTCTGCACGTCGGCCCCCTGCGCGTGGCCGGCGGCATCCGGCGGGGCCGACAGCAGGTTGCCGGCGTCGTCCACGATGCTCACGGCCTTGGGGTTCATCTCGGGCACGCTGCTGGCCACCAGGTGCACGATGCCGGCCACCTGGGCGCGGTCCAGCGTGCGGCCGGGGTGCAGCGTGAGCAGCACCGAGGCGCTGGCCTTCTGCTGTTCGCGGAAGAATCCGTTCTGGTTGGGCAGCGCCAGGTGCACCCGGGCGTTCTGCACCGACGAGAGCGACTGGATGGAGCGGGTGAGTTCGCCTTCGAGGCCGCGCTGGAAGGTCAGGCGCTCCTGGAACTGGGTCATGCCGAAGCGGTTGCTCTCCATCAGCTCGAAGCCATTCACCGAACCCTTGGGCAGGCCTTGCGAGGCCAGGCGCAGGCGGGTGTCGTGTACCTTGTCGGCCGGCACCATGATGGCGCCGCCGCCCTCGGCGTGGCGGTAGGGCACGTTCATCTGCGAGAGCTGCGCCACGATGGCGCCGCCGTCCTTGTCGCCCAGGTTGCTGTAGAGCACTTTCCAGTCCGGCTGGCGGCCCATGAAGAAGGCGGCCAGGGCCAGGGCCAGCAGGGCCACGGCGCCCAGGCCGAGCTTGATCTTCTGGCTGTTGTCCATGCGGGACAGCCCGTCTCCGAACGCGCTGCGGCGCACGGGCTGGATGTCCATTTCGGCAACGGTGGTGCTCATGGCGGGGTCGGTGCTCGGTGGGTATCGGGTCGGGGAGACATTCCCCGTTGCGACCGAGTATGGAGTTCCACCCCCTGCGCCATAGCGGCGAAAAGGCCCGGCTTTGGCCCCTTATTCCGGCCACGCGGCGAAGGCCGTTTCCCTAGAGTCGGTGCATTCCCCTTTTGCGGAAGGAACATGCCATGGACGTCCGACTCTCGCCCCTTTCCAGCCAGACCCTGGGCGGTCTGAAATCGCTCTCCGCCGGCAAGTCAGCCGGTGCAGGCAGCCTGGGTGCCACCGGCGCCGGCGGCGGCGTGGCCGAGAGCTTCAAGAGCGCGCTGCGCGATGTCAGCAAGGCCCAGAACGAGGCCTCCAGCCTGCAGACCCGGGTCCAGATGGGCGACCCCAAGGTCAGCCTGGAAGAAACCATGCTGGCCATGCAGAAGGCCCAGATCGGCTTCCAGGCCACGCTGCATGTGCGCAACCGCATGGTGCAGGCCTACACCGACATCATGAACATGAGCGTCTGAGCAGGCCATGCGCGGGTGCCTCAGTGCATCGGCGCCGGGCTGCTCTTGTGGAAGAGCTGCGCCAGGTCCTGCAGCCAGGGCTCGGCCAGGTGCCGGATCTCGGCATCGGTGCGCAGGATGCGCTGCATGATCAGCGCCTTCTCCTTGCGCTCCTGGGGGGCCAGCTGCAGGCTGCGCGAGCGGTAGCGCAGCTGCTCGATCAGCACCGCACAGGCGCCTTCCAGGCGCACCACCTGATCCCAGTTTTCCTGTTGGGCCGCCTCCAGCATCTCGCGGCTGGTGCGCTCGATGGCCTTGTAGTAATCCAGCAGTCCGTGTTCCATGCTCAGGCTCCCTTGGCCACCTGGCCGCGGATGTCCTTCCAGGACTGGGCCAGGGGTTCGATGAGGGCCACCACTTCGGCCACGGCGGCGTCGTCGTTGCGCAGGTTGGCTTCGGTCAGGCGCTTGACGCAGTAGTCGTAGAGGGCGCGCAGGTTCTGCGCCAGCTCGCCGCCTTCAGCGGGGTTCAGGCCGGCCTTGAGGCCTTCTTCCAGGATCCGCACCGCCTTGATCAGGGCGCTGCCCTTGGCGGCCAGATCCTGGCGGGCCATGGCGCCGCGCGCCAGGTGCAGGCTCTGCAGCAGACCGTCGTACAGCATGCCCACCAGCTGGTGCGGGTCGGCCGACTGCACGCCGGTGTCGACGGCAACGCGCTTGTAAGCGGAGGCGGATCGGGTGCTGACTGGGGTGTACATGGCGTCGGTTCCTTGTGCTTGATGATTCATGTATCGGCCGTCTGCGGGCGGACTGTAGGGTGCTGACGCCCCGGAAACAGCCGGTTTCACACCCCTTATCGAACACTGTTCAGGCGGGCTTCAGACGAAAAAAAAACGGCAGCACCCGAAGGCACTGCCGTCATGGTCCGGGCGCGCCCTGCGCCCGGATGAGCCCACGCGGAGATCAGCGCAGCAGGGACAGCACGCCCTGCGAAGCCTGGTTGGCCTGGGCCACCATGGCGGTACCGGCCTGCTGCAGGATCTGCGAGCGCGACAGGTTGGCGGTTTCCTTGGCGAAGTCGGCGTCCACGATGCGGCCACGGGCTGCGGCGGTGTTCTCGCCCTGGATCTGGATGTTGGCCACGGCGCTCTCGAAGCGGCTCTGCAGGGCACCGAGGTTGGCGCGCGAGCTGTTGATCGAGTCCAGCGCCTTGTCGATCTGCACCAGGGCGGTCTGGGCGGTGCCGAAGCTCTGGATGTTCAGGCCGGCAATGCCGGTGGTGGCCGTGGCGTTGGTGGTGCCGTTGGCGAAGCCGGCGATGGTGGCGTCGTTGGTGGTGCCGGCCACGACGATGTTGCCGGCGTTGCTGCGCAGCGAGATCTGGCCGGTGGCCGAGTCGTACGAGGCGCCCACATTGGTCTGCGACGACACCTTGTTGATGGCCGACACCAGCTGGGCGGCCCGCTCGCTGGCGCTGCCGGCTGCCGAGATGGGACCGATGTCGACGGTGTTGATGGTGACGCCGCCGGCAGCGATCGCGGTGCCGAAGCCGGTCAGGGAGCTGGCAGCCACCGAAGCGGTGGCGATGTTGGTGGTGCCACCCAGGCTGGCCAGGGACACGTCGGCGATCGAGGACACGGTGATGGTCTCGCCGGCGTTGGCGCCCACCTGGAAGGCGGCGGAGTTGAAGCTGCCGTCGAGCAGTTTGGTGCCGTTGAAGGAGGTCTGGGCAGCGACGCGGCCGATCTCGTCCTTCAGGGCCTGCACTTCAGCGTCCAGGGCACCGCGGTCGGTCTGGTTGTTGGTGGCGTTGGAGGCCTGCACGGCCAGTTCACGCATGCGCTGCAGCATGTCGCCGACCTTGCCCAGGGCGCCTTCAGCGGTCTGGGCCAGCGAGATGCCGTCGTTGGCGTTGCGGGCAGCGACGTTGAGGCCGCGGACCTGGGCGTTCATGCGCTCCGAGATGGCCAGGCCGGCAGCGTCGTCCTTGGCGGAGTTGACGCGCAGGCCGGAGGACAGGCGCTGCATGGAAGTGGCGAGCGAGCTCTGGGACGTGCTCAGGTTGCGCTGAGCGGTCATCGACATCACGTTGGTGTTGATGGTGGTCATATCTGACTCCTGGAAAGGACTGGTGAGGACAACCGGCTCTGGGTGCCGGACCACGAACCCGAAGTGGAGTCCGTTGCTTGCTTTATCGGTGCGGCGTTTCGCGATCTTTAGACGGACTTGACAAGAATATTTTTTCTTGCTCACCCTAAAGTTCAGCCCGTGTTCTTGTTCCAGAGCGTGATCTGCTGCGCCACGTAGGCGTTGAGGGAACTGAACTTGGCCACGGCAGCGTCCATGGCGTTGTATTGCGCCAGGTAGCGTGTCTCGGCGCGGGCGGCCCGGTCTTCCACCTTGTCCATCTCGCGCGACTTGCGGTCGATGGCACTGCGCAACGAGGTGGTGCGCGAGGTGAGTGTGCCGTCGGCCGCCACCAGGCCATCGGCAAAGGCATCGAGCTTGAGGCCGAAGCCCTTGAGCGTGGCGTCCTCGCTGGTGGCGCCGAAGAGCCTGGTCATTTCGGCAGGCCGATCCAGCGCCGCATCGAGCTTGGTGGTGTTGATGGCCATCTTGCCGTCGGCCTTGATCTCGATGCCCACGTCCGACAGGCGCGTGAAGGCGCCACCCGGCGTCTCCGAGCGCATCATGCTGCGCAGCGCGCTCTGCAGGCCCACGGCGGTCGAGTCGCCCTGCAGCGAACCCTTGACCTTGGTGGCGGCGTCGTACTTGGTCGAGCTGGCCAGCATGTCGGCCAGCGAGTTGTACGCATCGACAAAGCCCTGCACCGCCTTGCGCATGGCGTCCTTGTCGCTGCTGATGGTGATGTCTGCCGGCGACGTGGTCGGCTTGAGCAGGTTCAGCGTGATGCCGGGCAGCGCGTCCTTGACGGTGTTGCTGGCCGACGTGATGGTCACGCCATTGACCCTGGCCACGGCATTGGCGCCGGCCTGGGTCAGGTTCATGCCGCTGCCGCTCAGGCTGGTGAAGGCCAGTCGGCCCAGGTCCTTGCCGTCGGCGGCATTGCTGTCGGTCGCGCTCACCTGGTAGCCCAGCGCCTGGCCGGTCTCCTTGGAGCGCATCAGCAGCCGTTCGCCCGAGGCATCGCGCAGCACGGTGGCGGTGACACCGGCGTTGGCGCCATTGATTTGCGCCGCGATGTCGGTCAGCGTGTCCTTGCCATCCACCACATTGATGGTGACCGGTGTGGCGCTGCCGGCTGCGAAGGTGCCGCTGCTCCAGTCACCCAGCGTGATGGTCAGGCTGCCGGCGCCCATGCCGCTGCCCGCCGGCACGGCGGCGCTGGCGGTGGACTGGGCCCTGGCCAGGGACACCACCTCCAGCGACAGTGCGTTCGGCACCGCTCCATCGGTGACCAAGACGCTCACCGACTCCGGCTGGGACGACGTGCCCTTGACCTGGGCGAAGGTACCGGCGGCGGCCAGCCTGGCACCCGCATCGCCCAGCGAGGTGACCATGGAAGTGATGGTGCCGAACACCGACAGCTTGGCCTGGAATCCGTTGGACTCCTTCTGCAGCTGGGCGAGCGGCGCGCGGTCGAGCGCCACCAGCTGCGAGACGATGCTCTTGACGTCGATACCGCTGGCGAGTCCAGGGGAAGAAATGGCCATGCGGTAGCTCCTTCAATGCAATTACGAACGCAGCAGGGACAGCACGCCCTGCGGCACCTGGTTGGCCTGGGCCACCATGGCGGTGCCGGCCTGCTGCAGGATCTGGGCACGCGACAGGGCGGCGGTTTCCTTGGCGAAGTCGGCATCGACAATGCGGCCGCGCGCGGCCATGGTGTTCTCGCTCTGGATCTGGATGTTGCTCACCGTGCTCTCGAAACGGCTCTGCAGGGCACCCAGCGTGGCGCGCGAGGAGTTGATGGCGTCCAGGGCCTTGTCGATCTGGATCAGCGCGGTCTGTGCGTCGGCAAAGCCCTGCACGTTCAGGTTGGCGATGCCGGTGGCCGACGTGGTGGTCGGCGCGGTGGCGTTGTTGAAGCCGGCCACAGCCGCGTCGTTGGTGGTGCCGGTGAAGGCGATCGCACCGCCGTTGTTGCGCAGGATCAGTTCGCCGGTGGTGTTGTTGTAGGACGCGCCCACGCCCGTCTGGGCCGACACCTTGTTGATGGCCGAGACCATCTGCGCGGCGCGCTCGCTGGCGCTGCCGGTGGCCGGCACGGCGCCGATGTCCACACCGTTGATCAGCACGCCGCCCAGGGGGATGGCAGTGGCAAAGCCGGTCAGGGTGTTGGCCTGCACCGACACGGTGTTGATGGCCGTGGTGCCGCCGAGCTGGGCCGGCGTCACGTCGGCGATGTTGCTGACGGTGATGGTCTCGCCGGCGTTGGCACCCACCTGGAAGGTCGCGGCGGTGAAGCTGCCGTCCAGCAGCTGCGTGCCGTTGAAGCTGGTCTGTGCGCCCACGCGGCCGATCTCGTCCTTCAGGGCCTGCACTTCCTGGTCGAGTGCGATGCGGTCGGACTGGCTGTTGGTGGCGTTGGAGGCCTGCACGGCGAGTTCACGCATGCGCTGCAGCATGTCGCCGACCTTGCCCAGCGCACCTTCGGCCACCTGGGCCAGCGAGATGCCGTCGTTGGCATTGCGGGCCGCCACATTGAGGCCGCGCACCTGCGTGTTCATGCGCTCGGAGATGGCCAGGCCGGCAGCGTCGTCCTTGGCGGAATTGACGCGCAGGCCGGAAGACAGGCGCTGCATGGACGTGGCCAGTGCGCCCTGCGACGAGCTCAGGTTGCGCTGAGCGTTCATCGACATGATGTTGGTGTTGATCGTGGTCATGACTAACTCCTGAAAGGGTTGTGAGAAGGTGACCCGGTTCCCTGCACCTCGGGCCTCACCGCCACTGCTCGCCGCCCTGAGGGCCGGACGACGAACCCCTTTCAGCGAAGTTCGTTGAGTCAATTTCGGTGATGAGGGTGAATTCTTGAGATTTGGCGGATGGGCAGCGCGTGGATAAGCGGCTGCGCAGCCTGCCAATTCGGTGCTTTGCGCGCTGCGGTCGTCGCAGAGGCAGGACCGGTTTGAGAACCAAAGATGTAGGTGTCTGGATGACACGTTGTGAGGGCTTTGCCGACGCGTCGAACAGCCGTTTACCGATTCAAGTTTCTTTACCGCTCGACACAATTACTCACATCGGGACAGCAGTTGTTGCAAGACACCGCCCACCCCGCCACCGAGATTCAAGGAGCACACCATGGACAGCGAACAACTTCTGGCAGAGATCCGCGAAGCCAACCTCACCTACCTGATGCTGGCCCAGAACCTGATCCGCAAGGACCGTGCTGAAGCCCTCTACCGCCTGGGCCTGACCGAGGAAGCCGCCGACCTGCTGGCCATGCTGACCCCGGCCCAGCTGCTCAAGATCGCATCCACCAACATGCTGCTGTGCCGCTTCCGGGTGGACGACGACATGGTCTGGAACCTGCTGACCAACCACAACGTCAAGAAGGTGGAGAACAGCACCACCACCCAGCTGCACGCCTCCATCCTGATGGCCGGCAAGTTCGCCGAGAGCATGTCCAGCGCCACCGCTCACTGAGCCGTCCGCCCCGCCGCACCGCCGACAGGAGAACCCCATGGCCACCCAGAAAAGCATCCTCAACGAGTCGCGCGACATCGAACGCGCCGTGGCCCTGATCCAGCTGGGCGCCCGCCTGCAGGTGCTGGAGTACGAGACCAGCCTGTCGTACGAGCGTCTGCTGCGCCTGTACAAGGAAGTGGCCGGCAAGAGCCCGTCCAAGGGGCAGCTGCCGTTCTCCACCGACTGGTTCCTGACCTGGCAGCCCAACATCCACGCCTCGCTGTTCCTCAACATCCACGAGTACCTGTCCAAGACCAGCGAACTCGAGGAGATCGACACCGTCATCAAGGCCTTCCGCCTCTACAGCGAGCAGATGACCGCCAGTGCCATCGAGCCCCTGCTGTCCATCACCCGCGCCTGGCGCCTGGTGAAGTTCGTGGACAACGGCATGCTCACGCTGACCAAGTGCTCCTGCTGCGGCGGCCACTTTGTGACCGAGCCCTACGAGAACGCCCGCCAGTTCGTCTGTGGCCTGTGCCAGCCCCCGGCCCGCGCCGGCAAGGGCAGCAGCCAGGGCGGCCTGCGCCTGCACTGAAGCCGATTCCCCTTCAAAGCCCGAATAAGCCCCCCAACGGGGGCTTTTTTGCGTTCATGCCCTCACGGGTTCTGGCCGATAGTCATTGCATCGCAACGCCCATCGGCGCGTTCCACCCATACAAAACACAGGTTCTCCGCCATGTTCGTGATCATCGGTTTCCTGTTCTCCATGGCCTGCATCTTCGGGGTGTACATCGGCCACGGGGGCAACATCGGCGTGGTGCTCAAGGCACTCCCCTTCGAGATGACCACCATCCTGGGCGCCGCCCTGGGCGCCTTCCTGATCAACAACCAGATGAAGGTGGTCAAGGCCGCCTTCAAAGGCATGGCCGGCTGCTTCAAGGGCAGCCACTTCACCAAGGACCGCTACATGCAGCTGCTGGCGCTGCAGTACGACCTGCTGCAGAAAGCCCGCAAGGAAGGCCTGATGGCCATCGAGCAGGACGTGGAGAACCCGGACCAGTCGCCGGTGTTCAAGAAGTACCCCACCATCGCCTCCGACCACCATGTGGTCGAGTTCATCACCGACTACCTGCGCATGATGGTCTCGGGCAACCTCAATGCCCACGAGATCGAGGCCCTCATGGACGCCGAGATCGAGACGCATCACCAGGAAGCGCATGCGCCGGTGGCGGCGGTGGGCCGCCTGGCCGGTGGCCTGCCGGCCTTCGGCATCGTGGCCGCCGTGCTGGGCGTGGTCAACACCATGGGCTCGGTGGGCCAGCCACCGGCGGTGCTGGGCGGCATGATCGCGTCCGCCCTGGTGGGCACCTTCCTGGGCATTCTGCTGGCCTACGGCGTGTTCGAGCCCATTGGCGGCCTGATGGAACAGAAGGTCGAGGAAAGCAGCAAGGAATACACCTGCATCAAGACCACGCTGCTGGCCAGCATGCAGGGCTATTCGCCGGCCACCGCCATCGAATTCGGGCGCAAGGTGCTGTTCTCCGACGTGCGCCCGAGCTTCAGCGAGCTCGAAGGCCATGTGAAGGGCAAGAAGGCATGAACACCCTGACGCAGGCAGGGGGCTGACATGGCCAGCGGCAAGCAGCTCCAGCCCATCATCATCAAGCGCGTCAAGAAGGGCGGCCATGCCGCCCACGGTGGCGCCTGGAAGATCGCCTACGCCGACTTCGTGACGGCCATGATGGCCTTCTTCCTGCTCATGTGGCTGCTGGGCTCCACCGCCAAGGGCGAGCTGCAGGGCATTGCGGAGTATTTCCAGAACCCGATCAAGGTCTCGCTCATGGGCGGCACCGGCACCGGCAACAGCGACAGCATCCTGCCCGGCGGCGGGCGTGACCTGTCCAAGCAGGCCGGCCAGGTCGACAGCGGCGATGCCGAGCGCGCCGCCAAGCTGATGGGCGCCCAGATGGCACGCGCCGACGACATCAAGCGGGCCCGCGCGCGCGAGGAACAGTCCCGCCTGGACGAGCTGGAGGCCAGCATCCGCAGCCTCATCGAGAGCAAGCCCGAACTGGCCGCCTTCAAGGACCAGATCCAGCTTCAGAAGACGCCGGACGGCCTGAGCATCCTGATCGTGGACAACCAGAACCGGCCCATGTTCGACACCGGCAGCGCCCTGGTCAAACCCCACATGCGCGAGATCCTGCAGACCATCGGCAAGGCCATGGGCAAGGTGGAGAACCGCATCACGCTCTCCGGCCACACCGACGCCACACCCTATGGCAACGGCGACCGCGGCTACAGCAACTGGGAACTCTCGGCCGACCGGGCCAACGCCACCCGCCGCGAACTGGTGGCTGGCGGCCTGCCCGACGACAAGCTGGTGCGGGTGGAAGGCCTGGCATCGAGCCGGCTGCTGTTTCCTCAGCGACCCAACGACCCGGCCAACCGCCGCATCAGCATCGTCATCATGACCCGCGAGGCCGAGGAGCGCATGCTGCCCGCCCCGGGGGCGCCGCAGCCGGTCAAGCCAGAGCCCGAGGCCGCTGCCGCCACCCCGGCCGTGGACACGTCGCACGCGCCCGCCACCGGCCCGGTGCTGGTGCCGCCACGACCCGCGCTACAGATTCCCGTCGATATGACGAAAACCCAGGCAACGCCGCGGCCCTGAGCGCGGTCACAAACACCCCAGCCAGCGGAGGCCCTGCATGTCCACGCCGATGAAATTCCTGATCGTTGACGATTTCTCCACCATGCGCCGCATCGTGCGCAACCTGCTCAAGGAGATCGGTCATGCCGATGCCGACGAGGCCGAAGACGGTGCCATTGCCCTGAGCAAGCTCAAGGCCGGCAACTTCAATTTCGTGGTGACCGACATCAACATGCCCAACATGAACGGCTTCGAGCTGCTGTCGGCCATCAAGCAGGACGAGAAGCTCAAGCACCTGCCGGTGCTCATGGTCACGGCCGAAGCCCGCAAGGAAGACATCGTGATGGCGGCGCAGAACGGTGCGGCCGGCTACATCGTCAAGCCCTTCACCAAAGCCACGCTCGAAGAGAAGCTTGCCAACATCTTCAAGAAACTCGGCCTGTGAAGGAGTGAAGCCATGACGCCTACCCCTGAAACCCAGGCTGCTCCGACCACCGCGACCGGCCAGGTCGGCAACAACGAAATGTTCCAGCAGCTCGGCGCCATCACCCGCCAGCTGCACGAAGCGCTCAAGGAGCTGGGCTACACCGACAAGCTCAAGGGCACGGTCGATCAGCTGCCCGACGCCCAGAGCCGGCTGTCCTACATCGCCCGTCTCACCGGCGAGGCCGCCGAGAAGGTGCTCAGCCAGGTCGAGCAGGCCAAGCAGGAGCAGGAACAGCTCATGCAGCGTGGCCGCGACCTCACCGACACCATCCGCCGCGTGCCCGGCCTGCGCCATGCCATGCCCGAACTCATGGAGTGGTCGCAGGATGTGACGGCACTGAGCGAGAAGACCGACAGCCGCCTGACCGAAATCATGATGGCCCAGGACTTCCACGACCTCACCGGCCAGGTGATCGCGCGCGTGGTGCAGCTCGCCGGCACCATCGAGGAACAGCTGCTGGGCCTGCTGCTGCAGAGCGCCCCGGCCGGCCAGCCCGGCCAGGACGCCTCGTGCGAAGCCCTGGCCGGCCCGGTGGTCAATGCCGAAGGCCGCACCGATGTGGTGACCGACCAGCAAGGTGTGGACGACCTGCTGGCCAGCCTGGGTTTTTAGGAACCGGGCGCTGCGATATCGGTTGTGTCCGGGCCCGAGGGTTGTCCGACCTGCCGTGATGCTGCCAGTGCCCGGTGCACGTGCGGGTTGTGCCCGCCCGTGGTCGGAACGGTCAGCCGCAGATCCGGTCGTCCTTCAAGGGCGAACATCAGCTCGTCCAGGTTCAGGTCGGTCGGTGCGGCGGCGTCTCCGGGCTGTCCCAGCTGGATCTCCAGCGTCTTGAGGTTCGGACTCTGATGCACCACCGAGGCGCAGACATGGCTCGCCTGGCTCATCAGGGCCGCCCGCTGCAGCAACAGCTCGTCGACATCCACCCCAGATCCCGACAGCTGCATCGAAAAGCCGGTCAAACAGGGGATATGGGGCAGTTCGGGGGTGTCCGGATCGTTGTCGCTCAGCCAGGTCAGTGGTTTCACCCACGCCGCCATCACATGGTGCGCCAGGGCGTGATGGCCCAGCCGGATCTGAAGATCCAGCGGTTGCGTTCGCTCCCGCAGTGCGATCCTGGAAGGACTCAAAGGCTGGTCTGCCTGGACGCTGTCCCGGAAGTCCTTGTCCAGAGATTGCACTTCCAGCACCAGCCGAGGACAGCCCAGGCCGATCATCATCGCTACAGCGGCGTGGTAGCGCGCCTGCATCGCCAGCGCAAGTGTCGGCAGCAGCAAGCTCAATGACTTCCAGGGCGGTGCCTCTTTCATCTTCTGCCGTTCCAGCTGCAGGGAGTGCAGAAGACACCACACCGGGAGAAGATCGTCCCCAGGCATCACCTTCAACTGCAGCTCCTGCAATGGCATGGTCAGCAGGGCTCTGGCCAACTCGTCAAACTGTGCAGCGGTGACCGGGCCCTTCTGCACGATGTTCAGGTCAAGCGCCTGCAAGCCGGTGAACGCCGCCAGGCTCTCCGGCAAGCCGGGTGAGGCGATGTCCATCTGTTCGAGCGTCACCGATCGCAAGGGTGTGCGGGCTGGCAACATGCCGATGGCATCCAGTACCTTGTCGTTGACCATGAGATTGCGCAGATGGAGGTGACTGGATCCGGGCTCAAAAAGAAGCTTCAGCATCCCGGATGAAGCCGGACCATCCGGGGAAGGGGTGCCACCGCCTGGCTGGCCGTTGTTCGCCCCCAGCTCCAGCATGGCCTTCGGGCACCCCAGTTCCACCATGTCTCGGATGACCTGGCCGACCGCAGCCGGCAACCTGCGTTCGTGCTCGGGCAGCACCAGGCTGAATTGCCCCCAGTGCGGTGCCTCGGACCGCTGGCGACGTTGCGCGCCGATGCTCTTCAACAGCGACAGCACTGTGGTGGGATCCTGGTTGGGTGTGACAAAGATCTGCAACCGGTCCAGAGTCCGGTCCAGCAAGCTGTTGGCGGTCGCTTCGAATATCTTGGCGGAGACGCTTTCTTTGGACTCAGGCCGCAGGTTGAGGTGCAGTGTCCGCAATTGAGGAAACAGATCACTTTCCTGCTTGAAGAAAGCAGAGTCCACACCCAGTCCCTCCAGGGTCAGCGATGGGATCGTTGCGGGTTTCTTGTCGCTTTTGAAGTACTGCAGGGCCGTATTCGAGATCTGAACGTGCTGCAGGTGAATGTGACCCACTGCGGGCGACTGAAACAGCGTGTAGGCCTGCGGCGGGAAGAAGGCCGTGGAATCAAGAAAAGAAGGCGGCGTTGCTTTGTCGTTAAGACGCAGATCCGCTATCGGATGTTTCTCCTTGACAACGAACAAGCCGAGACAACGCACAGCGCGCGACCAGCCGTGATACCCGCCGATCTTCCCAGGCAGCGCATCATCCAGCCTGCTGCGTGACATGACGAAGGGCACATCGGGTCGCAGTCGAAGCAAGGCAAGCATGCCATCGTTGTAAGCAATGCTGTGGGATTTCCTGGTGCGCGTGATCATCAACTCTTCCCGAGCGGCCTGCAACAGCTCAGGGTCGGTCAGCGGACTGGCCAGCGCTTGGTGCACCAGCGGAAGCTTGTCATTCTTCATCAATCGGCATGCGTGCGCCCATTTCTCCAGGTGCGCATTCCAGGCCTCGATCGATGGAGCCCAGGATGGAAAGCGCTCCAGCGTCAGCGGGGGCGGTGCGGATGAATTGACCGGTGTGACGCACCGGGTGTCAAGCTGGCGGGCAACGGTGCAGCCGGAGCCTTGGCGGGACTCCCTCAGCAGGTCTGAGGCGTATGACGGGGTGTGGTGGGACGGCTCGTTGTCTGTGCTTCTGAAGGTGGATCGGTGCAATGGGGTGGTGGGACTGTGGCGGATCATGGTGCGATGGGTCAGATGATGAGATCCGGAATGCCACGTGCGATTCCTCGCCGCTGCTTGACCTGTTCTGCCAGATCGTGGCGGGGGTGCCTGGCCACCCAGGCCGGCACTGGCATGGATTGAGCGATCTGGCGCGCCTGCATGGCTTCGTAGTGTTCCACCGAGGTCAGCAGTTGCGCGCGGTTGAGCGCAGGGGCCTCGGGATGCGCGTGGCCGGTCTTGTTCAAGGCGTCGAGGATGCGCTGCACGATCTCGGTAGGCCAGCTGCGCCCACTGGCCTGCTTCAGCAAGGCCGCCCAGGACGCCGTCTGCAGAGGCCCGCGACCGAAACGCGCCCATTCCAGAGACCGCTTGAACTGGATGGACCAGGCATTGTTGGGGGGGATGACCGCATGGGTCTTGTTGCCGGTCTGTATCAATTCGTGAGCCAGATTGCTGGGATCACAGCGATGCAGCGGCTCGGTCACGTGCCCGCCAATGTTCATGACGACTTCCAATGTCTGCAGGCGGTGGAGGCGCTCGACCACCAGCGCCAACGAGCCGAGGGAGTGGCACATGTCCTGAAGGTCTGCACCCACGTCATCCGCTGTGTATTCGAATGACAGCGCTTCAAGACAACCGAGGGTGTACTTTTCACCGGTCGGCCGGTTCGACGGCAGGCAGGCAAGCCAGGATCCGGTGCCCGGCAAGCCTTCACGGAGCGTCAGGTGAAGAGGGCGGGTTCGCTGTTCCATGGCTGTCAGCCAATCGGTCACGGCGGGGTGTCCTTCAGACACGAACGTTACGAGGGCTTCCTCCGCTGCATTCAGTTCGAGCGCGGAGCAATCTGCCCTCACCAGAGACGCCAGGTAGCCAAACAGCCAATTGGAATGTAGGGTGGTTGTGATTCGGACGGTTGTCGCCACAGTACCCAGAGTCGGCTGCTGCATGGCGCCTGGCTCTGATCCCGGGTCGTTCAGCGCCCATTCGAAGGCCCGCAGCAGGTCCCAGGATGCCGGCCGGTCACTGGTCGATCCCGTGATCTCCAGCCTCTTCAGGTTCTTGCCAAGCACCGCGCGGGCGAAAGCCAGGCACTGGGAGGCCGAATTGCCTTGCAGGTCCTCCGCACCCAGGGCCAGCTCGCGCAACCCGGGCAGTTCCTTGATGAGGTTCACGACGGCTTCGCATGTGTAGGACTCCGGCGCCAGGTTGGCCAGTTCCAGCCGCTCCAGGGCTGATGCTGATCGAGCCATCGGCACCAGTGAGTCCGCTGGTGTCTGCACAAGTGGGGTCGGGTTCAGCAGCACACCATCCAGGCGCAAGCCGCGGATGCCTGGGTGAGAGAACAGCAGGCCCAGGTTGGGCGCATGGTCGGCCAACGAGCGGCTGATGCGTTCAGGGCAGCACAGCGCAATGGGAGCGATGGGCGATGGGTTGTGCTTCGTAGCCCGCACCAGCGTGTCGATGGCTTTCTTCAGGGCGTTGCTTTGGCCCTGGATGTCTTGTTCCGGTATGGCCAAAGCCTGGGTGATGGAAGTCTGCTTCACACTGAACCAGCTGTCGGTGTTGATGCGCAGCAGGCAGTCCAGCAGAGCCAGGTGCGCCGGCGGGTTGTCCTGGCGCAGGCAGTCCAGCAACACGGACTCGCGCGCGGATTGCAGGGCCTCGGTCTGCGGCGGGTGTTGTGCCAGCGCCTTGAAGACCGCCTCGGGCTGGGTCAGGCTCTGCTGGTGCTGATCCACCAGCAGCACCGCGTTGATCTGGGCCAGGCGTGGGTCGGTGGCGGGCGTGCTGGCGATCGGAGCACCGATGGGTGTCTGCCACTGATCGAGCTGATCGAGTTGCTGCAGCGCCTTGTGTGCGGTCTGACGGTGCTGGGCGATCTGTTGCTGCTGCACCTTTTGCCGCAACTGGCGGGTGGGGTTGGTGCGTTGCGTACGACGCAGCTCCAGGCACTGGTAGAGCTTCTCGCTCAGATCGTGGGCCTTCTCCACAGCCGCCTCCCACACACCGGAGCCACGGATCGAGAGGCGGAACATGTCCTGACTGGCGATGGCACCGGGCTGCAGCGGCGGCAGGTAGGCGGTCTTGATGTAGGGGGGCAGGGTGCCCTGCAGCCCGAAGGCGGGCAGTGGCAGGTCGCTGCCTTGCAGATAGGCTGCCTGCAGGGCCAGGGCCATGTGTTTTCCAAGGCTGCCCGGCAGCAGGGCTGTGGCGGCCAGGGTCATGGGGATGTCACTGGCCATCTGCAGCAGCCGGGTAAGCAGTTTCAGCAGCTGTGGATCGGGTTGAGCGGTGAGGCTGAGAAGGCTCAGCACTTCCAGTCGGGCGAGCTGAATGTTCTGCGAATTGGGGCTGTGCAGGGCGCCGCAGGTTTCAGGCAGGTGGTGGCCGGCGGTATGACATGTGTGGGCTTGCATCGTTGCCAGGCAATAAGCCTGGCAATGATGCGCGGCCGTGTCGTTCGTTGCCATGCCGTGCAGCCGGGGTATGCCGGGGAGTGCGCTGTCCAGCGCGGCGCGCGCAGCAGCGGCCTGTGCGGGGGCGTTGAGGTCGGCGTCGCTGTCGCTGTCGCTGCCCACATCGGCCGATGTGACGCCGGAGTCGGGTTGTGCGCACTTGTCCATCTTGTCCTGGCGGCGCTGGTGCCTGGGGATCAGATCGGCCAGGGACAGTGCTTGGGCCAGTGCAGTGGTGATGCATCGCTCCTGGGGGGTGGTCTGCACCTGCAGATTCGGCGCCTGGGACTGGGCCGCGCTCAGCCTTGACTGCAGGGCGAGAGCGGTGCTGGCCGGGCCCGCCACCGCTGTATTGCCGGGGGTCGCCAGGGGTTGGCCAGGATGGGCCGTGACAGGCGGCGTCCAGGTGGAGGATTGGGAGCGTTTCATGGGATCGAGCGGTGCTCAGCGAGCAGCCGGGTCAGTGGAACAAGATGGTTGGTGATCAGATGGATATCGTTTAATCCGAAAAGCTGACCGGTGGTCCTGGCGGCCCGGGTCGTGCTGGCCAAGGTGATGGACATGTCCATTCAACAACCATCTGGAGCCCGCTGTGATGCCGAGATCCACCTACACCTCCAGCGTCGTCGCCAGTACCCACTCCCACTCCTTGAACCGGGGTGATCCAGGGCCTGCCAACCCCGACGACATCCATCGGAACATCCAGCAATGGCTGGAATCTGTCCGGCCGAAACGCTCCTGTCCTTGACCGCTGGCCTGTTGCAGGACCTTGCGGCCCATGTCCGGACATTCAACCTGCATGGTCAGGCACCGGTCACGCCGGTGCCTGACCCCCCGTCCGACGCCTGAGCGCCATGCCCGGTCAGTCCGCGAAGTGACCGGTGACTGCCCCTCTGTTCCACAGACCGTCGGTCCGTGGCGCAGAAACAATGGCGTGAAGCCTCCGTTTCACGTCCATGTCCGATTCCGCCCAAGACAAAACCCTGCCCGCCACGCCGCAGCGCCTGAAAAAGGCGCGCGACGATGGCCAGGTGGCCCGTTCCAAGGACCTGCTCAACCTGGCGGTGCTGGGGGCCGGATCGGCCCTGCTCATGCTGGCGCTGCCGCTGGCCTTCGGCCTGCTCAAGGACGGCCTGCGCGGCCAGCTGCGGTTCGACCGCGCCGCCGTGGTCACGCCCGAGGTGGGCCTGCAGCGGGCCTTCGACGCCTTCGGTCAGGGGCTGGTGCTGTACCTGCCGCTGGGGTTGCTGCTGCTGGTGTTCGTGCTGGCTGTGGCCTTTGCCTCGGGCAGCTGGACGCTGTCCACCAAGCCCATCACGCCCGACCTCTCGCGCATCAACCCGCTCTCGGGTTTCGGCCGCTTGTTCTCGAAGCAGCAGCTGGTGGAGACTGCCAAGCTCAGCGTCATCACCCTCATCGTGGGCGCCGTGGGCTGGCAGTTCCTGTCATCGCACCTGGGTGATTTCAGTTCGCTGGTCATGCAGCCGCTGGAGTCCGGCATCGGTCAGCTGGGGCGGTGGATGATGTTCGGCGTGGCCGGCCTCATGGTGACCGTGGCCGTGGTGGCCGCCATCGACTTCCCCGTCCAGAAGCTGCTGCACAAACACCAGCTGCGCATGTCGCATGACGAGGTCAAGCGCGAGCACAAGGAAAGCGAAGGCGACCCGCACATGAAGGGCCGCCGCCGCGCCCGCGCCCGCGAGATCGCCCAGCGCATGAGCATCAAGGCCGTGCCCAAGGCCGATCTGGTGGTCATGAACCCCACCCACTACGCCGTGGCCCTGCGCTACGACGAGGCCACCATGGCCGCGCCCCGTGTGGTGGCCAAGGGATCGGACATGCTGGCCCTGAAGATCCGCGACGTGGCCAAGGACGCCAAGGTGCCGGTGCTGCAGTCGCCCATGCTGGCCCGCGCCCTGTATGCCCACGCCGAGATCGACCAGGAGATTCCCTCGGCCCTCTACACCGCCGTGGCCCAGGTGCTGGCCTATGTGTACCAGCTCAAGGCCGCGCTGCGCGGCGAGGGCGTGATGCCCGCCGAGCCGGTGCCGCAGGTCCCGCAGGAGCTGGACCCTCACTACCGCAAGCCGTCGCCCCCGGTCTGAGCAGCGCTGGCGGCCAGCCGTTGACCGACCTGCGCCGACAGCCCGGTCAACGGGTGCGACAGCAGCGGTATGGCCGGATCGTTCCGGTGCACCGACTGTGCCAGCTGGTTGTAGCGCGCCACGTGGCCGGCCAGCTGCTGGCTGTTCAGGGCCGGCAGCACGGCCACCGGATGCGGCGACCCCGAACCGTCCACGGTGTCCTGCACCAGCTTCACCCGCAGCTCGGGCGGCAGCCTGTGCTGGTGGCCCAGAAAGTCCAGCCCCACATCCAGCGCCCCGATGCGCAGTTGCCGGTCCAGGGCGCGGCGCGCCACGTCCGCCAGGCAGGGCTGCAGGAACGGTGGCGTCGGTTCCAGCGGGGCGCCCCGCAGCGTCACATGGGTGATGGCGCTGGCAGACACGGCCCTGGCCAGCTGTTCCTGTGTGTGGACCAGCACCTGCGACAACAGCAGGGCCGACGACACCGGCAGCGCGGCGGTGGGCTGCAGCGCGATCTCCAGTGCCTCCAAGCGCGGAAATGCATCCAGCCAGACGGTGATGGAGTGCAGGGCATCCCCCATCAGCTCCAGCCCCTCCAGATGCCCCAGGTCGGGCCGGTAGCCCACCGACAGGCTGCGCACGCAGTTCACCGGTCCGGCAATGACCTCGTCGAATTCGCTGTCGCTGGCGGTGGCGCCGTCGGGGTCGCCGGTCAGCCCGTCCATGAGGAGGATGAGGGCGGACAGGTCGTCGGACTCGACCGCCAGCTCCAGCGGTTGCGAGCGCTTGTGCATGGCCACCGCCAGACCTTTCACCAGATCCAGGCATGCCGGTGCGCACAGGTTGTCCATGCCGCCGGCCAGGAGCGCAGCGGTGCCGATGTGAAAACCGCTCAGCTGCAGGGACCTGAACTCCCGGGAATCCAGGCACCGCACCAGCACCACCGTCAGAGGCAGGAGGTACGCGGATCCGTTCATGCTCAGATCGATCTCCTGGATCTCCAGCGCCTTCCAGGGGACAACGCCCCCTTTGGGCAGCACCATGCTGAGCACGGCCATGAAGCAGCCCAGATCGCACAGCGTCAGCGAGTCCAGCGGCAGGCTGGCCAGCGTGCGGGCCATCTGCACGGCACCCGCGTCACAGCGGGACTGGTTGGCCGCATCGGTCGAGGTCATCTGCAGCGTCAGATGGCGCAGCGACGGCAGGCGCTTGAGGATGCTGGCCACGCCATCGTTCATCAGACAGTCCACATCGTCGGCCCATTGCAGCTGGCTCAGGCCGCCAGCCCCGGGCGTCAGCGCCTGCGCCACGGCATGCAGCCGGTCGACGTCGAGTTCCAGCTCCTGAAGCCCCAGTTCGCGAAGACCCGGGTGGGTCAGCATCCGGGCCAGGGCATGGTCTTGCAGATCCGGGCAGGCCGGCCCCATCAGCACCAGGGGCGGCACAGGACCCTGGTCTGGCCATGCCCTGAGCAGCGTGTTCAGGTGGCGGGGCGCGGCATCCGTGTGCAGCGGCAGGTGAAACACCCGCTGCGGGTCGGCCACCAGCCATTGCCGCAGGCGCATCGGCTGGCCGGCATCGAGTGCCCCGGACCGCAGGGTGTCCAGTTCGGCGCCGGACAGCTCGGCGGTGGCCGGCTCGATGGCCACCGCCTGGCCAGCCGTGGTGGGCAGGATCGGAGCCGACAGGGCAGAAGACAGCCGCTTCATGAGCCACCCTTCAGACGTTTCTGCACGCTGTCTGACACCGCCTTGAGCGGATGCGGACCCGGCATGTCGATCTCGTCCACCCGGGCGCGTTGCTGGCGTCGGGACTCGTAGCGGTCCACGAAGGCCTTCAGGTGGGCGCTGTCGAGCGCGGGCAGCACGGGCAACAGGCGGTCAGGGTGTTCGAGCCGGTCGAGCACCTCGCTGCCCACCTCGCCCAGCTGGGCATAGGCGGGCCCGCCGAAGCGGATGCAGCTGCCCAGGGCCTGGCGCTGCAGCTCCATGTGAACGGTCCGGGTCACGGCGGCATGGATGCAGTTCTGCAAGGCTCCGGGCATGTCGTCGAACCAGGTGCCGCTGAAATCGAGCGAGGTCAGGTGCAGGCCGCTCAGCGCATGGGACAGCGCGTTGATGCTGGGCCGGGCGCCAGGGTGGGCGGCCGAGCCGGGCAGGTCCAGGTGGATGGACAGCTCGTCGGTGTGCTTCAGATGGATGGCGTGCTGGGCGACGAGCTGCAGGAATTGCTGGGCGTGGGCCTGCATCTCTCCGGTGTCGGGCGGAGCGTACCCAGGATGCTCCCAACCCAGATCCAGGCCCCGCAGGCCATTGATCGAGGGCGACGCAATGGCCGGCAACAGGATGCGCAGAACGCCCAGATCGGTCATGCCCAGGGAAATGTAGAAGGGCTTCGAGCCCGGCTGCTGCGATCTTTGCTGCAGACCCGACTGCAACGTCCGGCGCAACTCGGCGAAGCAGGCCTGGTTCAGGTTCAGGGGCGGATCGGGATGTCGGCGCATCTGGGCGTCCGAGCCGATGTTCCCGAGCATCAGCTTGCTCGCCGAGCTTCTGCAGACGACGAGGTGCACGAATCCGATGAAGCCTCTGAAGCACCAGTCGGCCACACGGTCCTGAACATTGAGGCCGAGGTTGATGCCTTCCAGCCGGACCAGCTTCCAGTCTGGCTGCAGCGAGGACGTGGCCCAGTGCGGAATCATGTGTCGCAGGGCCGCTCCGAAGTTCTGGATGCTGAGCTCCTGCAACGGCATGTTCAGCAATGCCGTCATCAAGGGGCCGCATTCAGAGGTGTTCGGAACCCTGTCGGCGGGCTGCTGGGCCAGCTGGAGGTGGAGTGCCTTGAGCCCGCGCAGCAGCGGCAGCAGTTGCGCCAGCCCGGGGCTGAACATCTGTGCGGTGTCATTCAGACAGGTCAGCTCGTGCAGTCGGGTGCCGTTGCGGGCGATCCCGCCGGCGATGGCCTGGAGCACGGGCGGGTCCATGGGCACCCCGGTCAGTTTCAACCGGGTGATGTGGGGGTCGGTGAACACCTGGGCCATCACCTCGGGGCTGACATGCGCTCCAGGGCCGTTCGACAGGTCCAGCTCCAGGCCGACGTTCGGATGCTGACTCAGGCTCTCCCGCAGGCCGGCCAAGTCGCCGCTCTCCAACATCGCTTGCCGGTCCAGCAGGATCTCGTCGATGGCCGACTCGTCCTGCGAGTCGAAGTCCAGCGGGTTCTCGCTCACATCGTTCGACGCATCGAGCGATCCGCTGGAGCGGGCGGGTGAGCCCGTGGGCGTGGCGGGTGGGGAAGGTCTTGGGGAGGGGGTGTTGAGCGAAGTTCGTTTCATGGGCAGTTGACCGGTTCAGGAAGCGCAGGCCCCTGAGTGCCCCCGTCCCGGCCGTCGATCCGCCTCTCGGCCATGCGTGATGCATTTGTCATGAATCACGTCGAACGTTTTTCACTGCCGATCTGGCCGGTTTCCCCCTGCTTTTCCCGCGATCGACAACCCTCAAGATTTTCACAATCGCTGCATGAACGCTCTCGAGCCCCTGCAGCAATGGTTCCGCCGCAACGCCGGCTGGGCCGGTGGCCTGGCCGCCCCCATGCTGGTGATCACCATCCTCTCCATGATGGTGCTGCCCCTGCCGCCCTGGCTGCTGGACACCTTCTTCACCCTCAACATCGCGCTGGCCCTCATCGTGATGACGGTGGCCGCCTACATGAAGCGGCCGCTGGACTTCTCGGTGTTTCCCACCGTCCTGCTGCTCACCACGCTGCTGCGCCTGTCGCTCAACGTGGCCTCCACCCGGGTGGTGCTGCTCGAAGGCCACACCGGCCCGGGCGCGGCCGGCCAGGTGATCGAGGCCTTCGGCCACTTCCTCATCGGGGGCAACTTTGCGGTCGGCTTTGTGGTGTTCGTCATCCTGGTGGTGATCAACTTCGTGGTGGTCACCAAGGGTTCGGAGCGCATCGCCGAGGTGTCGGCCCGCTTCACCCTGGACGCCATGCCCGGCAAGCAGATGGCCATCGACGCCGACCTGGGCGCCGGCCTGATCGACGAGAAGGAGGCCAAGCGCCGCCGCGCTGAGGTGGCCGAGGAAGCCGAATTCTTCGGCTCCATGGACGGTGCCTCCAAGTTCGTGCGTGGCGACGCCATTGCCGGCATCCTGATCCTGATCATCACCATCATCGGCGGCCTGATCATCGGCATGGTGCAGCACGGTCTGTCGGCCTCACAGGCCACCGACAGCTACATCCTGCTGGCCGTGGGCGATGCCCTGGTGGCGCAGATCCCCTCGCTGCTGATCTCGGTGGCCGCCGCCATGGTGGTCTCGCGGGTGGGCAAGGACGAAGACCTGGGCGCCCAGGTGGTGGAGCAGATGTTCCTGTCCACCCGCGTGCTGGGTGTCACCGCCGGCGTGCTGTTCCTGCTGGGTGTGATTCCCGGCATGCCGCATGTGTTTTTCCTGGGCTTTGCCGCCCTGGCCGGCGGCCTGGCCTGGTGGCGCCACCAGCAGTCGCTCAAGCCGGTGGCCGAAGAAGCCCCGGCCGCCCCGGCCGCCGATGGCGAAGCCAGCTGGGACGACCTGCAGCCCATCGACCTGCTGGGCCTGGAGCTGGGCTACCGCCTGATCGCCCTGGTGGACAAGACCCGCTCGGGCGACCTGCTCACCCGCATCAAGGGCGTGCGCAAGAAGTTCGCCCAGGACGTGGGCTTCCTCCCCCCGCCGGTCCATGTGCGCGACAACCTGGAACTGCACCCCAGCGCCTACCGCATCACCCTGCGTGGCGTGGTGGTGGGCCAGGGCGAGGTGTTCCCCGGCATGTTCCTGGCCATCGATCCGGGTGGCATCGGCACCCCGCTGATCGGCACCCCCACCACCGACCCCGCTTTCGGCCTGCCCGCGCACTGGATCGACGAGAAGCAGAAGGAGAGCGCGCAAATGGCCGGTTTTACGGTCGTTGATTCCGAGACCGTGCTGGCCACCCATCTCTCACACTTGATGCAAGTCCAGGCCGCGCGATTGCTCAGCCGGACCGAGACCCAGGACCTGGTCGAACACGTGACCCGCCTGGCCCCCAAGCTGATCGAAGAAGTCGTCCCCAAAATGATCCCGGTCGCCACCTTCCAGAAAGTCCTGCAGCTGCTGCTGGAAGAAGGTGTGCATGTGCGCGACATCCGCACCATCATCGAGGCGATTGCCGAACACGCCCCCAGCGTCACCGACCCGGCCGAACTGGCCCGCCGCGTGCGCCTGGCCCTGGCCCCGGCCATCGTCCAGCAGATCTACGGCCCGGTGAAGGAACTCGAAGTGATCGCCATCGAGCCCGGCCTGGAGCGCCTGCTGATGCAGGCCCTCACCGGCCAGGGCGGCGCCGCGCTCGACCCCGGTGTGGCCGAGATGCTGAGCAAATCCGCCACCGACATCGCCATCCGGCAGGAAGAAAAAGGCGTGCCCGCCTGCCTGCTGGTGCCCGACGCCATCCGCACCGCCATGGCCCGCCTGCTGCGCCGCGCAGCCCCGCGCCTGCAGGTGCTCGCCCACGGCGAAATCCCTGAAACCCACCTGATCCGCATCGGCCCGATTCTTGGAGAGCTTGCAGCATGAACATCCAGCGATTCCTTGCCCCCACCTCGCGTGAAGCCATGTCCAAGGTCCGCCGGTCCCTGGGCGACAGCGCGGTGATCCTGTCCTCCCGCAACACCGCCGAGGGTTTTGAAGTGATGGCTGCCGCCGAAGAAAGCCTGGCCAGCCTCACCGGTGCGGCCCGTGGCCTGCCCCAGCCTGCAGCGCAGCCGGCGGCACAGCCCCTGGCCCAGCCGGCCGCCCGCAGCGCCGCCCCCGTCAGCCAGTCGGTGGAGAGCGACACCGAAGCCCTGGCCATGAGCACCCTGTCCTTCCAGGACTATGTGCGCGAACGCATGCTGCGCAAGCGCCGCGAGGAAATGGGCACCACCGCCGCCCCGGTGCAGGAAGCTGCCCGCCCGGTGGAGCGCGCTGCCGTGCAGCCGATGGCCCAGCCGGTGGCCCGCCCGGTGGCCCAGCCCGCCGCCCCGGCCATCCCGGTGCAGCGCTTCAACGCCCCGGCCGGCCCCATCACCATGGCGCCCGCCCCGCAACCCATCCGCACCCGCGAAGAAGCCGCCTGGGCCCATTCCGAGCCGGCCCGCTTCCCCAAGGACGAGAACAACCGCATGGCGGTGGAGATCTCGGCCCTGCGCGAAATGATCGAGGAGCGCTTCAACACCCTGGCCTGGATCGGATCCTCACGCCAGAACCCGATCCAGTCGCAGCTGATGCACAAGCTCATCCGCGCCGGCTACTCGCCCTCCATGGCCCGTGCCGTGCTGGAGCGTGTGCCCACCGAAGCCGGCCCGGCCGAAGCGGTGCGCTGGGTCATGGACGTGCTGACCCGCAACCTCAAGGTCGCAGCCCCCGGCGCCGGCCTGGTGGAAGAGGGCGGTGTGGTGGCCCTGATCGGCGCCACCGGCGTGGGCAAGACCACCACCGCCGCCAAGATGGCCGCCCAGTGCGTCAAGCAGTACGGCGCCGGCAGCGTGGGCCTGATCACCCTGGACACCTACCGCGTCTCCGGCTACGAGCAGCTGCGCACCTACGGCCGCATGCTCGGCGTGGTGGCCCACCTGGCCCACGACCGCGCCGCGCTCAAGGACCTGCTCAACCTGCTCTCGGGCAAGCGCCTGGTCATCATCGACACCGCCGGCCTGGGCCAGCGCGACCAGCGCATCCAGGACATGCTGGACGTGCTCGACCAGCCCGGCATCAAGAAGGTCATGGTGCTCAACGCCGGTGCCCACGGCGACACGCTGGACGAGGTCATGGCCTCCTTCAAGGTGGGCGGCCTGCACGGTGTGGTCATGTCCAAGGTGGACGAAGCCGCCAAGCTCGGCCCGGTGCTCGATGCCCTCATCCGCCACCAGGCGGTGCTGCGCGGCGTGGCCAACGGCCAGCGCGTGCCCGAAGACTGGCAGAACCCCGACGCCGCCGCCCTGGTGCGCCTGTCCATGGGCGCGCAGACCAAGGCCGCCCACGACCCGGTGCCCGACGACCTGGGTTACTACTTCGCCCAGGCCAACAACGCTGCCGGCATCCAGCTCGGAGGCGCCCGTGTTTGAGCCCGGCGCCCACCAGGCCGCAGGGCTCCAGGGCGCAGCCCTGACCGGCAGTGCCCTGCTCATGCCGCTGGCCAGCAGCGCCCGACCGGCCCAGTCGTACGACTGGCTGTGCGAGGTGGCAGCCCGCCTGAGCGCTGCCGGCCATGCCGTGGCCGTGCTGGACGCCACCGCCGCCGAACAACCCGCCCTGCACCGCACCGGCGGCAGCCGCGACCTGCCCCTGGGCCTGCTGCGCGCCCTCATCGACCCCTCGGTGGTGCAGCTGGAGCGCCCGCTGGACGACGCCGAATGGCTGGTCCTGCCGGCCGCCCTGGGCCTGGAACGCCTGCTGGATACCGCCCGTGCCGGCGGCCCGCGCGCCGCGCTCTCCCGGCTGCTGGCCCCGTTTGCCGCCGACGTGGTGGTGCTGCTGTTCGCGCCGGCTGCCGCCCTGGGCGAGCTGCTGTGCGACACCGGCGCCCATGCCATGGTGCCGGTGCTCGGCCCGGCCCAGGCCGGCCTGGACACCTACGCCGCCGCCAAGCTGCTGCACTTTGCCGGCCTGCAGCCGGTGCTGTGCCCGCTGCAGCAGGACGCTGCAGGCGAACGCACCACCCTCACCGTGACCGACTGCGCCCGGCGCCACCTGAATACCGAATGGCCGGTCTGGAGCGCCGAATCCTGGGTGGCCCGCATTCCGGTGGTGGCCCAGGTGGCACCGAGCCCTGCCCACCCGAATGCCTCCGCCGCAGAGCCCGCCGCACGCGGACCCGGCCGTTTTCTCTGGAGCTGACGATGTACACCGCCAAAGGCACGCTCAACCGCGACGCCCAGCTGCGCCAATACGCCCCGCTGGTGCGCCGCCTGGCCCACCACATGATCGCCAAGCTGCCGCCCAGCGTGGAGCTGGACGATCTGATCCAGGTCGGCATGATCGGCCTGACCGAGGCCATTGCCCGCTTCGAACCCACCCAGGGTGTGCAGTTCGAGACCTTTGCCAGCCAGCGCATCCGCGGCGCCATGCTCGACGAGCTGCGCGACGGCGACTGGATGTCACGCGGCTCGCGCAAGAGCCAGAAAGACATCGAGCAGGCGGTCAACCGGCTGCAGCAGAAGCTGCACCGCTCGCCCATGGAAAGCGAGATTGCCCAGGAAATGGGCATGAGCCTGGCCGACTACCAGAGCCTGCTGGCCAAGGTGCGCGGCACCCAGCTGGTGTACCTGGAAGACATCAGCGGCGGCTCCGACGACGACGACAGTTTTCTGGACCGCCACATGGGCGAGACCGAGGTCGACCCGTCGGCCGTGCTGCAGGACCAGCGCATGCGCATGGCCCTGGTGGCCGCCATCAAGATGCTGCCCGAGCGCGAGCAGCAGATCATGTCCATGTACTACGAGCACGACATGAACCTCAAGGAAATCGCCGCCGTGCTCGGCGTGACCGAATCGCGCATCTGCCAGCTGCACAGCCAGTCGATCGCCCGGCTGCGCGCCAAGCTGCGGGAACACTGAAATTCTTTACGGCGACGCGGTCACAGCGTCGCCAGGCCCTGCAGCCTCGCTCTGCAGGCCGGCCATCACCACCCCCGACAACTGGACCATCCGCGCCGCCAGGCCCCGCAGCTGCAGCGCGGCCAGGGGTTCTTCGCTCAGCTTCACTTCGGGCAGCAGCAGGGCCAGCGCCTCGATCTCCCAGGCCGCTTCCAGGCAGGCCTTTCTTTGGTCATCGGTCATGCGGGCCTCCTGCAAGGCAGGGGCAGGGACGGGTGGTGAGTGGGTGCGAGCGCAGCGGCGCAGCAGCCGGCGCGGTGGGTGACCTTGGACATGGTTCGGGCTCCTGTTCGAGACGAGAAGCCACCCGTTCCGTTTTGAAGCGGAGTGGGTGGGCGGGATGTTCAAAACACGGAGAACAGTCCGTGCGGCCATCCTTGCGGAGAAGCCCATCCCGCCCATAACCTGGTGGCCCGCACAACGGGCTCGGATGCGCCGTCGTGGCGCACCCTCAAGCCTCCCGCAGGGGAAGCTCACAGAGTCTGGACGCGATCAACCTCTCTGACGGGGAGGTAGCACCGCTGTTCTTCTGGGGGGGTGTTTTGAAGCACCGAGCCTTGCGGCCCGGCGCGATTATCCCGGGATCGGCCGGGCGCTGTCCACGCGCCTGTCAGGCGCTGAGGTAACCCCGGCGGGAGCTCACGCTGCCCTGGCCGGTGCGGCCGTAGACCGGGGTGGACACGGCCTCGGGGATCAGGCTGCCCAGGGCGCGCTGGCTCTGGGCCTGGGCGCGCAGCACGGCCTGGCGCAGCATGGCAAAGCGCTGGGCGGCGGCGGGCAGGTCCTTGGCCAGGGTGCTGCCTTCGGCCTGGAATTCGGCGGTGCGGGGGGCGTGGTTCAGAATGGCCTGCACCTGGGCGCTGGCGGCTTCCACGGCGGTGGCGTCGCTGGCCAGCAGGGATTTCTCGAGTGCGTCCAGCGCGCCCTGCAGTTGCAGGATCCAGGGGTGGGAGAGGGCAACCGTGGGCATGGACATCACTCCTGTGATCAGGCGCCGCGTGCGCCGTTGAGCATTTCGGCCGCGTTGGCCAGCATCTTGTCGGCGATGGCCTCGGCGTTCACCTGGAAGGTGCCATTGGCAATGGCCGCTTTCATGGCTTCGACCTTCTCGGCGTTGAACACGTCGCTGCTGCCCGAGCCGGTGGCCGAGAGCGACTGGGTGGCGCTGGACAGCGTCACCTGCACGCCGGCCTGCGGCTTGGCGGCGGCAGCAGACGACGCTGCACCGGCCGCAGCGGCTTCGCCGGCCGTGGTGGGGGTGGCCTTGTTGGGGCCACCGGCCACCGAGCCGATGTAGGAATCCGGGGTTGATTCGATCTTCATGTCACGCTCCACACCCCCTGTTCGGGGGCTCTGTGCAGGAACTATCGTCGGTCCGGGCGGGAACTTGAGGCCTTGGGGAAAAGTTTTTTGGGGGCAGATGGGCGTCAGACGCCGGGTCGGCGGCGTCTGACGCCCTGGGATGCGAATGTAGGGCCACTGCTGCCGGTGCAAAACCCGGAAAAGGAGGGTGAACACAGGCCAGATCGACCGCCAGATGGACCGATGGTCGGCTCGCCGCTTTGCGCGGAGAAAACGGGAAGACTGGATTACTAAGGGCTGTTGTCAATGTCATTTGACATTGGATGTGACCAAAACTTCAAAGGAATGTCCCCATGGGCCCCAGTACCGTTCACCGTTCCCCCCCTGCTGACCGCCAGAAGGTCAGGCGCTCCGTTGCCATCACCCCCCACCGGAACACCCAGCAGCCTGGGAATGCCCGGGTGGAAAACGACCTGCGCAGCCATGTCGTCCGGCGTCCGAAGAACACCGGAAAGCCCATCTACGAGCGGCAGGTGAGGGGTGGATGCCTCAACAGCATGGAACGACAGGATTTCTTGGTTGCATCCGACAGCCTGCAACAAATCATGGCCAAGGGTGATCTGGAATGCCCGACAACCTTGCTTGCAGTGGCCCGGTTGCTGAATCCGCTGGCGGACCGCTTGGGCATGGTCGTCATTGATGACCAGCGCAACCTCACCCCGGAGTACTACTCTGTCGCTCCCAGCGTGCGTGGTCTGATGCTGTCATTGCAGCACATCAAGGTCGAGTTCGAGTCGGCCCTCCTGTGCGATCACCGCAGTGATCTGCACCAGGCGGCCCGCATGGCCGACGGTCTGCTCACTGTGGTGCACAACTTCCTGACGGCTTTCCCCGATGCAGCCGGCCCGTTGGAGTTGCTGTACAGCGCCAAGGCGCTGTCGCTGATCTCTTCGATCTACGCGCGGTGTGTTGAAAAGGGCGTGGGTGATCCGGATGACATGGCCGACCGGTTCCGCGTCTGGGCAGGCATGCATGACGATTTGTGGGCGCTGCAGACCAACCCCGTTCGGGTTTCGGACATCAACCGGGCTGTGATTGCGGCACAGATGCCGGCGAGGGTGCCGAACGCTGATTTCGGGACCAGGTTCCAGGCGGCGGCATCGGCCCAGCGGTTGATCCGGCGAGGTATGGACCTGGGTGGCTCAGAACGGCTTCTTCCTGATGTTTCAAGCGTGATTGCTTCACACCTTCAGGCAGGATCGGTGCCGCTCCATGACCACTTGCGGGCTGTGGCGCTGACCAATCGCAGGAACTACGAGGCCTGGAGCGGTACCCCCGTCTGACGGGCCGGGCCCTGAGCCTTACAGGTCGATGCTGACCGTCTGGTCCGGCCGCACGGTGCCGGTGACCACGCGGCCGTTGGGCAGCCGCACCCGGGCGGGCTCGCCGATCCGGGCGGCGGCCACGGCCTGGCCGATGACCGAGATGGAGAAGCCGGCCCCGCCGCTGCTCACCTTGACCTGGGCGCCGGCTTCGAAGGCCTGGGGCGCCCGCACCATGTTCTCGCGCAGCGGCTGACCGGCCTGCAGCGGGTAGGCGGTCTGGTGGCCGATCCAGCGCTGGCTCATGGCCAGCACCGGGGAGGGGTGGGCGGCCCAGTCCACCTCGGCCTGCTCGGCATGGTCGGCATTCAGCGTTTCGCCGGCCGGCACGTTGGCCTTGACCACCCAGGCCGGTCCCCAGGCTTTCACCGTGACCGGCACGAACACGTTCCAGCGGCTCACGCCATCCACACAGCGCAGGCCCACCTTGCTGCGGCCCCACAGGCGGGTGCCGGGCGGCAGGTAGGGTTCGATGGCACCGCAGGGGGCCAGGCGCAGCCGGCTGTCGAGCTGGCCCATGACGATCTCCGGCCGCAGCGACACGCCGGCTTCGCCGCCCACCGACTGGCCCAGCGCGGGTTGCAGGAAATCCTTGGCCATCTGCTCCAGCCCGCTGTGGGGACCGGGCGCCGCCGGGTTCGACTGGGCCAGGGCCGCCGTGGCGGGGGCCAGCGCGATGGCGAGCACCATGGCCCGTGCGTGAGGGAAGTGGGTGAAGGGCAGACCGGTTTTCATGCCACCACTGTAGGTGGGCGCGCAGCAGGCCAAAGGCCGGAAAAGCGGCGCCATCACCGGCCGGTTCTGCTTCTGTCTCTGCCACATTGGCCGCTGTGGTGTTACCTATCGGCATGAAGCGCACATCAAGCGACATCCAGCACCGCCGGGGTCTTGGGTTCAAGGCCACGCCAGTTCCACCCCAGCCTGCGGCCCGGCCCGAGCCCGGGACTGCGGTCGCTCCTGCCCCGGCGAGCGGGCTTGAACCCCACCCGGTGGTCCCGTCGGTGGATCCACCCGTGAGCGAGGATCCAACCGCGTTGCTGTGGGACCGGCAGGTGATCCGATGGCTCGATGCCCTGGACAGGCAGGATCGGCCCACCTCGGCGGTGTGGGCCGAGATTCGGGAGCGCTGCGGTGGCGAGGCCGGGTTTTCGAAGGTCCTCAATCACCTGCTGTCGCCTTGCAGAAAGGCGTGTTTCGTTCATCACGAGCGACACATCCGTCTGCAGACCGAATGGATCCGCTCGGAAATGCCGGCCACCCTGCCGGACATGGAGGCCCAAGTGCACCGGACCGAGGGGTTCCTGCGCTTGCACCGGCCCGCCACCGAGGGGGGCCTGACGGCGCTGCTGGATCAGGTGCAGGCGCTGCAGCGCCTCCTGGCGCAGACCTTCTCGTTCCACGACTACAACGGGCATTACCTGAACTGGATCCTGGTCGGAACCGGTTCGCGCATCCTGCCGCGCCTGCTCAAGCTGATCCAGGGTGCCGATCTGGATGACGCCACCCGGGAACGGCTGTCGGCACGCTGCCGCAGCCTGAGTGCTCAACCCTCCTGACCTGTCTGGTGCGCTGTTCGTGCCGTGCGTACTGGATTGTTGATGGATTGATCAGGACCGGATGGCGCGTCCGGTGACCAAGC
Source organism: Allobosea thiooxidans (assembly GCA_943370825.1). Classification (GTDB taxonomy): domain Bacteria; phylum Pseudomonadota; class Gammaproteobacteria; order Burkholderiales; family Burkholderiaceae_C; genus Hydrogenophaga. The sequence goes on along the minus strand of CALRSR020000006.1, from coordinate 65,523 downwards.
TGGGGTGTCCGATCCGGGCATGTTCCGTCCACTTCATCCACCCAATCCCCCCGCTGCACCGTGTCTCCCCGTTGTTCCGTTCCATCCCTGCCACCCGTCATCACCATCGCCAGCGACGCATCGTCCCCGCCGACCAGCCCCCGTTCGGGTGCCGGCCCGCAGCGAAAGTCCCGTGCGCTCCAGCCGCTGCAGCCGCCGAGTCCCCGCTCCCGGGGCTTCTTCAGCAGCATGACCCGGTCGCGCCATGTGCTGCCGGTGTTGCCGCAGAGCGGACTCGACGCCCCCGGCTCCGACCCGCACTGGGCGACTGCGGCCCGCCTCTACCAGAACGGGCTGGGCGCCCTGCTGGACGACCAGGGCGACGATGTGCAGCAACCCCTGCCGCCGGATGTGACCCGCACCTGGGCCGCGCATCTGGAGGGTCGCCCACCTGTCCAGCTGTCGTTCTTCCTGACCGAAGACCCGGGCCGGCTGGCCGCGATGGGTCTGTCCCGGGTGCATGCGCAGGTGCGGACCACGGTGCACCGGCTGACCCATCCGGTGCGCGTGCCTTCCCCGCGCGAATGGCAGGAGGTGCTGTCGGTGCAGGCCATCCTGCTGGAAGAGCGGCTGTGTGCACCGGCGCCGGCGCCCATGGCGGCCTGGCTGCAGCAGGTGCACGAAACCCTGCTGCGCCCCACGGCCGACCCCCGCAGCTCCGACGATGTGACGCTGCTGCTGCGGGTGCTGGTCGCGCTGACCGGCCACCAGGTCTTCCAGTCCCAGGGCTGGCTGGGCGGCTCCGCCGAGGCCCTGGCGCTGCGCCATGCGGTGACCGACCTGATGCGCGACCTGGGGGCCATCGTCCAGCGCTGCCCCGACACCGACGACCTGGCCCGGGCGGACCTGGCCCGTCTGGCAGCCCAGGTCCGGCTCTGAGCCGCTGAAGGGAAGAAACAGGGGGGCAACACCCCCTTTGTTCGGGGGATCGGTCACCCTCAAGAATTCCCACAATCACCTCGAACCCCCGTCCGTGCGTGTGCCGGGCGGGCCCGACTCCCACCGTTTCGAGGTGACCATGCTTGAACAGATGACCGCCCGCCTGGACTTCCATGCGAATGCGCTGGTCCTGCGCTCGCAGCGCCAGCAGGTGCTGGCCAGCAACATTGCCAACGCCGACACCCCCGGCTATGTGGCGCGCGATTTCGACTTCGCCCAGGCACTGCGCAATGTGTCGGGTGCGCCCGCCCGTGGCGACGTGGCCCTGACCGACGCGCGCCACATCCGCAGCGGCACCGCCGACCCGCGCGATCCGAAGATGGGTTATTCGGTGCAGACCCAGCCCAGCCAGGACGGCAACACGGTGGACCTGGACCGCGAGCGCGCTGCCTTTGTGGACAACAGCATCCGCTACGAGTCCACGCTGCGCTTCATCAACGGGCATGTGAAGACCATGCTCAGCGCCATCACCGGCCAGTAAGGAGGCCCGCCATGTCCATGTTCGGCATCTTCAATGTTTCGGGCAGTGCCATCAGCTCGCAGGCCCAGCGGCTCAACGTGGTGGCCAGCAACCTGGCCAACGCCGATGCGGTGGCCGGCCCCGACGGCAAGGCCTACAAGGCGCGCCAGGTGGTGTTCCAGTCGGTCGACATGGGCAACAAGGCCCATGCGGGCGTGAAGGTGCGCGACATCACCGAGAACGAGGCTCCGGGCCGCCGTGAGCACAACCCCACCCATCCCAGTGCGGATGCCGAGGGCTACGTGACCCACTCCAACGTGAACCCGGTGGAGGAGATGGTCAACATGATTTCGGCCTCGCGTTCGTACCAGAACAACGTCGAGGTGATGAACACCGCCAAGTCCCTGCTGCTCAAGACGCTGCAGATGGGCAGTTGAGGAGAAACACCATGATGCTGGCCCAACCCCTGGACCTCACCAACCTCGGTTCTGCCGTCGGCAGTTCCACCGCCAAGGCGGCCACGGCGCAGACCGATGCCAACGCCACCCAGGACCGGTTCCTCAAGCTGCTGGTCGCGCAGCTGAACAACCAGGACCCCATGAACCCCATGGACAACGCGCAGATGACCACGCAGATGACGCAGATCAACACGGTCAGCGGCATCCAGCAGCTCAACGAGACGCTCAAGGGCATGGCCAGCCAGTTCGGCCTGATGCAGTCGCTGCAGGGCACCAGCCTGATCGGCCGCGAGGCCCTGGTGGCCGGCACCCAGTTCGGCTTCGATGGCAATGTGGGCAAGGCGGCCTTCCGCATCGACGGGCCCGCTGCCACGGTGCAGGTGGACGTGCTGGACAAGGCCGGCGGCGTGATCGACACCATGGACTTCGGCGCCCTCACCGCCGGCCAGCATTCCTTCAACTGGGACGGCACCGGCATCGACCCGACCCGCGTGGCCGGCTTCAAGGTGCGTGCCGCCAACGGCGGCCAGCCGGTCAATGCCACCAGCTACAGCCGCCTGACCGTGACCGCCACCGGCATGACCAACGGCGCCATGAGCCTGCAGCTGCAGGACGGCCGCAGCCTGGCGTACGACCAGGTCAGCAGCTTCATGTAAACGCGCCAAACACCTCACACAGACCCATCTGCAAAGGACAGCAACATGGCATTCCAGCAAGGACTCTCCGGCCTGAACAGCGCGAGCAAGAACCTCGACGTCATCGGCCACAACATCGCCAACGGCAACACGGTGGGCATGAAGGCCTCGCGCGCCGAATTCGGCGAGCTCTACGCCAGCTCGGTCAATGCGGCCGGTGGCGTGAACTCCGGCATCGGCGTGGCACTGACCGCCGTCACCCAGCAGTTCACCCAGGGCAACATCACCGTGACCGGCAGCGATCTGGACGTGGCCATCAACGGCTCGGGCTTCTTCGAGCTCACCATGCCCAACGGCAGTTCGGCCTACAGCCGCGCCGGCCAGTTCAAGCTGGACCGCGAAGGCGGCATCGTCACCAACATGGGTGCCCAGCTCATGGGCTATCCCACCGACGAAGCCGGCAACCGGCTGAGCTTCGAGACCGGCCCGCTGACCCTGCCCACCGGTGGCCCGATCCCGGCCCGCCAGACCGCCGGCATCACCGCCGAGTTCAACCTCGACGCACGTGCCCAGGTCTACAACGCGGCCACCGACACGCCGCCGCTGGCCACCTACGGCACCTCCCTCATCGGCTATGACGCCCAAGGCATCGAGGTGCCGGTGGCCATGGCCTTCACCAAGACCGGCAACAACGCCTGGCGCATCTACACCAGCGGTGACGGCACCCCGCCGAACGCAGCCACCAGCCCATTCATCGACGTCACCTTCAACGCCGACGGCACCTTCAACACCGTCACACCCGATCCGGCCACCGTGGCCATGACCTCGCCCAACGGCACTTTCAATGCCAACCTGGACCTGGGCCAGATCACGCAGTTCGGCACCAGCTTTGCGGTGACCAACCTCACCCAGGACGGTTACCAGCCGGGTCAGTTCATCGGTCTGAAGATCGGCGAGAACGGCGTGGTGACCGGCCAGTACTCCAACGGCCAGACCCGTGCCGCCGGCCAGGTGGCGCTGGTGAACTTCCGCAATGCCCAGGGCCTGCAGCCCACCGGCGGCGGCAACTGGCAGGCCACCTTCGCCTCCGGCGAGGCGCTGCACGGCGAGCCCGGCACCGGCAACTTCGGTGCCCTGCGTTCGGGTGCACTGGAGGATTCCAACGTCGACATCACCGCCGAGCTGGTCAACATGATGACCGCCCAGCGCGCCTACCAGGCCAACGCCCAGACCATCAAGACGCAGGACCAGGTGCTCACCACCCTGCTCAACATGCGCTGAAGCCCGCACTGAACCACTGATCCGCAGGAGTCCCCATGGACCGCATGATCTACACCGCCATGACCGGCGCCAGCGCGGCCCAATACCGGCAGCAGGTGCTGGCCAACAACCTGGCCAACGTGTCCACGCCCGGCTTCCGGGCCGAGATGTCCACCTTCCGCGCCGTGCCCATCCGCGGCGACGGTGCCAGCACCCGGGTGTTCGCGGTGGAGGCCACGGCGGGCCACTCCGACCTGCCGGGCAGCGTGAGCCAGACCGGCCGCAACCTGGACGTGGCGGCCCGCGGCAATGCCTACTTTGCCATCCAGGCCCTGGACGGCACCGAGGCCTACACCCGCGCCGGTGCGCTGGAGGTCAACCCCGAAGGCACCCTGGTGAGTGCGGCCGGTCTGCCCATGCTGGGTGACGGCGGCCCCATCACCATTCCAGCCAACGCGCGGGTGGACATCGCCTCCGACGGCACGGTGAGCGCCCGCGTGGGCAACGAGCCGGGCCAGGTGGTGGGCCGCCTGAAGATGGTCACGCCCGACGCCGACAACCCGATCAAGCGCAGCGAGGACGGCCTGTTCCGCGCACCGGGCGGCGATCCGCTGCCGGCCAGCGACGTGGCCCGTCTGCAGGACGGGGCGCTGGAAGGCTCCAACGTGAACCCCATTGAAGCCATGGTCGGCATGATCGCCGTGGCCCGCCAGTTCGAGGTGCAGATGCGCATGCTGCAGAACGGCGAGAAGAACGACCAGACCGCCAGCCAGCTGCTGAGCCTCAACGGATAAAGGACACCGCCATGATCAACTCCCTGCTGATTTCCAAGACCGGCATGACGGCGCAGCAAACCCAGCTCGACGTCATCTCGAACAACCTGGCCAACGTCTCCACCACCGGCTTCAAGCGGTCCAACGCGGTCTTCGAGGACCTCATGTACCAGAACCTGCGCCAGGTGGGTTCCAACACCGCCGAGCAGGCCGAGCTGCCCACCGGCCTGCAGGTCGGCCTGGGCGTGCGCACTGTGGCCACCTCGCGCTCGTTCACCCAGGGCAGCCTGCAGCAATCGGGCAACGCGCTGGATGTGGCCATCAACGGCCAGGGTTTCTTCCAGGTGCAGATGCCCGACGGCACCACCGCCTACACCCGCGACGGCTCGTTCCAGCTCAACTCGCAGGGCCAGCTGGTCACCAACAGCGGTTATCCGCTGAGTGCCGGCATCACGCTGCCGCCGGAGACCACCAGCATCACCATCTCCGGCGATGGCGTGGTCAGCGCCAAGCTGCCGGGCACCACCGCACCGCAGCAGGTGGGTGTGCTGGAGCTGGCCAACTTCATCAACCCCGCCGGCCTGGAACCCATGGGCCAGAACCTCTACCGCGAGAGCGTGGCCTCGGGCAACCCCATCAACGGCAACCCGGGCACCGTCGGCATGGGCAACCTGATGCAGGGCTTCACCGAAGCCTCCAACGTGAACGTGGTGCAGGAACTGGTCACCATGATCCAGACCCAGCGCGCCTACGAGATGAATTCCAAGGCCATCCAGACCTCCGACCAGATGCTGCAGCGTCTGAGCCAGCTGTGATCTTTCTGTCGAGGTGTCCCATGCAACGCATCGCTCTTGTGCTCTGCGCCACCGCCCTGCTCGCCGGCTGCGAGACCATGCAGCCCAAGGTGGAGCTGGCACCGGCCCGTCCGGTGGAATATGCCCAGGCGCCGCAGGCCCAGGGCGTGCCCAGCGGCAGCCTGTTCCGGCCCGCCACCTACCGGCCGGGTTTCGAGGATGCGCGGGCGCGCCTGCCGGGCGACATCGTCACCATCCAGATCACCGAGCGGGTGACGGCCAGCCAGAACTCGTCGGCCTCCATCGACCGCAGCGCCGACGTGTCGGCCGGCATCACGGCCTTCCCGTTCCTCAAGGGCGCCACGCTGGGCAAGCTGGATGTGGGCGCCCAGTCGGAGAACAGCTTCGCGGGCGACGGCAAGAACCAGGCCAACAACACCTTCAACGGCTCCATCACCGCCACGGTGCAGGAAGTGCTGCCCAACGGCCATCTGGTGGTGGTGGGCGAGAAGCAGATCGGCGTGAATGCCAATGTGGACGTGATGCGCTTCTCCGGCACGGTCGATCCGCGCACCATCCGTCCCGGCAACGTGGTGGCTTCCACCCAGGTGGCCAATGCCCGCATCGAATCGCGCAACCGCGGCGCACAGGGCGAAGCCATGTCAATTGGCTGGTTGGCGCGGTTCTTTTTGAGCGTTATCCCGTTCTGATCCCTGCCCACAATGGGGCTGTCTTCCATCGGGTGTACTGAGATGAATATCGTCCCTCTGCTGCAGAACTTGAGCCGCTTCCTCACGCTGGCGGTGCTCACCGCCACCGCCGTGGCAGCCGCCCTGCCGGCAGCGGCGCAGTCGATCCGGGTCAAGGAAATCGCCGCGGTGCAGGGCGTGCGCACCAACCAGCTCACCGGTTACGGCCTGGTGGTCGGCCTGGACGGCACCGGCGACCAGACCACCCAGATGCCCTACACCAGCCAGGGCATGGCCAATTACCTGCAGCAGCTGGGCCTGACGCTGCCGCCCGGCGTGAACCCGCAGTTCAAGAACATCGCGGCGGTGCTGGTCACCGCCGAGCTGCCGCCGTTTGCGCAACCCGGGCAGGCCATCGACGTGACCGTGTCGTCCATGGGCAATGCCAAGTCGCTGCGCGGCGGCACCCTGATCGCCACGCCGCTCAAGGGCGCCGACGGCGAGATCTATGCGCTGGCCCAGGGCAACCTGCTGGTCGGCGGTGCCGGCGCTTCGGCGGGCGGCAGCAAGGTGCAGATCAACCACCTGAGCGCCGGGCGCATCCCGGGCGGTGGTCAGGTGGAGCGGGCGGTGGCCACGCCGTTTGCACTGGGCGAGACCATCGATCTGGGCCTGCAGAGCAACGACTTCACCACCGCCAGCCGCGTGACCGATGCCATCAACAAGGCGCTGGGCGCCGGCACCGCCAGCGCGGTCGATGGCCGCGTGGTGCGCCTGCGGGCCCCGGCCGATCCGAACAGCCGGGTGGCCTTCCTGGCCCGGGTGGAAGACGTGCGGCTGGATGCCGCCATTCCCACCGCCAAGGTGGTCATCAATTCGCGCACCGGCTCCATCGCCATGAACCAGGCGGTCACCCTGGGTCCGTGCGCCGTGGCACACGGCAACCTGTCGGTGAGCATCAGCTCCACCCCGGTGATCAGCCAGCCCAACCCGCTGTCCAACGGCCAGACGGTGGTGGCCGAGCAGGCCAACATCCAGATCAGCCAGGACAAGGGTTCGCTGATCCAGATGGGCCCGGCCGCGCAGCTGTCGGATGTGGTCAAGGCCCTCAACAGCCTGGGCGCCACGCCGCAGGACCTGCTGGCCATCCTGCAGGCCATCAAGGCCTCGGGTGCGCTCAATGCCGAACTCGAGGTGATCTGATGAACACCAGCCCGCTCATGCCCTCCGGCCTGGCGGCCGATCCGACCTCGCTGGGCGGACTCAAGGCGCTGGCGGGTCAGGGTCAGGACCGCGCCGCCCTGAAGGAGGCGGCCAAGCAGTTTGAATCGCTGTTCATGCGCGAGCTGATCAAGAGCATGCGCGAAGCCACGCAGAAGTCCGGCATGATGGACAGCGAAGGCGAGAACCTGGGCACCGACCTGCTCGACCAGCAGCTCTCGGTCAGCCTGGCCGGCATGCCCGGCGGCCTGTCCGAGGCCATCGAGCGCCAGCTGGGCCGGCAGATGCAGGGTGCCAGTCCCGCTGCGCCGGTGGTGCCCAGCACCATCGACAGGGTGTCCGGCGGTGCGCGCCAGGCCGACTTCGTGAGCCGCCACAGCGCTGCGGCCGCCCAGGTGGAGCGCGAGGCCGGCATTCCGGCCGGCTTCATGATCGGTCAGGCCGGGCATGAAACCGGCTGGGGTCGCAGCGAGATCCGCCATGCCGACGGCTCGCCGTCCTTCAACCTGTTCGGCATCAAGGCCGGCCCGGGCTGGAAGGGCAAGGTGGCCGAGATCACCACCACCGAATACATCGACGGCGAGCCGCGCAAGGTCAAGGCCAAGTTCCGGGCCTACGACAGCTATGCCGATTCCTTCCGCGACTACGCCCGCCTGATCGGCAACAGCCCGCGCTACGAAGAAGCCATGGCCCAGCGCCATTCGGTCACCGGCTTTGCCACCGCCCTGCAGCGCGGCGGCTATGCCACCGACCCGGCGTATGCCGCCAAGCTCAGCCGCGCCATCAACACCACCCTGAGCCTGCAGCGCGCCGAGACCTGAGCCCGACGGCCAACGCGAGACCGACATGTCATCCCTCAACATCGCCACCCGTGCGCTCAATGCCAACCTGTCCGCCCTGCAGGTCATCGGCCACAACATCGCCAACGTCAACACCGAGGGCTACTCGCGCCAGACGGTGCAGCTGCAGAGTTCCGGCTATCAGGCCATGGGCAGCGGCTACTTCGGCAAGGGTGTGGAGATCGCCACGGTCGAGCGCACCCACAGCGCCTACCTCACCAGCGAGGCCCGGGCCACCAGCTCCACCGCGGCGGCCGACAGCGTTCGCCTGGCGCGCCTGCAGCAGCTGGAGAAGGCCTTCCCCATGGGCGAGAACGGCCTGGGCACGGCGCTCAACAGCATGCTCAACGCCTGGAACGATGTGACCTCGGCGCCCAGCAACCTGACCGCCCGCGTGGTGACCATTGCCCGCGCCGACGAATTCGCCAGCCGCCTGCGCAACACCGCCGGCCAGCTGGACCTGCTCAAGCAGGGCACCGAGCTGCAGGTGCAGACCACGGTGGAGTCCATCAACCGCCTGGCCAAGGACCTCGCCGCCGTCAACCAGAGCATCATCGAGAACGCCGGTGGTTCGCACACCCCCAACGACCTGCTGGATTCGCGCGACCAGCTGCTCGCCGAGATGAGCCAGCTGGTCAAGATCGCCACCGTGCCCGGCGAGAGCGGCACGGTCAACGTGTTCGTGGGCGGCAGCCAGCCACTGGTGCTGGGCTCGCAGCCGGCCCGGCTGGCGGTCACGCGCGATCCGGTGGACACCTCGCGCATCCAGGTGTCCTTCCTGCAGGGCAGCACCCAGTCGGACCTGAATCTGGCGGCCCTGGGTGGCGGCGAGCTGGCCGGCATGGTGCGCTTCCTGAACGAAGACCTGGCCGCCGCACAGAACCAGATCGGCCGCATGGCCCTGGCCACCGCCACCATCGTCAACGGCCAGCACGCCCTGGGTGTGGATCTGACCGGTCAGCCCGGCCAGCCCTTCTTTGCACCCACCCCGCCGATGGCGGCCATCGCCGCGCCGGCCAACACCGGCAATGCCGCCTTCAGCGTGACGGTGACCGATCCCTCGGCCCTCAAGGCCTCGGACTACGACATCCGCGCCGAAGCCGGCGGCCTGCGCATCGTGCGCCTGTCCGACAACACCATGACCCCGCCGGCCGGCAACCCGCCGCTGGCCACCGGCGCGCTGCCCGTCGAGGTGGACGGCCTGACCTTCACCCTGGACAGCGGCGCCCTGGGCGCCAACGACCGTTTCCGGTCCCGCCCGTTCGAGGCCGCCGCGCGCAACATCCAGGTGGCCATCGGCGCTCCCGACAAGCTGGCGGCGGCCAGCCCGGTGGCGGTGACCCCGGGCACCACCAACAGCGGCAGCCTGTCGGTGGAGAGCCTGTACGCCACCGCCCAGGACGCCAACCTGACCAGCCCGGTCAGCATCACCTTCGGCGCCAACGGCACCTACACGCTCAGTGGCGCCAGCATCACCAACCCGGCCACGGTCTACAACTACGCCCCGGGCGAGCCGATCCAGGTCAATGGCTGGAGCCTGACCCTGCGTGGCGCGCCCACGGCGGGCGACACCTTCGCGGTGCAGGCCTCGCCGGCCAACGGCCTGGCCCAGAACGCCGGCAATGCCAGCGCCGTGCTGGCCCTGCGCGACCTGGCCACCTTTGACGGCGTCTCGCTGGCCGATGGCTATGTGAGCCTGTTCTCCGACATCGGCACCCGGGTGCAGGGCGCGCAGTTCGCGGCCGAGTTCTCGGGCAATGTGGCCGCCACGGCCGAGGCCGCCCGGGCCGGCGTGGCCGGCGTCAATCTGGACGAGGAAGCCGCCCGGCTGCTGCAGTTCCAGCAGGCCTACCAGGCGTCGGCCAAGTTCCTGCAGATCGCGCAGAGCACCTTCGACAGCCTGCTGCAGACCGTGGGCCGCTGAGCCGTCTGAGTTCCAGGGGAGACCAACATGCGCATCGCCACCGCCAACAACTACGACACCACCATCAAGGTGCTGGCCGACCGTCAGGCCCAGCTGGCCCAGCAGCAGGAGCGCCTGGCCACCGGCAAGCGGGTGCTGCGCGCCAGCGACGATCCGGTGGCCGCCACTCTGTCGGAGGCCGCCCGCAACCGGCTGGCCCGTGCCGAGGCCGACCAGCGCGCGCTGGAGGCTTCGCGCACCAGCCTGCAGCAGGCCGAGAGCGGCCTGGCCGAATCGGGCGAGCTGATCCAGCGGGTGCGCGACCTGCTGGTCACCGCCGGCAACGCCGCCTTCACCGACAGCGAACGCGAGGACGTGGCCCGACAGCTCGAAGGCCTGCGGGAGCAGATGATCGCGGTGGCCAACCGCACTGACAGCGCCGGCCGCACCCTGTTCGGCGGTCTGGGCGGGGCGGCAACGCCCTTCGTGGACCTCTACACCCCCAGCGGCAACGGCGTGACCTTCAATGGCCAGCGCGGCCAGGCCGCGGCCGGCAACACCGCACTGCCCCAGGCCCTGGACGGCGAGTCCATCTGGATGCAGGTGCCGCAGGGCAACGGCCGCTTCGTCGTCACCCTGCCCAACAGCAACACCGGCGCGGCCAGCACCAGCATGGGCGAGGTGATCGACCCGGCCAGCTACACCGGCGGCGACTACCGCATCAGCTTCAACCAGGTGGCCGGCCAGATGCAGTACACCGTGATCGATGTGACCAACGGCAACACGCCGCTGGCCAGTCACACCGGCGTACCTTACGAGCCGGGCAAGGTCGTACAGTTCGGCGGCATGAGCCTCACCATCAGCGGTCAGCCAGCCAGCGGAGACGCCATCGACATCGAAGGCTCGCCGGCGCGCTCCGACATCTTCTCCATCGTGCAGAACGCGGTCGATGCGCTGCGCTACAACGGCGCCAACGAATCGGCCCACCGCAACCAGGAACTCGCCCGCGCCATGACCGAGGTCGACGCCGGCCATGACCGGGTGCTGCTGGCGCGCGGCCGCGTGGGCGAACTGCTCAACCGGGCCGATTCGCTGGGCAGCCTGCTTGAAGGCCGGGCCTTCGACCACAAGGCCGAGGACTCCCGCCTGACCGACATGGACCTGGTCAAGGGCATCTCGGACTTCCAGACCCAGCAGCAGGGCCTGGAGGCCGCCATCAAGAGCTATGCCCAGGTGCAGAAGCTCTCCCTGTTCTCGATGATCGGCTGAGGTGTCCGTGCTCAACACCCAGTCGGTGCTCGACAGTCTGGCCCTGGCCTACGAGCCGGTGTGGGCGCCCGACCGCCATCTGGTGGCGGCCCGCCTGCACCTGCACCCGGTCACGCCCACCGGGGTGGACGCGGCCCATTTCATGGAACTGCTGGGCGAGCACTGGCCGGAAGAAGCGCCCACGCTCATCCTGTCCATCGCCTCGCCCCGCCTGCTGCTGCAGACCCTCGCGGTGGACCCGGTGCACAACACCTGCATCGAGGTGCCGGCCGATCTGTTCGCCCGCGCCGACACCGCAGCCCGCCTGTCCATTGCGGTGCGCCGTGGCCACCGCCTGGTGTGCCGCACGGCCTTGTCCGGCCTGCATGGCCCCGGCCTGGACAGCGTGGACGCCCGGCCGCTGGTGCACCTCACGACCGATGACGCCCAGCGCCTGCTGGCGGCGGTGCCCCCTGGCCGGACGCCGCCGCAGCTGCCGCCGGGTCTGATCGTCGGCGGTGCCGACAACCGCACCCTGCTGCGCCACTTGCTCGAAGAACAGTCGGTGCACGGCGTGCTCGGCTGGCCGGAAGACGATGTGCTGGCCTCCCACCGCCACCACCCCATCAGCTACGACCGCGACATCCTGCACGCGGTGCTGCAGGCCATCGACGATGACGACTGTTCGGTCGAACGGCTGGAGCGCCTGGTGCGCCAGGACGCGGTGCTGGTGTATCGGCTGCTGCTGCTGGTGAACTCCGCCGCCTACGGCAACCGGCGCGAGATCGGCTCGCTGCGCCATGCGCTGATGATGCTGGGCTTTCGCGAACTGGGCCGCTGGGTGACCGAGCAGATCACCGAGGTCGAGCCCGACCCCGACCTGCACCCGGTGCGCCTGGCCATGGTCATGCGCGCCCGCCTGGCCCAGCACCTGCTGATGACCGGCTCCGACGACACCCTGCGCGCCGAGGTCTATGCCACCGCGCTCATGGGCGAGCTGGGCCGCCTGCTGCACCAGCCGCTGGCCATGCTGCTCAACAAGCTGCCGTTGCCGGGCCGCATCTTCGACGCGCTGCTGCGCCGCGACGGCCCGTACTTCTCCCTGGTGGACACCGCCCGCGCCCTGGGCCAGCCCGCCGACATCGCCCGCCTGCCGCTGGTGTGCCGGGTGCACGACATCTCGCTGGAGACCGCCAACCGCAGCCTGCTGCGCATGCTGGCCACCAGCCACAGCCATGCCGGGCGGCGCTCGGAACGCATGACCTGAATCGGGTTGGGCGTCGGCCCGGCGGTACGATCACGCCATGGTAAACGCTCCCTCTTCGGCGCCGGTGCACCGGCGCGCCCTGGTCCTGTTCTCCGGCGGCCAGGATTCCACCACCTGTCTGGCCCATGCGCTGGACCGTTTCGAGCACGTCGAGACCCTGGGTTTCGACTATGGCCAGCGCCACCATGTGGAACTGCAGGCCCGCCTGAATGTGCTGCGCGAGCTGCGCGAACGCTTTCCGCAGTGGGCCGATCGCCTGGGCGACGACCATGTGCTCGACCTGGCGGTGCTGGGCGCGGTGTCCGACACCTCGCTCACCCGCGACATGGCCTTCCGCATGGAGGCCAGCGGCCTGCCCAACACCTTCGTGCCGGGGCGCAACCTGCTGTTCCTGACGCTGGCCGCAGCCCTGGCCTACCGGCGCGGCATGACGGTGCTGGTGACCGGCGTGTGCGAGACCGATTTTTCCGGCTACCCCGACTGCCGCGACGACACCATGAAGGCCCTGCAGGTGGCGCTCACCCTGGGCATGGACCACCGCTTCCTGATCGACACACCGCTCATGTGGATCGACAAGGCCGACACCTGGCGCCTGGCCGAGCAGCTGGGCGGCCAGCATCTGGTGGACCTGATCGTGGAACACAGCCACACCTGCTACCTGGGCGACCGCACCCACCGCCACGCCTGGGGCTGGGGCTGCGGCAGCTGCCCGGCCTGCGAGCTGCGCGCGCGGGGCTGGGACGCTTACGCCGCGGCCACCCGGTAACGCGGCGCGCCTTCGGTGCCGTCCCCCGGCACCAGCGTCCACTGCCGGTTGTGGAAGGCGGCCACGGCCGGGCGGTGGGCAATCGAGATCAGGGCACCGTTCTGCGCCTGCACCAGGGCCTGCAGCCGTTCGTACAAGGCGGCTTCGGCCGCCGGATCAAGCGCGCTGGTGGCTTCGTCCACGAACAGCCAGCGGGGCTGCTTGAGCAGGGCGCGTGCGGCGGCCAGGCGCTGCTGTTCTCCGCCTGAGAGCTTCTGCCCCCAGCTGTCCACCTCGTCCAGTCGGGCGCCCAGATCGGGCAGCAGGGCGTCGTTCAGCGCCTGGCGCAGCTGATCGTCGGTGTAGCGTTCGGCCGGCTCGGGGTAGGCCAGGGCGTCGCGCAGCGGGCCGGTGGGAAAGTAGGGCCGCTGCGGCAGGAACATGGCCCGCGTCGCAAAGTCGGCCGGCAGCTGCAGCTGGCGCTGTGCCCAGGGCCAGATGCCGGCCAGGCCCCGGAACAGGGTGGACTTGCCGCTGCCCGACGGGCCCTGCAGCAACACCCGGTCGCCGGGTGACAGGCGCAGGCCGGTCACGCCCAGCAGCGCCACGCCGCCGGGCAGGGCCAGGTCCATGCGGTCCAGGGCCAGGGTGTCGTCGGCCGAGCCGGATGCCGGCGCGGTGTCGGCACCCCCGGTCTGCAGGGCCTGGAAGCTTTCCTCGAAGCTGGTGATGCGGTCGGTGGTGGCGCGCCAGGCGGCCAGGCTGCTGTAGTTGTCGACGAACCACGAGAGCGCGTCCTGCACCCGCCCGAAGGCCGAGGCGATCTGGATGAGCTCACCGAGCTGGATGGCGCCGCTGAAGAAGCGCGGTGCGGCCACGATGAAGGGGAACACCACGGCCGCCTGGCCGAAGCCCACGGTGAACCAGGTCAGCCGCTTCTGGGCGTTGATCAGCTGCAGGTAGTTCGACAGCACCGATTGGAAGCGCTGGCCCAGGTGGCGCCGCTCAACCGGTTCGCCCTTGTCGAGCGCGATGGATTCGCTGTACTCGCGCACCCGCACCAGGTGGTGGCGGAAGTCGGCCTCGAAGCGCTGCTGGCGGAAGTTCAGGCCGATCTGCGGCCGACCGATGTAATGGGTGATGACGCTGCCGGCCACGCAATACACCACCGCCATCCAGACCATGAAGCCGGGGATGTCCCAGCTCTGTCCGTTGAAGTTGAAGGCGAAGCTGCCCGAGAGCGACCACAGGATGCCCACGAAGCTCACCAGCGTCACCACCGCATTGAGCAGGCCCATGGACAGGCTCACCGAGTAGCTGGTGAACAGGTTCATGTCTTCGGCGATGCGCTGGTCCGGGTTGTCCGGTGGCGCATCGGCGCCGCGCGCATGGCGCTGCAGTTCGAGCTGGTAGAAGCGCTGGTGGGTGAGCCAGCGGTCCAGGTAGTGGCCGGTCATCCAGGCGCGCCAGCGCATCTCCAGCAGCTGGGTCAGGTAGAAGCGGTAGACCGCGATCAGGATGAAGCCGAAGGCCAGATACGTGAAGCGGCCCAGTTCGCGCCAGAAGACCTCGGCGTCCTTGTTCTGCAGCGCGTCGTAGAACACCCGGTTCCATTCGTTGATCTGCACCAGCATGTAGACCGCGCCCAGGTTGAGCGCCACGATGGCGGCCAGCAGGCCCCGGGCCTTCCACTTTTCCTCGGAGCTGAAATAGGGGGCGGTGAGGCGGGCGACCTTGCCGGCGAACTCGCGGAACGCTTGCCAGCGCGACAACTTCACGGGCGGTGCAACGGACATCTCGGCAGTCATGGGACCTCAGGGGTTGGCGATGCCGCTGGCCACATGCCCGGCGGGCACATGGCGGGCGGCGGATTCGATGTGGCCGGTCTGATCGTCGAAGAAGAAGTCGGGTTCAAAGGCCCGCAGGAATTCGCCCTTGTCCATGCCGCCGAGGAACATGGCCTCGTCGACCTCGATGTTCCAGTCCATCAGGGTGCGGATGGCGCGTTCGTGGGCCGGGGCGCTGCGGGCGGTGACCAGCGCGGTGCGGATGCGCATGTGGGGCGTGCCTTCCTGCTGCAGGCGCTGCAGCGCTTCGAGCAGCGGCTTGAACGGCCCGCCGGGCAGCGGCTGGCTGGCCTTGCTGGATTCGTGCAGCTGGAAGGCCGGCAGGCCCTGGGCCTGGTAGACCTGTTCGGCCTCGTCCGAGAACAGCACCGCGTCGCCGTCGAAGGCGATGCGCACCTCGTTGGGGTAATTGTTGGGTGCCCGGGCCGAGTGGGTGGCCACGGTGGCGGCCGGGAAGCCCATGTTCAGGGCTGCGCGCACATCGGTCGCATTGGCCGAGAGGAACAGGTTGGCCTTCAGTGGTGCCAGGTAGCGCCAGGGGTCGCGGCCCCGGGTGAACACGCCGCGCTGCACCTGCAGGTCGTGGTCCTTGACCGAGCGGAACACCCGCAGGCCCGACACCGGGTCGTTGCGCGAGAGCATGACCACCTCGACCCGCTGGTTGGCCGCATCGTTGAAGCTCAGCAGCTTGCGGATCAGCGAGAAGGCCACGCCGGGGTGGGCCGGCTCGTCCAGCTTCTCCAGCTGCAGCCGCATGTAGGCGCGGTCATCGCCTTTCTCGAACAGGTGGTTCTCGGCCTCGAAATCGAACAGGGCGCGCGAGGAGATCGCCACCACCAGTTTGCCGTCCAGGGAAACGCCCATGGGGATTCAGGTCACAAGTTGGTTGAGCTGGATGATGGGCATGAGCACCGCCAGCACGATGAGCATCACGATCAGCCCCATGCCCACGATGAGCAGCGGCTCCAGCAGGGTGGCCAGGTTGAGCGAGCGCCGCTGCACCTCGGCGCCCAGCTGGTCGGCCGCGCGCTGCAGCATGGCCGGCAGCTCGCCGGTCTGCTCGCCCAGTCGGGCAAACAGCACCAGCAGCGGCGGAAAGCGGTTCTGGCTGGCCAGGGCCGAGGCCAGTGGCGCCCCTTCTCGCACCAGCACCAGTGCGGCCAGGGCATCGGCCCGCAGCGCCTGGTTGTGCAGGGTCTCGGCGGCGGTCTGCAGCGCCCGCAGGATGGGCACGCCCGCGCCGGCCAGCATGGCCAGCGTGGCCGCAAACCGGGCCGCGTTGTAGCCCCGGGCGATGCGCCCGGCCAGCGGCAGGCGCAGCCAGGCCTGGTCCATGCGCAGCCGCAGCGCCGGCTGACGGCGGGCCAGCTTCAGGCCGATGCCGCCAGCCAGCAGCAGGCCCAGCAGCAGCCAGCCCCAGCTGCGCACGAAGCCGCTGATGCCCAGCATGACCACGGTCAGCAGCGGCAGGGCGCGCTGGCTGCCCTCGAACACGCTGGCCACCTGTGGCACCACATAGGCCACCAGGAACACCACGATGACCACCGCCACCAGGGTGACGATGGCCGGGTAGAGGGAGGCCGCGATCAATTTGTTGCGCAGCGCTTCGCGGGCTTCCAGGTCATCGGCCAGACGGTCCAGCACGGCGGCGAGCTGGCCGCTCTGTTCACCGGCGGCGATGACGGCGCAGAAGGATGCGGAGAATTCCTGCGGATGGTCGGACAGGCTGCGGGCGAACGATGCACCGCCGTTCACCTCGGCGCGCAGCACCGCCACCAGGCGCTGCTGGCGCGGGTCCTCGGCCTCGTCGCCGAGGGCGGCCAGGGCACGTTCCAGCGGCAGGCCAGCGCCCACCAGACCGGCCAGCTGGCGGGTCCAGACGGCCAGGCCGGTGGCATTGAACACCCGCCGGCCACCGGCGGTGCGGCGGGTCTGGCCGTCGTCGGCGCCGGCCTTGGCCGGCTCGACCGACAGCGGCACCAGCGAGCGCGAGCGCAGCAACGCGCGGGCGGCGCGTGCGGTGTCGGCGTCGATCAGGCCGCTGCGGGTCTGGCCCTGCTCGTCCAGGGCTTCGAAGGAGTAGGCGGGCATCCGGGCATGTTAGCGCGGCTGTGTGACGCCACGCGCCCGCCGGGCCATCAGGTCAGCTCGAGGATGGTGCGCTTGATCTGGCGGTGCGAGCCCAGGGCCGGCGTCATGGTCCAGCGGTCCAGCCGGTCGTTGCCGATGCGCAGCATGCCGGTGTGCTGGGTGATGTCGGCGTCGGTCTTGGCGTCGTCACCCACGAAGCCCAGCGCCACGCGCACCCGCTCCACGTCCTGCCGGCGGCCGGTCAGGAAGGTCCAGCCGGGCTGGATGTTGTAGTGGCGGATGTAGTCGCGCAGGGCAGCGGCGTTGTCGAACTCCGGGCGCAGGGTGATGGAGTAGAGGAAGATGTCCCGGCCCACGCGCGGGCCGAGTTCTTCGTGCACCTGGCGCAGGTTGGCGGTGTTCTTCGGGCAGATGCCTTCGCAGATCGAATACATCATGTTGAAGGCCACCAGCTTGTCGCGGATGAGGTCGTCGTAGAGCTTCACCTTGCGCCCGTCGTGCGTTTCCAGCGTCACGTTGGGGAAGTAGCTGGCCATGCTGCTGCGCCGTCGCAGCGAAGGGGCGGCGGCCTGGGCGGCCATAGGGGCGAGCAGGGCGGTGCCGGCCAGGCGCAGGAGGTTGCGTTTGCTGTTCATGTGTGTGCTCCTGGGGCGGTGTCAGACCACGTCGAACCGGATCATCATGGCGTGGTCCTCGTGCGAGAGGTTATGGCAGTGCATGACGTACTTGCCGGTGAAGTCCCGGAACTTGATCAGCACCTCCACACGCTCGTCCGGGGCCAGCACCACCACGTCCTTGCGGCCTTGTTCGTGCGGTGGTGGCGGTTTCCCGTTGCGCGAGAGGATGCGGAACTCCTCCATGTGGATGTGGACCGGGTGGAACCAGCTGCCGTGTCCCTGCAATGTCCAGATCTCGGTACTGCCCTTGGGAATGCGGGCGGCCGGCTTTTCGACATCGAAGAGTTCGCTGTTGACCGCCCACATGGAGTTCTTCTTGTCGAAGTCCCAGAAGCGGCGGCGGGTGACCTGGCTCAGGTCGATCGGCGGCTGCTCGCGCAGGCGGGCCGGCACCCGGCTGTTGTCCGGCGTGGCCGGGTTGGCCGCCACGTCGAATCGCAGCACCTGGGTGCCCTTCGCCACCAGGCCCTCGGGCCCGCGACCATCCTTCATGGCCAGGCGGTTCACCAGGAACAGCTTGGTACTCAGCGGGTACTTGCTGAAGTCGATGACGATGTCGTTGCGTTCGCCGGGGGCCAGGCGAATCCGGTTCATGGTCAGCGGCGCTTCGAGCAGGTTGCCGTCGTTGGCGATGAACTGGAAGTCTTCCGAGTTCGTGCCGTTCATGAGGTAGAACTCGTAGAAGCGGGCCACGCTGGCGTCGATGATGCGGAAGCGGTACTTGCGCCGCTGCACCCGGAAGTAGGGCTGGACGCGGCCGTTGACCGTGATCTTGTTGCCCAGGTGCCCCTTGTTCTCCGACATCGGGTTGAACACCATGTTGCCGCTGAGGTCGAACTGCACGTCCGAGATCATCAGCACCTGGTCGTAGGTGCCCACGCCGCTGGGCAGGCGCAGGGCCTTCGGGTTCGGGTCGTTCTCGTTGCCGGAGTCGATCTCGTCGAACAGCAGGTACGAACCGATCATGCCCCGGTACACGTTCTGCTCGGTGTAGTCCATGCGGTGGTCGTGGAACCACAGCGTGCCCAGGGCCTCGCGCTGATCGCCCACGCCGGCCGGGTCGGTGGAGAACCCGGCGTAGTAGTTCATGAACAGGTGGTCCTTGTAGTTGCCCGGGCGGGTCAGGCCGGGACCGTGGCGCAGCGTGCCCCAGTAGTCGCCGGCAAAACCGTCGCTCTCGGAGGCGCAGTGCAGGTTGTGCAGGTGCACCGAGATTTCGGGCGATCCGAAACCCACCGCATACGGGTCGATCTGGTTCACGAAGCGCACCAGGGCGGCTTCGTCGTAACGCGAAACGATGCAGGGGCCGGGGAAGGTGCCGTCGTAACCGCGGATGGTCTGGGTCGGCAGGTTTGGGTGGAACGAGTGCTGGCCTTCCTTCACCACGATCCGGTACAGGGCGTGGGGCGGTTCGCCCCAGATCTGGTGCGGTGCCCGCCCGGCCTCTTTCGGCCCGGCTTCACGGGTCGGTGGGGGCAGCAGTTCGGCCACTGGCTTCTTGGGCCGCATCACGGTCAGCGGCATGGTCCAGGGGGCGGTGGGCGGTCCGGGCGGCACGTCTTCCGCCTGGGCCTGCTGGCTCGGGGCCAGACCCAGGCCGGCGGCCACGGCGCTGGCGGCGCCCAGCTTGAGGGAATCGCGCCGGCTCATGCCGGTGGCGCTGCGGCTGGCCTGATCCGGCCCTGGTGTGTGGCTCTTGTTCATGTCGAAGCTCCCGTCGCGGTGTGGGGGCCGGCATGCGACGGGAAATGCCGTCGCCGTGCCGGGGAGGACGCCGTTGACAAACGTCAACATCTGGCAGGCTTTGAAGCACTTCGCCAGATTTGCTTACAACCGGTATCCGTCCGCGTGATTTTTCGGTGAGGGCTTCAAGGGGTCAATCAACAGTCTGTGTAGACCGAACCGGTGTTATAAACCGGGGTGACCAATCAGTCACCTGAAAAAATGAATACCTTTGTTTACACAAAAGTAGTCCTTCGGGGCTAAAACCTCCGACTGACAGTGGAGTGTCACAAAGTTGGTGCGGACGTTAACAAACGTAATCGAAGTAACAAGATGAGAAATAAAGCCGGCCTTAAGGTCAATAAAAAACCCCCGCAGCTTCAGCTGACGGGGGTTTTTGAACCGCGTTCAGGCGCGCGGCCGGATCAGACGTCGCGGGTGACGCGCAGCAGCTCTTCGCTGGTAGTGACGCCGGCCTGCACCAGGCGCTGACCGTCGTCGCGCATCAGCACCATGCCGCCGGCCAGTGCGCATTCGCGCAGCTCGGCCTCGCTGGCCTGGCGGTGGATGAGCGCGCGCAGCGCCTCGTCGGCCACCAGCAGTTCAAACACGCCGGTGCGGCCGGCATAACCGGTCTGTCCGCAGGCCTCGCATCCGGCACCCAGGCAGGCGGTGCAGGTCTTGCGGACCAGCCGCTGGGCCAGCACACCGAGCAGCGATGAGCTCAGCAGGAAGGGCTCCACGCCCATGTCGGCCAGCCGGGTGATGGCGCTGGCCGCGTCGTTGGTGTGCAGGGTGGCCAGCACCAGGTGGCCGGTGAGCGAGGCCTGGATGGCGATCTGCGCGGTCTCGAAGTCGCGGATCTCGCCGATCATGATCACGTCCGGGTCCTGCCGCAGGATGGCGCGCAGGGCCTTGGCGAAGGTCAGGTCGATCTTGGCGTTGACCTGCGTCTGGCCGATGCCGGGCAGCTCGTATTCGATCGGGTCCTCGACCGTCATGATGTTGCTGCTGCCGGCGTCCAGCCGCTGCAGCGCGGCATACAGCGTGGTGGTCTTGCCGGAGCCGGTGGGGCCGGTCACCAGGATGATGCCGTGCGGCTGGCGCACCAGCTGGTCGAAGCGGCGCAGCACCTCGCCCTGCATGCCCACCGACTCCAGCTCCAGCTGGCCCTCGCTCTTGTCCAGCAGGCGCAGCACGGCGCGTTCGCCGTGGGCGCCAGGCAGGGTGGAGACCCGCACGTCCACCGCCCGGGTCCCGATGCGCAGGCTGATGCGGCCGTCCTGCGGCAGCCGTTTTTCCGAGATGTCGAGCTCGGCCATGATCTTCAGCCGCGAGATCAGGGCCGCGTGCAGCGCGCGGTTGGGCTGCACCACTTCCCGCAGCGTGCCGTCGACCCGGAAGCGCACGCTGGAGTGCCGTTCGTAGGGCTCGATGTGGATGTCGCTGGCGCCGTCGCGCACCGCCTGGGTCAGCAGCGCATTGAGCATGCGGATGATGGGCGCGTCGTCAGCGGCCTCCAGCAGGTCTTCGATGGCGGGCAGCTCCTGCATCATGCGGCTGAGGTCGGCCACGCCCTGCACCTCGCTCACCACCGCCGCCGCACTCGATTCGT
The DNA here is from genome assembly GCA_943370825.1 of Allobosea thiooxidans. Lineage (GTDB taxonomy): Bacteria > Pseudomonadota > Gammaproteobacteria > Burkholderiales > Burkholderiaceae_C > Hydrogenophaga. The sequence goes on along the minus strand of CALRSR020000006.1, from coordinate 44,301 downwards.
TGCCGGCATAGGCCGCGCTGATGCGCTGGGCCAGCTCGTCGGCGGGCAGCCAGCGCACCTCGCGCGGCGGCTGCCCGCCCTGCCAGCGCAACAGCTCCGACAGGGCAGAGGCGCGCTGCCGCTGCCGCAGCGGGTCGGGGCTGTCCAGCGCAGCGCCCAGCAACACGGCTGGCGCACCGTCGCGGTCCTGCTCCAGCAGCCAGAGATGCTCGCGGGAAAACGCGTAGGGCAGCGGGTACTTCACGGCCGGACCTTGGGCGCTTCGTTGGGGGGCGGCAGCACCGGCGATTCGTTGATCGGCAGCACGCTGCTGTTGGCCGGCTGCACCTCGCGCTGGGCGGCCCGCATCAGGTCGTAGCGGTCCAGCGCCAGGTTGGTGGTCTCGCGGCTGTCGCGCATGACCACCGGGCGCAGGAACACCATCAGGTTGGTCTTGCGGCGGCTGCGGCTCTCGCTGCGGAACAGGTTGCCCAGCACCGGCACATCGCCCAGGCCGGGCACCTTGTCCTGGTTGCCGGCGTATTCGTCCTGCAGCAGGCCGCCCAGCACCACGATGGCGCCGTCGTCCACCAGCACGGTGGACTCGATGCTGCGCACGTTGGTGATCAGGCCGGTGGGCGAGTTCACCGACTGCGGCTGCACATTGCTGACCTCCTGGTAGATGGTCATCTTGATGGTGCCGTTCTCGCTGATCTGCGGCCGCACCCGCAGGGTCAGGCCGACGTCCTTGCGCTCGATGGTCTGGAACGGGTTGACCGCGCCGTTGGCCGCGCCGGTGTTGGTGAACTGGCCGGTCACGAAAGGCACGTTCTGGCCGATCACGATGCGCGCCTCCTCGTTGTCCAGCGTCAGCAGGTTGGGCGTGGACAGGATGTTGCCGTCGCCGTTCTGCTGCAGGAAGCGGGCCAGGAAGCCCAGCACATACACGCCGTTGTTGCGCCGCGCAATGCCCAGGTTCAGGCCGGGCGCGGGGGAAAAGTCGTCCTGCTTGGAGAGGTCGACGATGCTGCGGCCACCGCTGCCGAAGTTGGTGCCCAGCAGGCCGATGGTGCGGTCGCCGTCGCGGCCCGAAGCGCCTTGCCACTGGATGCCGAATTCGGCCGCCTTGTCGGCGTTCACCTCGGCGATCAGGCTCTCCACATACACCTGCGCCCGGCGCGAATCGAGCTGGTCGATGACGGCGCGCAGCTGTCGGTACTGCGGCTCGGGCGCCGTGATGATCAGCGAGTTGGTGGCCGGGTCGGCCTGGATCTGGCCGCCGGTGCTCGGCCCCTCGTTGGCCGCCAGCGGCGCGCTGGCGGCCGCCGAACCGGCGTTGCCGCCGAAGCTGCCCGCCGCACCGGCGCCGGTGGAAAGGCCGCCGGCCAGCCCGCTGGAGGTCGCCCCCGCGGTGCGCAGCACGCTGCCCGAGGCGGGCGCCGAACCGGCGCTGCCGGAGATGGCGGCCCGCAGCGTGGCGGCCAGCGCCACCGCGTTGGCGTTCTTGAGGTAGACCACATGGATGTTGCCCGCCGCCTGCGCGCCGGCGGTGGGCTGGTCCAGCCGCGTCACCAGCGAACGCACCAGCGCCAGCCGCGCCGGGTTGGCGGCGCGCAGCACCAGCGCATTGCTGCGCGGCTCGGCCACGATGGTGGTGCGGTAGCTGGCGTCGCCGGCCGCAGCGGCACCGTTGCCGCCACCGCCGCCGGTGCTGCCGCCGGGTTCGATCAGGCGCTGCACCAGCGGCACCAGATCGGCGGCCAGCGCGTGCTGCAGCGGAATGATCTCGATGTCGGTGGCGCCCGCCACGTCGAGCGAGGCAATGATGCGGCCGATGCGTTGCAGGTTGTCGGCGTAGTCGGTGATGACCAGCGAGTTGTTGCCCGGGTTGACGTTGATGGTGTTGTTGGGCCCGATCAGGGGCCGCAGCACCGGCACCAGGTTGTTGGCCGACTCGTGGTTGAGCCGGAAGATCTGGGTGACCACCGTGTTCGGTGCCGCACCGGGGCCGGCACCGGCCACCACCACGCTGCCCATGAGCTTGGCATCGGCCTCCGGCACCACCTTGTAGAGCCCGCCGGTGTCCACCAGCGAGAAGCCCTGCAGCCGCAGCGCCGCCGCGAACTGGTTGACGGCGGCCGCCGGCGTGACTGGCCGGTCGGTGGCCAGCGTGATCTGCCCCTGCACCCGGGGGTCGACCACCACATTGCGGCCGGTGATGGTGGCCATGGTGCGGGCCACCGCCTCGATCTCGGCGCCCACAAAGTTCAGCGTCACCGGCTCGTTGCTGCGCACCGGCTGGGCCTGCAGTGGCAGGCTGGCCAGGCCCAGGGCCAGCAGCGTGCCGGTCAGGGTCCGGCGCAGCCGGTGGGTGGTGGAGCCGGTGCGGGCCGGGCGTTCGCTGCGGCGGGTGTCGGGGCGCGAGGCGTTCATGTCGGTGTCCCTGTGGGGTGTCGGGCGTGGACGGGCATCAGCCCATCTGGAGCAGGGAGCGGTCGCCGCGGCGCCGCCCCATGAGGTTGAGCAGGTTGGCCAGATCGGCCTCGTGGGCGGGAGCGGCCCGGGCTTCGCCGGCGAAGCGCAGGCGCCCGCCGCGCCAGCTGCCCTGGCCCTGGATCTGCAGGGCGCCCGATTCGGTGCGCACGCCGATGCGGGGTGGCAGACCGTCGGTGGCCTCCAGCGTGGCCTGGTAGCTGCCCAGCGGCCGCACCGTGGCCAGCCGCGAGGCGATGTCGGTGGCCTGCAGGCTGGCCTGGCCGTCCAGCGCCCAGCCGCCGTCCTGCCAGCGGGCCTCCAGGGCGTCGGTCTGCAGCCGGAGCCGGCCTTCCAGCTGGAGCGTGTTCCAGGGCGTTCCCAGGCCGGCCAGCAGGGCCGCCGGCCAGGCCACATCCCAGGCCGCAGCAGCCACCCGCCAGCCGTTGGCCGAAGGGTGGGTGGCCAGCTGCAGGGCGGTGCTGGCGCAGCAGGGCAGGCTCAGGCCCAGACGCAGCGCGGGCCAGGCGCCGGCCAGACCGGGGCGCAGCCGCCACTGCAGGCCGCCGGGCAGTCCGGCGCGGTCCCGGCTGTCGGCACCGGCGCTGAGCACCAGATCGGCCGAGCCGTTCCAGACCGTGCCGCGCGCGTTTACCAGCTGCACCTGCCCGGCCGTGGCCTGCGTCACGCGGTCGGTCAGCCAGCGGGCCGGCGCAAAAAAAGCCAGGGCCAGCAGCAGGCCCAGCACGGCGGCGGCCCACAACAGGGCAGGGCGGGCGATGGCGGGGGCGCTGCGCATGGGGCCGGGGTGTCAGTTGCCGCCCGTGGCGGGGCCGCTCAGGACCAGGGTGCCGTTCCAGCGGCCGTCGTCGCCGCGCCGCAGCTCGGCCGTGACCGGTGTGATGCGGGCATTGATGCGCGCCTGCTCGATCCAGGCCGCCAGGGCGGCCGGTTCGGCGTCGCGCACCGTCAGGGTGGCCTGGCCGGCGGTGATGCTCACCCGCGAACTGCCCGAGAGCCGCGTGGTGGCGGCTTCGAGCGAGCGCTGCACCTCCGACGGCGCCGGTGCCTGCGCGGCTCCGCTGTCCTTGAGGCCGGCGGCCGTGGCCGCCAGCTGCTGCATGCGGGCCATGCGGAGGTCGAGCGCCTGTTGCTGCGCCGGCGCTGCTGCCAGCGTGCGCCACGCCGGCAAGACGGCCACCGCCAGCAGCAGGCCGGTCAGCACCACCCCGGCCATGACGGCCAGCAGGCGGCGCTCGCGGGCGCTGAGCGCCGACAGCCGTTGCCGCGCCTCTTCGCGCAGCGGTGCCAGCAACGAGGTCAGGGCGTTCATGGGCGGGCCTCCCCGGTGGGCAGGGCCGTCAGCACCAGGCCCTCGCTGTCGGTCTGCAGCCGCCAGCCGGCCTGCGCCAGACCGTCCTGCAGACCCTGCAGCCGGGCCGCTTCCACCCGCCAGCCGTCCAGCCGCAACTGGCCGTCGCGGAAGGCGATCTGGTCGGGCGTGGGCAGGGCGCCGTTGTCCGGCAGCACCGCGCCCAGCGCGGCCAGCAGCGATTCGAGGTCGGACCGGCCCAGCACGCCGGCGCTGCGTTGCAGCCGCTCCACCTCGCGCTGCATCTGCACCGGCGCATCGAGCACCAGCGTGACCGCTGGAAAGTTCTGCTGCAGTACCTGATCGATGGCCGCGCGCTGCGCCGCCTGCGACCGCCGTTCCTGCTGGGCCGCCAGGTTCAAGCCCAGCAGCTGCACCACCACCAGTCCGGCCAGGCCGAGGCGGGCCGGGCGCCAGGCCGGGGCGCGCCAGAACTGTTGCCACCACTGGCCGATCTTCTGGCCCTGGCGTGCGCTGCTGCTCAGGCTGAAGCCGAACTGCGCCAGGTTCCAGGGGCCTTCGGTGCTGCGCTGCAGCCATTGCGGCCAGGTGACGACCGACACCGGGCGCTGCAGCGCGGCCTCGGTGGCGCCGGCCACCGGGGCGTCGGCCATCCAGCGCGCGCCGGCTTCGGTCGGGGTCGGGAGTGCGGCCATGCCGGCCAGCGGCAGGCAGGTCACCCCCTGGTCGTCCTGGCGCGACACCCAGGCCTCGCCCTGCCATTCAAAGCCCCAGTGCAACGACGGGCTGCCCTCGGCCTGCGGCCACAGGGCCGGCGCGATGCGCACCACCCGCTGTCCGCCTTCCTGCAGCAAGGCCAGCCAGGCCGCCAGCGGTTCGCGCCGGCAGGCGGCCACCCACAGCGTCTGGCCGGGCCGACCGCCCGGCTCCAGCGCCAGGTGGAGCTGGTCCACCTCGTCCAGCAGCCGGTCTTCCAGCAGGCCGTCCAGCGCCGCCCGCACCCGGTTGGCCGGCATGCGCGGCAGCGCCACCGCATGCCACGACACCGCCAGCGGGGGCAACACCAGCACCACGTCGTCGCCGCGCGGCAACAACGAGACCGGCCCTCGACCGTGGCGGGGGGATGCGGCGTCCGGGCCCGGCTGCACCCAGTCCAGCTCGCTGGTGGGGCGCACGGCCGCGCCGGCCTCGAATTCGACAGGACAGACGATGAGCACAGAAGGGGGGCCACGGGGCCGCAGAAAAGGCCGGAAAGTCACCCCGAAGCATTACTCCACGGGGTTTATGACCATTCTAGGGAAGCCGTGTGACAAATGGCGTCCGGCCCTGCAGCGATTCGGCCGCAGCGTTGTCAACTGCGCGAAAACCGCTCCCGCCACAGCACCTTCACCCCCTGGTTGCTGCGCTGCACCACCGAGCGCTCCTCGATGGTGATGTCGTCCAGCCGCAGCCGGCCCCGGATCTCGAAATGGCGGCTGCGCACGTCGTGGTAGATCTCCGACAGCGGATTGCCCTCCACCACCCGGTCGCCGAACAGCGCGCGGCGCGCCTCGGCCAGGGTGACCAGCGGCTGGCGTGTGCGGGCCAGCACCAGCGCCCGGGCCTGGGTGGCGTCGATGTCGGGGATGGCCGCTTCCAGTGCCTCGGCCGATGCGGTGTTCAGGTTCAGCGGGGTGCGGCCGGGCAGCAGGGTGGCATGCGGCTCCAGCACCGCCAGGCTGGCGCTGGAGATGCCCAGCCAGCGCAACTGGGCGAAGCGCTGCGGTATCAGGGCGGTGGCGGAGGGGCGCGGGTCGGTCAGGGCCTGCTGCAGCGTCTGCCGCCAGGCCTGGGCGGCGGCTTCCAGCTCGCCCACCGGCAGACCCAGCCGCGCATACAGGCGCCGGAAGGCTTCCAGGTCCACCGGGGAGATTTCCGCTTTCAGTTCGTTGCCGCTGCCGCTCTGGCGCACCAGGTTGCCGAAGTTCAGGCGCGACTGCAGGTCGATGACCTCGCCGGAGAAAAAGGCCTCCAGCAGCTCGTCGCCGCGCTCGTTGGCGTCCAGCGCCAGAAAACGGGACAGCCGGGCTTCCTGCAGCGGCAGCGCCCAGGGTTCGCCCAGGTGGTCGGGCTGGCCAGCGATCTGGTTGGCACGGCCGTCCTCGCGCAGGATCAGGCGTGTCCAGTCCAGCGCGCCGGTGAGCAGCCAGCCGGCCTGCAGCCGCACCCGCTGTGCCCGTTCGATCTCGATGGCCCGCCACTGCTGCCAGAGCGAGGCACTGGCGAGCACCGCCACCAGCGTGACCATCAGCATGGCCAGCAGCAGGGCGGCGCCGCGCTGGTGCCGGTGTGGCCTCATCGCGCGGCCTCCAGCGTCGGGCGAACCCAGTCGATGCGCAGGCGTCCGCCCTGGGGCAGCCCGGGACCGAGGTCGAGCACCAGGCGCACCCCGTCCGGCACGACCGACGCGGTGGTGCGGCTGCTGGCGGCGGGTGGGGCTTCGTCCGACACCAGCGGGGCGGCGTCGTTCACCACGGCTTCAGCCGCCGCCTGGGCTGCCTTGGCCAGGTCGGGCGGCAGCCCGGCCGGCAGTTCGGCACTGGCCGCCGTGGAGGCCGACGGCGCGCTGGCCGGGGTTTCGTTGCCGATCGACGACTGCGGGTTGGTCCAGCTGCCCCCGCGGTGGAAATAGATCTGCCAGTCGGTCAGCGGCAGCACATCGACCACGCCCTCGGTGGCCTGCCCGCCGCGCCCCCAGTCGCCACCCGCCTGCCAGGCGCGGGCCAGGGCTTCGCGGCTGCGCACCGGTTCCGACTGCCAGCGCATCCAGCGCGAACCGCCGGCACTGTCGCGTCGGGCCCAGGCCACCACCCGCAGGCCTTCGCTGTCGAGCCGGGACTGCAGCGCGTCGTTGCGGGTCAGCCGCAGCACCCGGCCGTCAAATTCGATCGGCCGGATCTCGCCGGTGTCGATCAGGGCATCCAGGTCGGCCGTCCATTGCCCGGTGGCGGCCTGCAGCCGCTGCAGGCCGGCGGCGTGGTCGCGGTTGATGTCGCGCCCGCGCTGCATGCCGTCGATGGCCCGCCAGCCGAGCAGCGCCACCACCGCCATCACCGCGATGGCAACCAGCATCTCCACCAGCGTGAAGCCGCGCGGGCGCATCAGAAGCGCCCCATCACGGTGGACACCTGCAGCAGGGTGCCGGCGTCGGTCTCGCCATCGGCCGAGGGCCGGAGCACGGCGGCGTCGATGCGCCGGAAATTGGGGTTGGGGGTGGTCTGCACCGTCAGCCGCACCTGCAGCTGCCGCCGCCCCTGCTCGCAGCCCACGGTGGTGCTGCCGGTGCCGGGCAGCTGGCGCACCAGCCGCAGCCGGGCCAGCTCGTTGGCGGCGCAGATCTCGGCCAGCCACTGTTCTTCCTGGCGCTCGCTGGCCCGGGTGAGGGCGGCGCTGGCCTGCAGCCCGGCGAGCAGGGTCACGGCCACCACCGCCAGGGCCACCATCACCTCGATCAGGGTGAAGCCGCGCGGGCTTTTCATGCCCGCCTTCATGGTGTGCCCCGGAGCACGCTGAACGGCCCCAGGCCGTCGCTGGCCAGGGTCAGCCGGGCCTCGCCCAGGCGCAGTTCGATGCGCTGCGGCACGGTCAGGGGTTCGGGGCCCAGCACCAGCCAGCGGGCTTCGGCGGGCTGCACGATCTGCACCGTGGTGCCCTCGTGCAGCCACGGCGTCGGCTGGGGTACCGGTGTCGAGGCGGTCGGGGTGGCCGCACCTGCCGGCCCGAACCCGAAGCCGTCGGCGCCGACCCGCCACAGCACCGGCACGCCGCTGGTGCGCGACTGGGCCCGGGCCGCGTCGAGCAGGGCGCCCAGCCGAAGGGCTTCGGTTTCCAGCCGGGTCTCGTTGCTGTCGCGCAGGCTGACCACCACGCTGGTGGTGGCCAGGGCGATCAGCGCCACCACCACCATCAGCTCCAGCAGCGTGAAACCGCGGTGGGCGCGCATGCGGGCTCAGCGGGCGGGCCGCCTCACTGCCAGCTGCCGACGTCGGCGTTCAGGCCATCGCCGCCGGGGGCGCCGTCGGCACCCAGCGAGAGCACGTCCACATCGCCGTGCACGCCCGGGTTGATGTACTGGTAGGGCCGGCCCCAGGGGTCGGCCGGCAGTTTGTCCAGGTAACGCCGCCAGTTGGTCGGTGCCGGCGCGGCGCTCGGCCGGTTGACCAGCGCGGCCAGGCCCTGTTCGGTGGTGGGGTAGCGCTGGTTGTCCAGCCGGTACAGCTTGAGCGCCTGCACCAGGTTGTTCACATCGGTGCGGGCGGCGGTGACCCGGGCATCGTCGGCGCGGTCGAGCACGTTGGGCACGATCAGGGCGGCCAGCACGCCGATGATGACCAGGACCACCATCAGCTCGATCAGGGTGAAACCCCGCGCCAGGGCGCGCGGCAGGCGGGTCCGCAGGGGGGTCGGACGGGAGGGGGAGGGCACGGCGGTCTCCGTTCTGAGGGTCCATGCCGTGATCGTTCTGTCACGGCTCGGTGATCATAATGTCGCATGAACATGACAAGCCGACTGCAGCGCTGGGCCCCGGCCACCACCGGGGTCGTTCTCTGGCTGTTGGCCGGGCTGGCTGCCGGCTATTGGGGTCTGCAACTGCTCGGGCGCTCGCCGGAAGTGCCGGTGCCGCCACCGGCCACCGCCCCGGCGGCCCCCGATGGCGCCGCGGTGGCCCGCGCGCTGGGTGCGCTGGGGTCGAGCGAGGCTGTGCCCGACGACGCCGCCCCGCTGGCCGCCGGCGATGCCCGCCATGTGCTGCAAGGCGTGGTGGGCGACCGGGGTGATGGCGTGGCCGCGCTGATTGCCGTGGCCGGCCGGCCGGCGCGGCCGTTCCGCATCGGCATGGCGGTGGACGAGGGTCTGGTGCTGCACTCGGTCCAGGGCCGTACCGCCCGGCTGGCACCTTCCACCCGCAGCGCGCCCACCGTGGAGCTGCGCCTGCCCGACCCGGCGCCCTGACGCCCCACCCGACATGACCGGGCGGACCGACGCCATCGACCCCGCTGCCGAACACCTGCGGCCGTCCGGCAGCCTGCTGGTCAACCTGGGCGACGAGCTGCAGCGGCACGCGCCGTTCAACGAGATGGATGTGGCCCATGTGCGCGAGTTCGTGGCCGCATCCCGCCAGGCCTACTTCGCGCCCGGCGAAACCGTGGTCTCGCCCGACGACGGGCCGGTGCGGGAGCTGTTCTTCATCCGCCGCGGTGCCGTGACCGGCAAGCGGGGCCTGTCGGATGTGTCCGGCGGAGCGTTCCAGTACGAGGCCGGCGACCTGTTTCCCATCAGCGCGGTGCTGGCACAACGGGCGCCGACCACCAGCTATAGCGCCACGGAAGACACCTTCGTGCTGGCCGTACCGGTCGAGGCCATGCAGGCACTGGCCGAACGCAGCGCGCTGTTCGGTGATTTCCTGAACCGCCGCATCCTGAAGTTTCTGGAACTCTCCCGGGCCGCCCTGCAGGTGGCCTATTCGTCCCAGGCGCTGGCCGAGCAGTCGCTGGAGACCCCGCTGTCCCGACTGGGCCAGACCGGGCAGAAACCCCCGGTGACCTGCCTGCCCGAGACGCCGCTGCGCGAGGTGCTGTCCATCATGCAGGCCCAGCGCATCGGCTCCATGCTGGTGGTCGACGCGCAGCAGCGACTGCTCGGCATCCTGACCCGCTCCGACGTGCTCGGCCGGGTGACGCTGGCCGAGGTGCCGCTGGATGCACCGATCGCGCAGGTGATGGTGAGCCCGGTGCATTCGCTGCGCCATGACCAGACCGCCCAGGACGCCGCGCTGCTGATGTCGGCGCAGGGCATCCGCCACGTGCCGGTCACCCAGGAGGGCCGGGTGATCGGCATGGTCTCCGAGCGCGATCTGTTCGCCCTGCAGCGCCTGAGCCTCAAGCAGGTGAGCAGCAGCATCCGCAACGCGCCCGATGTCGAAACGCTGCGCGTGGTGGCGCACGACATCCGTCGGTTTGCCCGCACGCTGCTGGGCCAGGGCGTGCACGCCCAGCAGCTCACCGCGCTCATCAGCCACCTCAACGATGTGCTGACGGCGCGGCTGGTGGACATCATGGCGGCGCGCCACGGCATCGACCAGCAGGACTTCTGCTGGATCGCGCTGGGCTCCGAAGGGCGGCATGAGCAGACGATCGCCACCGACCAGGACAACGCCCTCATCCTGGCCCCGCACCTGCCGGCGGCCGCCGCGCTGGCCATGGCGCTCGACATCAACCAGGCGCTGGACGCCTGCGGCTACCCGCTGTGCAAGGGCCAGATCATGGCCAGCAACCCGGCCTGCTGCCTCACGCTGGCGCAGTGGCAGGAACGCTTTGCCGGCTGGATCGAGCAGGGCGCACCGCAGGACCTGCTCAATGCCAGCATCTATTTCGACTTTCGCCCGCTGGCCGGCAACGACGCGCTGGCCCGTACCCTGCGCGAAGGCGTGCAGCGGCTGGCCCGCATCAACCCCCGTTTCCTGCGGCAGATGGCGGTCAACTCACTGCAGCGCGCCGCGCCCCTGAACTGGCTGGGCAGCATCGACAGCACCGAGATCGGCGGCAAGGAAACCATCGACCTCAAGCTGCAAGGCACCGCGTTGTTCGTCGATGTGGCCCGGCTCTACGCGCTGGCCCACGGCGTTGCGGCCACCGGCACCCGCGACCGGCTGCAGGCCGTGGGACCGATGCTGGGCGTACCCGAGGGCGAGTCCGAGGCCTGGATCGGCGGCTTCGAGTTCCTGCAGCTGCTGCGCCTGCATGCCCAGCTCGACGGCACCACGGTGGGCGACAACCCCAACTGCATCGATGTCGGCAGCCTCAACGACATCGACCGCCGCATCCTCAAGGAAACCCTGCGTGTGCTGCGCACCCTGCAGCAGCGCGTGCGGCTGGACTACGAACGATGAGCTGGCTGCGTCGGCTGCGCGAAGCGGTGGGGCCGGCCCGGCCGGTGCCCGAGGCGCGCCATGCCCGCTGGGTGGTGGTCGATGTCGAGACCAGCGGCCTGGACATGCACCGGGACCGGCTGCTTGCCATGGCGGCCATCGGCGTCCGGGTGGACTGGGCCGCGCGCCGCATCGATGTGCAACTGGCCGACAGTTTCGAGGTGGTGCTGCGCCAGGAGCAGGCCTCCAGCCGCGACAACATCCTGCTGCACGGCATCGGCGTGCAGTCGCAGCTGGCCGGCATCGAGCCGGTGGCAGCCCTGCGGGCTTTCGCCGACTTCGTGGGCAGCGACCCGCTGCTGGCTTTCCACAGCGCGTTTGATCAGACCCTGATCGGCCGCCACTGCCGCCAGCACCTGGGTCGGGCCCTGCCCAACCCCTGGGTCGACATCGAGCACCTGTGCGCGGTCACGCACGAACAGGTGCAGGCCCGGTCGCTGGACGAATGGATGGCGCATTTCAGCATCCAGTGTCCGCGCCGTCATCAGGCCGCAGCCGACACCCTGGCCGAGTGCGAACTGCTGCTGCGGATCTGGCCGGTGCTCTCGCGGCAGTGCAGCAGCTGGCGCGATGTGCAGCGCCTGGCTGCCCAGCGCCGCTGGCTGATCTCACGCCTTCACTGAACTCCGGACTCCAGCAGCCTGCGGGCGGCCAGCACGGTCGGCCAGGCCAGCAGGCAGCCCAGGCCCTGTTCGACCCGCATGTCCAGATCGAGCAGCGGCTGGGCCTGCAGATGGATCAGCATCAGCCGGTGTCCGGTCTCGGCGCTGCGCTGGGCAAACACCAGGTAGTCGCCCACCGCCGGCACCAGACCCCTTGCGATCAGCGCTGCAGCCCCGGCGGCCACGCTGTCCAGCAGCACCAGCCGGCGCTGGTTGGCCGCCTGCAGCATGGCCCCGGCCATCATGGCGATCTCGTAGCCCCCCAGCGCGGCCAGTGCCGCCACCGGCCCCACCGCGTGGCGGTGCCGGGTGCCGACGGCCAGCAGCACGTCCAGCCGCTTCTGCCACAGCGCCGGTTCGGTCTCCATCATCTGCAGCATGCCGGGGGCGAACGCGTCGGAGAGCGGAACACCGCACAGGCGGGAGAGCAGCAGCGCCGCGCTGCCTTCGTTGGCCACGGCGGTGTCGCCCAGCATCAGGACATCGCCCGGCAGCTGGCGCACCAGGTCCATGCCGGCATGCAGCGCTGCCACCGCCTGCGGCACCGACATCGCCGGCCCCAGCCGTGCATTGCGGGTGCCATAGGCGATCTTGCGCAACTGCAGCGTGGCCTGCGTGGCGTCCGGCGGCGGCAGCGGCGGAAGGGCATGGCCGAGGCCGGCGTCGACCACGGTCAGCGCCACGCCGTGTTGACGGGCCAGCCGGTTCACCGGTGTGCGGCCCGCCAGCAGATCCACCACCCGCTGGCCGGTGGTGGTCTGGGGCTCGTCCGACAGGCCTTCGTCGGCCAGCCCGTGATCGGCCGCAAACACCAGCAGCTGGGGCGGTTCGGCCGACCACGCGGTGCCGGCCCGGATGCGCGCCATCTGCCGGCTCAGATCACCGAGGCGCCCGAAGGCATGGGCCGGTTGTCCGGTCAGCAGCAGCTGCTCGCTGACCGCCGCGTCGATCGCGCTGTCCCGGGTGTGAACTACGGGTGGCAGCACCAGATCGGGCGGCAGCGGTGCCACTCGGCTGCGCAGCGGGGGAAGAGCACCGGAAGCCATGGCGGCAGCGTGGCGGGTGTGAATCAGGTCTGCAGGAACAGGCGGTAGACCGGGTTCTGTGTCTCTTCCACGTACGGGTAGCCCAGCGCGTCGAGGAACCGGTCGAACGCCTTGTGGTCCTTGGCCGGCACCTGCATGCCGACCAGGATGCGGCCGTAGTCGGCGCCCTGGTTGCGGTAGTGGAACAAGCTGATGTTCCAGGTCGGCCGCATCAGGCTCAGGAACTTCAGCAGCGCGCCCGGCCGCTCCGGGAACACGAAGCGCAGCAGGCGCTCGTCGTTTGCCAGCGGCGAATGCCCGCCCACCATGTGCCGGATGTGTTCCTTGGCCAGGTCGTCGTGGGTCAGGTCCAGCGTCTCGAAGCCCTGGCGGCGCAGGTTGGCGGCGATCTTGGTCGATTCGCCCTTGCCGTGGGTGGTCAGGCCCACGAACACATGCGCCTTGCTGCCATCGTGGATGCGGTAATTGAACTCGGTCACGTTGCGGGGCCCGCCCGGCAGGCCGCCGATGGTCTCGCAGAAGCGGCGGAAGCTGCCCCGCTCCTCGGGAATGGTCACCGCGAACAGTGCCTCGCGCTCCTCGCCCACCTCGGCCCGCTCGGCCACGAAGCGCAGCCGGTCGAAGTTCATGTTGGCGCCGCACAGGATGGCGGCATAGGTCTGGCCTCTGGTCTTGTGGCGGGCCACATAGTCCTTGATGGCCGCCACCGCCATGGCGCCAGCCGGCTCCACGATGCTGCGGGTGTCGATGAAGACGTCCTTGATGGCCGCACACACCGCGTCGGTGTCGACCGCCATGAACTCGTCCACCAGCTCGCGCGAGATGCGGAAGGTTTCTTCGCCCACCAGCTTGACCGCGGTGCCGTCGGAGAACAGGCCGACATCCGGCAGGTTCACCCGCTCGCCTTCGCCGACCGAACGCATCATGGCGTCGGAGTCGGTCATCTGGACCCCGATGACCCGGATGTCCGGCCGGATCGCCTTGATGTAGTTGGCCACCCCGGAAATCAGGCCGCCCCCGCCGATGGCCACGAACACGGCATCCAGCTGGTCGGTGCCCAGGCTCTGCAGCTGACGCAGCATTTCCATGGCGATCGTGCCCTGACCGGCAATCACGTCCGGGTCGTCGAACGGGTGGACGAAGGTCAGGCCCTGCTTCTTCTGCAGCGTCAGGGCATGGGTGTAGGCGTCGGAGTAACTGTCGCCGTGCAGCACCACCTCGCCACCGAAGCCCTTGACCGCATCGATCTTCACCTGCGGCGTGGTGGTGGGCATGACGATCACCGCCCGGATGCCCAGCTTGCGGGCACTCAGGGCCACGCCCTGGGCATGGTTGCCGGCCGAGGCGCAGATCACGCCCTTGGCCAGCTGTTCCTTCGTGAGGTGGGCGATCTTGTTGTAGGCCCCGCGCAGCTTGAAGCTGAACACCGGCTGCTGGTCCTCCCGCTTGAGCAGCACCGTGTTGTGCAGCCGGCGGCTCAGCGCGGTGGCCGGCTGCAGGTCCGATTCGACCGCCACGTCGTACACGCGGGCGGTCAGGATCTTCTTGAGGTAGTCGGCCGGCGTGAGGTGCGCACCCGTCGGGGCTGCGCCATGGGATACGGACTTGGGCATGCCGGGATCATATCGACCGGCGAAAAAAAACCCGGACCAGCGAACTGGACCGGGTTTGAATCCACCCGTGGAGGGTAGAGGAGACAACCTTCAATACAATGCCGCGAGTATACCGACGCCATGCTGCGATGCAACATCCAGCCCGGCCATCGGCCCCATTTTTTTAGAGTGCGGTCCCCAACGGAGCCGCTTCACAGACGAACGGACAGACATGGAATGCACCGTCAGCTGGACCGGCGCCACCGGCACCCGATCCGCCATGGGTTTTGTGGCCGAGACCGGCAGCGGTCATGTGATCACCATGGACGGCGCTCCCGACGCCGCCAAACCTGAGAACGGCGGCGCCAACATGGCCCCTCGTCCCATGGAAACCGTGCTGGCTGGCACCGGCGGCTGCACCGCCTACGACGTGGTGCTCATCCTCAAGCGGGGTCGGCACGACGTGCGGGGCTGCAGCGTGAAGCTCACCAGCGAGCGGGCCGACGCCGATCCCAAGGTGTTCACCCGCATCCACATGCACTTCACCGTCACCGGCAAAGGCATCCCGTCCACCGCTGTGGAACGGGCCATTGCCATGAGCCACGACAAATACTGTTCGGCGAGCATCATGCTGGCCAAGACCGCCGAGATCACCACCAGCTTCGACCTGATCGAAGCCTGACCGGCCGCAGGGCGTTCAGATCCGGTGCGCCACGGTGGTCATCACCTTGGCAGCGGCCCGCATCAAGCCCTTCACCGGCGCCGGCAGTTCCGCCGCCCCGGCGTGCTGGGCCTCCCGTGCATGGCGTGCTTCGTCGTCCTTCATCTGGGCGACGATGGCGCGCGACGCGTGGTCGTTCGGCGGCAACCGATCCAGATGGTTCGCCAGGTGCGCCTCCACCTGCCGTTCGGTTTCCACCACAAACCCCAGGCTCACCGGCGTGCCCATGCGCCCCGCCAGCAGACCCAGTCCGAACGCGCCGGCGTACCAGAGCGGGTTCAGCAGCGAAGGCCGGGCGCCCAGTTCGTCGAGCCGGGCGCGCGTCCAGGCGAGATGGTCGGTCTCCTCCCGGCCGGCAGCTTCAAGCTGGCGTGCCACCGCCTCATTGCCCCGGCCGGAAGTGGCCGACGGCCAGCGGGCCGCCACCGCCTGCGCCGTGTACAGGGCCTGCGCGCAGACCTCGCCCACGTGATTCACCCGCATCAGTGCGCCCGACAGCTCTTTTTCGTCGGCCGACAGCGGCCCGTCGCTTTGTGACGGTAACGTGGGGCAGGGCCTGGAGGCCGCCGGACGCACGAACAAGGTGCGCAAAGCGGCATCGGCGGCGGTCAGAAGGGAGTCCACGGGCGTGAAGTTCGGCATGGTCGGTTCCACAGGTTGATGCGGTATCGCGCGGTAACCACCGCCATTGTCCGGCGAACTTGCCGCAGCGCAGCAAAAACCCCTCGGTCATCTTCAGCGTCGGTCCTTCGATTTGAATGAATACCTATGCACCAAGGGTTACCACTTAGGTCGTCGTAATGGTGCAACAGTGGCACCACGCCGGGGCACAAAAGGGGATTCCCCCGTGGCGGGGGGCAAATGTTTCTGATGGAATCCCTAACAGCTTCCTGTTACGGAGGTTGGCCCGGCTGCAAAAGACCGCCGGCCTTTCATCAAACCCTTGGAGAACCTTTCCATGAAAAAGACCCTCATCGCCCTGGCCGCCGTCGCCGCCACCGGCGCTGCCATGGCCCAGTCCAGCGTCACCATCTATGGCGTGGTCGACGTCGGCTTCACCAGCGTGAACAACAACGGCACTGGCACCGACAACACCGGTCTGACCAGCAGCAACATGACCACCAACCGTCTGGGTTTCCGTGGCACGGAAGATCTGGGTGGCGGTCTGAAGGCCAACTTCCAGGTCGAAACCAGCCTGGCTGCTGACGCCCCTGCCGCTTCGTCCATCGGCGATCGTGGCGCCTGGGTCGGCCTGTCCGGCGGCTTCGGTGAAATCCGCCTGGGCCGTGAGTACTCGACCACCTTCTGGTCTGGCTTCCTGTTCTCGCCCTTCGGCACCGGTGGTGTGGGCAACGGTTACGGCTTCATCAACCGCGCCAACGCACACGCTGCCACCGGCCAGACCAACAACATCTGGAACAACAACTCCATCACCTACACCTCGCCGCGCATGGCCGGCTTCATGGTGCAGGGCCAGTACGCATTCGACGAAATTGCTACTGCCGGCAACGACGCTGGCCGCAGCGCTGGCCTGCGCATCAACTACTCTGGCGGTCCCCTGGCAGCTGAGGTCGGCTTCAGCACCACCGATGGTGGCGCAACTGTCGCTGCAACCCCGGTGGCTGGCCTGACCACTTCGGCCAAGCACAAGTCGGTCGTTGGCGGCGTGTCGTACGACTTCGGCATCGCAAAGGTCATGGCCAACTTTGGCCAGGAGAAAGCCAGTGTTCAGGCCACCGGCGCATCGCTGGCCAAGATCACCAACTACGAAATCGGTGTCATTGCTCCTGTCGGCCCTGGCCGCCTGCGTGCTTCGTACAACAACTCCAAGTTCGACCTGACCGCGGCTGCGGCCAACGCCGATCCGAAGGTGTCCAAGTTCGCCCTGGGTTACATCTACGACCTGTCCAAGCGGACCGCCGTGTACGCAACCGTGGCTTCGCAGAAGAACAAGAACGGCGGCAGCTTCGTCCTCTCCGGCCCGACCACCACCGGCGCCGCCAACGGCCGCTCCACCGGTTACAACATCGGTATCAGCCACACCTTCTGATCTGCCGGATTGCCTTCCATCGAAGGCAGTTCAGTCATCTGAAGCGAAGCCCGGCGCGAAAGCGTCGGGCTTTTTTGTTGCTGCACCGCAACGAATATCGCGAATTTCTAGGGCATACCCTTAGAGGTTGTCGTCGTCCGCTCTAAGATTCGGCGTCCGTTTCATCAACCTGCAACGCTTGTGTTGCAGAACTCCAAAAGGAAGTTATCCATGAAAAAGTCCCTGATTGCCCTGGCCGTCCTGGCCTCCTCTGGTGTCGCCATGGCCCAGTCCAGCGTGTCCGTGTACGGTTTGCTGGATGTGTGGGTTGGTTCGCAAAAGAACACCACCAACGGCGTGACCGCCGGCAGCTTCGGCAAGATGGCCAGCAACGAAGGCCTCGCCACCAGCCGTCTGGGCTTCAAGGGCACGGAAGATCTGGGCGGTGGTCTGAAGGCCAACTTCCAGATCGAGACCACTGTCGGCCTCGACCAACCTGCAGCCACTAGCCTGGGGGATCGTCAATCCTGGGTCGGCTTGTCTGGCGGTTTCGGTGAAGTGCAACTGGGCCGCGTCTGGACCCCTTATGACAACACTCGCTTTCTGATCAACGACACTTTCACCGCCAATTTCTCCTCCTCATTCAGCGTTTGGCGCGGTTACACCGACCGCACCACCAACGGTCTCCAGTACACCACCCCTTCGTTTGGCGGATTGACTGCTTCCGCTCTCTACACTTTCGGCGAAGATAAAACCGCCACCACCAGTGCCTCCAGCATCACCGCATTCAGCCTGAATTACGCCAACGGCCCGATCGCCGCCGGACTGGCCCACCAGATCCAGCAGGACAAGAATGCCGGTGCCGCTGCTACAGTTGTGACTGATGCGTCCAACACTCCCTTCAACGGCCCGGCCCTGAGTCAGCTGATCAGCGGCACCGCTCAGTCTGTCAGCAAGACTTCCTACACCCTGATCAACGGGTCTTACGACTTCGGCGTGGCCAAGGTTCTGGCTGGCTACAACACTGTCAAGGCCACGTCCACCGCCGTGGCTGGCAACGCCAAGGCCAACGAGTGGAACATCGGCGCTGAAGTCCCGTTTGGTTCTGCTTTGACCCTGGGTGTTGGATACGCCGAGTCCCAAGTCAAGGTGAACGGTGTTGATCGTAACGAGACCACCGGCTATTCTGCTGTCTTGAAGTACGCGCTGTCCAAGCGTACCGCTGTGTATGCCGGCCTGGCAAAAGCTGAAGAAGAGACAGCTGCTGGCGTGTCGGTCGAGAAGTCCAACCGTTATTTCGTTGGTCTGAACCACACCTTCTGATCGATGTGCTGACATTCGTCAGCACACCGTCTGAAGCAAAAAACCCACCGCGCAAGCGGTGGGTTTTTTTATGTCCGGACGGAATGCCGATCGATCAGCGCGTTCCGGACGCTGCAGGCGGGGTCCTGGTTTCGACCGACTTGCGCTCCGCCGGTCTGGCCACGGTCTGGGTGTAGGCCGGCTTGTACGCTTCGCCGTTCACGGTCAGCCCTTCTGCCGAAAGCTTCACGGCGCGTTTTTCGGCGATGCCGGGCACGCGTTTGACCAGATCGTTCCAGTCCTTGAAGGGTGCTGCCCTGCGGGCTTCGATGATCTTGGTCGAGGTGCCGGGGCCGACGCCCTTGATGCTGTCGAGGTCGGCAGCGCTGGCTTTGTTGACGTCGTCACCGGCCATGCAGGACAGGCTGGCCAGTGAAAACAGGGCAGCGATCAGGAACTTGCGCATGAAATCTCCTTGAGAGTGGGTTGGGAAGGACAATGTAGGACTGCACCTGCACAAAGTCCTGACCCATCTCCATCGAATGAATCTCCGTTCCATGTTGCCCGCCCCAGCGACCCGATGGCTGATCCTGGTGTCCGGTGTGCTGTTGCTGACGGGGTGCCAGACCGGTCTGAAGGTTCCAACCACGTCCGAAGTGGCCCCCAATCGGTTGCTGGTCACGCCCTGGTCCGGCGTGGTCTGGCAGCCTTTCCCGCTGCCCAGCAAGCGGTATGTTCCTTTCGAGCCAGCGCAGGTCGATGGCCGCCCGGCGCTGCGGGTGCAGGCCGACTCTTCGGTCAGCATCCTTCGGCAGCGCGTGTCCGTTGCCAGCGACGGGCTCACCGGGCCGTTGCAGTTGCGGCTGAGCTGGCGTGCCGATGCTTTGCCCAGTGATGGTGATCTGGCCCATGTGGACCGATCGGACTCCCCGGTGGGTGTGTTGCTGGCGTTCGAGGGCGACCGCTCGCGCTGGACAGCGCGGCAGCATCGGCTCTCCGACCTCACGCAGCTGCTCACCGGCGAGCCCTTGCCCTATGCGACGCTGGCCTATGTCTGGAGCGCCCAGCACCCGGTGGATTCGGTGGTGTTCAACCCGCGTTCGGACCGCATCCGCAAACTGGTGCTCGACAGCGGCACCGGCCATCTGCAACAGTGGCGGGACCATGTTCGCAATGTTCAGGCCGACTACCGACTGGCCTTTGGTGAGGAACCCGGGCCGCTGGTGGGTATCGCACTGATGACGGACACCGACAACACCCGCAGCCGCCTGACCGCCTGGTACGGTACGGTCAGCCTTCAGCCCGCAAAACCCTGAACCGCCCGCCCATGGCACTGAACCGCATCAAGGCCCACAGCCGCGCTTTTGCGCACATTGCTGCCTTTCACCCCGAGCTCACCGCACTGCGTCGCGAGCTGCACGCGCACCCCGAACTGGGCTTCGAGGAGCACTACACCTCGCGCCGGGTGGTCGAGACGCTCAAGGTCTGTGGCGTAGACGAGATCCACACCGACATCGGTCGCACCGGCGTGGTGGCCACCATCCGCGGCCGTGGCAACAGCCCGCGCATGATCGGGCTTCGCGCCGACATGGATGCCTTGTCCATGGCCGAGGCCAACGAGTTTGCCTGGAAGTCGACCAAGCCGGGCCTGATGCACGGTTGCGGTCACGACGGGCACACCGCCATGCTGATCGGCGCCGCGCGCTACCTGGCCGAGACGCGCAACTTCGACGGCACCGCGGTGCTGATCTTCCAGCCTGGCGAGGAGGGCTTTGCCGGCGCCAAGGCCATGATCGAGGACGGTCTGTTTGAGCGTTTTCCGGTGCAGTCGGTGTTTGCCATGCACAACTGGCCGCAGATGCGACCGGGCAGCATCGGCATCAACCCGGGGCCGATGATGGCCTCGGCCGACCGCATCACCATCGAGATCAGCGGCAAGGGCGGCCATGGTGCGCACCCCTACCAGACGGTGGATCCGGTGCTGGTGGCGGCGCACATCATCACGGCGGTGCAGAGCATCGTCTCGCGCAACATCCGGCCGATCGACAGCGCGGTGATCAGCCTGTGCGCCATGCAGGCGGGCGATCTGGGTGCGTTCAGCGTGATCCCGGGCAAGGCCACGCTGGTGGGTACGGTGCGCACCTTCAACCCGGAGGTGCAGGCCATGGTGGAGCGCCGTCTGAACGAGGTGTGTTCCGGCGTGGCCCTGGGTCTGGGTGCCTCGGCCCATGTGAAGTACGAGCGCATCTATCCGGCCACCATCAACACCCGCGACGAGGCCCGTTTCGCCGCCGACGTGGCGCAGAAACTGGTCGGCCACGAGCATGTGGACCGGGCGATGGACCCAAGCATGGGCGCGGAGGACTTCTCCTTCATGTTGCAGGTCAAGCCAGGGGCCTATCTGCGCCTGGGGCAGGGCGCCGAGAACGGCATCGGCAGCTGCTTCCTGCACAACAGCCGCTACGACTTCAACGACGAAGTGTTGCCTCTGGGGGCCGCCCTGCATGCCAGCCTGATCGAGCAGGGCTTGCCGCTCCCGCCCGCCTGAACCCGTTCAGGTGTAGCGCTTGCTGCGCAGGTTGTTCTTCATTTCCTTCAGCAGCGGCTGCAGCTGCTGACCGCCGATGCGCAGCGCGACGCAGGTGGCCAGCACGTCGATGATCATGAGGTGCAGCAGGCGCGAGGTCATGGGGCTGTAGCGGTCGTAGCCCTCGGGATGGTCGGCCGCCAGGTGGATGTGGCCGACATTGGCCAGCGGCGAGCCGCTGGCGGTGATGGTGATGACCGTGGCGCCGTGCTGGCGGGCAATGTCGGCGGCGTCCATCAGGTCGCGGGTGCGGCCGGAGTTCGAGACGATCACCACACAGTCACCCGCCCCCAGCAGCGAGGCGCTCATCACCTGCATGTGGCCGTCGCTGTAGGCAATCGCGTTGATGCCCAGGCGGAAGAACTTGTGCTGCGCGTCCTGCGCCACGATGCCCGAGTTGCCGGCGCCGAAGAATTCGATGCGGCCCCGGCTGCGGTAGGTGGCCATGAGGGCGTCCACCGCGCGTTCGATGGCGTGGGTGGAGGCGTCGTTGCGGTACTTCAGGAAGGCGGCCACCGTGTTGTCGATGACCTTGACCAGCACGTCGCTGGTCTTGTCGTCCACGTCCACGCTGCGGTGGATGAAGGGCACGCCCTCGCTCACCGTGCCGGCCAGCTTGAGCTTGAAGTCCGACAGGCCGTCGTAGCCCATGCTGCGGCAGAAACGCACCACGGTCGGCTTGCTGACATGGGCGCGCTCGGCCAGCTCGGAGACCGGCAGGCTGGCAAAGCTTCGGGGGTCGGACAGCACCAGCTTGCCGACCCGTTGTTCAGCGGGTGCGAGCGATGGCAGCGAAGCCTTGATGCGGTCGAGCATGGGAGTTGTATGGGGTTGCGCGAAGTTGCGTAATTTTATTACCTGAGCCCCGCATAATCGCGGCATGAATCAGCTCGAAGCCCTCAAACAGTTCACCACCGTCGTGGCCGACACCGGCGACTTCCACCAGATCGCTGCCTTCGCGCCGCGCGACGCCACCACCAACCCTTCGCTCATCCTCAAGGCGGTCCAGAAGCCCGACTACGCACCCCTGCTCGCCGACGCGCTCTCGCGCTTCGGTCATCTGGGCAAGGAGGAGGTGATGAACCATCTGCTGGTGCGCTTCGGTTGCGAAATCCTCCGGCACATTCCGGGGCGTGTCTCGACCGAGGTCGATGCCCGGCTGAGCTTCGACACCGAAGCCACCGTGACCCGGGCCCGCCGCCTGATCGATCTGTACCAGGGGCAGGGCGTGCATGTCGACCGGGTGCTGATCAAGATCGCGGCCACCTGGGAGGGCATCCAGGCGGCCGAGCGCCTGGAGCGCGACGGCATCCACACCAACCTCACCCTGCTGTTCTCGTTCTGCCAGGCCGTGGCTTGCGGGCAGGCCAAGGTGCAGCTGATCTCGCCGTTTGTGGGCCGCATCTACGACTGGTACAAGAAGCAGGCGGGTGCTTCCTGGGACGAAGCGGCCATGGCCGGCCCGAACGACCCGGGGGTGCAGTCGGTGCGCCGCATCCATGCGTTCTACAAGAAGTTCGGCATCGCGACCGAGGTGATGGGCGCGAGCTTCCGCAACGTCGGGCAGATCACCGCACTGGCCGGCTGCGACCTGCTGACCATCAGCCCCGAGCTGCTGGCCCAGCTGCAAGCCAGCGATGCACCGCTCGCCCGGGCGCTGGACGCACAGGCGGCACAGGACCTCGACATGGCGTTTGTCCAGTTCGACGAAGCCGGCTTCCGGTTCGCCCTGAACCAGGACGCCATGGCCACCGAGAAACTGGCCGAGGGCATCCGCGCCTTCGTGGCCGACACGCTCAAGCTCGAAGCCATGATGGGCTGAACCCCCGCGCCTCCAGCAGACGAAAAAAAGCCCCGCGAGCGATCGCGGGGCTTTTTGCCTGGATGGGCCGGCCCGAAGGCCGAGGCATTTACATGCCCATGCCGCCCATGTCGCCCATGCCACCCATGCCGCCACCCGGCATGGCCGGAGCGTCATCCTTGGGGGCCTCGGCCACCATGCACTCGGTGGTCAGCATCAGGCTGGCCACGGAGGCGGCGTTCTGCAGAGCGGTACGGGTCACCTTGGTCGGGTCCAGGATGCCCATCTCGATCATGTCGCCGTAGGTGTCATTGGCGGCGTTGAAGCCGTGGTTGCCCTTGCCGGCCAGGATGGCGTTGACCACCACGCTCGGCTCGCCACCGGCGTTGGCTACGATCTCGCGCAGCGGGGCTTCGATGGCCTTGAGCACCAGCTTGATGCCGGCGTCCTGGTCAGGGTTGGCACCCTTGATCTCGCCAGCCGCCTGGCGGGCGCGCAGCAGGGCCACGCCGCCGCCGGCCACGATGCCTTCTTCCACGGCAGCGCGGGTGGCGTGCAGGGCGTCTTCAACGCGGGCCTTCTTCTCTTTCATCTCGACTTCGGTGGCAGCACCGACCTTGATGACGGCCACGCCGCCGGCCAGCTTGGCCACGCGTTCCTGCAGCTTCTCGCGGTCGTAGTCGGAGGTGGCTTCCTCGATCTGCACCCGGATCTGCTTGACGCGGGCTTCGATGTCGGCAGCAGCGCCGGCGCCGTCGATGATGGTGGTGTTTTCCTTGCCCACTTCGATGCGCTTGGCTTGGCCCAGGTCGGCCAGGGTCACCTTCTCGAGGGTCAGGCCGACTTCTTCAGCGATCACCTTGCCACCGGTCAGGATGGCGATGTCTTCCAGCATGGCCTTGCGGCGGTCGCCGAAGCCCGGTGCCTTGACGGCCACGACCTTCAGGATGCCGCGGATGGTGTTGACCACCAGGGTCGCCAGGGCTTCGCCTTCGACGTCTTCGGCAATGATCAGCAGCGGACGGCCGGCCTTGGCCACCTGCTCCAGGGTGGGCAGCAGGTCACGGATGTTGGATACCTTCTTGTCGTACAGCAGCACGAAGGGGTTGTCCAGCAGGGCGGCCTGCTTCTCGGGGTTGTTGATGAAGTAGGGCGACAGGTAGCCGCGGTCGAACTGCATGCCTTCAACGACATCCAGCTCGTTCTGCAGCGATTTGCCATCTTCCACGGTGATCACGCCTTCCTTGCCGACCTTGTCCATGGCATTGGCGATGATCTCGCCGATGCTGGAGTCGCTGTTGGCGGAGATGGAGCCGACTTGGGCGATTTCCTTGCTGGTGGTGGTGGGCTTGGAGGCCTTCTTCAGCTCGGCGATCAGGGCTTCGACGGCCTTGTCGATACCGCGCTTCAGGTCCATCGGGTTCATGCCGGCGGCCACGTACTTCATGCCTTCGCGCACGATAGCCTGGGCCAGCACGGTGGCGGTGGTGGTGCCGTCACCGGCGTTGTCGGAGGTCTTGGAAGCGACTTCCTTGACCATCTGGGCGCCCATGTTCTGGAGCTTGTCCTTGAGCTCGATCTCCTTGGCCACGGACACGCCGTCCTTGGTCACGGTGGGGGCGCCGAAGGAGCGCTCGAGCACCACGTTGCGGCCTTTCGGGCCCAGGGTCACCTTGACCGCATTGGCCAGGATGTTCACGCCTTCGACCATGCGTGCGCGGGCTTCGCCGCCGAAAATGACGTCTTTTGCTGCCATGTTGATTTCTCCGTATTCAGTGAATGGGGGTGGATGAGGGCGAGAAGGATTACTTCTCGACGACCGCGAACAGGTCGTCTTCCTTCATGACCAGCAGCTCGTCGCCGTCGACCTTGACGGTCTGGCCGCTGTATTTGCCGAACAGGACACGGTCGCCGACCTTGACGGTCAGGGCCTTGGTCTCGCCCTTGTCGTTCGTCTTGCCCGGGCCGACGGCCAGCACCTCGCCCTGGTCGGGCTTCTCGGCGGCGGCGTCGGGGATGACGATGCCGGAGGCGGTCTTGGTTTCGCTGTCAATGCGCTTGACGATCACGCGATCGGCGAGAGGGCGAAGTTTCATTGCATCTCCTGAAAAGGAACGGGTTGGAATGGAGGCTGGAGCCGGCCAGGGGCCGGATCGGGGGAGTTGTGTGGTGTTAGCACTCATCTCCAGCGAGTGCTAATCATAAGGGTGGGGCAGGGGGTTTTCAAGGTCCGAGCGGTGAAAATTGCTGCGGATGCGGAACGTCACTCAAGTTTTCACTATGCGCCACTCAACATTGAATCGTGTTCACTGCGGGCGTTCCGAGTCGTGGAGGTGTGCGTCTTGGCGGGCGTTGGCTGGGTGTGGCTGCTGAGCGGAACAGGAGTGCCTTGGCTTTGGCAGCTGGAGCCAGTTACGGTCGGTTCTGAGAAGCCAAAAGAGCTCAAGGTACCGCTTTGCAGCGCAAACGGCCATCCGCGCTCACAAACCGAACAGCCGATCAGAGCCAGCTTGCTGACGTTCGCGCCGTCGCTAAGCATGTGACCGTTGTGAGAGACGTCAAGCGCGAGCACTCTACCCATTGCTGCCCCCGCCTCTGGCGAGAACGGTCGGTTGGTGCCTAGTGGTTTACATCCGCCAGAGCTATGTCTCTGCGATGCCGCGCAGGGGTAAAGTCGTAATCGGTTCGAGTGACGTAGTCGTCACGGCGTATCACCTTCGCGCGCCGCCTGAGCGGCCTTCACCAGTTCCATCAGGATCTTCTCAATCCCCATTAGGCTGTCGATCGCATCATCCAGCGACATGGGTGTGCCACGACTGAGAGTGAACGCCGCTGCCATGTTGTCACCACCTAGCAAAAACTCAAGACTCTCGTTCAGCACTGAATCCGGCACGTCTTGCGTACAAACCCCAGCGACCTTGCCTTTCAGGAACGCGAACCGTGGTGGTGTCAGCCGATGCATCCGCGTCGCGGTCGCGGCAAGCTGAGGCAACACCTGAGCGCCGGGCGCCTTGTCCATCGCTCCGACAAGCCGTACAACGTCTTGAGTTACCTTCGTCGCGAGGTCCTCTGGCGACGAGAACACGTTGACCACGTGCGCTTTCCTAAGCTGCCCCTTGAACCCCAGTAGCTTTTCTGCACCGACACCAGTGTCAACAAACTTCGGAAGCACAGGGTGGTGTTCCTCGTCGATCAGGTACATCAGCGTTGGCAGGCGAATGGCTTGCGCTTCCTCGTATTCGAGCTGAGTCATCGACTTCCCATCGTCAGGGTCGATGAAGCCGTACCGCATGCCAATGATGCCGACGAAGATGTTCGAGGTGCGGACCAGTCGGAGGCACTCGGCCTTAGGCGTGTCAGGAAGTGCCCCGAAGAACTCCATCGACTTAAAGGTCAGCTCCAAGCGGGCAATGGCATCGCGCACAAGACGCCGTTGCGCCTCAAGATCGATGAACGTACTGCTGACGAATATTGTCTGGGCTTCCCCCAGTTTCCCGGACACATCCAATGACATGATGTGTTCAGGAGATAGGCATGACAAGAACCCGAAGGAGCTTCACGGACGAGTTCAAACGTGAGGCAGTCAAGCTGTGCAAGCAGCCAGGCGCCACCGTCACGCACATTGCGCGGGAACTAGGTATCGAGGCCAGTGTGCTCAGACGGTGGGTCACCCAGGAGCGTGGCGGGGTGTTGGACCTCAGTCCACGCTTCTGGCACGACCTTCGAGTGCTGGACGAGAGTTGCGGGATGAACCGGGTCATCCGGCTGATGCGCTTGGCCAAACTGCAAGCCCGCCACAAGCGACGCAGACTACCAGGCGATACGGGCAGCAGGCTTGAGAACCACATCGCGCCCAACCATCTGCAGCGCGACTTCCAGTCCAGTGGCCCGAACCAGAAGTGGGTCGCCGACACCACCTACATCTGGACGGCTGAGGGCTGGCTGTACGCGGCAGCGGTGATAGACCTGTACTCACGCCTTATCGTGGGGGTGGTCGATGAGCGACACCATTCAGGCCAAGATGGTGAGCGACGCCTTACTAATGGCCCTTTGGCGGCGCGGCAACCTGCAGGAGGTGCGTGACATGACGGCCGACTGGCTGCACCGCTATAACCACCACCGACCCCATGAAGCACTCGGCCGAATCCCTCCGGTCGAGTACCGTGTCAAACTGTTCCCCAACCTCTACTGCTGACTGGCTCAGGAAATCGAGGGGACTTCAACAGGCGATGACCTGGGTACGCGCCCAGGCCTGAAGACCCCCTAACTGCCCCGACCGCCAAGGTGACGCTGCCTTTAGGCTGGGTCAGTTTTCTCGGGAATTTAAATCCAAGCCGCGGGTGCTCGGCCAGTGAGCTCCTTCACTCCGTCAACGTTTGCCGTCTGATTCCCCTGACAGCCCGCCGCTTTATGCGGCGATCCGCCTGACATCGTCCGTGTGAAGGACCATGATGCTGTCCTCCATCCGGTACCGAAGCTGCAGCTGCTGCGCCATCGCTTTGACCCGGCTCTCGGCGATGTCGAGCAATAGGGCGGCGTCGGTCAGGCTAATCTCGATGCGAAACTAGCCGTCGGGCATAAGTCGGGGTGAATTCAAGTTCGGTGCAAATGACCCGGTTAACGTCTGAGGGTTTTCCCTTAGTCTTCTTGGGAAGAAAATTGACCGAAGCGCGAAGCGCAAAGTGCTCCGAATTGATTCCAATGTTCTGCAGAAGTAACTGTAGGTTGTATTGAAGCTTTCGTGACCCTGGGCCTAACGCTACGCATCGTCGGGATGGACGGGAATCCAGGCTAGGCTGCCTGAGCCCGGCGCCTCTGACACAATTCCGCACCCATTAAAAAACCCACCGCCCTTTCGAGCGATGGGTTTCGACAAGCCTTGGAGGATTAGTGGGCCTGAGAATCAGAAGGCGTGAGCAACGCCGACAGCGTAAATTTGACGCTCGCGAACTTTAACGCCAGAAGAGTTCTCGATGTCGCCAGTGGTCAACACACCATACAGTCGGGTTCGCTTGGACAAATTGTACAACACACCAGCAGAGAATGCATCACCCTTCTCAAAGGTAGAACCATTGGGATTTTTGGCTTTTGCGGTGCTGTAGCCCAAAGAGAGCTCAATTGCGCCAACCGGCACCATAGCACCGATGGTGTACGTGTCCGATTTGCGGGGAGCCTGGTTCTTTACTTGGTTCCAGCCGCCGGAGAGGCGGAAGGAGCCGAAGTTGTAAGCAGCAGCCAAAGTGTTGTATTCCCGGGTAGTGTCGACCAGAGCGGCACTAATGGCTTTGTTTTCCTGGTAACCGTAGCCCACATCCAGACTGCCGGCTTTGTAACGCAAGTTGAAAGCGGTGATGTCGGTCTTTTCAGGTTTGGTGGCCTCACCGAAGCCGTAGCTTACACCAGCAGAGAAACCGCCGAAGGAAGGTGACTCGTAGCGGATTTGGTTGTTCGCACGGTCGCCGTAGTCAGCGAGCTGACCGACGCCTTGGAAGGCTGGAATAGAACCATTTCCAGTGTTGGCCAAAGTAACCTCGGTAGGAACAAGATTAGCCGAGTCCCAAATGTTTTGGCTAAGCATCAGATCGCGGATGTCATCAAACGATGTGTCGTGGCGACCGAGCTTGACGGTACCGAAACCACCTGCCAGGCCAACAAACGCAGCACGGTTACCCAGACTGGTGGTCGAAGGCGCGTCGACTACAAGGTCACTCTCTACAGCGAAAATTGCCTTCAGACCACCACCGAGGTCTTCAACACCACGGAAACCCAGACGGCTGCTGGTCAAGCCGCTGTTGAACATCTGAGTGTTGCTGACAGGACCCACGCCACCCGTGATGTTGCCCACTTTGGCAGAACCCACGGACGCATCAAGGCGGCCATAGATGGTGACAGACGATTGCGCCAAGGCGGCGCCGGAAGCAGCCAGAACTGCCAGAGCAATGAGGCTCTTTTTCATGGGGGTGTACTCCAATGGATTGCGGGAGGGCTTGTGCCCTTGCCCCCTACAGGATGCAGGGCGACACCCGTATTGTCTTCAAGAGACACCACAAGCCTGTGAACCGCCCTCAGTTTTTTTCGGGTTTTTACTGATTTACAACGCCGACTGCACATCTTTGTTGATTCACATGTTTGTCATGAATCGCGATTAAGCCAGCGCGCGAGCAAACCACCCCGTAAAGACAAGTGCGAGACCAACAAAAAGCCCGCGATAGCTTTCACAGCGGGCTTCCATTGATCGACGTGGTGCCGGAGAGATGAATCGAACACTCGACCCTTTCATCGTGAGCGGCCGGTCAACCCATCATCACCGGCCGCACCCGGCTCATTTGGACTGCAGGCGTGCACCGATGTAGGCCACGCACTCCACGAGGTTGAGGCAGACCAGCAGCAAGTATTTCTCGGCGTCGGTTCACACGCACAGCAGGTCGTGCTGGCCGAGGTGGCCGCATACGAATGCCAGGAGATAGCGCTCGGGGTGGTCGACGCACAACTGCGTGATCATCTGTACGAAGAGATGTGGCGGCACGCCCTTGGAGAACTTCGACGTCGCTGTCAGACGCCGCAAGGTAAGCGACCGGCGAACTCATCTTGAATGACCTGCCGTGGTTGAGCACGATCGTGTGCACGCAAGAGAACGTGGACACGATGCTCAAAGACCCTCAGACACCCCGTTATGCGGTGCGGCGCACGCACCGCACCTACACGCCGCAGTTCAAGGCCGAGCTGGTGGCTGCCTGCCGGCAGCCCGGCGTATCGATTGCCGCCATAGCCCTGCAGCACGGCACGAACACCAACGTGCTGCACCGCTGGATCAAGGAATGGGCACAGGGCATGCACCGCATGGAAGGGGGCACGGCCACTGCTGCCGTAGAACCTCGGGCTCCGGCCTTCGTCCCCCTTACGTTGAGGGCCGCAGCAGCAACAACTGCCAGTGAGCAGGCGTGCGTGGCCGCCTCGACACCAGCGACCAACATCCGTATCGAATGCCAACGTCCTGGCCTGTCAGTGACCGTGCACTGGCCCTTGTCTGCGGCAACCCAGTGCGCCCAGATGCTTGGCGAGTTGCTGCGGTGATCCGCATCGATGCGGCCTGGCTGGCCACAGTCCCGCTGGATATGCGAGCGGGTACCGACACCGCGCTGGCACGGGTGATCGCCACCTTCGGTGCAGCCCACCCACACCACGCCTACGTCTTTGCCAACCAGCGTGCCAATCGACTGAAGATCCTGGTGCACGACGGCGTGGGGCTGTGGCTGGCCGCGCGCCGGCTGCACCAGGGCAAGTTCGTCTGGGCACCGCCGGGCAGTCCGAATGTTGCACTGGAGCATGCCCAGCTCAATGCGCTGGTGCTTGGCTTGCCCTGGCAGCGCTTGGGATCGCAAGGCGCGATCACCGTGATCTGATGATTGCGGTCTGATGGCCGCGGTCTGAATCTTCTGTTGCAGGCGCTGACCAAGGCAATCGGGAGATGCGCCAATGGTCGTGTCCGACACGCACGGGCACACTGCGCCCTATGGTGATCGACGAACAGGCACTGGGCGAGCTCAATGCAGAACAACTGCGTGAGGTCAGTCAGCGCCTT
This sequence comes from Allobosea thiooxidans, assembly GCA_943370825.1. Lineage (GTDB taxonomy): Bacteria > Pseudomonadota > Gammaproteobacteria > Burkholderiales > Burkholderiaceae_C > Hydrogenophaga. The sequence goes on along the minus strand of CALRSR020000006.1, from coordinate 14,228 downwards.
ATGGTCGAACTGCGCCATCAGCGCGCGCTCAACGAGAAGCTCGCCTACGAATGCGCGCTGCTCAAGCGGCTGAAGTTCGCGGCCAAGTCCGAGCGCCACAGCCTTGATCAGCGCAACCTGCTGGAAGAAGAGCTCGATGGCGACTTGGCGGCCGTGGAACACGAGATCGAGCAACTGAGGCCGGCACCAGCGGCCACCGAGAAGCAGCTGCCCAAGCGCGCACCGCTGCCGGCGAACCTGCCACGGCGCGAGATCCGCCACGAACCCACGTCCACGACATGCCAGTGCGGCTGCCAGCTCAAATGCATCGGCGAGGACGTGGCCGAGAAGCTGGACTACGTGCCAGGCGTCTTCACGGTGGAGCGTCACATCCGGGGCAAGTGGGCCTGACGGACTTCACGAACTTCAGACTGGTACGGCTAGTGGGGGGCAGGTCAGCAGATCGCGCCCTGATGTCGCTGGCGCAAGGCTAACCACTGGGGTCGCCGTCGCTGCTGGCACCCGAGGCTATTCGTCGCTCTTGTCGCTCATTGATGCGGTCTCGCTGACGGATTGCACAGTGAGGAAGTGCGGCAAGGCGTTCGGCGGCGGGAACGGGGATTCGTCGACGGCGAGAAGGCTGGGGGTGTTCACCTGCATGGGTTTCTCCTTTCAGGTAGAAAACCGCGGGCTAGGCCCGAACTGATAATCGGTATCAGCACAATTGCTGATCTCTTGCAAACGGCGCTCCATCTCAATGGTACCCTGCGTGTCCCTGGGGGGCAGCGCTGGCAAGCGGCGCTTGGCCCAGCTGCCACTACTGGGAACCCACGTCCAGGTGGGCACGCCCTTAGGTGCGAGCAATGCAGCCATCGCGTGGCGGGTCTGCAAGTACTCGGGGGAACTGCCCCGTTCCAGCACATCGAGCGCAGCGCGCGCCACGGCCTGACCGTTGGGACCAACGACATGACGAACCAACCAGTCGGGTGCGACCCTCTTTATTGGCTGAACGTCTGTGAGGATGCGCTGGAATGCATGACCGTCGTCCAGCAGCGCATCGACTAGCAGCACTGAATTGGGGTTGTTCGCCGGGATGAAGCTGCGGGGATGGACGTTCATCAACCAGGAGGCGCGCGCGAACACGCCACCACGTAAGTTCACCTCGACGAGAAAGAAGCCCATGACCTCCGGGCTGTGCTTGCCATAGGGACTCGCTTCATTGCCCTCGATCGCGTTGTTGATGCGCACCTCGTCGTCGTTCGCCTGCAGATGGCGCAGCGCAGAGCTACAGTTGTTGCGCAGGTAATCCAACGCGGCGTCCGACAGGCTCACTGGGTGGCGCAAGTGGCGCAGGTGCATGAAGGGTAGATGATTGGCGGGGGCCGAGAGGCCACGAACTGGTGCAACCAGCAGGCGCAGCGGCCGGGTCGAATCCGGTCGCCCCATGCTCAGGCTGGCTACGAATACCCGCCAGTCGGCGTTGAGCTGCTCGCGCGCACTTTCCCTAAAACGGCGCGGGACGAACAGAAGCTCCTCCATCGGAACGCCGTTGACTTCGAGCGTGTACGCCACACGCGTGAGCTGGTAGCGGACGCGGCCCCAGTCGCGGGTCCAGCTGGGGTGCCAGCGGCACAGGTCCGCTTCCTCCCACAAACCCATTGCAAGGTTTTTGAGGTTGAGGCGGCGGTCGGCTCCATCGCTGATGACGCGCTGCCCAGGAATGTCCAGTGCCAATGAACGGCGCTCGCTCGCTGGTGCTGCAGGACTCGTCGGTTCGGTACCGGCGTTCACGCGCGCCGATGTCGAGCGGGGACGCACCGTGGCCTGGGTTGCTGGCGTTGCCCGGGCAGCGGCGGGTTGTTCGTGCGTGGCTTGGCACTGCGCTTGCACCTGTTCTGGCGAACTGGGCGTGGTGATGGGATGAGACCAGAGGTCATCGCGGAAGAACGTGCACTCAGAATCGTGAAGCGGCCCTTCGTGGGGCCACACATCGAGGTGTAACTTCGACTCCCGTAAGAGGACTTGCAGCTTGAGGGGGTGGGGCCGGCACATACACAGAGCGTGGCCGAAGCGTTCGCGCGCGACGACCATGGACTGCTGTATTTCGGCGATACGCGCCTGATCCTTGAGCTCTCGTTGACTAAACGACAGCCCCCCGATAATAAGCCGGGCGGCCATGGAGGACGGTTGTACGTTGGTGGTCATAACCCTGTTGCTTAGGCCGTTGCGGTCTTGTAGCAGAGACTAAGCTCTCAGAGCGAAGATAGAAGTATCTTCATGCGGGAGCCTTTGCGCTGTCGGGCGGCGTCCACTTCGCCGTGACTTGTCCGGCTGGTTGCGCCTCGCGCCAATGGGCCAGCCGGTACAGCAATGGGAGCACCAGCAGTGTGAGCACTGTCGACGAGAGGATGCCGCCGATCACCACAGTGGCAAGCGGGCGCTGCACCTCGGCGCCAGTACCCGTTGCCAACGCCATTGGGACGAATCCCAAAGAAGCCACGAGAGCGGTCATCAAAACGGGTCTCAGACGGGTAAGCGCGCCCTCATCGATCGCCTGGTCAAGGGGCATACCGTTATCCCTCAGTGACCGGATGAAAGAGATCATCACCAGACCGTTGAGCGCGGCCACGCCCGACAGCGCGATGAAGCCGACCCCTGCCGATATCGACAGAGGTATGTCGCGCAGCCAAAGCGCGACGATGCCACCAGTCAGCGCAAAAGGTACTCCGGTGAAGACGAGCAGGCCGTCCTTGATGTTGCCGAACATCACGAAGAGGAGCACGAAGACGAGCAGGAGCGCAACCGGCACCACGATTTGCAGCCGCTTGGCTGCAGACTGCAACTGCTCGAATGTGCCACCCCAGGTGGTCCAGTACCCGGTTGGTATCTTGACCTGTGCGTCCAGCTTCGCTTGGGCTTCGGTGACAAACGAGCCGATGTCACGACCGCGCACGTTGGCTGTGACCACGACGCGCCGCTTGCCGTCTTCTCGGCTGATCTGATTGGGCCCAGGTGCAATGTCCAACGAGGCAACATCCCCCAGCTGCACATAACCAGGAAGTCCTGCCGCACCGTCGGCAATGGGCAGGCGGATGGGAATGCGGCGGATAGCGTCAAGATTGCCGCGTGCCTCGTCGGGCAGTCTCACGAGAATATCGAAGCGCCGATCACCCTGAAACACCAAGCCAGCTTCGCGGCCACCCACGGCAATCGACAACGCCTCCTGAATGTCGTTGACATTGAGGCCCAGTCGCGAGGCCTTGCTGCGGTCGATGTTCAGCGTCAGCATCGGCAGGCCGGTTGTTTGCTCCACTTTCACGTCGGCGGCACCGGGAATGCTCTCCAACACCTCTGAAATATCCGCTGCCGTGGCGTTCATCACGTCCATGTCATCGCCAAAAACCTTGACCGCGACGTCGCTGCGCACGCCGGAGATCAACTCGTTGAAGCGCATCTGGATGGGTTGAGTGAACTCGTAGTTGTTGCCAGGGATTTTCATCACGGCCACCTGCATGGCAGCGACCAGGTCTGCCTTGCTGCGAGTTGGATCGGGCCACTCCGAAATCGGCTTGAGCATCACGAAGTTGTCGGCCACGTTGGGGGGCATCGGATCGGTTGCAATCTCGGCTGTCCCAATCTTTGCAAAGATCTTGTCGACCTCGGGGAAGGTTTTGACGACCCGTTCAAGTTCGCTCTGCATCTCAATAGCCTGGGTCAAGCTGGTGCCCGGTATGCGCAGGGCATGCAAGGCCACATCGCCCTCATTCAGGCTCGGGATGAACTCGCTGCCCATGCGGGTGGCAATGAGACCACTGAGTGCCACCGACACGGCGGCGATGGTCAGCACGAGCGGCTTGTTCAACATGGCCCAGCCCAACATCGGTCGATAGCCGCGCTTGGCCCAGACCATCAGACGATTCTCTTTCTCATCGACTTTGTTGCCGATGAACAGCGCCACAGCAGCCGGAATGAAGGTGACTGAAAGAATCATTGCCCCCAGCAAGGCAGCCACGACGGTGTAGGCCATTGGGTGAAACATCTTTCCCTCAACGCCGGTGAGCGCAAAGATCGGGAGGTAAACAACCATGATGATCAACTGCCCAAACAGCAGCGGCCTGCGGGCCTCCTTCGATGCTTCGAAAACTTCGTGAAAGCGTTCGTTGCGTGTGAGGGGTCGACCCGCGATTCCTTGCGCATGTGCTAGTCGACGCACACAGTTCTCGACGATCACGACAGCACCGTCGATGATGATGCCGAAATCAAGTGCTCCCAGGCTCATCAGGTTTGCGCTGACCTTGTTGGTCACCATGCCTGTGAATGTGAACAACATGGCCAGCGGGATGACCATGGCCGTGAGCAGAGCAGCGCGAATGTTGCCCAAAAACAGGAACAGGATGGCAATGACCAGCAGCGCGCCTTCGATCAAGTTTTTCTTCACCGTGGCGATGGCTTTGTCCACCAGCACAGTGCGGTCGTAGACGGTTGTCGCCGTCACCCCAGCGGGTAGGCTTTTGTTGATCTCTGCCATGCGCTTGTCGACGGCCTGCGAAACGATGCGGCTGTTCTCACCCAGCAGCATGAACACTGTGCCGAGAACGACCTCACGGCCGTTCTCAGTTGCGGCTCCTGTGCGAAGCTCTTTTCCGATGAGCACTTTGGCGACATCAGCCACGCGCAGCGGCACTCCCTGGGGAGTTCCGATCACGATGTTCTCGATATCTGCGATGTTGCTGACCTGCCCGGGCGCACGAATCAGGTACTGCTCGCCGCTGCGTTCGATGTAGCCAGCGCCAACGCTGGCGTTGTTGCGCTCCAGCGCCTGCACCAAGTCGGCAAGCGAGAGCCCGTGCGCCATCAATTTGCTGGTGTCCGGGGCAACCTGGAACTCCTTGGCGTTGCCTCCAATGGTGTTGATTTCCGTCACACCTGGCACGTTGCGCAGTTGCGGCTTGATGATCCAGTCCTGAATCTCGCGAAGATCGGTCGCCGTGTAGGGCGTGCCGTCGGCCTTCAAGGCGCCAGGCTCGCTTTCCACTGTCCACATGTAGATCTCGCCGAGTCCCGATGAAATGGGTCCCATCGCAGGCGCAATGCCTGGCGGCAGCTTGTCTTTTGCCTCCTGGATGCGTTCGTTGACGAGCTGCCTTGCGAAATAGATGTCGGTGCCGTCCTTGAAGATCACGGTGACCTGCGACAAGCCGTACCGCGAGATGGATCGGGTTTGCTCCAAATCGGGCAGACCAGCCATCGCCGTCTCGACTGGGAAAGTGATGCGTTGCTCCGACTCCAGTGGTGAGTAGCCCGGTGCTGCGGTATTGACCTGCACCTGGACATTGGTGATGTCCGGAACTGCGTCGATGGGCAGGCGCTGGTAGTTGTAAGCCCCCAGGGCGGCCATTCCCAGCACCATCAGCATCACCAGCCACCGCTGATCGATGGCGAAGCGTATGATTTTTTCAAACATGAGAAATTCTTTCGTCAGGCTGCGGCATCGCCGCGTTCGCCGGTGCGGATGCGCACAAGGTCAACTAGCTCGGTCATGGCGACCATCCCGTCGCCGGCATTGCCCGTTCGGGCTGCTCGGCAAATGACGTTCAGCATTTCCATGGCGTCGTCGTCAGCACAAAACATCACGAGCACCAACTTGTCGTGGGAATCCGGGTTCCATTCGTCAGGCGTGAACTGGTGTTCAGCACCGTGGCCGCGAGCATGGCCACGGGCAGCATGCAGCGTGAAGCCTGGCAGGTTGGGCAGCGCATGCAGTGCCTGCTCCACTTGCTCGAGTCGATGTGGGCGAAAGATAGCGGTGATCTGTTTCATGTGATGCTCCCGACATCTGTCAATGGCTGTGGCTGGCACCGGCTTTGCCGATATCCGCCTTGACAAGAAAGCTGTTGCGTGAGGCGTAGCGTTCACCTGCCTCCAGGCCGCTCAATACTTCGACCATCTTTCCATCGCTGCGGCCCAGCGTCAGCGGACGGGCTTCGAACTGTTCGCCATAGCGGCCGAAAACAACCGTGGAATCCCGCAAGGACTGCACCGCATCGACGGCAATCGCCAGCGGTACCTCGACTTCCTCGGCCGTCAGTTCGACGTTGACGGGCAGACCTGGCCGCCACAAGCCTTTGGGATTGAGCAGCACCATGCGGGCTGTGGCCGCGCGCGTCTGCTCACCAACGAGATTGCCGACGTAAGCGACCTTGCCTACCGCCTCAGCCTCAAAGGAAGTGGCCTTCACCGTGGCTTGCTGGCCCAACATCACCGCATTGAGGTCTTTGGCATAAACCGTCATTTCGACCCACACCGAACTGAGATCTGCCACGATGAAGATGTTGGTGTCTTCCCTCACCACCTCGCCAACCGAAATTTTCTTGTCGGTGATCACACCGTCGATGGGCGAGCGCACCTCATACCGCGTCAAACTGCCTGGAGTGGGTGTCGCCGCAGCTACCGCGCCAAGCGATGCCAGTTTCTGGCGCGCAGACTGTTCGGCAATCTCAGCTTCGGCAAATACCTGACGAGCCTGCAGGTAGTCCTGCTCGGCCGATATCTTTTCGTCCCACAGCTTTTTCTCGCGTTCCAGCGTCGTACGTGCCAGGCCCAGTCGCTTCTGTGCAGCCAGCAACTCACTGCGCTGATCGACGAGACTTTGGCTGGACAGCACAGCAAGAACCTGGCCGCGTCGAACCCGGTCGCCGGCATTGGCCGATACCGATTCGACAAGGCCCGTCAGTCGCGGCACCACATGCACCGTGCGGTCCTCGTTCAACCGCACTTCACCTTGCAATTGCAGCGCAGTCTTGATGCGCGCCGGCCCGACGGACCCAATCTCAACACCGTTTGCCTTGAGTTGTGCCTCATTCATGGTCACACGCGCTTCTACTTGTTCGAACTTGAACTTATGCGTCTTGCCCGTCTCTTGTGCTTCGATGCGCACAGCAAAGGAGTGCGGCTCCTCGATCACCGCATTTCCCTTCAGATAATCGCCTTCCTTTGCGAACGTCACGACCTGCGGTTTGCGGCCCAGTCGCTCAACCGAGACGGTTGCTTGAACTTGTGCTGGGTCAGTGGGTTTACCGTCGCGATAGGTGTAGATCCGAAACTGTGGCTCTGTCCAACTCTCAAAGATGGTCAGCTCCAGCCCGAAATCGCCAGCGGTGAACAGCCGGCCACCGTTCGGACCTTTGGCAGGTTCCGCAGTCGTGGTTTCGTGGTGCTCCTCATCCGCATGGTCCTTTTCGTCGGTGTGTCCATCTTTCTTGGCATCGCCGTGATGCTCTTTCTCATCGTGACCTTCGGCTTCTGCGTGAGCGCCGTGGGCGTCTTCGCCGCCTGCGGGCTGCGACTTGCCGCTACTCAAGAGCGCAGCGCCCAAAGCCAATCCGATGGCGACCACGATCCCGACCAGCACCATCTGCTTGGTTTTGGGTTTCTTTTGGCTTGCTTCGTTGTTCATGATGATGGCTCCTAGCGCTGGGCGGGGGATGTGGGAACTGTTGAGGTTGGAGTCGCGTCGCCGTCGGTCGAGTCGCCTAGTTGGCGGTCGATGTCAATGGCGAGGCGCTGTGCTTCGCCACTGGCGCGCTGGTATTGAGCACGCGCCTGAAACAAGGTGCGTTGCGCGTCGAGCACATCAAGGAAGTCGAACTTGCCGAGTTCGAACCCTTTGGTTGCAGCGTCATAGGCCGCTTGTGCGCCAGGCAACACCGAGTCGCGGATCGTTTGGGCCTCGATGCGCGAAGCCTCCAGCCGTGCGTGTGCTTGCAGTACGGACGTGCGCAGTTGAAGTTCTGTCAACGCCAACTCGTCTCGAGCCTTCTCTTCGCGCTTCAGAGCCTCCAAGATGTTGCCCTGGTTGCGGTCGAAAACACCAAAAGGCATGCTAAAACCCACCACGGCCAGATTTCGGCCGGACTGCGCATCTCGCTGAACACCCATGCTGACCGTGACGTCAGCCGTTGCCTTGCTGTTCTCAACACGCACGATGGCCTGCCGAAGCGCCACGTTGCTCTTCACGCGTTGCAAGCTCGGCGACGATGCCAAGCGCGACATGAGGCTCTCGACCGTGGGCAGAAAAGGGAGCTCTGTGTAAGTTGCGGTGCTCGGCTCTGCACGCTCGAATCTCGGGTACGCGCTGCCCCAAGTAGCGGCCAGCCGTTGACGTGCCTGCATCAATTCAGACTGTGCCTGCAAGGTATCCAAGCCCGCCGTGGCTTCGGCAATCTGAACCGCCCCGGCTTTCGTGGAGGCCGGTTGGTTTAGGGCTACGCTGAACAAGTTGAGAGGTGGCGCGAGGTTTGCATGTATCGAGACACCAGAGACACGAAGGTGAAGATGAAACAGCAAACCCTGGCGATGGCAGCCGATCAAGGCGACGGCTACGAGCAATACCGCAAGCTCACCAAGCGGGACACATTCCTGGCGACGATGGAGCAGATCGTGCCGTGGCAGGAGTTGTGCTCGGTCATCGAACCGCACTACCCCAAGGCCGGCAACGGGCGCCCACCGATCGGACTGGAACGCATGCTGCGGATGTACTTCGTGCAGCACTGGTTCAACCTGGCTGATGAGGCCTGCGAGGAGGCTCTGCTCGACAGCACGGCGCTGCGCCGCTTTGTAGGCATTGATCTGGGGCGTGAACGTGTGCCTGACGGGACCACGCTGCTGAAGTTTCGCCGCCTGCTGGAGAAGCACAAGCTGGGCGAGGCCTTGTTTGCCAAGGTGGGGGAGGTGCTGCAGGCCCGAGGCATGAAGGTGGGCACCGGCACCATCGTGGATGCCACCATCATCGGCGCGCCCAGCTCGACCAAGAACGCCGACAAACAGCGCGACCCGGAGATGCACCAGACCCGCAAAGGCCAGCAGTGGTACTTCGGCATGAAGATGCACATCGGCGTGGACAGCCGCACTGGGCTGGCGCACAGCGCTGTGGTCACGGCAGCCAACGTGCATGACAAACATCCATTGCCCGAGCTGTTGCACGGGAACGAGCAGCGTGTATACGGCGACAGCGCCTACGCCAGCCAGAGGGCGTTGATCGAATCGAAGGCGCCCCAGGCCAAGGACTTCACCAACCAGCGCGTGCGCAGGGATGGCGAGATCGACGAGGTCGAGCGCTCGAAGAATCACAACAAGTCCAAGGTCCGCGCCCGAGTCGAACACGTCTTTGCCGTGGTGAAGCGGCTCTGGGGCTTTGCCAAGGTGCGCTACCGAGGCCTTGCCAAGAACGCCACACGTTCGTTCGTGGTGCTGGGTCTGGCCAACATCTACCTGGCGCGGCAGCGCCTCGCGGCATGAGTGCGCCCGTTGCGCACTCCAAGTGCGCAAGCACGGCCGGTATGGCCGGGGAACGCGGTCAAACCGCGAGGCTTCCCCGCGTCAGCGACCCATTGGGCAGCGGATCGCTCAAATCGGCTACTTGTTCAGCGTAGCCTTAAGTCAGGCCTCCGCCATGGAGTCCTGATTGGCGAGATGCCGCCAGTAGTTTGCCTCAGCCTCGGCCGGTGGGATGTAGCCGATGGGCTCCAGCAATCTTTGGTGGTTGAACCAGGACACCCATTGCAGGGTGGCCAGCTCCACCGATTCCCTGGTCTTCCAGGGTGCCCGGCGGTGAATCAGCTCGGCCTTGTACAGCCCGTTGATGGTCTCGGCCAGCGCGTTGTCGTAGCTGTCGCCCTTACTGCCCACTGAGGGTTCGATGCCCGCTTGGGCCAGTCGCTCCGTGTAGCGGATGCTGACGTATTGCGACCCCCTGTCGGAGTGACACACCAGGCTGCCGTCGCGCTCGGGTTGGCGGTCGTAGAGCGCTTGTTCCAAGGCATCCAGAACAAAGTCCGTGCGCATCGTGTTGCTCACGCGCCAGCCCACGATGCGCCGCGCGTACACGTCGATCACAAAGGCTACGTACAGCCAGCCCTGCCAGGTGCTGACGTAGGTGAAGTCCGAGACCCAGAGCTGGTTGGGCCGATCGGCCTTGAAGACGCGATTGACCCGGTCCAGCGGGCATGGCGCCTTGGCATCGCTGATGGTGGTGCGCACCACCTTGCCCCGGCGCACGCCCTGCAGGCCCAGGCGACGCATGAGCCGCTCGACCGTGCAGCGCGCCACCGTGATGCCCTCGCGGTTCATTTGCTTCCACACCTTGTCGGCGCCGTAGACCTGCATGTTGGCGTGCCACACGCGCTCAATGTGCGGCGTCAACGCGCTGTCGCGCTGGGCGCGCTGACATCGCAGAGCCGGGTTGCGTTGCGCAGCGGCGTGGCGCCAGTAGCCAGACGGGGCGATCTGCAGCACCTTGCAGATCGACTCGACCCCGTAGGCCTGTCGATGCTGATCGATGAAGCCCTTCAGGACTTCAGACGGCGGTCGAGCTCCGCCTGGGCGAAAAACGCGCTGGCCAGCTTGAGGATCTCGTTGGCCTTGCGCAGCTCCTTGTTCTCGCGCTCGAGCTCCTTCAGCCGCTGCAATTCGTTGGTGGTGATGCCCTCGCGCGCACCCGAGTCGATCTCGGCGCGCTTGACCCACTCGTTGAGGGTCTGCGGCACGCAGCCGATCTTGGCTGCAATCGATTCAATGGCCGCCCACAGCGAGGGGTACTCGCCCCGATGCTCCTGCACCATGCGCACCGCGCGCTCGCGCACTTCGGGTGAGAACTTGTTCGACTTCTTGTTCATGGCTCAATCCTCTCAGAGAAAAGAGCCTCCTCAAATCCCGGGGCGGTTCAATCTTGGCTTTGGTTTCCTCCACAGGTGAGACCTTGCCGGCTTGCACCCGTCTACTTGCGGCAAGACTGCCCCGCCTTGCTAGCTCTGTGGTTTCAGCAGCAAGTTTGATGCGTTCCTGCGCCAGCAACACGTCGCGGAAAGCCAATACAACGGTGCTCCTGACCTCAGCGCGTCGCGCTGCGAGCTCGGCTGCGGCAATGTCGCGATTGCGCTCGGCGGCGTCGATACGGGCTCTGCGTTTTCCGCCCAGCTCTATCGCCTGGCTGATTTGAAAGGTAGTGGTGCGGGTGGCCTTTCGCTGATCCTCCAACTCCACAGACAACGCAGGGTTTGGCCGCGTGCCACCCTGGAGTACTGGGCCTTCTGCGGCTTCAAGTTCACGCTGTGCAACCGTCAGTTCGGCATTTGATGACATGGCCAGAGCCAGAGCCTGCTGTAGGGTCAGTGGACCGGTGGTTTCAACGGCGCTGGTCGCTGAGCGGACTGAAAGTGCGTCCTGGGACCAAGCGGGAAAACAGGAGGCAAGACCGATCACGGCCAAGCCCATGGGAAAGATGGTTTTTAACGCGATCAAATGCGCTGAAGTTCTTTTTTTGACGTGTTGAGACATCGACGTCTCCTTGGTGTGAGTCCGCTCACCGCGGCGTGCGAACAGGAAGGGCAAGGGTGGCGCGACTGCGTTTGGCATGGCGCCAAACGCTTCAAGCAGCAGTGCTTAGTGTGAAAACCCGCCGCGCCGAATCAGGCGAGGGGTGTCCATCGCGGTCGCTCGGGCCTTGCCTGATCGACCTCGGGCCCGGTAGCGATCGGGCCAAATGCAGCAGCGTGCACTGCACGGTTGCTGGGGATCACCTGTTTCAATGGGAGCGCTGCGGCGCCATGGGAGTGACAGTGATCACATTCCCCGCTGGGTTCGCTCAACAGGGTGGCAGTGTCTTCGCCGATGACAGTTCCGTCAAATGCAAAGTCGGCCTCGCATTCAGATCGCTGATGTTCTGATTGTTGAGTCGTGGCGCCAGACCCGTGATGGCCGTAGGTGAGCTCTGCGGCCCAGCTGAGTTGGGACTGCAATACAACCATCAGAAGAAAGAGGATGAAGCGCTTCACTTGCGGGAAGGTAGCGCAACGAGCATTGATTGACTGCCATGCTGAACAATCTCTCCTGCACGAGGTGGCGTCCACGACGGTGACAGCCTTGAGCGACAGGCGCGCATAAACCAGCTCGGCATTGTTGGTGGACAGCACCTGGGGGTAAGCTGGTCGCTCTTCAGCAGGTCGCGAGAGCGCAGGATGGAGGTCTCGTAGTGCAGGCGCACTGCCCCGTCCACACCAACAAGCTGGCTGTGTACGGGGCGCTTGTGCAACTCTTTTTCCATCGCCGAATCTCTCGGGCTCCACCCCATCTGTAGACAGTAACCACGCCCAGTCTTCATGTTTGAGTTCATCTGCTATCAAGAACTTGGGCCCAACGCAACGTGTTCACTTATTGCTATGGCCTTTTCTCAAGAGCCATTCAAGGCGTGCGACTTCGTTGCTCGTCACTGGAATCTTCTTGCCATCTGAGGTCTCCAGGACATCGGTCATCTTAAGATACCCGGCGCGCCCGAAACGATCTTCTTTTGCCATCTTTCCGTCCTGGAATATGTAGAGCGTCCCTCCATCTTTGAGAGGAATGTATTCTTTGGCCGCTTCGCGCGCTTCATGCCCAGCGAAGGCGGAGGTGGCAACGAACGAGATGGCAATGATGGATATATTCAGCCTCATGAGGGTTCCTTATTTTCCGGTTAGCACAATTGCTGCGGAGTGCCTGAGCACCTTTGTAATGTATGGTTTAAGCGTTGACGACACTGGCACACAAAAATTACTTTTTCGTCAGATTTGAACCGCCTCACACAGGCCCCCGATGGCCAGGTCAATTCCCCCAGGCAGGGCCGCCGGATTATGACGACTCGGGTGCGACGGCGATTCGTGCGGCGGCCTCTTTGAGGCGGTAGCTCTTGCCCTCGAACTCCAGCATCGCGCAGCGGTGCATGAGGCGGTCGAGGATGGTGGTGGCCATGGTTGCACCTCCCATGTACTTGCCCCAGTCCTGCGCCATGCCGTTGAACTCCAGGTGCGTAGGTCTTGGTGTTTTGGTTGGTGGTGGCGGTGTTCGTCGTGGCAGCCGCGAGCGTGCTCGTGGCGGCCACGACCACAGCGTGAGCGGAGAGATCGGCATACTCATCAGCGTCGCAGATGAGCTCGTGCTGCTGGGTCAGGGTTCGGGCCCCGGCGGCGGACATACTGGTGGACGCACCGGTGGCCTCGGTCTCGATGGCCGCCAGTGCCTCGGCAAAGATGGCCTCCGTCAGAGCCAGCACGCGCTTGTAGCTGCTGGCCCCTTGCTCCAGGGCCTGCGCGCAGGCGGCATCAACGCAGTGCGCGGGGAAGCGCCGGGCCAGACGGACGATGCCCCAGAGCTTTCGCTGAAGGCCCCGCCCTTGCTCTTGGCTCCTCCGCATGTGATCTACTCAGGTAGGCTTCGTGCTAACGTGCACATCGATCCATCCCACCTCGGGCGCATATCGCACCGAGAACCTTTTTACGGATTCGCACTTCGGAATCTGATATCTCTACCCGAAACCATTGACTATTGACGGCTAGTCAATTGGCGGCCGTGGAACCACAAGATTGCACATGAAGCTGCTGGTGATTGAAGATGAACTTAAGCTTGCGCACTATCTTCGCAAGGGCTTACAGGCAGAAGGCTTTGTAGTGGATCTTGCCCATAACGGAATTGATGGGCTTCACTTGGCAATGGAATCGGAGTATGACTTGATCGTCTTGGATAGCCTGTTGCCAGGTATCGATGGGTTAGGCCTTCTCGCCGCACTCAGACGAAGCAAGCGCACCCCGGTTATCATGCTGACCGCACGGGTTAAGGTCGAAGATCGCGTACATGGGCTTCAAAGCGGCGCAGACGACTACATTGTTAAACCATTCGCGTTCTCCGAACTTGTTGCTCGAATCCGGGCGCTGCTTAGGCGTACGCATTCTGCGCAGGGGCCCGAGCCAGAGACTATGCTAAGTGCAGCAGACTTGGAAGTAGATCTTGTCAGTCGAAAAGCAACGCGCAAAGGACAAAGGGTGGCCCTCTCCGTGCAAGAGTTCGTTTTGTTGTGTTTGTTGCTGCGCAGGCAGGGAAATGTACTTTCCCGTTCCGAGATAGCGGAACAGGTGTGGGGTATAAATTTTGATGACAACACCAACGTAATCGATGCCGCGATACGGCGGCTGCGTAGCAAAATCGACGTTCCTTTTGACAGGCCGCTGATTCATTCTGTGCGAGGAATAGGCTACGTGCTAGAAACACGCGACCCATGAATAGATTTCGCGCTCATGAAGTCCCCTCGAAAACCTGAACCATCCGGAAGTAGAGAATTCCCCCAGACGGAGTCTCTACATGAAGAAATCCAGATTCAGCGAAGCGCAGATAGTCGGCATCCTCAAGGAGGTCGAGTTGGGTGCGAAGGTCGGCGAGACGTG
>CALRSR020000005.1:0-134281 GCA_943370825.1 Allobosea thiooxidans | reverse complement strand
GCTGGTGGGCGGGGCGCTGGCGAAATACGCCTTCCAGTTCAGCTGGACCGCCTCGCCCTGGGTGCCGCTGGCCGGTGCTCTGGCCGGCGCGGTGCTGGCCCTGCTGGCCGGCTGGTGGGGCCTGCGCAGCGTGCTGCGCACCCCGGTGGTGGAGACGCTGCGCAAGGCCGCGACCTGACATGACCGATCTGCACATTCCCCAGGAAAAACCGCCTTTCGACACCCCGTTCGAATGGATGGGTGGCGAGGAGCGCGTGCGCGCGCTGGTGGACCGCTTCTACGACCTCATGGACATCGAGCCCGGTTATGCCGAGCTGCGCCATGCGCACGGCAACACGCTCGAAGGTGCCCGCGACAAGCTGTTCTGGTTTTTGTGCGGCTGGCTGGGCGGCCCGCAGCACTACACCGGCCGTTTCGGCCATCCGCGCCTGCGCATGCGGCACATGCCGTTTGCCATCGGCATCCAGGAGCGGGACCAGTGGCTGGCCTGCATGGACCAGGCCATGGGCGAGACCGGTGTCGACCCCACGCTGCGCCAGCGCCTGAACCAGAGCTTCTTCCAGACCGCCGACTGGATGCGAAACACCCCCTGAACCGACATTCGCTGCCCATGAACCCGACCCGTCGACAGTGGCTGCAGGCCGCCGCCGCCGTGCCCTTGCTCAGTGCCTGCGGCGCCATTCCGAATCCCTCCGCTCCCGGCGCGCCGCGCGTGCTGAGTGCCGCCCCCGCCCGCCTGCCGGTAGCAGGGCAGGCCGGGCTGGATGTCTGGGCCTACGACACCAGCGTGCCCGGGCCGGTGCTGCGGTTCAAGCGCGGCGAATGGCTCGACCTGGAGCTGCACAACCGCCTGCCCGACGCCACCACCATCCACTGGCACGGCATCCGCCTGCCCAACGCCATGGACGGGGTGCCCCACCTCACCCAGGCCCCCATCGAGCCGGGTGACCGCTTCCGTTACCGCTTCCGCCTGCCGGATGCCGGCACCTTCTGGTACCACCCGCATCTGGGCACCGCCGAGCAGGTGGAGCGGGGCCTGGCCGCCGCCCTGGTGGTCGAGGAAGACCGCCCCTATCCGGTGGATCAGGACATCGTCTGGCTGCTGGACGACTGGCGTCTGGACGGGCAGGGCCGTATCGCCGAGGACTTCTACCGCTTTCACGATGTGGCCCATGCCGGGCGCCTGGGCCAGAAGATCACGGTCAATGGTGTGGAGCAGCCACGCCAGGCGCTGCAGACCGGGCAGCGCATCCGCCTGCGGCTCGTCAATGCCTCGAACGCCCGCATCTACCAGCTCGCGCTCGATGGCCTGCCGGGCTGGCTGATCGCCCGCGACGGTGTTCCGGCCGAATCGGCCATCCGATGGGAAGGCCCGATGCTGCTGGGCCCCGGCATGCGCGCCGACATGGTGATCGATGCCACCGCCCCGGGGGTGTTCGAGCTCAAGGATGAGCAGGCGCGGGGTGCCGTGGTGCTCGCCCGGCTGGAGGTGCAGGGCAGGGCGGTTGCCACACCCCGTCCGGCGCCGGTGCCGCCGCCCATCGAGGGCCTGCCTGCACCAGTGCTGACGGGCGCCTTCGAGCAGACCATCGTCATCGGTGGCGGTGCCCGCAGCCGCGACGGCTGGCCACAGCAGACCGAGGCGGAGCGAAACGCGCGCCGCCAGCGCCGCGAAGCCGGATCGCGCGAGGCCGACCCGGCCTGGACCCTCAACGGCGTGGCCCATACCGACCACCATCACCACCATGCGCCGCTGTTTGCGGTGGACCGTGGCCGCACCGTGCGGCTGACCTTCGACAACCGCACCGCCTGGTGGCACCCCATGCATCTGCACGGGCACCACTTCCAGGTGCTGTCACGCAACGGCCAGCCGCTGCCCGACCGGCCCTGGCGCGACACCGTGCTGGCCGCCCCGGGCGACCGGCTGGAGGTGGCCTTCGTGGCCGACAACCCCGGCCGCTGGCTCATCCACTGCCATGTACTGGAGCACCACGCCGGCGGCATGGGTACGGTCTTCGAAGTGCGGGGGTGAGCCCTGTCGGGCCGGAGCGTCAGAAGCCTGGACACACCCTGAGCAATCCGAACGATGCCATCGTCCTGCGCTCATCGGGCGTGGAGACCGGATGGGTGTTTTCTGATTCGGCGCTGAGGTTGCGTACAGGCTGGAGCGCGGGGGCCGGGCCATGGGCCAGTCGCTCACCCATCCGTTCCATGAGCATTGGCAACCAGACCTGTGCGGTGCCTTCCTCGGCCATGGCAGCCTGTTGAAGGTGCAGGGCCAGCTGATGAATGCTCGGTGTCCATGGTTCCGATGTGTTCACCAGCCGCAGCAGCAGGCAGAGCCTGGCTGTGCTCGACGATGTCATCCGGTCCAGGCAGTCCTCGATCGTGAGGTGTCGATCCGACAGGATGGATTCGATCTCGCGCTCACCGCACAGCAGGGGCATCGATTCCGCCGTCATCAGCTGGCGCTGTTCTGCGCTGGACAGCTGGGGCAGCAGGTCGCGTGCCATGCGCGTGCACTCCTCAAGGCATGTCAGCGGATGGTCCTCGGCCACGAAGGGGATGCGTGCTGTGCAGGCCATGACCAGGCGGACCGCGATGCTGGCACCACCACCGCACGCGCCATCGGCCGCATGCAGCCGGGCCAGTTGCATCACGTCGCGCACCGGGAAGGCACCGGGCAACCCGTCATGGCGGATGGCCCCCAGCTGGCCGGGCTCGAAGGTCACACCTTGCGAGCCCAGCCGGTTTTCCAGTTCAGCGATCTCGAACAGTCGCATGGCGTCCGACAGGTCCCGGGCACTGCGCCGGATCTGCTTCAGCAGGGTGCGGTCATCGGGTTGGCGGTGGTCGAGAAGGCCTTCGATGGCGGTGTCGATCTGACCGATCTCCACAGCGATGCAGCGCATGGCCACTACCGACGAGCCAATGGAGTGCCGGTCGCCGGAAGACGGCATGCGGCCGCTGTACCGGCTTGCCTCCCGCATCAGATGGTTGCGTTGATCGATCAGGGCATCGCGGTCCCTGCCCGATCGATCCGATGAAGCGCGGGTGGGGCTGGAGGAGCGAGAGGGGCTGGAGAGTTGCATCGCAAAGCACACCGTGAAGTGATTTGCGCCCATAGGGCGGTGCTCACTGCGTCACCGGTGTCACTCTGTTGCTCCTGATGAATTCGTCAATTCGAGCGTCAATGGTGTTTCAGTCCATCCGCCGTGCCGGATCGATCCGCCTGTCGCGATCCGCCGGCTGCAGCAGCACCACCAGCGCACCGGCACCCCCTTCGGCCGGGCGGGCCTGCACAAAGGCCAGCACCTCGCGCTTCTGCACCAGCCAGCGCAGCACCCGGGTCTTGAGCACCGGGGTGCGGCCCGGCGACCCCAGACCCTTGCCGTGGACCACCCGCACGCAACGCAGGCCATGGCGGTGGCATTCGCGGATGAACTGGCCCAGGGCCTCGCGGGCTTCGTCGATGCGCAGCCCATGCAGGTCGATGTGGCGCTGGATGCTCCAGCGGCCCTCGCGCAGCTTGCGCACCACGTCCGGGCCCAGGCCGGGGCGGCGGTAGCTCAGCAGGTCATCGGTGTGCAGCAGGGTCTCCACGTCGAAGTCGTCCGACAGGGCTTCGTGCATCACCCGTGCTTCATCGAGCTGGCGCTGAACGGGCTGGGTCGAAGGTGTGACCGGCTGGTGCTCGAACCGGCCGTGGGCCGGCAGCCGCACCACCGGTCCCACGGCCAGCTCGAACAGACGCTGTTCCCGCTCACGCCGGCGTTCCGCCTCGCGGCGCGCAGCTTCCTCGGCCGCCAGCCGCGCAGCATGCTCGGCCATGGCGCGCCGTATCTGCTTGAGTTCGGCCAGCGACTGGATCTTCATGCCGCCGATTGTCGCTCCCGCCCGCCAGGCGGCCCGCCCGGATCTCGCATGCCCTTCAGACCAGGCCCATCTCGGCCATCGAGGCCACCCGGTGGCAGGTCACGATGAAGTGGTCCAGCACCCGCACATCCACCGGCGGCAGTGCGCTGGGCCGGTTGCCGTGGGAGACCGAAGCCGATCGCATAAATCCGTTCCTGCGCCGCAAGTTCGTCTGGCAAGGTCGATACCTACCTGTGGGCGTCCCATGCGCCTGCAAGGAAATCTCCTCCAGGTGCCAGCGCTCAATGAACAGCCGCAGGCCGTTCCAGGGTGCCGCTGGTGGGTGGCCTGGGTGTCCGACGGCCCGGGCTGTGGGTTCATCGATTGACGTGAGGCTGCTCCGGGATCAATTAGTATAAAAATAATATAAAAATGATAAATTATTTCTATAGAGTAGAACTAAACAAGTAAAAATGTTTGTTTTTTTAAGCCAAGAAGAGGTTTTGATTGAGATCAAGTTCCCGCTATCTCCGCTACGGAGGATCTGGGCACGACAAGGCTTTGGATGCCTCAATAGCGAGGTTTGTCGACAGTTGGTATGCGCGAGCGACGGTGCGGCGGCCATGGGTCTGGAAGCCAGCCCTTGATCCCGAGGCGCCCGACTTCCTCATGGCGCTGTTGCCTTTCCGGGATGACCCGGTCTTTCATCAAAGCCCGAACCACTTCCAGTCTGCGTGTCTGTCGACGGCTTGGCTGGTCTACAACCACAAGACGATTGCGATCGAGACACAGATCATCATTCCTGCCTGTCTCGACCTGATGCAACTGGGCACGTCACACACCATGTCGGACCGGGAGTTAAGCGCGGTCGCCGAGACCATCACCGACGAAGGCTTTCACACGCTCGTGGCGGCCGAATTGTGCCGAATGACGTCTTCATTCCGGGGTATCAACGTGCGGATGCCGGCGTTTGATCTGACACTGCAGCTAGAGATGCAGAAGCAGGCTGCCTCGGACCCCCGCCATTTCGCGCTCGTGCGCCTGGCCTACGCGACGGTGTCCGAGATCTTCATCAGCGACTACCTTTCGCTTTTGAGTGAGTCGGACGAGATCCAGCCGCTGTTCCGGACGGCCGTTGCATTGCACAAGTCCGACGAGGTTTGCCACAAGCGGCTTTTTCCGATGCTGGTGCGACCTATCGTTCGCGACTGCAGCGACGACGAAAAGGCCTTGTTCGTTCGTTCGCTTTACGAAGCTCAATCCGCCTTCGCCAGCCGGGAGACGCGTCTGTGGGCCGATGTGCTGGATCAGCTCTGTTCAGACCTCGGCGATGGTGCGGGCCTGCGACCGCCGCAATGCACCGAAATGCAAGGGGCTGGCGACTTCGACGATGTAGCGAGTCTGGTGTTGGAGCTGGGATTGGCTAGGTCCGACCTTCTCGAAACGTTCGCGACATCGCCTGTCTGAGGAATTGCTGATCAGGCGTGTTCGTTGAGCCTGGCACTTTCCCGTTATTACCAATCCCCCCCCATCGCATTTGAGGAGAACCGAGGCATGTGTTCGATTTTTGGCATGTTCAACCCCGCTGTTTCCGAGCAGGAATCGCGACGTATCGCTGTGGAGCAGTCCGATCTCATGATCCACCGGGGTCCCGACTCACACGGCGTTTTTTCATGTCCGATTGGCGCCCTGGTTCACAACCGGATTTCGATCGTCGACGTGTTCACAGGCGGTCAACCTCTCTACAGTCAGGACCGATCGGTCGCGCTCGTTGCCAACGGCGAGATCTACAACCACGATGAAATCCGTCGAGCGTTTGCGCAGTACCCCTTCGCAACAGCATCTGACTGCGAGGCCATCCTCGCTGCGTACATGGAAGAAGGGGTTGCATGTCTGCAGCGCCTGCGTGGCATGTTCGCCTTTGCCATCCTGGATCAACGCACTGGTACCTACCTCATTGGTCGGGATCACTTGGGCATCCTGTCGTTGTACTACGGGTACGACGCCAGCGGAGCCCTGTACGTGGCCTCAGAGCTGAAGGCTTTGGTGGGGGTCTGTGAACGAATCGAGATACTTCCGCCAGGCCACTACCTGAGCAGTGAAGCGTTGGCGCCTGTCCGGTATTACGAACGGGACTGGCAGAGCTTCGAAGGAGTGCATGGGTGGTCGAACGACGTCGCGGCCTTGCGGGAGGCGCTTGAGGAATCCGTCGAATCGCACATGATGTCCGATGTGTCGTTTGGCTTGCTTCTTTCGGGCGGGCTCGACTCGTCGCTGGTTTCCAGCATCGCCGTCCGCAAGTACGTTCAGGCTGGTGGCCGGGCGGCGGACCTGTGCTCCTTCTCCATCGGCCTGGATGGATCTCCCGACCTGGCTGCCGCACGAGAGATGGCTGCCTTTCTCGGCACTCGCCACTTCGAGCACTTGTACACGATCGAGGAAGGCTTCGACGCCATTCGGAAAACCATCTGGCATATCGAGTCGTACGACGTCACGACAGTCAGGGCGTCTACGCCTATGCAGATGCTGGCGAGAAAGATTCGGGGCAATGGTGTGAAGGTCGTGCTGACCGGTGACGGATCCGACGAGGTATTCGGAGGGTATCTGTACTTCCACAGGGCGCCGGGTCCTCGAGAGCTTCACGAGGAGTGCCTTCGAAAGCTTTCTGCGATGCATCTCTACGATTGTCTGAGGGTCAACAAAACACTCCTGTCCTGGGGCGTGGAACCCCGGGTTCCCTTCCTCGACCGACGTTTCCTCGACGTGGCGATGCGCATCGATCCTCGCCTAAAGATGTGCGGAGACGGCGTGATGGAAAAGCACATCTTGCGCGAGACATTCGCCGATTACCTGCCGCCCAGCATTGCTTGGCGTCAGAAGGAGCAATCGTCCGATGGTGTCGGTTATGGATGGATCGATGGCTTGAAGGCGTTGGCCGCGCAGGCAGTGACGGATCGCGAACTGCAGGCAGCGGGGTACCGTTTCCCGCACAACACCCCCAGTTCCAAGGAAGCCTACCTCTACCGTTGCATTTTTGAGGATCTGTTCCCGCACCGATCCGCGGTGTTCTGCGCGCCTCGTGGAAAGTCGGCTGGCAACGCCACCGAAGCTGCCAGTGCCTGGCTGGGTGGGCAGCTGATCGATGATCCCTCGGGTCGTGCGGTGATCGGAATTCACACCAGTGCAATGGTGGCCTGTTGAGGCGTCAAGGAAAAGTCATGCCAGTTCACAACGAACAACAAAACATCAGCCTGGGTATCCATGCAGGTGTCGGTGCCTCGCTCATGTGGGGTACTTATCCACTGTGGTACCGCCCGCTATCCCATGTCCACACTTACGAATTGCTGGCCAACCGGATCCTGTGGTCCATCGTGTTTCTGTTGCCCCTGCTTTTCTTTGTCTATCGCAAGGGTGCCGAGTTTCGGCGACTCGTCCGAGACGTCACCAAGCTGCCGGTCGTGGCCATATGCGCGACCATCCTGGCCGTCTGGTGGTTTCTCTACATGTACTGCGTGACCAACAGTCGAGTGCTGGAGGCAGGTCTGGGGTATTACCTGGGGCCCATCTTCACCGTGTTGATGGGAATGGTGTTCCTGCGGGAGCGCATCGACCGCTGGTCAGCGGCATCGGTGCTGATCTCGTTCACGGGCATCGGTTACTACGCCATCGCCACGCAAGGCAGCTTTCCGTTCCTGGCCATCGGTCTGGGGATGTGCTATGCGGGTTATACGGTCTACAAGCGCGCGAATGTTGATTTTGATGCCCAGGTTTCGGTCGCGCTCGAGTTGCTGGCCTTGCTTCCGGCCGCGATTCTCCTTTTCATGCACTACGCCCTGGAAGGCTCCTTGCAGTCCTTTCGGACCACCAGCCTGACCGACAACGTGCTGCTTTTCATGCTTGGAGTGATCAACGTGTTGCCCATGTGGTGGTACACGATCGCCGCACGAAATCTGCCCACCGTGCCAATGAGCTTTCTTCAGTACATCTCGCCCACCTGCAATTTCCTGCTGGCCGTTTTCTGGTTCGCCGAGCCCTTCTCGCGGCACACGCTCATCATGTTCCTGCTGGTATGGACGGGTGTGGGCATTTACGCCGTGAGGACAGTCTGCCGCATGCGCAGCGTCAGCGCACCACTGCCGCGATCGATGCAGACTGTGCGGTGAGCGGTCCAGATTCATGCTCCATACGGACTTGCCCGATGGCCTGGACGCTGGCAGCGGGGCGCTGGAGACGTATGTCTCGCTGATCTGCTTATTGACTGCTGCCTCGCCGGTGGCATCGATCATCCATGCCGCTGGGCACGAGCCGGACACCGCCCTGGTGACGCCCGTACTCGACTGGAGTGGTGGTCGCCTGATGTTGGTGTTCCCCGAGGATGAAGCGCCCGAGCCGGGATTGCAGACGCTTGTTGTCTGGACCTTGAGTGCCCTGGTACCTCCTGAACTGTGGCCGTTACCCCCGCCGCGCGCTGCCTTGGGGGGCTATCTCCACGTGTCCTTGTGCTGCTCCTCGTTGGAGTCTGTTGGACCTCAGCGCTTCTGGGTGAAGCAGGCGCTGGTGCAAGGTAACTTGGACGAGCTCGCCGGTGCCGACCTGTGCCGGGTTGTACAGGCATTGCAGCTGCATGGGGACGATGCTCAGCGGGCGGCTGCAGAGGTATTCAGCGCCTGGCAGCGTTACGCGACCTGTCTGCATTAGGGCAGGACCGCTTGCTCAGATTCGCCCGTGTTGCGTGAACGATGTGGCTCGTTTGCAAGTGAACATGCATTGACCAGGCACTTGCGCGCCCACCATCACCAACGTGTCACGCAGGACGCGTGTTGGAGCTACGTCGGCCATCAAGACTCGGCTACATCAGGCCCATCTCGGCCATCGAGGCCACCCGGTGGCGGGTCACGATGAAGTGGTCCAGCACCCGCACATCGACCAGGGCCAGGGCGTTGCGCAGGGTGGCGGTGAGCGATTCGTCGGCCCGCGACGGCATGCACTGTCCGCTGGGGTGGTTGTGGGCCAGCACCACCGACGCGGCCTGGTGGTGCAGGGCCCGCACCACCACCTCGCGGGGGTATACGCTGGTCTGGTTCAGCGTGCCCCGGAACATCTCCTCGCAGGCCAGCAGGCGCAGGCTGCTGTCGAGGAAGACCACCGCGAACACCTCGTGCGGCAGCGAGCCCATGCGCAGCTGGAGGTATTCGCGCACCGCCATGGCGTTGTCCATCAGCGGGGTCTGCTTCAATTCCTCCTGCAGGGATCGCCGAACCAGCTCCAGCACGGCCAGCAGTTCGGCCCGCTTGGCCGGGCCCAGGCCCCGTACCCGGGCCAGTTCGTCGGTACCGGCATGCAGCAGCCCCCGGATGCCGCCGAACCGGTCCAGCAGGCCCTGCGCCATCTGCAGCACGTGGCAGCCCGGCAGACCGGTGCGCAGCACGATGGCCAGCAGCTCGGCATCGGCGAGCGCCTGCGGGCCATGGCTGAGCAGCTTTTCGCGCGGACGGGCCTGCGATGGCAGGCCTTTGAGGCCCTGGACGGCAATCTCCTGCATGGCGACTCCGGGAAGAAGGGGGCCGTCTTTTTACAATACGGGTTTTGTCGGTACACCCCGACGTGTCCCCTTTCCAAACTCCCGCCCATGTCCCAGGTCCAAGACGGTTCCTTCCTCACCCTGCACTACCGCATGTCCGATCTGCAGGGCCGGGCCTACATCGATACCTTCACGGGAGCGCCCGCCACGCTCAGCCTGGGGTCCGGGCAGCTGTCTCCAGCCATCGAGCAGCGGCTGATCGGTCTGGAAGAGGGCACCCGCACCGTGATCGAGCTGGCCGCCGGTGAAGCCTTTGGCGAGCGCCAGCCCGAGATGGTGCAATGGGTGGCCCGCAAGCTGCTGAACGAGCTGGGTGATCCGCACGAGCGTTATGCGCCGGGCGACGTGGTGCAGTTCCCCACGCCCGACGGGCAGGGAACGTATGCCGGTGCGGTGCGCGAGGTGCGCGACGACGGTGCCGTGCTGTTCGATTTCAATCACCCGCTGGCCGGCCAACCGGTCCGGTTCGAGGTGCAACTCATCGGGGTGCTGTGATGCCGCTGCAAGACATCGTTCTGGCCGAACCGCGTGGCTTCTGCGCCGGTGTGGACCGGGCCATCGAGATCGTTGAACGTGCGCTGGCCAAGTTCGGCGCGCCCATCTATGTGCGCCACGAGATCGTGCACAACACCTACGTGGTCAACGACCTCAAGGCCAAGGGCGCGATCTTCATCGAGGAGCTGTCCGAGGTGCCGCCTGGCGCCACGCTGGTGTTCTCGGCCCACGGCGTGAGCAAGGCCATCCAGCAGGAAGCCGACCGTCGCGGCTTTCAGGTGTTCGATGCGACCTGCCCGCTGGTGACCAAGGTGCATGTCGAGGTCGCCAAGCTGCACCGCGAGGGCTATGAATTCATCATGATCGGCCACAAGGGTCATCCCGAGGTCGAGGGCACCATGGGCCAGCTGGAGAGCGGCATCCACCTGGTCGAAGACGTGGCCGATGTCGCCCGTGTCCAGCCCTTGCAGACCGAGAAGCTCGCGGTCGTCACCCAGACCACCTTGTCGGTGGACGACGCTGCCGAGATTGCGGCGGCCGTCAAGGCCCGCTTTCCGAACGTTCGCCAGCCCAAGCAGCAGGACATCTGCTACGCCACCCAGAACCGGCAGGACGCGGTCAAGCTGCTGAGCCCTCAGGTGGACGTGGTGATCGTGGTGGGCAGCCCCACCAGTTCCAACAGCAACCGCCTGCGCGAGGTGGCACTCAAGCTGGGCACGCGCAGCCACATGGTCGACAGCGCCGAAGAGCTGCAGGCCGAGTGGTTCGACGGTGCCACCCGGGTCGGGCTGACCGCCGGTGCCTCTGCGCCCGAGATCCTTGTCCAGCAGGTCATGGAACGCATCAAGGCGCTGGGTGCCATCTCGGTGCGCTCGATGGAGGGGCTGGTGGAGACCACCAAGTTCCCGCTGCCCAAGGGCCTGCGCATCGACGGCGCTCCGGACGCCTGAATCCCTTCCAACATCTGATCGCCTTCATGCTCGACATCGTCCAACTCCGCAAAGACCTGCCCGCCGTCATCGAACGTCTGGAGCGCCGCAAGAACCCGCAGCCCTACCTGGATGTGGCGGCCTACCAGGCGCTGGAGTCCGAGCGCAAGACGCTGCAGACCCGCACCGAGGAACTGCAGAGCCAGCGCAACAGCCTGTCCAAGCAGATCGGCATGTTCAAGGGCAAGGGCCAGCATGCCGAGGCCGATGCCGCCATGGCGCAGGTCGGTGCCATCAAGGCCGAGCTGGAAGCCGGTGCCGCGCGCCTGGACGTGATCCAGTCCGAGTTGCAGTCCCTGCTGCTGGCGGTGCCCAACCTGCCGCACGACAGCGTGCCGGTGGGCAGCGACGAATCCGGCAACGTGGAGCTGCGCCGCTGGAGTCCGGATGGGAAAGGCCCGCGTGCCTTCGACTTCCCCGTGCGCGACCATGTGGACATCGGCGAGAAGCTCGGCCTGGACTTCGAGACCGGCGCCAAGCTGGCCGGGTCACGCTTCACCTTCATGCGCGGGCCCATTGCCCGCCTGCACCGCGCGCTCGCCCAGTTCATGCTGGATGTTCAGACGCAGCAGCACGGCTACACCGAGTGCTACACGCCCTACATCGTCAATGCCGACACCCTGCGCGGCACCGGCCAGTTGCCCAAGTTCGAGGGCGACCTGTTCGCCGCGAAAAAGGGCGGCCAGGACGGCGGTGAGGAAGAGCAGGCGCTCTACCTCATCCCCACCAGCGAAGTCACCCTGACCAACGTGGTGCGCGACACCGTGCTGGCCGAGTCCGAGCTGCCGATCAAGCTCACCGCCCACACGCCATGCTTCCGCTCGGAAGCCGGCAGCGCCGGTCGCGACACGCGCGGCATGATCCGCCAGCACCAGTTCGACAAGGTCGAGATGGTGCAGATCGTGCATCCCGAGAAGAGCTACGAGGCCCTGGATGACATGACCCGCCACGCCGAGGCGGTGCTTCAGCAGCTGGGTCTGCCATACCGCGTGCTGGCCCTGTGCACCGGCGACATGGGCTTTGGCGCCACCCGCACCCACGATCTGGAGGTGTGGGTGCCGGCGCAGGGCACCTACCGCGAGATCAGCTCGGTCTCCAACTGCGAGGCCTTCCAGGCCCGCCGCCTGCAGGCCCGCTTCAAGAATGCTCAGGGCAAGAACGAGCTGGTGCACACCCTGAACGGCTCCGGCCTGGCTGTTGGCCGGGCGCTGGTGGCCGTGCTGGAGAACTACCAGAACGCCGACGGCAGCGTCACCGTGCCCGAGGTGCTGCGGCCCTACATGGGCGGGCTGGAGCGGCTGGCGGCCGGCTGATCCGCCGCACGTCCGGGTTGGCGCCGGACCTGCTCTGGCCGGGCATGTCCCGGCGGGACATGCCGTCATGAACGGTGCGCGTGGGGCTTGCGCACCTGTCCCAAGTTGGAATATGGTTTGCATCCTGTTTTGTATACAACAGGAGATGCGCCACCATGAACACGTCCAGTCCTGTCCCGGCCTCCGTTGACCAAGCATCCGCGCCACCCCCGATCTGGATACGGCGGTTCGATCCGCCACTGCAGCAGGACGGCGGCCCCCAGCCAGGCGCTCCCCTGAAGGGCCTGCGTTTTGCCATCAAGGACAACATCGATGTGGCCGGGCAGCCCACCACGGCGGCCTGTCCGTCCTACACCCGGGTGGCGACCGAGAGCGCCACGGTGGTGCATAAACTGCTCCAGGCTGGTGCATTGCTGGTCGGAAAAACGAATCTCGACCCGTTTGCATGCGGTCTCAGTGGCGCCCGGTCGCCATTCGGTGAGGTTCCCAACGCATTCAATCCCGCCATGGTGAGCGGAGGGTCGAGCAGCGGGTCGGCCTATGCCGTGGCCACCGGCGCAGTCGACTTTGCCCTGGGCACCGACACCGCAGGCTCGGGCCGGGTGCCTGCGGGGTTGAACAACATCGTCGGCTTCAAACCCACCCGAGGTCGCATCAGTGCCCACGGGGTGGTGCCGGCCGTGCAAAGTGCCGATGCGGTCTCCGTGCTGGCCCGTACCGTGCCCATGGCCTGGCGTGTTCTGCAGTCCGCAGCCGGTTTCGATCCGCTGGACCCCTTCTCCCGGGGGCACCGGGACGTTGCCTGGCGCACGCGGCCCTATCCGGCTGCGCCGCAAGTCGGTATTCCGCGTGAACTGGAGTTTTTCGGAGATGATCTGGCCCGTGAAGCCTTTGACCAGGCCACCCAGCGGCTGGTCCGCATGGGGGCACGACTCGTGCTGATCGACTACCAGCCGCTGGCCGAAGCTGCAGAACTGCTTTATGGCAGTGCGCTGGTGGCCGAGCGATACCTTGCGATCCGCGAATTCTTTGATGGGCATGAACTCGATATCGTCGAACCTGTGCGCAGCATCATCGGAGCCAGCCGCCGCTTCAGCGCCAACGATGTGCTGGCCGCCCAGCTGCAGTTGCGCCGCCTGGCCGCCCGCATCCGGCCCATGTGGGACGGGATCGATTTCATGATGGTCCCGACCACGCCGACCCACATCACGCGAGAGGCGATGCGTCTGGACCCCGTGGGCCTGAACCGCCGGCTCGGCCATTACACGAACTTCGTGAATCTGCTCGACTACGCCGCCCTGTCGGTGCCTTCGGCCATCAGGCCGGACGGCCTGCCGTTCGGCGTGACCTTCATCGGGCAGGCTGGCAGCGACTGGTGCCTGGCCGATTGGGGCACCCGCTACCACTCGCTGGCCGAAACCGAAGGTCTCCTGCCCCTGGGGGCGACGCGGGAGCGGATGCAGCAGGCCGATCGCTGCCCGCCGCCGCCGCCCGGATCCCTGCTGACAGGCGCGGACGAGATCGCGCTGGCGGTGGTGGGTGCGCAGCTGACGGGCATGCCACTGAACCACCAGCTGACCGATAGAGGCGCGCGACTGCTGCGAACCACGCTGACGGCGCCCGTCTACCGGCTCTACGCCCTGCAGGCCTCAGCGCAGGCCAGACCCGGCCTGGTGCGGGTGCCTGACGGTCAGGGCGCCGGCATCGAGGTGGAAATCTGGGGGATGCCGGTGGAGCAGCTGGGTTCTCTCGTTGCCGCCGTTCCCGCGCCGCTGAGCATCGGCCGGCTGGCCTTGGCCGACGGTGGCGAAGTCAGCGGTTTCCTGTGCGAGGCCCATGCCGTGGAGGCGGCCCAGGACATCACCCATGCCGGCGGATGGCGGGCCCACGTGGCAGCCACCGCCTGCCTAACTTGACGCGACCCACCTGCACACCCGCCCACTCCATACCCGTCGAAGGAACCGGTCATGACCTTTCCAGTCGATCCAGATGCCAGCGCTGGCCCCCCTGTTGCCACACGCCGGCGCGCGTTGCAGCTCTGCGGCACCTCGCTGGTGGCCTTGGGTGCACCCGGCCTGGCGTCGGCCAGGAACACCCCGCGCATCCGGATCGGCTACTGGCCGGTGGCCGCCGGACTGCCCTTTTTTGTGGCCATGGAGAAGGGCTTCTTCAAGGAGGCCGGGCTGGATGTGCAGGCCCTCAAGTTTGCCGGGCCGCAACAGGTGGCCGAGGCCATGATCTCGGGTCGGGCCGAAGGCAGTGCCAACGGCACCGGCACGGCCGTGCTGGCCATCGCCGAGATCGCGCAGCCGGGGCTCTTGAAGATCCTGTGCATCAACCCGACCAACCAGCGCTTCGTGCTGGACCAGTTCATCGTGGCGTCGTCCAGCCCGCTGTCGTCCATGGCCCAGCTGGCCGGAAAGCGGGTGGGCTGCGGCCCAGGGGTGCAGAACCGGGTGATGGCCCGAGCGGTGCTGGAGCGGGCCGGGGTCAAGGATGCGCGGGTGATCGAACTG
Source organism: Allobosea thiooxidans (assembly GCA_943370825.1). Lineage (GTDB taxonomy): Bacteria > Pseudomonadota > Gammaproteobacteria > Burkholderiales > Burkholderiaceae_C > Hydrogenophaga. Next base: position 119,532 of record CALRSR020000005.1, on the reverse strand, counting down.
CCCATCGGGCAGCACATTGCAGCGCTCACGGCCGGTCAGGTCGATGCCTGCTACACCCTGGAGCCCACTGGCACCATCGGGCGGCTTGCCGGCACCACGCGCAACCTGGAAGTGGGCGTGGTGGCCCGCTATGTTCTGGGTGATCCGATGGCGCCCTGGCACGGGGGTGCGGCCAGTCTCACATCGGCCTTCATCGGCCAGCAACCCGAGATCACCCAGCGGTATGTGGCGGCCTACCGCAAGGGGGTCGATCTGGTCCGGCAGCAGCCCGCCGAAGCCCGCCGGTTCCTGTCGGGCTACACGGCCATCGAGGGCTCGCTGGCCATGCAGGTGCCCATGTCCGACTACCGGATGTCGACCGAGTTCGAGCCCGCCGACAGGACCTATTTCCAGAAGTTCTTCGATCTGTTCACCGCGCGTGGGGTGTTCAGCCGCCGAGTGGATGCGGCTGCCATGCTCTACCAGCCCTGAGGTGCTCCATGCCGCCTGATGCCGATCTGTCCGCGCGAGCCCCGTCTGCCCCGGTGCGCAGACATCACCTGGCGAAATTCCTGCCGGCCCTGGGGCCCATCCTGCTGCTGGTCGTCTGGGATCTGGTGGTGCGGGTCGGGTGGATCAATCCGGTGCTGTTACCGCCGCCCGCTCCCACGCTGATGACCCTGTTCGAGGGCATGACCAGCGAACTGCTGCTGCCGCATTTCGCGGTCACGCTGGAGCGGACCTTGCTGGCGTTCCTGATCGCGGTGGTGGCGGGCATGCCGCTGGGCATTGCCCTGGGCAGCAACGAACGGGCGTACCGGACCGTGGAATTCGTGATCGATTTTTTCCGCTCCACACCGGCATCGGCCCTGATCCCTCTGTTCCTGCTGATCTTCGGCGTGAACGACATCAACAAGGTGGCCATTGCCGCCTTCGGCGCCTGGCTGATCGTGGTGTTCAACTGCGCCTACGGCGTCATCAATGCGCGCAAGCAGCGCGTTGCAGCCGCCCGGGTGATGGGCGCCACCCGCTGGCAGATCTTCAAGGATGTGCTGTTCTGGGAGAGCCTGCAACCCAGCTTTGTGGGCTTGCGATCGGCCGTTTCGATGGCACTGGTGGTGGTGGTGGCCGAGATGTTCATCGGCTCTGAAAACGGGCTGGGGCACAAGATCATCGATGCACAGCAGGTGATGAATGTGCGCGTCATGTACGCCTCCATCCTGGCCACCGGCATCCTGGGCTACACCCTCAACATCGTTTTCCTGGCGCTGGAGCGGCGCATCGTTCACTGGAGCGGCCGATGAAATCCGTGGCAACTGATCTGGTCTGTGCCGAAGGGTACACGCCCGTGTTCCATCCTGGTGCTTCGGGCACCCACATCACCATCCGGGGCCTGACCAAGCACTTTGCCGGCTTGCCGCTCTATGAGCGCTTCGACCTGGACATTCCCAAGCACCGGATCGTCTCCGTCTTCGGACCCAACGGGTGCGGCAAGTCCACCCTGATCAACATGATCGCCGGGCTGACTCCGGTCGATGCCGGCGAGATCCTGTTCGATGGCAAGTCGCTCAAGGACACCCAGATCGGCTACGTGTTCCAGAACTACCGCGATGCGCTGTTTCCCTGGATGAGGACCATCGACAACATCGCCTACCCCCTGAAGCGGGCCGGTTGGCGCAAGGCCGACATCGATCGCCGCATGACCGAACTGGTGGCATCGTTCGACGTCCGCTTCGATCTGCAGCGCTACCCCTACGAACTCTCCGGTGGCCAGCAGCAGACGGCGTCCATCATGCGGGCGCTGGCACCGCAGCCGGAGGTGCTGTTCCTGGACGAACCGTTTTCGGCTCTCGATTTCGAGATGACGCTGTTCATCCGGGACAAGCTTCAGGAAGTCTTCATGCAGACCGGCACGACCATGGTGCTGGTGTCCCACGACCTGGAGGAAGCGGTCTACCTGGCCGACCAGGTCCTGTTGCTGACACGCCGTCCCACGTCGATTGCAGAAATCCTTCACCACGACGCCCCCAGGCCACGTACCATCTCGACGCTGTCTGACCAACAGTTTGTCGCCACCAAAAAAAGAAGTCTGGAGGTTTTCCAGCGTGAAGTCCGCCGTTGAGTCCAGAGACACCGCCCCCGCCGGGGAAAGAGCCTCACTGGCAGAAGACGCCTACACCCGCATCAAGCATGACCTGGCTGATTTCGCCATGGTCCCGGGCGACCGTTTCACCGAGAAGGACATGTGCGAGCGACTGGGCATGTCCCGCACGCCGGTGCGCCAGGCCTTGCTGCGGCTGCAGCAGGAAGGCCTGGTCGAGGTGCTGTTTCGTAATGGCTGGCGGGTCCTGCCGTTCGACTTTGACCGGTTCGACCAGCTGTACGACCTGCGCATCCTGATCGAAACCGAGGCGGTGCAGCGCATCTGCGAGGGCCGCATCCGTGGCGAGCAGGAGCGCTGCAACGCCATCATCGACAGCCTGGCCCGGCGCTGGCAGGTGTCGCGGGCCAAGCGGCTGACCGATGCCCAGGAGGTCTGCCAGATGGACGAGCAGTTCCACCTCTCGCTGGTGGACGCTGCCGGCAATTTCGAGATGCTCCGTGTGCACCAGGACATCACCAACCGCATCCGGGTGATCCGTCGCCTGGACTTCACCCACCGGCCCCGCATCCACGCCACCTACGACGAGCACGCCGGCATCATCGAGGCCTTGCTGGCCGCCCGCGCCGACCGCACGGCCCAGAAGCTGCGCGAGCACATCGAATGCAGCCAGATGGAGGTCCGCAAGATCACGCTGCACCAGCTGCAGACAGCGCGCAGCGGATCTTCTCAGTCCTGAGAGGGCGGGACCCTCAACGGCCGCGCACCCGGTCGCTCTTGCGGGTGCGTACGAAGAAGTCGTCGGGCTTGGTGCGGACCCACTCCACGAACGAGCGCAGGTCCGGATGCGCCAGCAGCAGCTCCACGCTGCGGTAGTGGCGGGCCAGTTCGGTCTCGGTGAGCACCGCATGGATCTGTCGGTGGCAGATTCGGTGCAGGTCCACCGTGTCGCGTCCGCCCTTGCTCTTGGGCACCAGGTGGTGCGCATCGCGCTGCGCCGCAGGAATGGGGCGTCCGCACAGCGGGCAGGTCGGTGTCACCGGGGCGGTCGCTGCTTCACGTTCGGCCAGCGCCGCCAGGGCTCGCGCCTTGGCGCCCCTCATGGCGAGGCCGGCACCACCCGCAGCACCCGGCCCTGCGGGCTGTCGGTCAGCAGCCAGAGGGCGCCATCCGGGCCGGCCCGCACATCGCGGATGCGCTCGCCCAGCTCCTGGAACAGCAGCTCCTGGTCGCCCGACGGGCCACGCGCCGCATCGGCCAGCGGCACGCGGCGCACGCTGCGCTCCTTGAGCGCGGCCACCATCAGGCTGCCGCGCCAGGCCGGAAAGAGGGAGCCGTCGTACCAGGCCATGCCGGCGGGTGCGATGGAGGGCGTCCATTGCAGCAGCGGCGGCTCCATGCCGGGCAGGCTCTTGAACGGCGTCACCCGCGCATAGGTGTAGTCGATGCCGCCGGTCACGGCCGGCCAGCCGTAGTTGGCACCGGCCCGGATGCGGTTGAGTTCGTCGCCGCCCCGCGCCCCATGTTCATGGGCGTAAACCACCCCATTGACCACCACCACCCCCTGGGGGTTGCGATGGCCCGTCGACCAGATCTCCGGCAAGGCGCCATTGCGGCCCACAAACGGGTTGTCGGCCGGTACCGAGCCGTCGGCCCGGATGCGCATGAACTTGCCCAGATGGGTGTGCAGGCGCTGGGCGTCGGTGCGCTCCAGGTTGCCGTCGCCCATGCCCAGCACCAGCGTGCCGTCGGGCAGCCAGGCCATGCGGCCGCCGAAGTGCTGGGTCTCGGTCTTGGCCGGCTGCGAGGTGAAGACCGGCTTCACGTCCTTCAATGCAGCACCTTCCAGCTTGGCGCTGGCCACCCGCAGGTGGTTGGCCTGGGGCTGCCCATGGGCGTACGACAGCAGGATGCGCTGGTTGCGGGCAAAGTCCGGGTCAGGCAGCACTTCGAACAGGCCGGACTGTCCGCGCGAGAGCACCGGGGGAACGCCTGTCACCGGTTCGGATCGCAGTTGCAGGCGGCCGTTGGCGCCGGGCTCGATCAGCCGCAGGCGGCCCACCCGCTCGGTGACCAGCAGGCGGCCATCGGGCAGGAAGGCCAGGGACCAGGGGTGGTCTAGGCCGTCGGCCACGGTCTCGATGCGGTAGGTCGGCGCTGCCTGGGCCAGGGCCATGCCCAGCCATCCGGCCAGAATCGTCAGGACAGTTTTCTTCATCGCCACAAATCATGGAACAGAACGCAATGACCCGTGTGATCCCGGCCTTCGCAGGCCGGTTCCGGCTCCGTTCGATCGGCTGGCTGGCGCTGGCCTGGCTGTTGGCCTCCGCCTGGGGATCGGTGGTGCAGACCCAGTGGAACCTTCAGGCGCTGGTGGGCCTGGGGCTGGAAGTGCCACTCGGTCTGCGCCTGCTCACCACGGGTCAGGACCTGATCAGCTTCGGGCCGATCTATGCCGGCATCGTGGCGGCCGGCTGGCTGCCGGCACTTCTGGTGGCGCATGGGCTGGCGCGCCGCTGGACGCAGTGGCGCACCCCGTTGTTCCTGGCCGCTGCCGGCCTGGGCCTGATGGCGGCGGTACGGTCGGTCGATGCTGTGGCGCCCATGCCCGCGTTCATCGATGCCACCCGCGGTTGGCCTGGCCTGCTGGTCATGGCCGCCGGTGCCGCCGTGGCCGGCGGGCTCTACGCGGTGCTGACGCGCCGGGGTTGAGCCGCTGCGCGTCCGCCTCAGTCGAGCTGGATGTTCAGGCCCTTGATGAGCGTCTGCATCTTGCCGGCCTCGGCCTTGATCAGGGCCTCGAACTGCTCCGGCGTGCCGGCCACCACCTCCGAGCCGATCTCCAGCCATTTGTCCTTGAAGGCCGGGTCGGCAAAGATGGCCTGGATCTCGGTGTTCAGGCGGGTGACGATGGGCTTGGGCGTGCCGGCGGTGGTCGAGATGCCGTGCCAGGCGTAGTACTCGAAGTCGGCGTAGCCCAGCTCGCTGATGGAGGGCACATCGGGCAGCTGCGGCGAGCGGGTTTTGGTGGTCACGGCCAGCGGGCGCAGCTTGCCTGCCTTGATGTGCGGCAGCGAGCTGCCCAGGATGTCGAACATGCTGGTGATCTGGCCGCCCATGAGGTCGACGATGGCCGGGCCTGCACCCTTGTACGGAATGTGGTCGATCTCGACCTTGGCCTTGGACTTGAACAGCTCGCCGCCCAGGTGCTGCGGCGTGCCGTTGCTGGCCGAGCCGAAGGTCACGCGGTTGGCCGGATTGCGGGCCGCCTCCACATAGTCCTTGAAGCTGCGGATCTTGCTGTTGGTCTCGGACACCTCCAGCACCAGCGGGAACTTCGAGATCTGGATGATCGGGGTCAGGTCCTTGACCGGGTCGAAGCCCAGCCGGGGATAGAGGTACTGGTTGGCCGAGAGGTTGCCGCTGGCAGCCAGCAGGATGGTGTAGCCGTCGGGCTTGGCACGAACCACCTGGCCGGTGCCGATGTTGCCGCTGGCGCCGGCCTTGTTCTCCACCACCACCGGCACGTTCAGCCGCTTGGACAGGGCCGGCCCGATGAGGCGGGCCATCAGATCGGTGGGACCGCCGGGCGGGAAGGGCACCACGAAGGTGATGGGGCGGCTGGGCCAGGCGTCCTGGGCCAGGGCGGCCAGGGGCAGGAGCAGGGCAGCGATCAGGCTGGCTTTGAGTTTCATGGTGTCGTCTCCGGTGGTTGTTGTGGGTCGGGAAAGCGGATCGACGGGTGCCGGGGGTCAACGGGCGTCGTGAGAGTGGATCTGCAGCGCCTCCAGGAAGCGCGAGACCATGTTGTAGGCCGCCACGGTGGCGGTGATCTCCACCACCTCCTGCGGGGAATGCAGGGCAGCCACCCGCGCGAACACCACGTCGGGCACCTGGATCTGGCGCGTCATGGCGTCGGTGTAGGCCAGCACGGCCTGCTGGCGCTCGTCGAACAGGGGGCTCTGGTCCCAGTGGTCCAGCGCATCGAGCTGGGCCTGCGAGATGCCTTCGCGCAGTGCGATGGGAGCGTGCTGATCGGCCTCGTAGGGCGCGTGGTTGAGCAGCGCCACCCGCATGATGATGAGTTCGCGCAGGCCGCCGGGCAGCGAATTCTTCTGGCGGATGGCGGTGAGATACGTCAGCCAGCCCTCGGCAATCGGCCCGCTGTGCATGAGCATCTGATAGAGGTGCAGCAGGTTGCCGCGCTCGGCCACGATGCGCTCGGCCAGGGGGCGAACTTCGTCGCGGGTGCAGTCGGCGTAGGGGAGACGGGCCACGAATCTTGTCCTCGTTGGTTGGCGAGCGCCGATTCTGTGGCTCGGTCATTGATCTGTGAAATTCAATTTGTGGATCGATTTATCATTCTGACGAATGAATATTTCGCCCAGACAGCTGCGCATGTTCCTGGTGCTGTCGGACACGCTGAACTTCAGCAAGGCCGCCGAACAGCTGTTCATCTCGCAGCCCGCGCTCACCAAGGCCATCCAGGATCTGGAAGAAGAGCTGGGGCTGTCCCTGTTCGAGCGAACCACCCGCAGTGTGCGGCTCACGCCCGGTGGTGCCCGCATGGCCACGGTGGCCCGCTCGGTGCTGGGCGAGTACGAGGCCGGTCTGCAGCGCTTCCAGTCGTCGGCCGAGCGCGAGGCGGCGCAGGTGTCCATCGCGGCCTGGCCGTCGCTGGCGCATGTGGTGCTGCCGTCGGTGTGTGCCACGCTGGAGCGGCAGCGGCCCGGTGTCCAGATGACCCTCATCGATGCGGCCAACAGCGCCTGCCTGCAGCGCCTGCTGAATCACCAGGCCGACTTTGCATTGGCCTCGGTCGCACCCACCCATCCCGAACTGCGTTACGAGGAGCTGCTGCGAGACCGCTTCGTGCTGCTGTCCTGCGGCAAGTGGCGCAAGCGGGTGCGCCCGCAGCTGCGCATGGACGATCTGCTGGAGCTGCCGCTCATCACGCTCACCGATGCCAGCACCGCCATGCGCTACATGAGCGCGGCCTACCTGCAGCGCGGTATCGAGTACCGGCCGCACATGCAGGTCGATCAGGTGACCACCGTGGCCGGGCTGATCCGCAGCGAGGTGGGCGTGGCGGTGCTGCCCTGGCTGGGCGTCATGCCGCTGCTGCCCATGTCGGGCATGCAGCTGTCGGAGATCGCGGACGGGCCGCTGCGCTCGGTCGGCATCGTCACGCGTCGGCAGGGCCATCCGGCCCCGCTGGTGCAGGCGGCCATGGAAGAGGTGAGGGCGGTGAGCCGGGCGCTGATCGCCCGGCATCCCGGCTGGATGGCACCGCCATCGGCACGGCGGCGCTGATCGGTCAGCCTTGGTCGGTCAACGTTTGTCGGCCAGGAAGTCCAGCACCGCTGCGTGGAAGCGATCCGGTGCCTCCAGGTGCGGCACATGGCCCACGTTGTCGAACTCCACCAGCCTGGCGCCGGGGATGCGTTTCTGGGCGTCCTTGCCCAGCTGCGGGTAGTTGCCCAGGTTCTTGACTGCTTCGGGCGGGGCGAACCGGCGGCCGAAGACGGTGCGGTCGAGCTGGCCGATGGCCAGCAGCACCGGCACCTTGAGCTGGGGCAGCTCGTTGTAGGTAGGGCCCTCGTAGATCATCTGGTAGGTCAGCGCCGACACATGGGCATAGCGCGGGTACTCGGGGCTGCGCTGCACCCGCGAGAACTGCTCCACGAAGCGCTCGAACTCCGGCCGGTAGTTGTCCTTGAAGTAGCTCTTGATGAAGGCGCGGTAGCTGGTGGTGGTCTGCGCCATCTCCAGGCGGGTCAGGTTGGCGGTCTGCTGCGGCGGGATGGCCGGCACATAGTCTTCCAGGCCCAGCGGGTTCTCCAGCACCAGTGCGGCCACGCGGTCCGGGTGGCGGCGCGCAAAGTGCACGCCCAGCATGCCGCCCATGCTGTTGGCCACGATGGCCACGCGCCCGACCTTCAGGTGGTCCAGCACCTTGACCGTGTTGTCGGCCAGCATGGCAAAGGTGTAGCGGATCTCCGGCTTGGACGACTTGCCGAAGCCGATCTGGTCCAGTGCCACCACGCGGTAGCCCTTGGCCGACAGCGCCCGCAGCGTGTTCTCCCAGTAGTCGGCGCCGAAGTTCTTGCCGTGCAGCAGCACCACGGTCTGGCCGTTGGGGGCGGTGGAGGGCGCCACGTCCATGTAGGCCATGCGCACCAGCTTGCCTTCGAGCTCGAACTGCAGGTACTGCACCGGGAACGGATAGGCCCAGCCTTCCATGGCGGCGCCCAGGGGCTCGGTGTGGTCGTAGGTGGGGGCAGCGGCAGCCGGCGGCGTGGCGCTGGCGGCAGGTGCCGGAGCACGTGTGGCGCAGCCGGCCAGCAGGGCGGCAGAACACAGGAGAAGGACGGCGGGGGTGCGGTGGAAGGTCATGTCTCGGGTCTTTGTTGTCGGGCTGGAAACTGTAACCGGCATGGGTGGTCGACGTAAGCTTTTGCATCCCCCATCGACAGAGCCTGATGAGCCGCCTGCTTTCATCCGTCCCAGCTCCCATCGCCGCCGCCCTGTGGGCCATGGCGGTCGTCGTCTTGACCCCGTCCGTGGGCAATGCCATGGGGCTGCAGCAGACACCCCGAGCGCAGGCCTGCCCCGTGACGAAGCCGGTTCCCGCGCTGCAAGCTTTGCCGGAGCAGGCCGCGCAGCGCATTGCCGAGAGCCAGGTTTCTGCCGGTCGCATGGACATGGCCTGGGTCTGGCTCGGTTCGCCGACGCTGCGTTACCCGCATCGCGCGCTGGGCTCGCCCACCCACGCCGGCAGCGTGCACGCCCTGGTCAGAGCGCGATCGGGAACCTGGCAGCAGGTCGAGCTGCGTCTGCCGCTGAACCGTGTCTACGAGGACAGGGTGCCACGCATCGTCGACCTGGACCGTGACGGCAGCGAAGAGATCGTGCTGGTCGAGGCCGACCTGCTGCGCGGAGCTGCTCTGGTCGTGCTGGGCATCGATCACACCGCCACCGGACCGGCGCTGGTCGAACGCGCCCGCAGTGCCTTTGCCGGATCGGCCTTCCGCTGGCTCAACCCGGTCGGCGTGGCCGACTTCGATGCCGACGGCCACCTCGACCTGGCCATGGTGCGCACACCCCACATCGGCGGCGAGCTGCAGCTGCTGCACTACCGCCCGCCCGCCCTGGTGTCCTACGCCAGCGCGCTGGATGTCTCGAACCACCGCATGGGTGCACTGGAGCAGGAGATGGCGGTGATCGTGCACAGCCCGGGTCAGCGCCCCACTGTGCTGCTGCCCGACATGAGCCTGCGGGCTTTGCAGGCCATGCGCTGGGATGCGCCGGGCCGCTGGACCGATCTTGGTGAGGCATTGCCGCTGCCGGGCCGCATCGAGCGGATGACTGCGGTGCCGGGCGGTGCCTGCGTGCTGCTCGACGATGGCAGCAGACGGGATGTGATGCTGGCACCCTGACATGGGGTGCAGGGAGCGAGTGATGGACGCGCCGGCCGGCAAGTAGTCGTCTGGCACCCCGGGCTTTCTGTTTTGCCGCATCCTTGCCGACATGCCACGACGCAATTCACCCCAGGTCATCGAACATCTGGACGATCTGAGTCACCTCGACACCATCGTGGTCGACAAACGCTCGGGGCAACGCGCATCGGCAAAGAAGAACCGGCGCAACCGCCACTACGAAAAGCAGTTCATCCGCAACAGCCTCTCGCAGCGCCTGACGCTGGCCGGCAGCAGCGCCGAAGCCGAGGTGCAGGACGATGGCCACGCCGGGGACGATGTCTGAATGGCGCCCCGACGCCGATGCAGCCCGCCGCCGACATGAACACCCCCGAGAGCGCCTCCGCCCCCACCTGTCACGTGCGGCTGCGGTCGAGACAGTCGCTCACGCTGGCCTATGCACAGGTCAGGCTGGTGGCTCCGGGCTGAAGCCACCAGCCTTCATCGACGAAGCACCTCCAGCCATTGCCGCTGGTCCGGGGTGAGGGCGCTGTCGGGGGTCAGCATGGAGGTGGCCAGCGCGGTGCGGATGGCCGACTCGGGCTGCGGCAGTTCGGACGCCAGCAGCGCGTGCAGCAGCGCGGTCGCTTTGCCGAGCGTCTGGCCGTACAGCTCGAAGATGCCCGACACGCTGACGTGCTGTTCCGGATCGTCCAGCCAGCAGTCGTAGTCCGTGACCAGCCCGACCGTGGCGTAGGCCATCTGCGCCTCGCGGGCCAGGAACACTTCGGGCACGTTGGTCATGCCGACCAGGTGGCAGCCGGCCTGGCGCAGGAAATGGCTCTCGGCCTGGGTGCCCAGGCGGGGGCCTTCCACGCAGGCATAGGTCAGTCCGCGGTGCACCTCCTGCCCCAGCCGCCGCGCAGCCTGCCCGACCGCATCGACCAGTGCGGCACTCACCGGTTGCGCGGTGGAAACATGCGCTGCCACGCCGCCACCGAAGAAGGTGCGTTGCCGGTTGCCCCGGGTCCAGTCGAAGTACTGCTCCGGCATGGCCAGGTCGCCGGGCCTGACCTCCAGCGCCAGGCTGCCCACGGCCGAGAAGCCCAGCAGCAGGGTGGCGCCGGCCTGCTTGAGCGCAAAGATGTTGGCCCGGTAGTTCACCTCGTGCGGCAGCAGACGGTGCCCAGAGCCATGGCGTGCCAGGAACAGGACCGGGTTGTGGCCCAGCCGGCCCTGCAGGATGTCGCCCGAAGGCTCCCCGAACGGGGTGGTCAGCGTCAGGCGCCGGTCGATCTCCAGTCCGGGCAATTCATAGAGGCCGGTGCCTCCCACGATGGCCAGCATGTTCATGTCTCCTGTCGTACGACTTGATGGGGGTGGTAACGGGGGCCCTGGGTGATGCGCGGGAAATACGACACATGGGCGTCGCTGCCTGCCGGCCAGACGGCCAGGAAGCGCTGCCGGACATCGGCCGCGGGCGGCTCGATGGCGATGGCGTCGATGTGCACCGGACCCGCCACCGTGCCGGCGCGGCTCCTGCCCGCCGGCGCAGGGGTCAGGGCGATGCGGGTGAGCAGCCCGGCCGGGTCGCTGTGGAAGTTGGGCATGCCGGCTGCGCCGTTGTTCAGCACCCAGGCGGCCCGGCCCCGATGCCCTGTGTTGACCTGCTGGAACACCGGCAGGCAGGTGTGGCTGCAGGCGAAGGCATCGACGCCCGCCTGCCGGAACCAGCCGCGCACCGTCTCCCGGTGGTCCGCATCGGCCAGCATCTCCTGGGCAAAGCCCCAGCCGGCGAGCGACTGGGCATCGCCATGCACGATGCCGATGCGCAGGTCGGCCACGGAGGCGCTCAGCCACATCGGCAACGCAGCCAGCTGGCGCCGGTGCTCGGGTGTCGCGGCGGTCCAGAGGCGCTGCAGGATCTGGTTCGACCGGTCGACCACCCCGTCGTCCACCCAGTCCGGGTAGGCACACCCGCACCCGGCATCCGAGACCGGGTCGTCCCGCGCCAGCTCGGTCTCGACGTTGCCGCGCAGGGCGACGTGCTGCAGCACCCCGGACTGCACCCGGTCGAAGGTGGCCGGATCGGCATCGAACCAGTGGAAGTCGCCGTTGAAGACGAGCTGCTTGCGGCCCGCTTCGGCGTCGAACATCCGCAGCACCTCCTGCAGGGCCAGTTCGTTGCCGTACAGCCCGCCCACGACGTACAGCACGTCCAGCCCGGCCAGCTGGGGCGGGACCGGTGCCTGAAAGACGGCCGGACCGTAGTGGTAGGAGATCGGGCAGGTACGGCCCGGGGCGTTCGTGGTGGTCATGCGGGATGGGCCTTGTGCCTCGGAAGGTGGTTGTCGGCAGGACGAGGGCCGGTCGGCACCGGCGCATCGGGCCGGTCCGCCGCGCCACCGTAGAGCGCGTTCATGAGGGCCGGCGTTAGGTGCCGGCTTTCGACATCGAATGCCACCTGTCCGCCCTGCAGGCCGATCACACGGTCGGCCAGGACGGGCAGCAGCGCGGGGTCGTGCACCACCGTGATCAGCGTGGCCTGGCGGGCCACCGACAGCAGGGCCTGGCAGACCTGCTGGGTGGCCGACGGGTCGAGCGCCGAGGTGGGTTCGTCGGCCAGGATCAGCCGTGGCCGCTGCAGCCGCAGGCGGGCCAGGCTGACCTTCTGCCGTTCGCCGCCCGAGAGCTGGTCGGCCCGGGCGTTCCGGCGGTGGGCCAGGCCCAGCTCGGCGAGCGCGGCATCGGCCTCCTGGCGCAGTGGCTGCGGGTACCAGCGCAGCCAGGACCGCCAGACCGGCATGGCGTCCGGACGGGCCAGCGCACCCAGCACGGCGTTCTCCAGCGCGGTCAGCCGAGGGACCAGGTGCAGGCCCTGCATCACCTGCCCGGTCTCGGCCCGCAGCTGGCGCAACTGCTGCCGCGTCAGCGCCGGCACCGCGTCGCCGATGAGGCAACGGCCCAGCACCGTGACCTCGCCCCGGCTGGCCGGCAGGAACCCGCCCAGCACCTTGAGCAGCGTGCTCTTGCCGGCGCCGTTCGGGCCGACCAGCGCCACCCGTTCGCCCGCCTGCACCGAGAGCAACGGAAGATCGAGCAGCCGGCGCCCGCCGGCCTCGACGTGCAGGTCGCGGATGCGGATCACGGGGTCGGGTGGGGCGTGCATCACAGCAGGGCCTGACGGATGCGGCGCGAGGCCGCGTCGAACACGATGACCAGTGCGATGACCACCAGCAGGATGCTGGCCAGCCGGCCCCACTGGAACAGGCTCACCGCTTCGGAGATCAGCAGGCCAAGACCGCCTGCACCGATGAGCCCCAGGATGGTCGAGTCCCGGATGTTGAACTCCCAGACATACAGGTGGTTGCTGACGAACTGCGGCAGCACCGACGGCCACACCGCGCTGAAGAACACCTGCGAGGGCGAGGCACCGGTGGCCCGCACCGCATCGACGGCGCCCATGTCGAGGGTCTCGATGCTCTCGGCATAGAGCTTGCCGTAGGTGCCCATGGAATGCAGAGCGATGGCCAGGATGCCGGCGGTCGGCCCCAGGCCCACGATGCCCACCAGCACCAGGCCGAAGACCAGCGTGTGGATGGCGCGAGAGACATCGAGCACAGCCGACGCCGCCATGGCCAGGGGCCGCGGTGCATGCAGGTTGCGCGCGGCCAGCAGGCCCAGCGGCAGTGCAAGCACGGCGGCCAGCAGCGAACCCAGCGTGGCGATCTGGAAGGTGGTCCAGGTGGCGCGCGCCAGACTGGCCAGGAACTCGGCTTCCACCTGCTGGCGGTTCTCCACCCGCAACAGCGTGCCGTCGTCGCTGCGGTACTCCAGCCGTTCGGGACCGAACCACAGGTCCAGGAAGCTGGGCTGCCCGAACTCCGACACGGTCTTGAGCAGGTTGCTCCAAGGCGCCCGTCCCCACGACAGGTCGCCCGAGGCCACCAGCGTCAGGCCGCAGGCCAGCACCAGCACGGCATACCCCAGCACCAGGGCGAAGAAGCCGGTGCGGCCCCGCAGGACCGGGGCTTGCGGGGCTGCCAGGGCAGGGGCGCTGGTCGAGTTCACGGGCGGGGTGTCAGCTTGCCGGTGGCCAGGCCTGCGTCCCGGATCGGCTTGTAGAAGCTGTTCCCGGTGCTGACGAAGCCGGTGTAGTTGGCCGGCAGGAGCTGGGGCTGCGTCGGCAGCAGCGGGCCGACTTCCAGCAGGGCGTCCTGCAGGCGCTGGACGAAGGCCTTGTCCCGGAACAGCGTCGCGCTCACCGCGACGGCATCGTTGGGCAGCGGTGCCGACTGCCAGATGATCCTGCTGCGCTCGGCCCGGATCAGGCCGGCATCGATCATGGCGGTGCGGTTGCGGTTGTAGTCGGCCCCGGCATCGAGCTGGCCCGCCGTCACCTGGGTCTGGATGGCCTGGTGCCTTGTGTAGAGCACACGCGAGAAATGCTTTTCCGGATCGATGCCCTGCTGCATGAAGAAATGCAGCGGTATCAGGTAGCCCGAGGTGGATCCCTTGTCGCCGAAGGTAAAGGTGCGGCCCTTGCCCTTGGGCCCGATCAGGTCCTGCACGCTGGCGAGCCCGGAATCGGGGTGGGTCACGATCATGGCGAAGTACTCCGGCTTGCCCTGGTACAGGATGGTGGACACCACCTGCGCGCCGGAGAAGTGGTTGGCCAGCACATAACCCCACGGGCCCATGAGGCCGATGTCGGTCTCCCCGTTGGCCAGGCTCTTGGCCAGCCCCTCCCAGCTGTCGACGGTGCGCAGCTCCACCGGCCGGCCCAGGCGCGCGGCCAGGTGCTGGGCCAGGGGTCGGTAGGTGGCATCGTTCTTCTCGCGGTCGGGCTGGAACATGCCCACGCCCAGTTTCAGCGGCGTGCCCTGGGCCAGGGCGGCAGGGGACCACAGCGGCAGGGCCAGGCTGGCCAGGCCGGCAGCGGCAGCCAGGGTCATTCGGCGGCGGGAGGATGTCATGCGGGGTCTCCTGGGTTCGGGGCAGGGGTTGATGCGAACGGAACGGTGAAGCGGCTGACGAAGCTGCGGTCGATGCGGTCCTTCCAGCGCCAGGCCCAGCGGCCGGACAGACCCCAGCGTCCGCGCGTGGCCACGGCCCGGCCATCGGCCGTGGCCAGCAGCGACAGGAAGGTGGTCTGGGGCGAGTAGGCCTGCAAGGGCCGGCCCTCGAGTGCTGCCACCAGGTTGTCGAGCAGCACTGGCCCCATGCGGACCGCGTACACGCCGGCCTTGGGCAGCGGGTCGTGCCAGTGCGCGCAATCGCCGACCGCAAAGATCCGCTCATGGGAGGTCGAGCGCAGGTGGGTGTCGATCAGCACGAAGCCCTCGGGGCTGACCGCCAGGCTGCCCCGGCGTTGGGGTCTGCGCTGCCACGCATGGGCCTGCGCGCCGGCCGCCCAGAGCAGCAGATCACACCCCGCGTCGGCGCCGGTCGTCCAGGGAGTGCCGGTGCGCACCGCGATCCCGGCCGCCTGCAGGGCTCGCAGGGCCAGGCGTCTGGCGCTGGCGGGATGGCCGGGCAGCACGGTGGGGCCACGCGTCAGCAGTTCGGCCTGCACCGGTCGGCCGGGCCGCAGCGTGCGCAGCCGTCGCACCACCGCCAGCACCGACTCGACGCCGGCCGCGCCCCCGCCCACTGCGGTGACCCGAAACGGGGTTGCGGCGGTGTCGGCCTGCCAGCGTTCCAGCAGGCTGTCGTAACCGGTCTTTAACTGCGACAGGGGCCGCATCGACAGCACGGTCACTGCCGGGTCACAGACCGGCGGCACCAGCGTCGAGCCGGTGTTCAGCGACAGCCAGTCGTAGCGCAGCGTCTCGCCGGCATCGAGTTGCAGGCATTGCCCGTCCGGGTCCAGCCGGTCAATGGCGGCCGGCACCCAGCGGGCGCCGGCCCGGGCGCACAGCGCCGGGAAGTCGATGACGATGTCCTCGAAGCGGTAGCCGCCCGCCAGCCAGCCCGGCACCATGCCGGAGTACGGCGCCATGGCATGGGGCGAGACCACCACCAGCTCGACATCGCGCAGCGCACGGTCGGCCCAGGCCTTCAGCACCTGGGCATGGGCATGGCCGGCACCGGCCAGGACCAGTCGCTGCTTCACAGCCAACCCCCCGGCAGGTGGACCAGATCGCCCGGTTCGTCGATGTCGGCCACCGGCGGCAGCTCGGCCCAGGTCCAGCCGGACGCACGGGCCCGGTCCCGGGTGTGCTGCATGACCTCGGGCGTGCTCCAGACCATGTCCAGCAACAGTTCCGGCGCGGGGTGGGTCAGGCCGATCAGCGCGTAGCCACCGTCCAGTGCAGGCACGAACACCGCCGGGTGGTCGTCCAGCGCCTGCAGAGCCTGCGTCAGCCGCGGCGGGTCCAGCGACGGTGCATCGGTGCCGATCAGTACGGCCCGCTCATGCACGGCCAGCACCCGGCTCAGGGCCCGGTGCATCCGTTCTCCCAGGTCACCTTCGCCTTGCCAGGTCAGGTGCAGACGGCCCGGCGCTGCCTGCAGGGCCTGGTCGAACGCCGGGTGGGCCGCAGCCGGCGAGACGCACAGCTCCAGGTGGTCTGCCCGCACCGCCATGGCTGCCGCGAGCGTGTGGCCGAGCAATCGTCCGGCCAGACCCGCAGCCCCCTCGGGGCCGAGCGCGGGGATCAGCCGGGTCTTGGCCAGGCCGGCCACGGGTGCCTTGGCGAAGACGATCAGGGCAGAGCTCAAGGGCCCACCTTCACATCGTTGAGCCGCCAGTCGTAGTCCAGGAAGACGATCGGCACCTGGGTCGACCGGATGCGCATCTGGTCGGCCTCCCGATCGGCCAGCACCGGGGCAAAGCGGCCGGCCAGCGCATTCAGCGACGTGATGCCCTGATGACCCAGGCGGAAGTCTTCGCCGTACCAGTCGAAGATGCGCGAGAGCTCCAGCCGTCCGGCCTGGGGATTCCAGCGGTTGCGCTCCCGGTCGGCCATGAAGCGTTCCATCTGGCCCTCGAGCTGGGCGTCCAGACGCTCCGGGACAAAAGCCTCTTCGCGCAGCATGGGGCAGCCGATGGAGGCGCAGTTCACCGCGAAGTGGATGCGCGGATCGTCGTAGACACCCCGCTTGCGCAGCATGCCGTGCTCGATGCCGTCCAGCGATACCGTCTCGCCCAGCAGGGCGATCCAGCGCGGCTTCCATGGGCTGGACAGCAGGTTGCCCAGGTCCTTGATGGATTCGAGGCGCGGGTAGCGGGTCAGGATCAGCTCGACGGTGAAGGCGTTGTAGGCGTTGATCAGGAAGGCCATCTGCTGCGGCCGGGAGAACGCATCGAACTGCGTGCGTGACACCGCCGACAGCTGTCGCAGGTAGTCCTGCAGCTCGCTGCGCTGGGCCAGAAAGCCGGCGTAGCGCACCTGCGAGCTGCGGGCATTGCGCTGCAGCACCACATGCTGCCGCAGAAGCCGGCTCCAGGCCGCATGGCTGTGGTCGAAGGTCTGTGCCGACACGGACGGCACCAGCGTGGTCGCGCCGCACCACAGCAACCACTGGCGTCGATCGATCTTCATGAGCGCTCCCAGGCGTGAAACCGTTCCACCCAGGCCAGCAGCCGTTGCGGCGCGTGGGCGCGCTTCCATTCGCCGGCCGCGTACTTGTTGGCCTCGGCCAGGGTGGGGTAGGTGTGGATGGTGCCCAGGATCTTGTTCAGACCCAGGCCATGCTTCATGGCCAGCACGTACTCGGCCAGCAGATCACCGGCATGCTCGCCCACGATCGTCACGCCTAGGATGCGGTCCTTGCCCGGAACGGTCAGCACCTTGACGAACCCGTGTGCCGTGCCGTCGGCAATGGCGCGGTCCAGATCGTCGATGCCGTAGCGGGTGACCTCGAACGGGATGCCCTGATCCCGGGCCTCGGTTTCCGACAGGCCCACCCGCGCCACCTCGGGGTCGGTGAAGGTGGCCCAAGGGATGACCGAGTAGTCGGCCTTGAACCGCTTGAAGCGGCCGAACAGCGCGTTGACGGCGGCGTACCAGGCCTGGTGGGCGGCGGTGTGGGTGAACTGGAACGGCCCGGCCACATCGCCGACGGCGTAGATGTTCGGGTACAGCGTCTGCAGCCAGGCGTTGGTCTCGATGGTGTTGCGCGCCGTCAGGGGGATGCCCAGTTCCTCCAGGCCGTAGCCGGTCACCCGCGGGCTGCGGCCTACTGCACACAGCAGTTCGTCGAACGGCACTGCAATGTCCTGCCCCTCGTGCTGCACGATCAGCCGCTTCTCGCCGTCGACCCGGTCGACACGGACCGCCTTGTGCCCGGTCAGCACGCGGACACCGTCGGCCCGCAGCGAGGCGGCCACCAGCTCGCTGACCTCGGGGTCTTCACGCACCAGGATGCGCGGCGCCATTTCCACCTGGGTCACCTCACTGCCCAGGCGTGCAAAGGACTGGGCGAGCTCGCTGCCGATGGGGCCGCCGCCCAGCACCACCAGCCGGCGGGGCAGAGCGGTCAGCCCCCACACCGTGTCGCTGGTCAGGAAGCCTGCCTCCTTCAGCCCGGGGATCGGCGGTACGAACGGGCTGGCGCCGGTGGCGATCACGATGCTGCGCGTGGTCAGGGACTGGCGGCTGCCGTCGGTCAGGGTCACCTCCACTTCCCACGGCGTCACGATGCGGGCATGGCCCTGCAGCACCTCGACGCCCAGGCCGGTGTAACGCTCGACCGAATCGTGCGGTTCGATGTCGCGGATCACGCCATGGATGCGCTGCATGACGGCCGCAAAGTCCACCTCGCCCTGTGCGCCCCGCAGTCCGAAAGATGCAGCCTTGCGGATCTGCTTCATGGCCTTGGCCGAACGGATCAGCGCCTTGCTCGGCACACAGCCGTAGTTCAGACAGTCGCCCCCCATGCGATGGCCCTCGATCAGCGTCACCCGCGCCTTCACGGCCGCGCCGATGTAGGCCGACACCAGGCCCCCGGCGCCGGCGCCGATCACCACCAGGTTGCGGTCGAACCGTTGGGGACGGGTCCAGCGGGCGTACACCTTGCGCCGCTGAAGGGCCCCCACGGCCCACTTCGCGATCAGGGGAAACACGCCCAGCAGGGCCAGGCTGCCCAGCAGACCCGGCGAGACCACATCGGCCGTCGATTCGATGGCGGCCAGCTGCGTGCCGGCGTTCACATACACCGCGGTACCTGCCAGCATGCCGATCTGGCTAACCAGGTAGAACGGCCTGGCGCCGATCTGGGTCAGACCCATCAGCAGGTTGATGAGCCAGAACGGAAACACCGGCACCAGCCTCAGCGTCAGCAGGTAGAACACGCCGTCCTTGGCCAGCCCGGCATTGATGGGTGCCAGCAGCTTGCCGAAGCGCGCCTGCACCAGGTCGCGCAGCAGGCTGCGTGAGACCCAGAAGGCCAGCAGCGCCCCCAGGCTGGAGGCGAACGACACGATCAGCAGCCCTACGCCCAGACCGAACACCGCCCCGCCAGCCAGCGTCAGGACGACCGCTCCAGGCAGGGACAGCGCAGTGACCAGCACATACACGCCGAAGAAGATGCCGGCGGTCAGCAACGGATCGGCCGCGTAATAAGCCACCAGGGCATCGCGGCTGTTCTTCAGCTGATCAAGCGTGAGCCACTGGCTCAGCCCGAGCTGCTGGTATGCCAGCCCGAAGGCCAGCAAGGCCAGGGCGGCAATCCCCCAGCGCCGGAAGCGCGACGCCTGGGCCATCAGACCTCTCCCAGCCTTGCGTGATCGGCCCGGGATTCGGCCGCCGGCTCGAGCGCACCGCCGCAACTGCTTCCCTGGCCGGCCGTGCAGCCATAGCAGTGGTCGGCCACCCGGATGGGCTGCCCCTCGCCATCGGTCTGCAGCAGGTCGCGCAGGTGCGGCCGGGCCTGGCCGGGCAGCGAGGCGGGCAGGGCCAGCATCTGGTTGAAATCGCAGTCGTACAGGAAGCCCTGCCAGTCCACGCTGACCTGCGACCGGCACATCACCGTCTCCAGGTTCTCGGCCTGGTAAGCGCCCTTGAGGAGGCGCAGGTAGTCCTCGAACGTGCCCTTGCTGAGCAGCGTGCTGCCGAACCGCTGCACCGGCATGTTGGTCAGGGCAAACAGGCGGTTGAAGCGGATGCCGAAGTGGGCCAGCAGTTCCCGCTTGTAATCCGCTTCCAGCGCTCCCTGGGGCGGCGGCAGAACCGGGCCCTGGGGGTTATAGACCAGGTTCAGCTGCAGACCGGAATGGTCCTGTCCGTAGCCCAGCGCGTTGAGCTGCTGCAGGCCCGCGATGCTGCGGTCGAACACACCTTCGCCCCGCTGCCGGTCCACGTTGGCCGGTGAGTAGCACGGCAGCGACGCCGTCACCTCCACACCCTGCTCTGCCAGAAAGGCGGCCAGGTCTTCCTGCCCGGGCTCGGAGAGGATGGTGAGGTTGCAGCGGTCGATCACCCGGACGCCCAGGGCCCGCGCACCGCGCACCAGCTCGCGGAAGTGGACATTCAGCTCGGGTGCCCCGCCGGTCAGGTCCAGCGTGGTGAGCTGCCGTTCGCGCAACACGTCGAGCACCAGCTGGATGTGGGCCGCGTCCATCATTTCTTTCCGGTTCGGGCCGGCGTTGACGTGGCAGTGGACGCAGGTCTGGTTGCACTGGTAGCCCAGGTTCACCTGCAGCGTGTCCAGCCGCCGACGGCGGATGGCGGGAAAGTCGGTCTGAACGAGCAGGGGGAGGATGGGTCTCATGGCGGCAGACGACGGTTCGGTTGGGGGCTTGAACGCTATTCGTCCGGACGATGAAAAAGGTTACGGCCCTACACTCCGCGATCCCTTGTAACCATTTCCGCACTGCCGACGAAATGAAGCGTGAAGCAGGTCTGACCGACTTTGAAGCCGACATCAGGCCACTGTGGACGCTTGCTCAGGCCGGCGACGAGAATGCCTACCGCCAGGCGCTGGAGCTGATGGCACGCAGACTGCGAGCCTATTGCCGGCGCCGCATGTCGCAGCTGCCGGACGACATCGAGGACCTGGTGCAGGAAACCCTCTTGGCCGTGCATCTGCAGCGGGGAACCTACGACCCCTCGTTCCCGGTGAGCGCCTGGTTCACGGCCATTGCAAGACACAAGATGGTCGATCTGTGGCGCCGTCGTGGCCGCCAGGAAGATCTGCATGACGCATACGAAGACGTGGATGAGTCCAGTCTGGCCGCATCGGTGCAAGAGAGTCATGCCTCTAGGGATCTGGAGAAACTGATCAAGGTGTTGCCGGCGGTGCAGCGGCAGGCGATCGAGCTCACCAAGCTGGAAGGTTTGTCCGTGGCCGAGGCCTCCGAGAGGACGGGCATCTCCGAGTCCGCCATCAAGGTCCAGGTTCATCGGGGCCTGAAGCGGCTGACCGAACTCATCAAAGGAACAGGATCATGAAAACCGAAGCATTGATCGACATGCTCGCCAGGGGCGCGGGCCCCGCGCCCCGCGAAGCAGTGGCCCGCCGGCTGCTGCCCGTCCTGCTGGCGGGGCTGGTCGTCAGCAGCCTGCTGGCGCTGTGGGTCATCGGGCCGCTGCCGTCGGTCATGTTCCATACCCTTGTGCCTTGGATGAAGCTGGCTTACGCGCTGGCCCTGACGGGCGCCGCTGCCATGCTCACCTCGCGCCTGGCACGGCCCATTGCCCGCCTGCGGGTGCCGACAGCGGTCGTGCTGGCGGTCATCGGGGTGATGCTGGCCACAGGCGCGGTGTCGCTGTCGATGACTCCCCAGGACGCTCGCGCTCAGGCAGTTTTCGGTCAGACATGGCTGGTCTGCCCCTGGGTCCTGTTGGGCATCTCCTTGCCGGCTCTGGCCGGGATCCTCTGGGCACTGCGTTGCCTCGCACCTACCCAGCTCCGCATGGCCGGGTTCGCGGGTGGCCTGCTGGCTGGCGCCATCGGGGCTGCCGGTTACTCCCTGGCGTGTCCGGAGTCGTCGGCCGCGTTCGTGGCGATTTGGTACACGCTTGGAATACTGCTGACGGGGGTCGTCGGCGCAGCGATCGGAGACCGCGTTCTCCGCTGGTGAGCTCGCGCCCTGCAGCGCGGCCTCGCCGCCTTCAACCGTGGCGTGACCGCCATCTCGAACGGGTCAGTGCACGGGAAAGGGCGGAACTGTTCGCATAGCCTGCAGCCCTGGCTGCTTCCTTCAGACCTTTCCCCTGATCCACGGCCCTCTGCGCAAGGGCCAGCCGGATGCCTGCCAGGTACTTCCCGGGCGGCCGGCGCATCGTTGCATGGAACTTGGTGGCGAATGCAGTACGCGACATGCCCGCCTCCTGGGCCAGCAGCTCCAGGTCCCAGGCGAAGGCCGGGCGCTGATGCATTGCCACCAATGCTCTGGCGATCCGGGGATCGGCCAGCCCGCTGAACAGACCTGCGTCGCCGTCGCCTGCGTGCGCCACCAGATGCCGCAGCAGACCGATGAACAGGATGTCGCCGGCTCGGTCCAGCAGCGCTGGCTGCCCGCAGCGGGGGGCATCCAGCTCGGACTCGATCATGGCAACGGCGAGACGCAGGGCCGGCTCGTCGTCGGTCAGCGAGACGGTACGGGGCCGTGCAAACTCTTCCAGAAACAGGGTGGACACCGGACCGGTGAGCTGCACATGCGCGGTCACCAGACGGCACGGATCCCTGGCCGTGAATCGGCGAAGAACGAAGGGCTGGCTGGCGTGAAATGCCACCAGCGCGGGCGCTGCGATCTGCAGAGACTCTCCGTCGGCTTTGAGCTCTGCACTGCCCCGTGTCAGGAAGAACAGCCTCAGGGCAGTCTCGTTTTCAGGGTCGGAGGCTCCCTGCAGGCGTCTGTCAGCCGACAGGCTGAGCGTCACCACTGGTGCCAGGCCCTGCAGAAGCGCTGAAAGACGATCCAGTCTGTTTTCACCCATGTTGAACGAATGGCAATGATTATTGAATTTTCAATGTCTGAAAGTACATGAAACTGCGGGCTTGGTCATGTCCCCGGCTTGTCTGCCGCCACCCACTCAAGGAGTCCGAATGAGCATCGCTGCATTGACACCCCGCCTGCCCGTCCCCGCGTTGAGGGTCCAGCTGGTCCAGGGCGAACGTTTCGTCCTGGGCGCATCGCCCGCTCCCACCTTCGACCTGGTGGTGTTTTACCGTGGGCTGCATTGCCCCATCTGTGCCAAGTACCTGATGGAGCTCGAACGCCTGATGCCCGAGTTCCAGCAGCGGGGTGTGAGCGTCACGGCCGTGAGCAACGACAGCGCAGAGCGTGCGAAGGCCATGGCCGAGAAGATCAAGGCGGTGCATCTGAGCATCGGTTACGGTCTCAGCCTGCCATCTGCACGGCAGTGGGGCCTCTACATCAGCGCCTCGCGGGGTCAGACCTCCATCGGCATCGAGGAGCCCGCGCTCTTCAGCGAGCCGGGGGTCTTCCTGGTGCGGCCGGATGGCACGCTGTACTACGGCTCCACCCAGACCATGCCGTTTGCACGTCCCCAGTTCCAGGACCTGCTGGGTGCGATCGACTTTGCCGTCGCCAAGGACTACCCGGCACGCGGTGAATACACCGGGCAGGTGTGAGCCGGCTCGAATGCTCCGTGCAGCAAGTCGGCTGGCGGACATGGCTGGCCACAGGGCCCTGATCCCCTGACCTGAAGTGTCCTGCCGCGGGTGGATCCGTGGCACAGTGGCTGCCATGAACACACTCTCCGAGGGTCGTGCGTGAAACGGGGCGGCCCCCCATCCGATCGCAACCGGCCCTCGGCCCTGGGCCAGCTGCGCGCCAGCGACCTGCGCGGCTCCGCCCGCCTGGCCGTCCAGGCCACCGCCGGCGTGACCCGCATCGTCGAGGGCGTGCACCAGTCGGTGCTCGGCAGCATGGGCCTGCCCGGCGGTGCGGAGCCTGGCCGCTCGCGCGGTCTGACCGGCATGGTCTATCAGGGCATCCAGGGAATGACCCGCCTGGTCGGCCAGGGCCTGCACACCGCCCGGCTGCGGCTCGAGCCGCTGCTCGACCGCGTGATGGCCGGGCAAGACCCGGATGTGCCCTCGGTCGAGCGTGATGCCGTGCTGTCCGCCCTCAATGGCGTCATGGGCGACCGCCTGGTCGCCGACGGCAACCCGCTGGCCCTTACCATGGAGCTGCGCCAGGACGGCAGGCCGCTGGACCTGCAGGCGCTGCGATCCCGCAAGGACGTCAGCGGGAAGCTGCTGCTGCTGGTGCACGGACTGTGCATGAACGATCTGCAATGGCAGCATGCCGGTCACGACCATGGCGTGCACCTGGCGAAAGAGCTGGGCTACACCCCGGTGCATGTGCGCTACAACACAGGCCTGCACACCTCGGTCAACGGCCGTGAACTGGCCAGCCACATCGAGGCGCTGCTGGATGCATGGCCGGTGCCGCTGCAGGAGTTCAGCGTGCTGGCGCACAGCATGGGCGGTCTGGTGATTCGCGCTGCCTGCCATGACGGGGCCGAGGCCGGCCATGCCTGGCGCGGGCAGCTGCAGCGCATCGTTTTCCTGGGAACGCCGCACCACGGTGCGCCGCTGGAGCGCGCGGGCCACTGGGTCGACATGCTGCTGGGCAGCACACCCTTCAGTCGGCCGTTCGCCCGACTCGCCCAGCTGCGCAGTGCAGGCATCACCGACCTGCGTTTCGGCCACATCCTCGAGGCCGACTGGTTCGGGCACGACCGCTTCAGCCGCCGGTCCGACCGGCGCGTGCGACTCCCGTTGCCCGACGGTGTGGAATGCTTTGCGGTGGCCGCCACGCTGGCCGCGCGGCGGAGTCGCGTGGCGGATCGTCTGGTGGGCGACGGCCTGGTGCCGCTGCGCAGCGCGCTGGGCCAGCACGACGACCCCGCCCTCCAGCTTGCTTTTCCCCGTTCTCACCAGTACCTGGCTTTTCGCACTGGCCACCTGGACCTGCTCAGCGATGCCGCAGTGGCCCGCCAGCTGGTGCAGTGGCTGGGCTAGCGGTCTGCCCCGGGCCCGCCCACCCGGCCGGCGGCAGGGTGCGATCAGCGCGCCGGCACGTACCGGTTGCCGTTGCCCTTGAAGGCCTGCACCGCTTTCTTCAGGTCGGTGTATTCCTCACAGGGCAGGAAACACAGCTTGTCGAGCGCCGCGAGCTGGCGCTCCGCCTTGGGCAGATCGCCTTTCATGAGGTACAGCTCGCCGGAATACTCGAGCGCACCCCGGTGCTTGGGGTCGATCCGCAAGGCCTCCAGGTAATACCGCTCTGCGGCGTCGAGGTCGGGCGTTGCCGACTTTCGCAGGCTGTATCCCATCAGGTTGTTCCAATCGGCCAGCGTCGTTTCGTTCACGCGCTTGAGCTCGGCGATGGCTTCCGGCCATTTCTTGTCGGCAATGAGCGTGCGGGCGATGGCCAGGGGGTTGGTGGCTGGCGAGGCGGGCGTCATGTCGGCCGCCATGGCGAGCGGGACGGCCAGCGCCATGACGGTGGCGACCAGGAAAGCCTGGAGGGGAGTGGCAAGGGTCGGCATTCGGGCGTCCTTCGGATGGGGAGGTTGCCTGACGTTACCGCAACGGTCCGGCTGGTTGGCGCCCGCCCGAGGTCGCCGAAGGGTCAATGCCGAGGCGATGGAGGGATCCAGCCGAGCCAACCCACGCGGCAGGCCCGGCTGAGGCACACTCCCGCCGGCCACCGCCCAGCGGCGGGTTTCTTCACCTTTCTGGACGGGGCATCCCGGGCTTTCCTTTTGGCTGACACCGACATCCATCCCGGCGAGCGTGCCACGATCGAATCCGAACTGCGCCATGTGCAGGCCCTGATGCTGCTGGAGCAGAAGGAAGACCAGGCGCAGTACAAGCTCAAGAGCGCCAAGGCCGGTCTGGCCGAACGCAAGCGACGCGGCATCACCTGGCATCCGGTCACCATCACGCGCGAGGACATCGGCTTCGGCGGCAAGGTAGTGCTGGAGCTGGAGCGCCCGGCCGGCCAGGATGGTCTGCACCTGTTCCAGGTGGGCAGGAATGCAGCCCTGTTCGGTCCAGCCCAGGGACACCCGGCCGCCGAGCCGCCCACCCTGAGCGGCGTCATCACCAGCGTGCGGCGCAACCGGTTGCTGCTGACCACCAGCCGCGAAGACCTGCCCGACTGGGTGCTGGACGGCGGCAGGCTGGGCATCGACCTCAGCTTCGACGAGGTCAGTTACCGCGAAATGAACCAGGCCATGGGCGAGGTGTTGCGCGCCCGTGGCAATCGGCTGGCCGAACTCCGCGACGTGTTGTTGGGCGCCAGCCCGGCCCGGTTCGATCCGCCCAGGGCCGACGACCTCTTCTACCCGAGCCTGCTCAACGACTCCCAGCAGCAGGCGGTGCGGCATGTCATCTCGGCCCGCGACGTGGCCATCATCCACGGCCCGCCCGGCACCGGAAAGACCACCACGCTGGTGCAGGCCATCCGCGAGACCATCCGGCGCGAGCGCCGCGTGCTGGTCTGCGCACCCTCCAACACGGCGGTGGACTTGCTCACCGAGAAGCTGGCCGGCCATGGCGTGAACGTGATCCGTCTGGGCAACCCCAGCCGCGTCTCGGACCTGTTGCTCCAGCACACGCTGGATGCCCGCGTGATGGCCCATGGCAGCTACGGCCGCATGCGCTCCCTGCGGCAGACCGCCAACCAGCTCCGTCAGACGGCCCAGCAGCATGTGCGCCACTTCGGCCCCGAGGAGCGGCAGCAGCGCCAGCTGCTCAAGGAGGAGGCCAGGCAGCTGTTCCTGCAGGCCGACGATCTGGAGCGATTCATCACCGAAGACGTCCTCGAATCGGTCCAGGTGATCACCTGCACCCTGGTGGGTGCCAGCCACCGACAGATCCGCCACCTGGACTTCGAGACCGTCTTCATCGACGAGGCCGCCCAGGCACTGGAGCCCGGCTGCTGGATCGCGATTGCGCGGGGCCAGCGCGTGGTGCTGGCCGGCGACCATCACCAGCTCCCGCCCACCGTCAAGAGCGAGAAGGCTGCGCGCGAAGGCCTGCGCGAAACGCTGTTCGAGAAGTGCATCCAGCGCCAGCCGGACACGGCCCGCATGCTCACCGTTCAGTACCGCATGCACGAGCAGATCATGGCGTTCAGCTCCCGGCACTTTTATGACGACCGGCTGCTCGCGCACGAGAGCGTGCGCCATGCCGGCCTGGGTGCCTTCGACCCGGCCTTCCTGCCGGATCTGCCGGTGGAGTTTCTGGACACGGCCGGTTTCGGCTTCACCGAAATCACCATCCCGGAGAGCCGCTCCACCGCCAACCCGGAAGAGGCGGCCCTGCTGCTGCGGCGCCTGACGCAGCTGCTGGCGCCGCACGATCCGGGGGATGCCGCGCTGCGCCCGCTCACCGTGGGCGTGATCGCACCCTACCGCGCCCAGATCAACCACCTGAAGGACGCCATCGAGGCCCACGAGCGGCTGAGCGGCCTGCTGCAGGACCGCCGGCTCAGCGTGGGCACCGTCGATGCGTTCCAGGGCCAGGAGCGCGACATCATCGCGATCTCGCTGACCCGCAGCAACCGCATCGGCGAGATCGGCTTCCTGTCCGACATCCGCCGCATGAATGTGGGCATGACCCGCGCCCGCCGAAAGCTCCTGCTGGTGGGCGACTCATCGACCCTCGGCGTCCATCCGTTCTTCCAGGCGTTGCTGGCGCATCTGCAGACGGTCGGCGGGTACCGGACGGCCTGGGAAATGGCGGAATGAACAAAGCCCTTGCAGGTGACTGCGGGGCCTGGGTGTCGGTGAAGTCAGGTTGCCTGGATCGTGTGTCAGATCTGCCGAGGCAGGCCGGGATCGCGGTGGCCTGACCGGCCGCCGTCTTTGTGGGTACCTTGCGGGCTCACCGCTGGCCAGATGGTCACTTAAACTGAGCGTCGGGTCTTTTCGACCGACTCAGAAAGTCATGACGACCTCAATCCAACAGCGGATCCGTGCCGAGCAGATAAAAGCCCAGTACGCCAGCATGCCCGCGTCTTTCCTGGGCAGCGTCTTCTCTTCTGGCACTTACCTGCTGGCAGCGCATGCGGTGCTGCCGCTGTGGCAGTCGCTCTTGTGGGGTGGTCTGATGGTCGCACAGGCCATTGGACGCGCGCTGCTGTGGCAAGCCTATCGCCGCTGTCAGCCCTCACCGATGGATACCGAGCGCTGGGCACGGTACGCCATCCTGGGGTCAGCCGTGTCCGGCTGCATCTGGGGCCTGGGCACTTTTCTGGTGTTCCCTGGTGGCCATATCGAGTACCAGCTGTTCTTCATGTTCCTGATTGCCAGCATGGGCTCTCTGTCTGCGATTGCCTCGGCTTCTTATCTGCCTGCGTTTTACGCCTACACCTTCCCGACGATCCTGCCGATTGCCATCACCCTGGTGTTGGCGGAGAGCGGCATGCTCCGCGTGCTGGGCATCATCAGTCTGGGATATCTGCCGGTGATCAGTACCTTCGCTCACAACCTCGGGCGTTCGGTGATCGATTCCTTCCGACTGCGTTTTGAGAATCTGGACCTGCTCAGAGAGGTGGTCGAGCGCAAGGAACAGGTGGAAGAGGCGAGCAGGGAGAAATCCATGTTCCTCGCCACGGCCAGCCACGATCTGCGGCAACCGCTGCATGCACTGGCGCTTCAGACCCATCTGTTGCAGCGCACCGCCTTGAGCCCTTCACAGCAGCAACATGTAGCCGGAATGCGCTCGTCAATCCAGTCCATGACAGGCTTGTTCGATGCATTGCTCGACATGTCCCGCCTGGACGCAGGAGTGATCCCGGTCTGTGAGACATCGTTGTCGCTGAGCGAGCTTTTTCAGCAAATTGAACGCGAGTTCCAGCCCAGTGCTGCTGGCAAGGGATTGCGGCTGAAGGTGAGGCCAACCAAGGCTGTCGTTCGCAGCGACGGCAGCTTGCTGGCCTCCATGTTGGGCAACCTTGTATCCAATGCCATCCGCTACACGCACAGCGGCGGCGTACTGCTTGCGGCGCGCAGGCGAGGCAGCGAGGTGAGCATTGAAGTCTGGGATACCGGTGTCGGCATTGCACCGAAGGACCAGCGCGCGATCTTCAAGGCCTTCTATCAGGTAGGCAATGTGGAGAGGGACCGATCCAAGGGTCTTGGGCTCGGGCTGGCGATCGTGGAGCGCCTCTCGAGGTTGCTGCACGCACCGTTGGAACTCCGATCCAGGCCGGCACACGGCAGTCTTTTTCGGGTGAGGGTGCCCAGCGCCACCGAGAGTCGGACATCGGACCAGCAGGAGCCGGCGGCGTCCGTCCCGCTGCTCGAGGACCTGTCGAAGACATCGGTGATGGTTGTGGACAACGAAGCGGAGATCCGCGCGGCCATGACGGCGCTCATCGAATCGTGGGGCTGCCGCGTGGTGTCGGCCGGGTCGGCATCGGAGGCCATTTCGCGAGCGGGAGCCATGGACAAGCGTCCCGATCTCATCGTCAGCGACTACAGGCTGGGTGCCGGGGAAACAGGTCTTCAGCTCATCGAGATGTTGCGCGACGAGTTCAACCACGCCGTGCCTGCCCTCGTCGTCACCGGTGATACCGGTGCCGAGGTCCTGCGGGAGGTGGAGGGCGCTGATTGCACGCTGCTTCACAAGCCGGTGCAGCCCGAAGCGATGCAGCTCTTGATGCGGCAGCTGCTGTCTCGTCGCCCGGATTGATGCGGGGACGGACGACCGTCACTCGGTTCCCAGGTCCGGTGAAGCTGGCAAACCGGGTATCAGGCTCAGTCGGTGCGCCGCCAGCGCAGCCTGTGTGCGGTTGACCACCCCCAGACGTTCAAAGATCGCTGTCACGTGGGCTTTGACCGTCTTCTCGGTGATGTCCAGCTGTTGAGCGATCTGTTTGTTCGATAGTCCGCGGCACATCGCACCCAGCACTTCGAGCTGGCGAGTGCTCAGACCGTGCTCGTTGCTCGCTGTGGTGGGCACGATGGAGCGCCCGCCTCGTCGGGTGACCAGCACTCTGTGCCCCAACGCCGCTGCCTGCAGACCCTCCATCATGTCTTCCGGCTGTGCCGCCTTCGATATGAAGGCCAGCGCACCGGCATTCCAGGCCATTTCCAGGTCGGCAGGCTGATCACTGGCCGACACCACCACCACCGGACGGCCGCGCAAGGCATGAACCATGCCCCGGATGGCGTGCGCTCCCCCGACATCCGGCAGGCCTGGATCCAGCAGGACCAGATCGGGCGGGCTTGCATCCAGCGCCTGTCTCTGGGCCTCGGCGAAGCTGCTGGCCTGCAGGATTGCATGCGTCGGAAGCGCTTGCGATGCAATCTGTACCAAGCCGTCCAACATGACGGGGTGGTCGTCGACGACCAGTAACTTGTTCGGTCCGCTAGACATGATCCAAGAGATTAGCTGCCGGTCTTCTGGTCCGACAGAAGGGAAGAAATTAACCCATCCTGACTAGTTTCGTATCCAAGTGTGACTTTTTTCTCACGAAGTTGCGACTTTCGGGACTTTGGTCCCATAGGCGTTCAACGCTCCAGTCTTGAGACTGCGCTCCAGCATTGATCAGGGATATCCGGCCATGTGGGTGCATGTCACCACGACGGATCTACCCGGCAACCGGGAGTTCAAGTGAGCGAAAAAGGCAGACGGGTGCCCAGGCACTGGGTGGCACTGGTGGGGATGATGTGCGTCGGGGGCATGGCCCTGTCGGCCTACGGGCAGACCCCCTCACCGGAACAGGTCAACCAGATCCGGCAACAACAGGAGCAGGTGCAACGTGACGAGCAACTGCGCCGGGAGCAGCTGCTGCGCCAGCAAGACCCTGCGCGCCGTCCACCCGGCAGCCTCGGTCTGGATGCGCCTTCACCCGAGTCAGATCCACTCGAAGGGGGCCCTTGCTTCACGGTGCAGCGGGTGGAGATCGAGGGCACCACCCGGCTCGATGCACGGACCCAGGCGGAGGTCGCTCGGCCCTACATCGGCCAATGCGTGGGACTGAAGGAAATCCGGGCGCTCATGCGGGACATCACCAACCGCTACGTCGAAATGGGGCTGGTTACCACCCGCGTCTACATCCCTCAACAGGACATGGCAAAGGGCGTGATCCGGCTCTTGGTGCTGGAGGGGAAGGTGGGCGAGATTGGGTTGAGCGACGAGCAGGCCGGGGTGAACCTGGCCAGCGCGTTCCCCGGTTTGAAGGATGAGGTGCTCAGCATCCGTGACATCGAACAAGGGCTGGATCAGATCAACCGCCTGCGATCAAACAGCGCCACGATGGAACTGCAACCCAGCGACAGGCCGGGGTACACCAATATCCTGATCAGCAACCAGCCACGCGGACGGGTGAGTGGCGGCTTCACGGTGGACAACCAGGGCAGTCCATCCACGGGTGACCACCGGGGCACCTTGAATCTGTCGGTGGACCATCTCCTCGGTATCAACGACAGCTGGTTCGGCAGCTTCTCGCGCAATCTCGACGCAGATTCGAGCAGCCGGCTCAGCGAGAGCTACCTGCTGGGTGCCAACTTCGCCTACGGCTACTGGAACCTGGGCTTCAACGCGAGCAAGAGTCGGTATGTCAGTCAGGTGAACTCGCTGACTCAGCAATTCACCAGCAGCGGCAACACTGAAACCTTCAACTTGAGTCTTCAGCGGGTGCTGGCCCGCGACCAGACAAGCAAGCTCACGCTCAACACGGGGCTCACCCACAAGGACTCGAAAAATTTCATCGAGGGGAGCTTGCTCAACACCAGCAGCCCCAAGTTGACCGACGTGCAGGTGGGGCTGACCTCGGTGTTCAGCGGGGCTGGCGGCTCATGGACACTGGACGGCTCGATATCCCGGGGTATCAAGGCCTTCGGTGTTCAAGCTCTGCCTGGGGCCGGTACAGGAACAGTACCTACACCGACTGGAACAAGGTACACCGCCGCAGCTTCTTACTTTCGGCCCTTGTCGATCCCGAAGGTGGACGCCACCTGGTCGAGCAGTCTCCAGATGCAGACCAGCCCTGACTTCCTGTATGGGTCCGAACAGATGTCGATCGGTGGCCTGTTCACGGTCCGCGGGTTTGACGGTACTTCGCTGTCCGCGGAACGCGGTCTGTACTGGCGCAATGACGTCGCCTTCACGCTGCCACCGCTGCAAGAGGGATTCGGCAAGACATTCGGCCGCCCCCAGTTCTACGCCGCCATCGATGTGGGCCGGATTTTCGGCCGTGGAGGTCAGACCACCGGAACTCTCGCGGGCACCGTGCTTGGCGTACGCGCCGTCGGTGGGGTGGTCGGCTTTGACTTGGGCTTCGGATTTCCCCTCCATGCCTCCCGTGCAGTGAGGGCGCGTGGGTCCATCGAAGGTTACGCGGTTTACGCGCGCGCCACTGTCCAGTTCTGATTCCCGGAGACAAGCATGAAGATCGTTATGAAAGCCACGCTCAAGGCCATGTTCAGCGGTGCTGTGATGGGCATGATTCCAGTCGTGCAAGTGACGCATGCCCAGCAGGTTGTCGATCCGGCTGCAAGCTCCAGCAAGCAGTCGTCCATCACCCAGTCCCTCAATGGAACGGCCGTACAGAACATCGCTGCGCCCAACGCCCGCGGTCTCTCGCACAACCAGTTCAGCGTCTTCAATGTGGACACCAAGGGACTGGTGATCAACAACTCCAGCATCAATGCGGTGTCGCAAATCGGCGGCGCGGTGGTTGCCAACCCCAATCTGGCAGGTGGTGAAGCGCGATTGATCCTGAATGAGGTCACCAGCGGCATACGCTCCATGCTGCAAGGAAGCCAGGAGCTGCTGGGTGGCCGTGCAGGCTACATCCTTGCCAACCCCAACGGAATCACCTGCGACGGCTGTGGCTTCATCAACTTTCCTCGTGCCACGCTCACGACCGGTGCTCCCATCATCGACGCCAGCGGGCAGCTCATGGGATTCAATGTCGGTGGTGGTGACCTGGCGGTCGGTCCGGGCGGGCTCAATGCAACCGGTGTCGACTACTTCGACATCATCGCCCGTACGGCTGCACTGAATGGGCAGGTCAATGCCAACGACCTGTCCCTTCGACTGGGCAGCAACCTCGTCGACTACGGCACCCTGGCTGCGACTTCCCGAGCGGCCGGAAACGTGCCCATGTTCGCACTCGATTCATCGGCGCTCGGCGGTATGTATGCAGGTCGGATATCCCTGATCGGTACCGAGGCCGGGGTGGGTGTGCGCATGCTGGGCAACGTGGCTGCCTCGGTGAGCGATATCGACTTGAGTGTGAATGGTCAACTCACACTCAAGGACAACCTTGTTGGCGCACGTGGGTCTGTAACCCTGCAGTCCACGCAGGTTGCCACGACGGCGGGCAACGAGATCGAGCTGCTCAACGCCCAGGTGAGTGCTGGCAGTAGCCTGAGCCTTGCGGGGGGAGACATTCGCCTGGACAGCGGGAAGACCGTTGCCGCGAGCGACCTGGTCATCAATGCTGCCAGTTTGAACACCACGGGCGGTCAGCGCGAGGCAGGGCGGGACCTGTCGATCAGCGCCACCGGCGCCGTCAATGTCGCAGGAGGCACGGTGCAGGCCGATCGCGGCCTGGCTGTGAGTGCTGCCAGCTTGTCGTTGAGCAACGGCGCCAAGCTCATGGGGGAAGCCGATGGAGTGGATTCGGCCAACGGCGGATCGAGCATCAATCTGACGGGTCAGCTTGCTCTGAACGGCGCCAGCCTGTTCAGCGGGAACACGGTGGACGTCACCGCTGGATCCGTCACGCTGGATGCGGCCAGCAATGCAAACGGAACCCAGGGTCTGCGGGGAAAGGGCAATGTCGAAATCACTGCTGCTCTCCTGAACAACGCAGGTCTGGTCGCCAGTGACGCAACGCTCTCCATCAATGGTGTCGACGCGGCCGTCACCAACTCCGGCAAGCTGTACGGAGCAGGTGGGCTGGAGGTGACGGCTGCAACGCTGGACAACAGCAGCTACGTGGAATCGGGCGGTGCCATGTCGCTCAGCGTGCGCGACATCGACAACCGATCGACTGCGTCCAGCAAGGCCGACATATACGCTGCCGGCCCTGTGAGCATCCAGGGAAATCACACCCTGGACAACGTGACCAACGGGACCCGGATTGCCAGCATCGTGTCTGCCAACGGCACATTGAGCATCGACTCGCGCTCGGGGGATGCAAGTACCCAGTCGGTCAACAACGAGGGTGGCCTGATGTTCGGCGGTCAGGGTCTGCGCATCCTGGTCGCCAGACTGCTCAACAACCGTGCGTTGTTCGACCCTTTGGCCAGCTCGTACCGGCGGGGGCAGCTCTATGCGGCCAACGGAAACATGCTGCTGGGTGGATTGACCAGTGACTCGGTTTCGTTCGCGAGCCAGGACATCACGGTCAACAACATCGATTCGGATATCGAGGCGCGCACTGGCAATGTGACGATCAATGCCAGCTACATCGGCAACATCACTCAACAAGGTACGCCGGCGACAGGAACGGATGCCTACCGGCTCACGAGTGGCTCCTATGCAGGCTTCGCGATCTACAGCAACTGCGGCACGTACGCCGACAACTTCGGTGAAGAACAGCTGTTCACCCGGTGCGCTCAGTATCTCGATGTGACCCAACAGTACCTCATCAATCCAGGTGATCTTTCACCCCGCAGCAAGATGATTGCGGGCGGCAGCCTCAACCTCTGGACCGAAAAGGAAGCCTGGAACTACGTGAGCTTGATGTCAGCGGGTGCCGACATCAACATCAACGGCTCCAACACCGCCACCTTCAAGAACCAGGCCATCGAGCTCCTGCGCAGGGACACCGCCAAGGTGTACCAGTACCTTCCTGGAGATGTCCAGACCTTGGATCCGGTACGCTGCACCAACGTGACGTTCGAGTGCTACTACGACTTCCCCGGTGGGCTGGGCACCAACGATCTGCTGGTGGTTCGCAAAAGGTTTGAGGATATTTCGCCTCCAGCACAGGTCAGCTACACGACGGGCATGCCGTCTACCGTACAAGCCGTTGGCAGCATCAACGTCTCGATCGGTCGGGTCGTGAATGCCAGTGGCAGGACTGGTGAGCTCAGAGGTCCAGCCTATGTGGCTCCCGCAGGTTCAACGCCGGCAGGTGGCACGCCAACCGGTGCACCCGGCACAGGCTTGAGTTCGCTCACAGGCAGTCCGTTCTTCATTCCAGCCAGCAACCCGACCTCGCCGTACCTTTTCGAGACCGATCCACGTTTGCTGAGTCTGTCCAATCTGTATGGATCCGACCTCTTTCTGGCAAGCCTCGGTCTGGACCCGGCGCAGTATCTGCGCGTAGGTGATCCCTATTTCGAGCAGCAGTTGCTGCGGCAACAACTGCTGGCGCAAGCCGGGCAGCTGTTCATTGCCGATGGCCTCGCGGGCGAAAACGATCAGTTCAAATTCCTGATGGAGAACGCCGTCGCCGCAAAGGACGATCTTCAATTGCGTGTCGGTGTGGCGTTGACCAAGGAGCAGCTCGCCAATCTGAAGAAGGACATCGTCTGGATGGTCGAGATGGAGGTCGATGGCCGAAAGGCGCTGGTGCCCCAGCTTTATCTTTCCGACGTCACCCAGGCCAAGTTGGCAGATGGCGCCAGGTTCGTGGCGAGCAACATCAATGTGAAGACGGAGGGCTCGATCACGAACAGCGGTGCCTTTGTGGCGTCGAGCAGCATCGACCTCAAGGCTGGAACCACCTTCACCAATGCGCAGGGAACGCTGGTGGCCGCAAATGGACTGAGCGTTGCGGCCACAGGAGACATCATCAACCAAAGCGGCACCATCCGCGGCGGGGATGTAGCCTTGGTTTCCACCCAGGGTTCCATCGTCAACGAAACCCTCAAGCGCGACCTGCAGTTCGGGAGCGTAGGCACCTCCACGGTGCTGGGCGAGACTGCAAGCATCGAGTCCAGCGGCGATCTCAAGCTGGGCGCCATGCAGAACATCGTTTCCCGCGGCGGCAATGTCAGCGCCGATGGCAACGCAACGTTGCGAGCAGGGAACGACATCACCTTCACGGCCATCGAGCAGAAAAGCGTCAGCGCCAGCAGCTCCAGTGCGCAGGTGGGTGGATTCACCACAGATACCAACCGTCTGGAGCAGACCACCCGTCAGGTCGGTTCGGGTCTCTCGGTCGGTGGCAATCTTGATGCCCGTGCAGCACGTGACATCAACATCGAGGCCAGCTCGGTGGATGTTGCGGGCAACGGAAGTCTCGACGCCGGGCGGAACATCAACATCACCGCCTTGGGTGAAACATCCCGAACAAATGAGCGGACCAACACCAGCGGCGCGAACAGTCGTTTCACCGAGACGACGACCATCGAGCGTACGACGGGCGCAGCCAGCGCGCTGAACATTCGGGGCAACCTGGCCGTGGCCTCTGGCGGAGACACCAACATCAAGGGCTCCGATGTGGCGGTTGGTGGAAACCTGGATGTGAAGAACATTGGCGGCAACCTCAACGTCACGACGTTCGAGGAGAAGGTCAAGGTCGAATCGACCACGACATCAAGCAGTTCGTTCGGGGCCGAGGTCAAGGCTGATGCCGGCAAGAACATCACCGAGAGTACGGCCAGCGCGACTCTCACCCTGTTCTCCAACAGCGAAGAAAAGACCAGTATCGATGCCACCACCAACCGAGGATCCGGCATTTCCATCGGTGGCAATCTGAATGCCGGCCCCGGAGCGATCAAGGGCGATGTGAACATCGTTGGATCCAGTCTTGCAACCGGTGGCGACATGAACCTGGCTGCTGGCGGCAACATCAACGTGCTGGCAGCCCGGGATACCACCACCGTCACCAACAGCAGCACCAGCAACGCGTTCACGCTGGGCGGCGAGGCATCTCTCGACGGCGCCAGTGCGGGCTTCGGATATGAACGCAACGAGAGCAAAGGATCAGCCACCCAGACCACGGCGAGCGTGTCGGGCCTGAGATCGGGCGGAAACATCAACATCAATGCAGGCGGGGACTTCACCGAGCAGGGAACCCGGGTGAGTGCTGGCGGCGACATTGCCGTGGAGGCCGATCGCATCAACAGCCTGGCAGCTCAGAACACGTATACGGAAACCGGTGATTCCTTGTCGGTCAGCGCATCCCTGGGCGGCAAGGTCGAACTGGGTCTGGGTGCGGTCGTCGGAAGCTTTGTTGACGACAAGACCAACAAGGCTGGTTTCGACATGGCTGCTGCCAGCGAAAGCCTCAATGACCTGAGCGTGCCGGACGCAGGCGCTGTCTCCGGTGAGTTCAGCATTTCGTCGACCAAGACGACCAGCAGCAGCAGCGGCAACGAGGCCGTTGCATCTGATTTCAGAAGCGGTGGCAACACACGTTTCCGCGCTCGTGAGGGCGACGCCACATTCCAGGGCACGCAAGTAGAGGCCGGTGGGTCGATTGACGTCGCGGCCGACAAGGGAAGCGTCAACATCCGCACGGCCGACAGCTCGAGCCGCTCGACCACCAGTACCACCGAGAGCAGCGTGACGGTCGGCATCTCTGCTGATCTGACCCTGTCCGGCTCTGGTTCGGGAAGCGAAAAGACGGAGACCGAGGGCAGCACCAGCCAGCAGGCAGCCAGTTTCAAGGCGGGGAAGGACCTGAACATCACCGCCAAGAAGGATGTGACCCTTGTCGGCACCAGCCTGCAAGCGGCAGGGGATGCCACCGTTGAAGCCAAGGAAGGGAAGATCGACTTCCTGGCTGCCAGGGACACCACCAGTGCAACCAGCAATGAGGTCAGCGCCAATGCCAGCGTATCCGTGAGCCTCGTCGGAAAAGAAGGCAGCGTTGGCGGAGGCGGCGGAACGATGAACAGCTCTGAAGCCTCGTCGACGGGCAAGGCTGGTTCGCTCAGTGCCGCCAATATCGTGCTCAAGTCTCGTGGAGACATCACGCTGGAGGGCACCAAGGTCACCGCTTCCAACAATGCGACTGTCGAGACCCAGGGCAAACTGGACTTCAAGGCGCTTGAAAGCACATCCAGCAGCAGCAAGCAAGGAGCATCGGCCCAGGTCGACATTGAAGCGAGCGCCACCGGAGGAGGAGCGAAGGTGGCCGGGTCGCGCACAGACGAGTCGGCGCAGTCCACCACCCGTACGGGCGGATCCCTCAGCGCCACGAACCTCACGGTCAAGGCGGGTCAAGGCGTTCGCCTGGAAGGGACTCAGGTCGAGGCGAAGGAGAACGCCAGCATTGATGCGGGCAGCGGCAAGCTCGTCATCGAATCAGCCGTGAGCACGAGCACCAAGCGTGTCAACAACACCTCGGTGGAGGTGGGGGCCAAGGGTGATGCCAAGGAAGGCAGCGGACAGGGCAGCTTCAAGCTGGAAGGTGCCTATGAGGACACCAACAAGGTCAGCAACCAGAACGCCACCATCAAGGTCGGTGGCAATGCCGACATCAAAGCGGCGGGCGGTGTCGACATCAAGGGCACCAAAATCGAGGGCGTGGGCACTGTCATCCAGGCGGGATCGACCAACCTCAACGGCGCAGCAGTGAGCATCGAGCAGCGACAGGATGTGGATCAATCCACCAAGAGCAATGTCAGTGTGAGCGTGGGTGTGATCGTCCCGGATCGAAAGGCACGCCGCGAGGTGGCTGAGACCGTACAACGGATCAAGGACAGCGATGCAGCCAACACGGTACGTAACCGGGTTGGCAATGCCACCACCGCGATCTCCAATGCCGCCGACACTGCCAAGACCCGGATCGCCAATCTTGGAAGTGATGCCGATACAAGGGCCAAGGCAGATACCAACCTTGCCCAGAGAGTGCAGGACCGCAAGGACACCAACACCGCCAGCAAGTTGGCCAACAACACGGCGCAGGCCGATCGGAACGCAGCACGTGCTGCCGCCGATATCGACAGCAAGCGAGCCCGCGATGATCAGAAGGCCGATTTTGACCGTCAGAGGGGGGACGACCGAGCGGCGCGCGAACGAGATCAAGCACTGGCCAGGCTGGCTCCTGACGCCCCTCAAAGTGACAAAGACCAGATTCAGCGTGCTTTTGAGTCGGCACAGACGGCCAACGCCGAGAAGGCGGCCACAACAAAGCTGGCCAATGCGACCCAGGCTGCCGCTGAGCGGGACAAGGTGCTGACCCAGCAAGGAAACGACAAGCTTGCAGCTCAGCGCAAGGCCGACGACTCGGCCATCCGCCATCGCGAGGACAAGGCAGCGGTCGAGGTGGCCATGGCCAAACCGGCCACAGAATCGTTTGCCAGCAACGATGCACGCCGCGATGCCCAGGTTCGCCGGGCTGATGATGTCGGTCGTCTTCAGGCCGACAAGGCAGCACACGAACTCAATGTCCAGGCCGACACGGCACGCGTTCAAGCTGAAGCCAAGGCCCGCGCCGATCGGGACTCCGCTGATGTCAAGGCGCAAAACGTGGCCGATGCGGCTGTTCTGAAAGCCCGGCAGGAGCAAGCGCGCAAGGATGCAGCCGTGGACGCTGATGCCCAGCTGGATGCAGATCAGAAGGCCGCGCGCAAGGAAGCCAATGCGGCTGAGGCACAGAAAGCGATGGCCGACGCCAACAAGACGCTCACCGATGTCAAGCGAGCCAATGCAGACAAGGCAGCGCAGAGTGAACTGCTCGCCCGTGACCAGTTCGATAAAGACCGTATCGCAGCGGAGCAGAAAAAACAGGAGGGGATCGCTGACGCCGAGATGAAGCGTGATCTCCTGGTTCCGGACGACGAGGTTCGCATGGCCATGGCCAACGCCGACGTGGACAGGGGGCGTAAGGTCAGGACCGCCGACAGGGAGCAGCGCGACGCCGAGCAGGCCGCTGACAGCAAGCGGCTGGCTGACGACGGTCGTATCGAGCAGCAGCGCAACCAGGTGGTGATCGAGGCCAACCAGGCATTGACCCAGGCCTATCGCCAGGCTGACGCAGACTTCGACAAGGCCCGCCTGGATGCGGATGCAACCCTGGCTGCCACCAGGAAAGTCATTGAGGGGCGGACAGATCAGTCGCCCGATGAGAAGAAACAGCGCCTGGAGGTCGCTCAAGCTGCGCACGATCAGCGCATCGCTGCCGCAGAAGCAGAGAAGCAGAAGGCCCGCACTGCAGCTGCGCAGGAAAATGCCCAGCGCAAGGATGCGGCCCAAAGGGTGGCTGAAGTCAGCAAGGCCGAGACCGCGCAGGCCGCTGAGAAATCAAAGCTCGAGGCCAGGGCCAAGCGCGACGATGCGGTGGCACAGGCAGACAAGGACCGGGACTCGGATCAGGGCATCGTCAAGGCAAGAGAAGAGCAACAGAAGAGGCTGGAGAAGCGCAGGGAGGACGCGGTGGCCAAGGCCGCCGAGAGCGCCAAGCAACAGGAGCGCATCGCTGCGCTGGACAAGCAGCTGCGTGACGGGCTGCAAAAGTCAGAGGAAACGGCCCGCACTGAACAAACTCGAATCGAGCGCGATTCCAGTCTGAGTGCGGACCAGAAAGCTCTGGCCCTGAAAAAAGTGGCGGACGATCAAGCAGTCGCGAAGGAGCAGCTTCAGAAGAAGCGGGCGGACGAGGCGCAAGTGATCGAAATGGCTCGGGATGCTGCCGAACGACGCGCCGAGCTGGCCGCAGTCGATCCTTCAGCCAGCCCCGCTGACAAGGCAGCCCAGGCGCGTGAGATCAACAAGAAGTACGACGAGCGCAGCGCGGAGCGCAAGAAACACCATGATGATGCAATCGCTTCGGCAGAGCGCGACAGGAAACAGGCTCAGGCAGTAGCCCAGGCGGATTTCGCCGAGCGTCAGGCCAAGGCCACTGCGGATGACAATCGCAAGACCGCAGACGATCAGGCCAGGAAGGATTACGACAGCGAGGTGGCCAAGATCGACCAGAAGCTCGCGGCCGAAAAAGCCAACAAGAAGCCGGACGAGATAGCCCAGCTGGAAGCACAGGCCCGTCGGGACAAGGATGCGAAAGCCCTTGAGCGTGATCAGGCGCTCATCAAGAGCCAGAGTGAAGCCGACATTGCACGCGCGGGCGCCGAGGCCGATCGGAGCAAGACGGATGCCGAACTGGTGCGACAGCGTGAGCTGGCGGAACTGGATGCCATCACGCCCAAGCCAGCCACCTACGACGCTCGGAAGAAAGCCATTGAAGAGCGCAAGGCTGAGGCCGATCGCAAGGCATCCGGCATGCTCGCAGCCAGGACCCGCGATCTCACCGCCATCGCCTCGGAGAAGACCGCTCTTGCAGCCCGTGAAGCTGCCGATGCGAAGGTCGATGCCGACACCGCCCTCAGCGAGCGGGAGAAGCGCCAGCGGAAGGCTGAAAATCAGAAGGCCTATGAAACCGCGCAGGCCAACGCCGAGAAGGAGCGGTCAGCCGCCAAGGAGGACATGGCCAAGCTGCTGACGCCTGCAGAAAAGGCTGCGGCCGATGCAGCAGCGGCCAAGGCAGAGAAGGAAGGCGCCCGGGTCAAGAACCCCTATGCGATGACCGCTCGCCTCAAGCCACACCTTGTCAAGGCAGCGCGCTGGAAACAGGTGGTGACCTCGTTCGGCCTGCATGTGGACCGCCGTCCGCCACCGCCCGATGAACCCGAAACGGAGGAGGCCAGCCTGGTTGACCTGCTAGCTCTGGCTCGCCAGTTCCAGGCTGGGGAGCAGCCCCGAGCATTGCAGCTGCTTCGTGTGCCTGAAGTTCAGAACGCAGCAGCGATCAATGCTGCTGTCGATGCGCTGCGCGAGGAGGCACGCACCGCTACTCTCAAGGCGATCCGCGAAGAGTACGCAGGCGGCACTGAGGGTGTCATGACCGTGGACAAGCAGCGACAGGCCTTGAGTGATTTCGGTGTCAGTCTCCCCGCTGACCTCACGCCTGCCGAAGTGACCAAGCGTTTCAACGAACATCTTGATGCATCGGTCGCGAGTCTCCAGCCTGATGACACGCAAAAGGCCGCCATCCTGAAGGCCCTGGGTGTGGATGTGCAGAGTGATCAGACAGTTGCCGAGGCGTATGAAGAGACCCTCACCACGGGTCTGGTGAAGGCTCGCGAACGGGCACTCAGCATGGGCATGAGCCCGACCCAGGCAGAGGCGCTGGTGGCACAGTTCAGGCCCTGACGGCCTGAGTCGATGGCCCCGGCCAGAGATGCCGGGTGTTCTCTGCCGATGGGAGTGCGGTGCGGACAATCCGGGCAGTTGACCCCGGGTTGTCCTGATTGGCGCTTTCTGTCGGATACAGATCCTGGTGCCCATGAGACCACAGACCATCAGCCGCCTGGTCGGCCGATATCTCAAGCTTGGCCTGCCCCCTGGCAAAGGCTTTGCCGCCGTGCTGCAGCGCTTGCGTTCGGCCAACGAAAAAGCCCCTGCAGATGTCTGCAGGGGCTTTGAGGTCGGTGGCGGAGAGAGAGGGATTCGAACCCTCGGTACAGCCAAAACTGTACGCCGGATTTCGAATCCGGTGCATTCGACCACTCTGCCATCTCTCCGCGCGTCGAAGCCCAGGATTCTAGCAGGACAGAAAGCCGCGCCATTTCGCACGCGGCCGCGGGGGACGCGATGCGACAATCCGCGAAAACCGCCCGCGCCCATGCTCGTCGACACCCAGCCAGCCACCTACCAGCACATGCCCGCATCGCCCGAGGTTCGGGACCAGTGGGTCGACTCGCAGCTCATCGGCGTGCTCATGGACAACGTCGGGCCTTCGCTGCTGGCGGCCAGCATCTCGTTGCCGGTGCTGGTGTACCTGATGGCGGGCGAGGTCCATACGCCGGCGCTGGTGGTCTGGACGCTGCTGATGCTGGCCATGCTCGCCTACCGCTACCGGTTGATCGGGCTGTACCGGCTGCAGTACGACCATGTGGAAGGGCCCCAGCGCCTGGACTTCGTGCACCGGTACCGCTGGAGCTGGGCGGCGGTGGCCGTGCTCTGGGCAGGCCCGGTGATCCTGAGTTACCTGCAGGCCAGCGTGACCACGCAGTTCGTGTGTGCGGTGGTGGTGCTGGGGCAGGGCCTGCTCAACCTCACCGGCTTCAGCGCCTGCCTGCCGGTGTTCCGCAGCTATGCCAACAGCCTGTCGCTGTCGGTGCTGCTGGCCGTCATCGGGCTGACGGCGCTGCACATCGACCAGCCGGATGTTTTCCAGAAAGGCATCCTGTTCGGCACCGTGATGCTGGTGTTCTGGTTCCTGATGATGGTGGCCGGCGCACGCCTGCACCAGGTGCACCGGTCCAGCTTCGAGCTGCAGTTCTCCAACCAGGAACTCATCGATTCGCTCACCCTGCAGACCCGTGCCTCGCTGCGGGCCGTGGCCACCAAGAACCGGTTCCTGGCCTCGGCCGCGCACGACCTGCGCCAGCCGGTGCACGCCTTGAGCCTGTATGCCGACTGGCTGGCCAGCGAGCCGGAAATGGCCCGCGACATTGCCCCCCGCATCCTGCAGTCCACCCGCGCCATCAACGAGCTGTTCGATTCGCTGTTCGACCTCACCCGCATCGATGCCGGCAACTACAAGGTCAACCTGCAGCATGTCGATGTGGAGAAGCTGTTTGCCGACCTGCAGCTGCAGTTCGAGCCGGTGGCCCAGGGCAAGGGCCTGAAGCTGCGCACCTACACCCGGCCGACGGTGCTGTGGTCCGATCCGGTGGTGTTGCGCCGCATCCTGGGCAACCTGCTGTCCAACGCCTTGCGCCACACCCATTCCGGTGGTGTGCTGCTGGGGTTGCGCCACCGCGACGACATGCTGGTGTTCGAGGTCTGGGACACCGGTGTGGGCATTGCGCGCGAGCACCAGCAGGCCATCTTCCAAGAGTTCTTCCGGGTCTCGCAGCACCAGGGCACCGAGGACAGCCTGGGCCTGGGGCTGACCATCGTCTCCAAGCTGACGTCGCTCATGGGCTACCAGCTCTCGCTGAATTCGGAGG
The DNA here is from genome assembly GCA_943370825.1 of Allobosea thiooxidans. Classification (GTDB taxonomy): domain Bacteria; phylum Pseudomonadota; class Gammaproteobacteria; order Burkholderiales; family Burkholderiaceae_C; genus Hydrogenophaga. The sequence continues at coordinate 76,225 of CALRSR020000005.1, read as the reverse complement.
CCAACCGGGGCAGCGTGTTCCGGGTGCTGCTGCCCGCTTTCACCCAGCAGGAACCCGGTTCATTGACCACCGTGACCGATGGCCGCGCCATCCAGGGCGGCACCGAGGCCGGCTGAAGCCGGGCCTGGAGACCCTCAGAGGTCGAGCAGGCCGGCGGTGCGGGCCAGGTGGCTGGCCTGCGAGCGGCTCTTGACATTGAGCCGGCGGAACAGCCGCCACAGGTGAACCTTGACGGTGTGCTCGCTGATGCTGAGCTGCTCGGCGATGTCGCGGTTGGACAGGCCCCGGTCCAGCATGACCAGCAGCTGTTTCTGCCGCTTGGACAGCTTGTCGGGAATGGTGGGGGCGTTTTCGTCGTCGCCGGCTTCCTCGGCCAGGAATTCGCGCAGCACCTTGGCGATCTGGGCCGCACCGGCCGATTTCTCGACATAGGCGTCGGCACCGGCTTCGCGGGCGAGGTCTTCGTAATCGGAAGAGGGCGAGGCGGAGAGCACGATGAGCGAGGTGTCGGGCAGCATCTGGCGCACTTCCCGGACGCCGGACACCCCGTTGGTGTCGGGCAGCTTGAGGTCCAGGCAGACCAGTTCCGGCTCGCCGTGTTCGGCGATCGCCTTGCTGACCGAGGCCAGCCGCTCCAGCTCCACCACCTGGGTGGAGGCGCGCAGGCGCCGCAGCAGCATCACCACGGCTTCGCGCATCAGGGGGTGGTCGTCGATAACAAAGATGCTCATGGCGGGCGCTGTGGTCAGGTTTTCAAATATCAGAATAGCCTTATTGTGGTGCTTTTACGGCTGCACTATGGTCCCATAAAACCCGGGATACATCCCTATTTCTCACAAATCACTTTTGCGCGAAAAGATGTAATCACTTTGAATTACAGGGCGCCATCCGGGGTTGCCAGTGCGGCCAGGGCCGATGCCAGTGCCACCGGGTCGGGTGTCGGCTCCAGGCGGTCCTGCAGCGCGTCCACCGCAGCCAACCCCTCGGCCTGGATGCGGGCCATGGCCTGGGCCGCCTCGCGCGGGGCCTCGAAACCCCGGCTCAGCAGCAGCACCGTGCCCTTGGCATCGGTCAGCTTGAAGTGGAAGCGGCCGTCGGCCTCCCGGTACTGCTTGAACACCGGCCCTGCTGCCTTTGCGCCTTTGCCCTTGCGCACCTCGGCGGCCTGGTCCAGCGGGCGCAGGCCCACGGCGTGCCGCAGGCGGGCGGTGAACGGGGTGGCGGTGGCCCGGGCCTTGGCGGCGCCCGCCTTGAGCACCGCTTCGATGCGGGCCGGGTCCTTCATGAGTTCGTCGTAGACCGCCCGCATCGGCGCGATTTCCCGGTCGAGGCGCTCGAACAGGCGTTCCTTGGCTTCGCCCCAGGCGATGCCTTCGGCGTACGCGCGGGCCAGGTCGGCGGTCTCGGCCTCGGTGGCGAAGGCCTGGTAGAGCTGGAACAGGGCCGAGCCCTCGGTGGACTTGGGCTCGCCGGGCAGGCGCGAGTCAGTCACGATGCCCATGATCAGCTTGCGCAGCTGCTCGCGCGGCACGAACAGCGGGATGGTGTTGTCGTAGCTCTTGCTCATCTTGCGGCCGTCCAGCCCGGGCAGGGTGGCCACATGCGCCTCGATGGCGGCCTCCGGCAGGGTGAAGTGCTCGCCATACAGGTGGTTGAAGCTCGATGCGATGTCGCGCGCCATCTCGATGTGCTGCACCTGGTCGCGGCCCACCGGCACCTGGTGGGCGTTGAACATCAGGATGTCGGCGGCCATGAGCACCGGGTACATGAACAGGCCGGCGGTCACGCCATCGTCCGGTTCGGTGCCGGCAGCGGTATTCTTGTCCACCGAAGCCTTGTAGGCATGGGCCCGGTTGAGCAGGCCTTTGCCGGTCACGCAGGTCAGCAGCCAGCAGAGTTCGGGAATCTCGGGGATGTCGGACTGGCGGTAGAAGGTGACCTTCTCCGGGTCCAGCCCGCAGGCCAGCCAGGTGGCGGCAATCTCCAGCGTGGAGCGCTGAACCCGGGTCGGGTCGCCGGTCTTGATGAGTGCGTGGTAGTCGGCCAGGAAGTAGAAGCTCTCCACGTCGGCCAGGCGGCTGGCCCGCACGGTGGGGCGGATGGCACCCACGTAGTTGCCCAGGTGGGGGGTGCCGGAGGTGGTGATGCCGGTGAGGACGCGCACAGGTTGCATGGCGGATGAAAGGCAGGAAGGTCGATCAGGTCAGGAGCAGGCGCAGCGGGGTCAGCAGCAGTTCGATGGCCGATAGCGTGAGGTCCATCAGCGGGCGCAGCCAGTAGCTGCCCACCAGGCCCGACACCACCAGCGCCAGCACGATGAAGAAGCCGAACGGCTCCACGCGCGACAGCATCTCGGCCTGGCGCCAGGGCAGCAGGCCTACCAGGATGCGGCCGCCGTCCAGCGGCGGCAGCGGGAACAGGTTGAAGGCGAACATCACCAGGTTCACGGTGACGCCGGCGCGGCACATCTGCAGCCAGAAGCGTTCGTCGATGCCGGCACCGATCAGCGCATACAGCAGCACCAGCCAGCCGATGGCCTGTATCAGGTTGGCCCCCGGGCCGGCCAGGGCCACCCAGATCATGTCGCGCTTGGGGTTGCGCAGCCGCCCGAAATTGACCGGTACCGGCTTGGCATAACCGAACAGGAAGGCCCCGGCGGTGGCGAAGTACAGCAGCAGGGGCATGGCGATGGTGCCCACCGGGTCGATGTGCTTGACCGGGTTGACCGTGATGCGGCCCAGCAGGTGGGCGGTGGGATCGCCGAAATGGCGCGCCGCGTAGCCGTGGGCGGCCTCGTGCAGCGTGATGGCGAACAGCACCGGTATCGCGTAGAGCGTGACCGTCTGGATGATGAGGGCGATGTCCATCGGCGGATTGTCCCAGAGCCGGCCGCTCAGAGCCCGAGGCGGGAGAGTTCGCCCTGTCCCTGGCGCAGCACCTCGGGTTCGCCGCCGGTGCCCATGGGGGTGAGATCGATCACCGTGGTGGGCTCCAGCGCGCAGGCGCCGGCATCGATCACCCCGGCCAGTTCGTGCTGCAGCCGCTCGCGGATGTCTTCGGGGTCGTTCAGCGGTCCGTCATCGCCGGGGAGGATGAGTGTGGTGGCCAGCAGCGGCGTGCCATGCAGTTCCAGCAGGGCGCGCAGGGCGGCGTGGTCGGGCACCCGCAGGCCGATGGTCTTGCGCGACGGATGGCTGACCCGGCGCGGCACTTCCTTGCTCGCCTCCAGGATGAAGGTGTAGGGCCCGGGCGTGGCCGTCCTGAGCAGCCGGTACTGGCGGTTGTCCACCCGGGCATAGCTGGCGAGTTCGCTCAGGTCGCGGCACAGCAGCGTGAGGTGGTGGCGGTCGTCCACCTGGCGGATGCGGCGCAGCCGGTCCACGGCGGCCTTGTCGTCCAGGTGGCAGACCAGGGCATAGCTGGAGTCGGTGGGCACGGCCAGCACGCCGCCACCCTGCAGCAGCTGCACCGCCTGCTTCAGCAGCCGGACCTGCGGGTTCTCGGGATGGACACTGAACAACTGCGACATGGGGCCACCTCAGGGTTCGGGCGGTTCCACCGGCTGCCGGGCGCGCGAGGCCAGCACGCTGGCCGTAGCGCCGCACAGCACGATCAGTCCGATGCCGGCCAGCTCCAGCGGGCCGGGCACATGGCCGAACACGGCCCAGCCGCACAGCATGGCAAAACCGATCTGGGCATACAGGAACGGGGTGAGCGTGGCCGCCGGCGTGCGGGCAAAGGCCAGGATCAGCAGGAAGTGCCCGATGCTGCCCATCAGCCCCACCAGGCACAGCAGCCAGAAGGTGCGCGCATCCGGCATGGCCTGCCACACCAGCGGCAGGATGGCGGTGGACAGCGCCGCTCCCACCCAGCCGGTGTAGAAGTGCATGGTCATGGGGTCTTCGGTGCGGGCCATGCGGCTGGTGAGGATCTGGAAGGCGGCGTACAGCAGCACCATCACCAGCGGCAGCAGGCTCGCCCAGCCCACCACACCACCGCCCGGCTGCACCACCATGAGTGCGCCGGCGAAACCGCCCATCACCAGCACCCAGCGCATGGGCGTGACGCGTTCGTGCAGGAACAGCGCGGCCAGCAGCGTGACCACCAGCGGCGAGATCATGACGATGGCGGTGAATTCGCCCACCGGCATGTACTGCACGCTCAGGAACGACAGCACGCTCACCAGCAGCAGCAAACCGCCGCGCAGCAGCTGGAAACGGGGGTGGCTGGTGCGCAGCAGGCTGCGGCCCCGCAGAGGCAACATCACCGCCGACACCAGCACGGCCTGGAACATGTAGCGGAACCACACCGCCACCAGCACCGGGATGAAGGCACCGACGTACTTGACGGTGGTGTCGAGCACCGCGAAGCAGGCGGTGGCGGTGACCAGAAAGGCAATGCCGGTGAGCGCCCGGGCGCCCGATGCCTGCAAGGGGTCCGACATCAGTGGACGCGGGAGGCAAGCAGCGACCACACCGGCGTGAGGTGGCCGGGCAGGTCGGGCAATTTCCCGAGGTCGGTGTGGCTTTCGTCGGGGCTGTGGAAATCGCTGCCGCGCGAGGCGGCCAGACCGAACTCGGCACAGAAGCCGGTGTACTTGACCACGTCGGACGCGTTGTGCGCCCCGGTGACCACCTCCACACCCTGGCCGCCATGGCCCTTGAATTCGGTGAAGAGCGCGTATTCCTGAGTGGGCGTGAAGGCGTAGCGCCCCGGGTGGGCCACGATGGCCACGCCGCCGGCACCCACGATCCAGCGCACCGCATCGCCCAGCCGGGCCCAGCGGTGCGGCACGAAGCCGGGCTTGCCTTCGGTGAGGTACTTGCGGAACACCTCGGGGATGTCCTTGCACACGCCGGTGTCCACCAGGTGGCGGGCAAAGTGCGAGCGCGAGATCAGGTCCGGGTTGCCCACATAGCGCAGCGCGCCTTCAAACGCGCCCTTGATGCCCACGCGGGCCAGGTCGTCGGCCATCTCGCGGGCGCGCTGTTCGCGGCCGCCCCGGGTGGCACGCAGACCGGCCACCAGTTCAGGGTGGTCGGGGTCCATGCCCAGGCCGACGATGTGCACCGTGATGTCCAGAAAGGTCACCGAGATCTCGGCGCCGGTCAGGTAGGGCAGGCCCACGGCCCGGGCTGCTGCCATGGCGCGCGCTTGCCCGCCCAGCTCGTCGTGGTCGGTCAGGGCCCACAGCTCCACGCCGTTGGCCTTGGCGCGTTCGGCCAGGGCTTCAGGCGTGAGGGTGCCGTCGGAGACGACGGAGTGGCAATGCAGGTCGGCGTTGGTCAGGATGTCCACCGGGCCATTGTAGGCCGCGAGCCATCACCCCTGGGGGTGTCAGCCGGTGTTGCGCAGGCCGGCCGCGATGCCGTTGATGGCGATGTGGATGCCGCGTTTGACCTTGTCGTCCCGGTCGCTGGGCCGGGCGTTGGTGCGCCAGCGCCGGATCAGCTCGACCTGCAGGTGGTGCAGCGGGTCGATGTAGGGGAAGCGGTGGCGAATCGAGCGCTGCAGCGCGGCGTTGCCGGCCAGCCGGTCGGCCTCGCCGGTGATGAGCGTCAGCGCTTCGGCGGTGCGGTGCCATTCGGCCTCGATGGCGCCGAACACCTGGCGGCGCAGGCGCTTGTCGTCCACCAGCTCGGCGTACAGCGAGGCCAGTGCCAGGTCGCTTTTTGCCAGCACCATGTCCATGTTGGACAGCAGGGTGGCGAAGAAGGGCCACTGCCGCACCATCTGCTGCAGCAGGGCCAGCCGTGCCGGTCGGCCGGACGGTCCGTCCTGGTCGAGGAAGCCCTGCACCGCCGAGCCGAAGCCGTACCAGCCCGGCAGGGTGAGCCGGCACTGGCCCCAGCTGAAGCCCCAGGGAATGGCGCGCAGGTCTTCGATGCGCTGGTTGGCCTTGCGCGAGGCCGGGCGCGAGCCGATGTTGAGTTCGGCGATCTCGCGGATGGGCGTGGCCGAGAAGAAATACTCGGCAAAGCGCGGCGTGTCGTACACCAGCGCCCGGTAGGCGGCCATGCTGGCCTGCGACAGCGCGTCGGCAGCGTCCAGAAAGCGCTTCGGTGCCGGCTTGGCGGTGGGCAGCAGGGTGGCCTCCAGCGTGGCGGCCACCAGGGTTTCCAGGTTGCGCCGGCCGATGTCGGGGTTGGCGTACTTGGAGCCGATCACCTCGCCCTGCTCGGTCAGGCGGATCTGGCCGCGCACCGTGCCCGGCGGCTGCGCCAGGATGGCCTGATAGCTCGGGCCGCCGCCCCGGCCCACGGTGCCGCCCCGGCCGTGGAACATGCGCAGCCGGATGGGGCTGCCATCGAACAGCTTCACCAGCGCCATCTCCGCGCGGTAGAGCTCCCAGTTGCTGGTGAAGATGCCGCCGTCCTTGTTGCTGTCGGAATAGCCCAGCATCACGTCCTGCTCGTGGTAGCCGGCGCTCTGGCCGCGCTGCACCATGGCCCGGATGCCGGGCAGGTCGTAATAGGCCTGCATGATGGGCGCTGCCTGGCGCAGGTCTTCGATGGTCTCGAACAGCGGCACCACGATCAGGTCGGCCTGCGCGTCGTGGTCGAGCGTGCCGCGCAACAGGCCGCATTCCTTCTGCAGCACCAGCACTTCCAGCAGGTCGCTCACCGTCTCGGTATGGCTGATGATGGCGTGGCGTATGGCATGCGGGCCGAAACGCTCGCGGCCGCTGCGGGCGGTCTCGAAGATGGCCAGTTCGCCCAGCGTATGGTCGCTGTAGGCTGCGCCAGGCACACGCAGAGGCCGCGCGTCGTTCAGCACCCGCAGCAGCAGGGCCTGGCGCGAAGGTTCGTCGAGGGCGCTGTAGTCGGGCTCGATGCGGGAGTGGGCCAGCAGGTCGGCCACCACGCGCTCGTGCTGGTCGGAGCTCTGCCGCAGGTCCAGCGTGGCCAGGTGAAAGCCGAACACCTCCACCGACCGCAGCAGCGGCCGCAGCCGTGCCTCCACCATGGCTTCGCCGTGGTGGGACTGCAGCGATGTCTCGATGGTGCGCAGGTCGGAAAGGAACTCGTCGGCCGACGCATACGGGTGCTGCGGCGCCACCGCATGGCGTGCCGCCTCGGTGCCGGTGAGCGCCTGCAACGTGGCCGCCAGCCGGGCATACACACCGGTGAGTGCCCGCCGGTAAGGCTCGTCCTGGCGGTGGGCGTTGGTGTCGGGCGAGCGCTCGGCCAGCGCCTGCATGGCCGGCGTCACGCCCGAGAGCATGGCGGACACCGACAGCTCGCCCCCCAGCAGGTGCACCTGGGTCAGGTGGTGGCGCAGCACCATCTCGGCCTGGCTTTTCAGCGCGAGCTCCAGGGTCTCGGCGGTCACGTTGGGATTGCCGTCGCGGTCGCCACCGATCCATTGCCCCATGCGCAGGAAGGGCGCCACCGGTTGGCCCAGACCGTCTTCCAGCTCGCGGTACAGGCGCGGGATCTGTTCCAGGAAGGTGGTCTCGTAGTAGCTCAGCGCGTTCTCGATCTCGTCGGCCACCGTGAGCTTGGTGAAGCGCAGCAGGCGGGTCTGCCAGAGCTGGGTGATGCGGGCGCGGATCTGGCGGTCGATGTCGCCCTGCTCGCGGGGCGAGGCGCTGTCGCGCTCGGCCAGCAGGCGGGCGATGGCGCGTTCGGCGTCCAGGATGCTCTTGCGCTGCACCTCGGTGGGGTGGGCGGTGAGCACCGGCGACACATGGGCCTGGGTCAGGGCGATGGCCACGTCCTGTGGCGCCACGCCGGCCTTGCGCAGCCGCTCCAGCGCCAGTCCCAGGCTGCCTTGCTGCTGCTGCCCGGCGCGCTCGTGCACCGCGCGGCGGCGGATGTGGTGCCGGTCTTCGGCCAGGTTGGCCAGGTGGCTGAAGTAGGTGAAGGCCCGGATCACGCTGACCGTCTGGTCGCTGGACAGGCCCTTGAGCAGTTTCTTGAGGGCCTTGTCGGCCGAGGCGTCGTCGTGCCGCCGGAAGGCCACGGAGAGCTGGCGGATCTGTTCGATCAGCGCGTAGGCGCCTTCGCCTTCCTGTTCGCGGATCACGTCGCCGAGCATGCGACCCAGCAGCCGGATGTCGTCGATCAGGGGCTGGTCCTTGGACGCGGAAGAGGGCGTGGCGGCGCGGCGCGCGGGCGTTCGGCTCATGGCTCTGGCGGTGGGAGGCGCGCGGGGCGCGGGGTCGGGACAGGCGGTGGGCCATGCTAGCATCCGATCGACCTCTGCCCGGGCTCTGCCGGGTGCCCCAAACGCCCTCGGTCTGCAGGGCGCCAGCTTCCCGTCAGCCATGCCGCCTGCCACGTCCCCCGCCCCCCTGGCCATCACCATCGCCACCCGCGAGAGCCGTCTGGCCCTGTGGCAGGCCGAGCATGTCAAGGCATTGCTTCAGGCCCAGGGCCACAGTGTCACGCTGCTGGGCATGACCACCCTGGGTGACCAGATCCTCGACCGCAGCCTGTCCAAGGTGGGTGGCAAGGGACTGTTCGTGAAGGAACTCGAGACCGCGCTGGACGACGGCCGTGCCGACATCGCGGTGCACTCGCTCAAGGACGTGCCCATGGACCTGCCGCCCGGCTTCGAGCTGGCCTGCGTCATGGAGCGCGAGGACCCGCGCGATGCCTGGGTCTCGCCGCACTGCACCGGCCTGGCCGATCTGCCGAAGGACGGCGTGGTGGGCACCTCCAGCCTGCGCCGCGTGGTGCTGCTGCGTGCCGCACTGGACGCGCTGGGCCGCACCGACGTGCGCATCGAACCCCTGCGCGGCAACCTCGACACCCGCCTGCGCAAGCTCGATGAAGGCCAGTACCACGCCATCGTGCTGGCTGCCGCCGGCCTCAAGCGCCTGGGACTTGAAGCGCGCATCCGCGCCATCTTCGACATCACCACCTCGCTGCCGGCCGCCGGCCAGGGTGCCCTGGGCATCGAGATCCGTGCCGGCCGACCCGAACTGGTCGAGGCGCTGCGCCCGCTGGTGCACATGCCCACCTGGCTGCGCGTGGCGGCCGAACGCACCGTCTCCCGCGCCATGGGTGGCAGCTGCTCCATGCCGCTGGCGGCCCACGCCGACTGGACCGCCGACGGCCAGCTGCAGCTGCAGGCCGCCTGGGGTGATCCGGAAGGCGACGCGCGTCTGGTGCAGACCTCGGCGCAGGCGGCCGCCAGCAGCCTGGCGGAAGCGGAAGCGCTGGGGCAGCGGGTGGCGCTGGCCCTGCAGCAGGCCGGCGCGCGACCCGTCGTCAAGGAGGCCTGAGGCCGTGGCCGAACACCGGTCCGGGCCTGCCACCAGCCGGCTCGGTCCGGTGGTGGTGACCCGCCCAGAACCCGAGGCCGGTGCCTGGGTCGAGGTGCTGCGCTCGCAAGGCTGGGCTGCGCAAGCCTGGCCCCTGATCCACATCGGTGATCCCCAGGATCCGGCGCTGCGCCACGCACTGGCCCACTGGCGCTCGCAATGGCCGGCCTGCGACGGCCTGATGTTCGTCAGCGGCTCGGCGGTCCAGCGCTTCATGAACTCGCCCGATCTGGTGCGCCCGGCCATCACGCCCGCCACCCGTTTCTGGGCACCGGGTCCCGGCACGGCGCGGGTGCTGGCCCATGCGCTGGGTGCCCTGGGTCTGCCGGCCGACCGCATCGACAGCCCGCCGTCCGACGCCGCGCAGTTCGATTCCGAGCACCTGTGGCCGGTGGTGCAGTCGCAGGTGGGGCCGGGCAAGCGAATCCTGGTGGTGCGCGGCCGCTCCGACGGACAGGCCGACGCGCCCGAGGGTGGCCTGGCCGGCCATGGCCGTGACTGGCTCCTGGCCCGCTGCCGCGAGGCCGGCGCACAGGTGGAGGTCTGCGTGGCCTACGAACGCCGTCCCGCCGTGTTCGACACCCCGGCCCTGCAGCGGCTGGCGGGCCTGAGCGCACCGGGATCGGTGTGGCTGCTCAGCGCCTCCGAGGCGGTGGCGGCCCTGCCCGGCCGGGCCGTGGGCATCGACTGGTCGGGCGCCTGTGCGGTGGTCACCCATCCCCGCATCGCCGAGGCGGCGCAGGCGCTCGGTTTTGGCCGTGTGGTGCAGGCCCGGCCGGTGCTGCCCGATGTGTTGCGGGTCCTAGAATCCCTGGCAGAACCATCATGAGCGCCACTGACCCCACCCCCGCCGCCGAGACGTCCGCCCGGCCCACCCCGCCCGAGCGCCCTTCCACGCCCCCGGCCGGCATCGGCCTGCCGGCGCTGGCGCTGGTGCTGGCCGTGGGCGCCCTGGCCTTTGCCGGTCTGCAGTGGCAGAAGCTGTCCACCACCCAGGTCGAGCTGGCCGAGCGGGCCCGCGAAACGGCCGAGCAGGTGGCCAAGGCCCAGGCGCAGGCAGCCCGGTCCGACGAGCTGGCCCAGGAACTGCAGGCCCGCCTGACGGTGGCCGAGGTGCGGCTGTCCGAGGTCAGCCTGCAGCGCACCCAGCTCGAAGAGCTGATGCTCTCGCTCTCGCGCTCGCGCGACGACAACCTGATCCAGGACCTGGACTCCGCCGTTCGCCTGGCGGTGCAGCAGGCCCAGCTCACCGGCAGCGCCCAGCCGCTGCTGACCGCGCTCAAGGCCGCCGACCAGCGCATTGCCCGTTCGGCCCAGCCCCGTCTGAACCCGGTGCAGCGGGCCATTGCGCGCGACATCGAACGGCTGCAGTCCACCCCGCTGGCCGACATTCCCACGCTGGCCCTGCAGCTCGATGACCTCAGCCGCCAGGTCGACAACTGGCCTCTGCTCAACGAGGTCGGGCTGCGGCGGTCCAGCCTGCCGCCATCGGCTGCGCCGGCTGTGGCACCTGCCATGGAAGACCCCGAAGCCGGCGCACAACCCCCGGTGGGCTGGCGGGAGGCCGTGGCCCGGTGGTGGACCGGCCTGTGGCACCAGATCGGCACCGATGCCCTGGACAGCGCCCGCGATCTGGTGCGGGTCACCCGCATCGACCACCCCGAGGCCGCACTGCTGGCGCCGGAGCAGTCCTTCTTCCTGCGCGAGAACATCAAGCTGCGGCTGCTCAATGCCCGTCTGGCCGTGACCGCGCGCAACATGTCGGCGGCCCAGGTGGACGTGATCGCCATCGAGACCCTGATCGAGCGCTACTTCGACACCGCCGCCGCGCCGGTGGCCACCGCCAGCAACACCCTGGGCCGGCTGCGCAAGGACCTGGCCGGCAGCCCGATGCCGCGTCCGGACGAAACGCTGGCGGCCCTGGCGGTCGCTGCCGGGGGACGTTGATGCGCAGCCGACAGACCGGCGCCATGCGCAGCGTGTTCTGGTTGCTCGGCCTGACAGCCCTGGCCGTGGCCGCCGCGCTGCTCATGGGCGACAACAACGCCAGCGTCACCCTGTTCTGGCCGCCGCTGCGCTACGACATCTCCTTCAACCTGTTCCTGTTTGGCGGCATCGCGCTGTTCCTGCTGGTCCACCTGGCGCTGCGGGCGTTTGCCCTGCTGCGCGACCTTCCGGTGCAGGCCCGCCGCTGGCGGCGCCTGCAGGCCGAACGGGCCGTCGTGTCGTCCATCCTGGACGCGCTGTCGCACCAGCTGGCTGGGCGCTTCGTGCGGGCGCAGATGGCGGCCCGGCATGCGGTGGAGGTGCTGCAGCAGCCGTCGGCGGCCGAATGGCCCCGGCGCGATCAGTGGATGGTGCTGGCCCATCTGATGGTGGCCGAGAGCGCGCAGTCGCTGCAGAACAAGGATCAGCGCGACCGGTTCCTGCAGGCTGCGCTCCAGCCGGGCCTGCAGCGCAGCGCCCCCGAAGCCACCGAAGGCGCCATGCTGCGCGCGGTTCACTGGGCGCTGGAAGACCGTGACGCTGCCGCCGCCCGCGCCCGCTTTGCCGAACTGCCCCAGCGCACCACGCGACGCATCCAGGCGGTACGCCTGAAGCTGCGCATGGCCCAGCTGGGCCATGCCACCGCCGATGCCCTGGATGCTGCCCGGCTGCTGGCCAAGCACCGCGCCTTCTCGCCCGATGCCGCCCGCAGCGTCATCCGCAGCCTGTTGCTCGACGCCCTGCGCGAAGCGCACGACATCGCCCAGCTCCAGAAGGTCTGGGACAGCCTGGATGCCACCGAGCGTCAGACCCCCGACATCGCCCTGGCAGCTGCCCGCCGCGCCGGCGCATTGATCGGCAGTGCCTCCGATCCGGCGCTGCTGCACCAGCAGGTCCGCGAATGGCTGGAGCCTTTGTGGGCGGGTTTCGATCAGCTCAGCAGCACCCAGCAGCACCTCATGGTGACCACCCTGGAAACCGGGCTGGCCAGCCTGGACGCAGCCGGCCTGGCAGCGCTGGAACAGCGCCAGCGCCAGCGGCCCGGCAATGCCTGCCTGCAGTACCTGGCCGGTCAGGCCTGCATGCAGCGCCAGCTTTGGGGCAAGGCCGCTCAGTTGCTGGGGCAAGCCCGTCACGGCCTGAGCGATCCCGCGCTGCTGCGGCGCACCTGGCGCTCGCTGGCCCGCCTGGCCGAAGAGCGGGGCGACGAGGCGGCCGCCCAGGCGGCCTGGAAAGCCGCAGCGCAGATCGACTGAGCGCCCCGACCGGTTCGCGTCGGTGCCAGGCCCCATGAAAAAAGCCGACCCGAGGGTCGGCTTTTCTATTGGCTGCCGGATCCTTCAGCGGGTCTCGAACGGCAGCGTCATCTCGCGCAGGTCCTTGCGGGTCTCGACCAGGATCAGCGGACCTTCATCGATCACCACCGGCGGCTTGGGCTCGCGCGGCACATGCACCGGGCGGGGCTCGGCGGCGATCGCGGCCTGCACCTGGGCCACCTTGGCGGCGTCCGAATTGACCCACTCCAGGCCGCTGGCGCGGGCCACGGCGTCCAGTTCGGACAGCGGCAGCTCGAAGGGCTGCACCTTGGGCATGCCCTGGGGGGCAGCCGGTGCAGCAGCCACCGGTGCGGCCACGGTGGTGGCCTGCGACTCGCTGCTGCGGCGCGGTGCGCGTTCGCTGCGCTCAGTGCGTTCGGCACGTTCGGCACGCTCACGGCGCTCCGGTGTGGCGGCTGCTTCGACGGGTGCGGCCTGCTCGGCCGTCACCGGAGCTGCCGATACAGCGGCCGGCTGGGTGAAGTAGCTGCGCATCGGGGCTTCGTCGGTCACTGCATCGACGGTTCCATCGGCGTTGGCCGTGTCGTTCGACTGGGCCGGCACCTCGCCGTCCTCCCGGTTGCCGCCCTGGCGGCGGTCGCGGCCATAGCGGTCACGGCCGCGTCGCTCGCGCGGTGCACGGGCCTCACCGGCATCGGGTGCTTCGGACGCGGCGTCCGGCTGTGCGCTGCCATCGGCTGCAGCCTGGGTGGCGTCGGTGGTGGCGGTGTCGGCGTCCTGGCGGCGGCGCTCGCCACCCCGACCGCCACGGCCACGGCGCTGCGGCTCCTGGCCTTCGGCGACGGGGGCGTTGTCCACCGCCACAGCGGTGTCCACACCGGTCTGGGCTTCGATGCCCTCAGCGGCCGGCGCGTCACGGCGGCCGTCGCGACGACCGTCACGGCGGCCCTCACCACCACGATCACCACCGCGTTCGCCGCGCTCGCCACGTTCACCGCGCTCGCCACCGCGGCGACCATCGTTGTTTCGACCTTCGCCACGCTCGCCACGCGGGTTCTCGCGGCCTTCCACCTGGCGTGCCTCGCGGCCCTCGCCCTGCGCGGCGCGCTGGCCATTGTTCTGGCGCTGACCATCGCGCTGACCGTCACGCTGACCGCGCTCGCCACGTTCGCCGTTGCGTTCGCCGCCACGGCCGCCTCGGCCTCGGCCGTCACGGCGGCCATCGCGGCCCTCGGTCTTGTCGGCAGCGGGAGCTGCCGGTGCCGGTGCCACCGGGGCCGGTGCGGGCGCCGGGCTGCCGCCGAACAGCGACTTGAGCCAGCCGAAGAAACCGGGGCTGGCCGCCACCGGTGCGGCCACCGGTGCAGCGGGGGCCGGAGCGACCGCCGGCGCAGCCGCCACCGGCGCGGCGGCTGCCGGCTTGGGTGCGGCCACCGGGGCCGGACCATCGGGCAGCACGCCCTTGATCACCGGCTCCTGCTTGTTGGTGCGCTCCTGGCTGCGGCGGGTCACGGCGGCCACGTCCTCGACCTCGTCGGCCAGCTTGTAGCTGGCATCCAGGTTGTCCAGGCGGGGGTCGTCGTGCTTGATGCGCTCGAGTTTGTAATGCGGGGTGTCCAGCGACTTGTTGGGCACCAGCAGCACGCTGATGCGCTGCTTGAGTTCGATCTTGGTGATCTCGGTGCGCTTCTCGTTGAGCAGGAAGCTGGCCACCTCGACCGGCACCTGCACCAGCACGGCGGCGGTGCTGTCCTTGAGCGATTCTTCCTGGATGATGCGCAGGATCTGCAGCGCCGACGACTCGGTGTCGCGGATGTGGCCGGAGCCGCCGCAGCGCGGGCAGGGGATGGATGCGCCTTCGCTGAGGGTGGGCTTGAGGCGCTGGCGGCTCATCTCCAGCAGGCCGAACTTGCTGATGGAGCCGAACTGCACCCGGGCACGGTCCTGGCGCAGGGCGTCGCGCAGGCGGTTCTCCACCTCGCGGCGGTTCTTGCTCTCCTCCATGTCGATGAAGTCGATCACGATCAGGCCGCCCAGGTCGCGGAGGCGGGCCTGGCGGGCCACTTCGTCGGCGGCTTCCAGGTTGGTGCGGGTGGCGGTTTCCTCGATGTCGCCGCCCTTGATGGCGCGGGCCGAGTTCACGTCCACCGCCACCAGCGCTTCGGTCTGGTCGATCACGATGGCGCCGCCACTGGGCAGCTGCACGATGCGGCTGTAGGCGGTCTCGATCTGGTGCTCGATCTGGAAGCGCGAGAACAGCGGTGCGTCGTCGCGGTAGCGCTTCACGCGATGGCCGTGTTCCGGCATCACGTGGCTCATGAACTGGTGTGCCTGCTCGAAGATGTCATCGGTGTCGATGAGGATCTCGCCGATGTCGCTGTTGAAGTAGTCGCGGATGGCGCGGATCACCAGGCTGGATTCCTGGTAGATCAGGAAGGCGCCCTTGGCGCCCTTGGCGGCACCGTCGATGGCGTTCCACAGCTTGAGCAGGTAGTTCAGGTCCCACTGCAGCTCGGCCGCGTCACGGCCGATGCCGGCGGTGCGGGCGATGATGCTCATGCCGTTGGGGTATTCGAGCTGGTCTAGCGCAGCCTTGAGTTCCTGGCGGTCCTCGCCCTCGATGCGACGGCTCACGCCGCCGCCGCGCGGGTTGTTGGGCATCAGCACCACATAGCGGCCAGCCAGGCTGACGAAGGTGGTCAGGGCCGCGCCCTTGTTGCCGCGCTCTTCCTTCTCGACCTGGACCAGCAGTTCCTGGCCTTCGCGGATCACGTCCTGGATGCGGGCCTGGGACGGGGAGGTGTTGCCCTGGAAGTATTGGCGCGAGATTTCCTTGAATGGCAGGAAGCCGTGGCGGTCTTCGCCGTAATCGACGAAGCAGGCCTCCAGCGAGGGCTCCACGCGGGTGACCACCGCCTTGTAGATGTTGCCCTTGCGCTGTTCGCGCCCTTCGATCTCGATTTCGTAGTCGAGGAGCTTCTGTCCGTCGACGATGGCCAGGCGGCGTTCTTCGGCCTGCGTGGCATTGATGAGCATGCGCTTCATGTTGCGTTTCCTTCGTAACAACACACCAGGGCGCGTGGGCATGGGCCCGCTGCGCCGCATTGCCGTGAAGCTGCGGAAGGTCGCGCGAACAGGGGGAGGAATTGCCGGAGAGCCGTTGACCCGAGGGATCGGGGGATGTCATCCGGGCGGACGCACAGGGCGCCGCGTCGAACCGCCGGGTCAGGGCGTAGGCGCGTGGATGTCGGGGCGCAGGGGAGGACGGTGGGGTCTCATGGACAGGTTTCCGGCCAGCGCTGCGGTGTTCACTTCATCCTCGTCCAGCCGCCTGCAGGTCAGGGCAGGCTGGGCGATTGGGGTATTCCGTTTCGGGTTCGAGAGGCTTCAGCAGTTTCGCCCGCACCGTCCACCGCACAGTCGAGGGGCGCATTCACCAGATGGGTGATCGGGCCGTCGCCTTGAGCGGGTGATGCGGGATGGCATCCTGCCCGCCAGTGCCCGGCTGCCAACATCGGCGGCGGGGGACCGGTGCATGCTCCGTGCGATCGCTCTGCCTTAAACTCAAGGCGAATCAATCACTTACAGCACACTGCGGGCGCTCAGCATTATAGACATGCCACTGCCGCCGTGGTGGCCCATTTGCCTTGGCCGAATCCGCCCCGCCCACCGCCGTCCGCCTCATCACCGTCGATGAGGAATCCAGCGGCCAGCGCCTCGACAATTTCCTGATGCGCGAGCTCAAGGGCGTGCCCAAGACGCACATCTACCGGATCATCCGGTCCGGCGAGGTGCGCCGCAACAAGGGCCGGGTGTCGGCCGATGACCGTGTGCAGGCCGGTGACATCCTGCGCATTCCGCCATTGCGACTGTCGGCCCAGCCCGAAATCAAGGCGGCGGCGGCCGTGCCCGCCCGCGAATTCCGGGTGGTGCATGAGGACGAGGCCTTCATCGCCATCGACAAACCCGCCGGCGTGGCGGTGCACGGCGGCAGTGGCGTGAGTTTCGGCGTCATCGAACAATTGCGCCGCAGCCGGCCTGACGCCCGATTGCTGGAATTGGTACACCGGCTGGACCGCGAAACCAGCGGATTGCTGCTGATTGCCAAGAAAAAAAGCGCGCTCAAGCAATTGCAGGACCAGTTCCGCGCCCGCGAAACCGGCAAGACCTATCTGGCGCTGGTGCGCGGCGATTGGCCGGCGCGCCTCGGACGGCTGGATGCACCGCTGCACAAATACCTGCTGCCCGATGGCGAGCGCCGGGTGCGCGTGACCACGCCGGAGGATCCCGATGGTCAGCATGCGCTCACATTGGTGAGGGTTGCGCGGCGCATTCCTGCCCTGGCGGGTTGTCCGCAGGGCGCTTCCCTGCTGGAAGTCACCATCAAGACCGGGCGCACCCACCAGATCCGGGTGCATCTGGCCAGTGCCGGTCATCCCATACTCGGCGACGACAAATACGGCGATTTCGACCTCAATCGCGAATTGATGCGCCACGGCTGCCGCCGCATGTTCCTGCACGCTTGGCGTTTGCGATTGAATCATCCCGTCGGTGGCCAATCGATGGAATTGCAGGCGGAATTGCCGGAAGAACTCGCTGCGTGGCTGCCGCCGATGCCGATGTGATTACAATCCGCGACAGCCGGTGCCGATTCGATCATCCTTGCATTGATTCGGGCCACGGTTTTCATCCGTTTTCCCGCCCTGGCGGTCCCTGAAAGGAATGCTTCCCATGCCCACCTATTCCGAACTGATGGCGCAAGCCCAATCCCTGATGGCCCAGGCCGAGCAGGCCCGCAAGGCTGAGATTGCCGGCGTGATTGCCGACATCAAGGGCAAGATGAAGCAATACGGCATTACCGTGGCCGATCTGGGCGGCGCAGCGCCGTCGGCCAAGAAGCCGGGCAAATCCAAGTCGGCCGCACCGGCCAAATACAAAGGTCCGAATGGCGAGCTGTGGGCCGGTGGCCCGGGCCGCAAGCCGGAATGGGTGCGCGCGGTGCTGGCCGCCGGCAAGAGCATCGAGGACTACCGGATCTGATCCACCGGCCCGGCCGCTGACCGGGCCGGACAGCAGAAAGCCCGCCATCGGCGGGCTTTTTTCATGGGCGGTCGGTGCCTCAGTCCTTGAACCAGATCACCGGCTTGCCACTGGCTTCCCAGCTTTCGTAGTGGCGGCCGTACACGTCCTCGATGCGGTTGCGCTTGACCTTGAAGGTGGGCGTGATCATGTCGTTGTCCACCGTCCAGGGCTGGGTGACCACGATCAGGGCCTGCATCTGCTCGTGCGGATCGAGTGCCGCGTTGACCGCCTTGCGGTGGGCGGCCAGCGAGGTTTCCAGCTCGGTGCGGGCGGCCGGGTCGGCCACCTTGGCGGCGGCGTCCGGGTTGAGCATGACGATGCCCAGCGGCTGGCCCAGGTTGGCGCCGGTGACCACGCAGGCCTCGACCGCCGGATGCATCATGAGCCGGTCTTCGATGGGCGAGGGCGCCACGTACTTGCCCTTGCCGGTCTTGAACAGGTCCTTGACCCGCCCGGTGATGCGCAGGCAGCCCCGGGTGTCGATGCTGCCCTTGTCGCCGGTCTTTAGCCAGCCGTCTTCGGTGAAGACCTCGCGGGTTTTTTCCGGCTCCAGGTAGTAACCCATCATCAGCGCCTGGCTGCGCATCTGGATCTCGCCGGTCTGCGGGTCGATGCGCTGCTCCACACCTTCGTAGGTCGGCCCCACCGTGCCCTTCTGGTCCTGACCCGCCACCGTGATGTGCGAGAGGGCCAGGTTCTCGGTCATGCCGTAACCCTCGTTGATGCGGATGCCCAGCCGCTCATACCAGTTCAGCAGCGACACCGGCATGGGTGCTGCGCCGCCGGCGGCGAACTTGCACTGGTCCAGACCCAGAGCCTTCTGGATCTTGCGGCGCACCAGGCCGCCGATGAGGGGCAGACCCAGCAGCTTCTGCAGCTTGGCGTCGGGCATCTTCTGGTGGATGCCCTGCTGGAACTTGACCCACAGGCGCGGCACCGAGAAGAACACCGTGGGCCGGGCCCGCTGCAGGTCGGCGGCAAAGGTGTCGAGCGATTCGGCAAAGAACACGTGCATGCCGGTGCGCAGCCAGCCGTGCTCCACCAGCATGCGCTCCACCACGTGGGCCAGCGGCAGGTAGGACAGCATGCGGTCGCTGCCGGTGAGCGGGATGCGGCCCAGGCCCTTGTCGAGCGCCCAGGCGAAGTTGGCAAAGCTGTGCATCACGCCCTTGGGCATGCCGGTGGTGCCGGAGGTGTAGATCAGGGTGCACAGCTCGTCGCCGTCGCGCACCGGCTGGCCCTGCAGCGGCGAGGTCTTGCTGCAGATGGCATCCCAGCCCGGATAGGCCGACACCGCATCCTGCGGCGACAGTGGGTAGCTGATGCAGGGCATGTCGGCCGGCACCCCGGGCTTCATGCCTTCCCAGCCGTCGAGCTTGCCGACAAAGCAGGCCTTGGCACCGCTGTGGCCGAGGATCTGGCGGATGGTGTCCGGCGCCAGGGTGGGGTAGAGCGGCACCGACACATAGCCCGCCATCCAGATGGCCAGGTCGGACATCATCCACCAGGCGCAGTTCTTGGACAGGATGGCCACGCGCGAGCCAGGCTCCCAGCCATGCGACTTCAGGTGGGCGGCCATGCGGCGGGCCTGATCGGCCACCTGGCCCCAAGTGTAATCCTGGACCACGCCATTGCCCATCGGCTGGGTCAGCGCCACGCGCTGCGGCGCGGAGGATTCCCAGTGGTAGAGACGTTGAAGCGCCAGCAGGTCGGGGGCGACGGAACTCATGAAGCAGGTACTCCTGTGGGTGATGAAGATCAGCCCTGGAATCTACCTACGAACGGTCGTTCTATTCAGTGGGTTTTCCCCGGGGAACTTCGCGATTGGAGAGGGCTCCCCAGAACGCCGCGCCGTTATGCTGGCCGGATGAACGACCTCCCCCTGAACATCCTGGAAGGCCAGACCGGCCCCGAGGGCGCGCCGGTGGCCGCCAGCATCATCGTGCTGCACGGGCTCGGGGCCGACGGCAACGACTTTGTGCCCATCGCCCGCGAGCTGGACCTCTCTTCCGTCGGTGTGGTGCGCTATGTGTTCCCCAGTGCGCCGGTGCGGCCGGTGAGTCTGAACAATGGCTACCCCATGCCGGCCTGGTACGACATCTTTCCGCCGCCCACCGACGTATCGCTGCCGCGCCAGGAAGACGAGCCCGGCCTGCGCGAGGCCGCCTGCTGGGTGCAGCAGCTGATCGACCGTGAGATCGAGCGCGGCGTGCCGGCCCGCCGCATCGTGCTCATGGGCTTCTCGCAAGGCTGTGCCATGACGCTCATGACCGGCCTGCGCGCGCCGCAGCGGCTGGCCGGGCTGGCGGGGCTCTCAGGCTATCTGCCGCTGGCGGACCGTCTGGCCGCCGAGGCCAGTGCGGCCAACCGCGACGTACCGGTGTTCCTGGCCCACGGCAGCGAGGACGACATCGTGGTGCCCGAGCGCGGCGAGGCCACGCGCGATGCGCTCTCGGCGCTGGGATACGCGGTGCAGTGGCACACCTACCCCATGCCCCACAGCGTGTGCCCCGAGGAAGTGGCCGATCTCAATCGCTGGCTGCTGACGGTGCTGTCGGCGCCGCTGCCGGCCTGAGCTGCGCGCGGCACCACCGCCAGGCCCACGGGGCCAGGGCCAGACCGATCAGCGCGTACAGCACCTGCACCGGCGCAGGTGGCCACAGACCGGCCTGGAAGCCGGCGGCCGGCACGTCCACGGCGGCATGCAGCCCCATCACGCCCAGGAGGGTCAGCCACCGCATCCACCCCGACCGCGTGCCGGCGCCGGCCAGCAACGCCGCGAATGCGATCTGCAGGTTGAAGGCCGCCAGCCGCTCCAGCGGCAAGGCCAGGAAGATCCAGCTGCCCGCCCCGGTCACCGCCGACACCTGGCGCGCGAGCACGTCGGCGGCTGGCGGCGGCAGCTCGGCCATGGCCCGGGCCAGCAGGTCGGGCTGAGAGGCCAGCAGCATCAGTTGCACACCGCCGGCCACGCCCACCAGCAACAGCTCCGCCAGGGCCCAGCCCAGGGCCAGACCCGCCAGCGTACGGCCCACCGGCCAGCCCAGCCAGCGCAGCAGCGCGGCACGGGTGCCTTCTTCGAGCAGGCCCACGCTCAGGGCGCCCACCGCCACGAAGGCCCATCCTCCGTCGGGCAGCCCGGTTGCCTGCAGGCCCAGCGGCTTGAGCACCAGGGCGGCCAGAACAAAGCCGGCCGCACCGGCCAGCGCTGCGCGCCACAGGCTCACGATGTCACCGCCCGCCCGGGCCGCAGGCGCTGAAGCCATGTCACCAGCTCACGGCCGTAGAGGATGAAGGCCAGCGCCAGCCCGATCAGGGGCAGGGCCACGAACACCCAGCCAGTCAGTCGCTCACCACCCAGGCCCACGCCCACCGCCAGGGCCACCACCGGGTTCACGAAGGAGTAGCTGCCGGCCAGCGCGGCGCTGGTGTTCTTGAGCAGCCACAGGTAGGCGTTGAGCGTGACCAGGGTGCCGGCCACCAGCAGGTACAGCCAGGCCAGGGCCGAGGTGGCGCTCACCTGCGACAGGCTGAACTGGCGCGTGGCCGGCTCCAGCACCAGCGCCGCCACCGTGCCCATGAGGCCGCCCAGCAGCCATTGCGCACCCGAGGCCATGGCCGGCGCCGGCAGTTTCAGCCTGCGCGAGGCATACGAGCCGATGCTCCAGGCCAGTGGCGCACCAAAGGCGCACAGCGTGCCCAGCAGCGTGGTGGAGAAGTCGCCTTCCAGGGCCAGCAGCAGGGCGCCGCCGGCCCCCAGCACCAGACCGATCCAGCTGGTCAGCGGCACCTTCTCGCCGCCCCACCGGGTCCACAGCGCCAGCCACATGGGCATGGTGGTGACCACGGTGGCCATCAGGCCCGAGCCGATGCCCAGCCGCTGCGCCAGCATGACCAGCCCCATGGCGGCAAACACCATCAGCCCGCCGATCAGGGCGCTGGCCTGCCATTCCTGCCGGGTGGGCCACGCGATGCCCTGCCAGCGGGCAATCGCCAGCATCACGACGCCGGCCACCAGAAAGCGGGTGCCGTTCATGAGCAGCGGCGGCAGCGTCTGCATGCCCAGATCCAGCGCGAAATAGGTGGTGCCCCAGACGATGTAGACCGTCAGCAGGGCGGCCATGAGCCGCCAGGACTGGCGGCTGTCGGTATTTGCATTGAAAATGGACGGCATGATGGTCGAATGACTGGAAATTGTTCGGCGCAAGGGCTGCTGACCGAATTTTCAACGGAATCATATCCATATGCAAGCAAATTTTCAGCTCGACGAGATTGACGCCGGAATTCTGACGGCGCTCAGCCAGGACAGCCGACGTTCTTACGGCGATGTGGCCTCTGAAGTGGGCCTGTCCACGGCCGCCGTGCACGAGCGGGTGAAGAAGATGGTCGAGCGCGGTGTGATCGAGCGCTTCTCGCTGCGGGTGGATCCGGATCAGGTCGGCCTGCGCTTCACCGCCTTCGTGGCCATCCGCAACGACGGCGGCGTGCACTGCCGCGACGTGGCCCCGCGCCTGCGCGAGATGCCCGAGGTGCTGGAGCTGCACAGCGTGGCCGGTGAATACGATTTCCTGGCCAAGATCCGCACCACCCATGCGCGCGCCCTGGAAGATGTGCTCTACCAGATCAAGGCCATCCCCGGTGTGGCCCGCACCACCAGCACCGTGGTGCTCAACACCGAGTTCGAGGAGCGGCCGCTGCGCCTGCCGGCCGGTCCTTGAGTCGGCTGCCCGACCGACGGTTCGGGGACGGCACAATCGTCATATGACTTCCGCCCCACCGAACTTCCGCGACCTCGCCCCCGCCGACCTGCTGCGCCAGCTGTTCGATGCCGCCGTGCAGCGGGCCTTGCCCCTGCACACGCTGGGCGCGCACCTGCCGCCGCCACCGAGGGGCCGTACGGTGGTCATCGGGGCCGGCAAGGCCGGTGGCGCCATGGCGCAGGCGGTGGAGGCCCTGTGGCCGGCGGACGCGCCGTTGTCGGGCCTGGTGGTCACCCGCTACCACCACACGCCGCCGCGTCCCGCAGGCCTGCCGCAGCGCATCAAGGTGGTGGAGGCTTCGCATCCGGTGCCGGACGAAGCCGGCATGGCAGCGGCCGAACGCATCCTGGCGGCCGTGCAGGGCCTGACCGAAGACGATCTGGTCCTGTGCCTCATCTCCGGTGGCGGTTCGGCCCTGCTGACCCTGCCGTGCGAGGGCCTGACGCTGCAGGACAAGCAGCGCATCAACCGCGAGCTGCTGGAATGCGGCGCCCACATCGGCGAGATGAACACGGTGCGCAAGCACCTCTCGCGCATCAAGGGCGGTCGGCTGGCCACACGGTGCGCGCCAGCCCGCATGATCACCCTGACCATCAGCGACGTGCCCGGCGACGACCCCAGCGTGATCGCCAGCGGCCCCACCGTGCCCGATGCCACCACCTGCGCCGACGCGCTGGCCATCCTGGACCGTTACGGCATCGCGCTGCCGTCGGCGGTGCGGGCGCAGCTGGAGGCCGGCGGGCTGGAGTCGCCCAAGCCGGACGACCCGCGCTTTGCCGGCCAGGAGGTGCGCATGATCGCCACCCCGCAGCAAAGCCTGGAAGCCGCCGCCGAGCTGGCGCGCTCCATGGGCCTGCAGGCCCATGTGCTGAGCGACGAGGTGGAAGGCGAATCGCGCGAGGTCGGCAAGGTGCACGCGGCCCTGGCGCGTTCGGTGGCCATGGGCCGCAGCACTTTTCAGGCGCCCTGCGTTCTGCTCAGCGGTGGCGAGACCACGGTCACCGTGCGGCCGCTGCCCCAGGGCCAGACCCGTGGCAAGGGCGGCCGTGCCGGCGAGTTCTGCCTGGGCCTGGCGCAGTCACTGGGCGGGCATCCACGCATCTGGGCGCTGGCGGCGGATACCGACGGCATCGACGGCATGGAGGAGAACGCCGGTGCCCGGGTCGATCCCACCACACTGAAGCGCGCTGCCGACCAGGGCTTGAAGGTGACCGATCACCTGGCCCGCAACGATGCCCACGGCTTCTTCCAGGCCCTGGGGGACCTGGTGGTGACCGGCCCCACCCACACCAACGTCAACGATTTCAGGGCCATCCTGATCGTGTGAGCAGCGCCGGCCGGGCGGTCAGTGGATGGCCATCGTTTCGCTGGCGGTGGCGAGTTCGCAGTCGAGCTGCACGTGCAGCCAGATCTGCACGCTCTGGGCAGCGTCGATCAGGTCCAGCAGGGCGGCCTGCAGCTCGGTGGTGGAGCACTGGCCGGCCGGTTGGTCCGACAGCACGAACAGGTTCTCGCCGCTGCCTTCGGTACCCATCCGCAGGTTGCGGCTGAGCCCGGCCAGGCCGTTGTAGGCCAGCAGTGCCCGATACACGTTGACCGGCGTGTCGGCGGGCAGCCGGCCGGCCTGCAGGGCCAGCTCGATGCGGGCCGGACGGCCCAGCCACCGCAGCCGGATGGTGTGCGCGCCCTGTTGCAGATGCCACTCATGGGCCTGCGGGGTGGGGCTGAGCTGCACCTGCGGCAGGACCGCCTGCAGTTCGGTCAGCAACAGTTCGGGCTGGGGCAATGGAAGGGGCTGGCAGGACATGGAACGGTGTCTCCCTGATGGAACGGCAGGCTTGCCGTCCATGGGTCACAGCCTGGTCGCCGGCGGTTCCCGCCGGACCCCCCGTCCAGCCGTGATGAATTCCTGTCGTCAGCCTCGTGCCAGCCTCTGCAGCACCTCGTCGCGCCAGTAGGCCAGGGCGGCATGGAAGCCTTCCCACACGCAGCCATTGCAGCCGCGCCCGCAGCAGGTGGTCGGCTCCGGTGGCGGGGGGCGCAGCGCGGCATCGATGTCGATGCCCCGCCGCTGCGCCAGACCCCGCAGGTGCGCCACCAGGGCGCGGGCACCGGGCAGGTCGGTGGTCTGCAGCCGGGCCACGTCGTGGCGCACGAAGCGGGGCTGCACACGTCCCTCGAACTCGGCCGTCTCGCCGAACATGGCGGCCGGGCGCACCCACAGGCCGAAGCCGCCATAGAGCGCGCGGTACAGCGTCATGCCCTGCAGGGTTTCGCTGCAGCGCACGGTGTCGATCACCTCGTACCAGCCTCCCTTGTAGTGGCGGTAGAGGCCGGGCGGCGTCGGCTGGAGCGGGGGCAGGTCGTGGTCGGTCATGTTCGGGCGGGGTCAGGCCGGCGGATTCTGCCCCAGCGTGGCATGGGGCAGCGCGGGCACCGGCAGCGGTGGCGCTCCTCTCCCTCGGCTCCAGGCGGCCGACCATTCGGCCAGACCGCCGGCCGGATCGTCACCCAGCCCGCGCACCACGCAACCCAGCGCAGCACCGCTGCGCGCCACCTGGGCCAGGTGATCGTGGGTCAGCACCCCGCCGATGCCCACCACCGGCGTGCCCGCCATGTGCGCCCACCAGGCCAGGTTGTCCAGCCCCTGGGGCCGCCAGGGCATGGCCTTGGTGGCGGTGGGCCATACCGGGCCGCAGGCGATCAGCTCGGGCTGCATGGCGCGCGCGCGGCACAGCTCCCACAGGCTGTGCGAACTCAGGCCCAGCGACACGCCGGCCGCGCGCGCCTGTGCCAGGGTGCGGTGGTCGTCGGCATCCAGCGCGAGCAGGTCTTCCTGGCCCAGGTGCAGGGCGGTGGCGCCCAGTTCCAGCGCCAGCCGCCAGTGGTCGTTGATGACCACCGGCACGCCGCCGCGCCGTCCGGCCTCGATGGCCCGGGCCAGTTCGGCGCGCAGGTGCAGCGGTGCGCCGGCGACGGTATCGGTCTTGATGCGCAGCTGCACCAGGGCGGCCCCGCCTGCGATGCAGGCTTCCACCCGTTCGGCGGTATCGACGATGGCGTACACCCCCTGTGGGCCGGTCCCGGCGCGGGCCGGTGCGGCCGGCCACGGCGGCGGGGTTTCGCCCAGCGACAGGATCGGCAGCAGCGAGGGATCACCGGCAAAACCGGTGGTGGCAATCACCGGCCCCGCGCCCTGGCCCACGGCCCGGGCATGGCGCAAGGCATGGGTGGCCAGCATCTTGCCCAGCACGGCGGCGTCGGTGGCCACCCAGCCGAGTGCCATGGCAGCCGCAGCGCCGCTGGCCAGGGTGCAGCCGGTGCCATGGTTGTGGCGCGTGGCCAGGCGGGTCAGGGCCAGCCAGCCGCGCGCGTGCGGCGTGTCCAGCCAGTCGCACGAGAGCGCGCCGCCGTCGTCGCCGCCGGTGATCAGCACGGCTTCGGCGCCCAGCCTGCGCAGCGCAGCGGCCAGCGCGGGTGACGGTGTGCTGTCGTCCGGCGGCAAGCCCAGCAAGGCCAGCGCCTCGCGCCGGTTGGGGGTGGCCAGGCTGGCCCGGGGCAGCAGCCATCGCACCAGGGCCTGCCGGAGCGCGTCGTCGGCCAGGGTGGCGCCGGTGGTGGCACGCAGCACTGGGTCCACCACCACCGGCAGCGGGCCCTGTTCGCGCAGCCGGTCGATGCGCAGGGCCAGCGCCTGCACCTGATCGGGGTCGCCCAGCAGGCCGGTCTTGATGGCGCGCGGCGGCAGGTCGGCCTGCAGCGTGTCGAGCTGGGCGGCAAACAGATCGGCCGAGACGGGTGCCACGCGGGTGACGGTCGTCGTGCTCTGGGCGGTGATGGCCGCCAGCACCGGGCACAGGTGCACCCCGAACGCATCGGCGGCACGCTGGTCGGCCGACAGGCCGGCACCGCCGCCGCTGTCGTGGCCGGCCACGCTCCAGATCACGGTCGGTGGGTGGTTCGGTGGGTGGTTCATGGCGTCATCCGATCAGCATGGGCCGGCCGGCCACCGGCGTGCTGGCCACGGCCATGGCCTGCGGCGCCATGGCGCCGCTCTCGAAGGCCAGCCGGCCGGCCTGCACCGCATGGGCAAAGGCCCGGGCCATGCCCACCGGGTCGCGGGCCTGGGCCACGGCCGAATTGAGCAGCACCGCGTCGAAGCCCATCTCCAGTGCCTGGGCGGCATGGCTGGGTGTGCCGATGCCGGCATCGACGATGAGGGTGGCGTCGGGCAGCCGCTCGCGCAGCGTGCGCAGCGCCCAGGGGTTGAGCAGGCCCTGGCCGGAGCCGATGGGCGCGCCCCAGGGCATGAGCACCTCGCAGCCGGCGTCCAGCAGGCGCTGGCAGCTCACCAGGTCGTCGGTGCAGTAGGGGAACACCGCAAAGCCTTCGCGCACCAGTTCGGTGGCGGCTTCCAGCGTGCCCCAGGGGTCGGGCTGCAGGGTGTGCTCGTCGCCCACCACTTCCAGCTTGATCCAGTGCGTGCGGTACAGCTCGCGGGCCATGTGGGCCAGGGCCACGGCTTCCCGGGCGCTGCGGCAGCCGGCGGTGTTGGGCAAAAGGTGGGCGCCGCGTTCGCGCAGACCGGGCAGCAGCTGGCCGATGAAGCCGTTGTCGCCACCGCCAGCCAGCACCCGGCGCAGGCCCACGGTGACCACCTGGGTGCCGCCGGCCTGCAGGGCCTGCTCCAGCACGGCGGGCGATGGATAGCCGGCCGTGCCCAGCAGCAGGCGGCTGTGCAGCCGGGTTCCATGCACCGTCCAGACCGTGTCCGTCGGCGAGGGGTTGGGGTGGTGTTGCATGGTCAGCCTCCGGTGATGGCTTCGAAGGTGGTGATGCGGTCGCCTGCCGTCAGCACGGTGTCGCCCCGCGCGCTGCGCGGCACGAAGCGCTGGTTGACGGCGGTGGCCACCGTGTCGGGCGCCACACCGCGCAGGGCCAGCAGATCGGCCAGCGTGGTGCCGGCCGGCACGGTGTGCGGATGGCCGTCGAGCTCGACGGTGTCGAACGCCAGGGCGGGATGGTTCATGTGGGGACTCCTTCGGATGGGGTGACCGGCTGCGGCGCCGGGGTGTCCAGGCCGGTCATGTGCAGTGCGTCCTGCACCAGGGCCGGTGCGATCAGCCAGCCGTGACGGAACAGGCCATTGATCCGCAGCAGGCCGCGCTCATGGTGCAGGTGCGGCAGGTGGTCGGCAGTGGCCGGACGCAACTGTGTGTCGTGGTGCAGCAGCCGCGCTTCGGCCAGCTCGGGCAGCACGCTGTGGGCGGCGCTCATCAGTTCCACGGCGGTGCGCAGGCTGATGGGGGAGCGGTCCTCGCTTTCGATCTCGCTGGCGCCCACCACCACCACATCGTCCGGTCGGGGCACCAGGTAGATGCGGTGGCGCGGGTGCAGCAGCCGCACAGGCCGGTGCAGCGCCACCCCGGGTGCGTGCAGCCACAGGATTTCGCCGCGCACGCCGCGCAGGTTCAGGCTGGCGCTGCGAGCGCCCAGGCCGCGCACATCGATGGCCAGGTCGCAGTGCAGGGTGCTTCCGTCGTCCAGGGTGATCGCGCCCGGACGCACGTCGGTTGCCTGCCGGCCCCAGTGCCACTGCACGCCGGTGGCGTGGTCGGCCAGGGCCTGCAGCAGCTCGCGCGGCATGACCTGGCCCTCGCCGGGCAGCAGCCAGCCTTGCAGACCGTTGGCCAGGGCCGGCTCCAGCGCACGCAGGGCATCTGCAGTCAGGGGCTGCGCTGCATCTGCGCCGGCTGCCGCCTGCAGCCGGGCCAGCACGCGCTGGGCGCTGCCCAGATCGCTGCGGTGGGCCAGCAGCAGGCTACCATGGCAGCGCAGCAGCGGCGCATTGGCCGGCAGCGACGCGACCACCGCCGCCCACAGGGGCAGCGATCGCCAGCCCAGTGCGGCGATGTGGCCATCGGCATGGTCCAGTTCGGCCAGCGGGCTGAGCATGCCGGCGGCGGTGAAGCCGGCCGGCCGCAGTGCAGAAGAAGGTGCCGCTGCCGACAGCGCCGGCGCCTGCGGTCCGGCGGCAGCATCGACCACGCACACCTCATGCCCGGCGCGCGAGATGTGCCAGGCCAGCAGCCGGCCGAGCACCCCGGCGCCGGCGATGCCGATGCGGGCCATGGTTCAGCCCTTGTGCGAGGTGATCGAATCGACCGGCACGTAGAAGGCGCCGCCGGCCGCCCGGAATTCGGCGCTCTTGGCGGCCATGCCTTCGGTCAGCGCCTGCTGTTCGCTCAGGCCCTTCGCCGCTGCGTAGTCGCGCACATCCTGCGTGATCTTCATGGAGCAGAACTTGGGGCCGCACATGCTGCAGAAGTGCGCTTCCTTGGATGCGTCCTTGGGCAGGGTTTCGTCGTGGTAGGCCTCGGCCGTCATCGGGTCCAGGCCGAGGGCGAACTGGTCGCGCCAGCGGAATTCGAAGCGAGCCTTGCTCATGGCGTCGTCGCGGGCGCGGGCGCCGGGGTGGCCCTTGGCCAGGTCGGCCGCATGGGCCGCGATGCGGTAGGCAATGATGCCCTGCTTCACATCCTCCAGGTCTGGCAGACCCAGGTGTTCCTTGGGCGTGACGTAGCACAGCATGGCGGTGCCCATCCAGCCGATCATGGCCGCGCCGATGGCGCTGGCGATGTGGTCATAGCCCGGCGCGATGTCCATGGTCAGCGGACCCAGCGTGTAGAACGGTGCCTCGTGGCAGTGCTTGAGCTGCTCGTCCATGTTGGCCTGGATCAGGTGCATGGGCACATGGCCGGGGCCTTCGATCATGGTCTGCACATCGTGCTTCCAGGCGATCTGCGTGAGCTCCCCCAGAGTGCGCAGTTCGGCGAACTGGGCCTCGTCGTTGGCATCGGCCTGCGAGCCGGGACGCAGACCGTCACCCAGCGAGAAGGTGACGTCGTAGGCCTTCATGATCTCGCAGATCTCTTCGAAATGCGTGTGCAGGAAGTTCTCGCGGTGGTGGGCGATGCACCACTTGGCCAGGATGGAGCCACCCCGGCTGACGATGCCGGTGCGCCGGCTGGCGGTGAGGTGGATGAAGGCCAGCCGCAGGCCGGCATGGATGGTGAAGTAGTCCACCCCCTGTTCGGCCTGCTCGATCAGCGTGTCGCGGAACAGCGGCCAGCTCAGGTCCTCGGCCACGCCGCCCACCTTTTCGAGCGCCTGGTAGATGGGCACGGTGCCGATGGGCACCGGGCTGTTGCGCACGATCCAGTCGCGCGTGGTGTGGATGTTGCGGCCGGTGGACAGGTCCATCACCGTGTCGCCGCCCCAGCGGATGGCCCACACCAGTTTCTGCACCTCTTCCTCGATGCTGGAGGTCACGGCCGAGTTGCCGATGTTGGCATTGATCTTCACATGGAAGTTGCGGCCGATGACCATCGGCTCCAGCTCGGTGTGGTTGATGTTGGCCGGAATCACGGCCCGGCCGCGCGCCACCTCGTCGCGCACGAATTCTGGGGTGATGACATCGGGGATGCGGGCACCGCGCGGGTCGCCACGCAACCGGGCTTCGCGGGCCGGGTCGCCCAGGTACTGCTGCATCCACTCGCGCCGGCCGTTCTCGCGGATGGCGATGTATTCCATCTCCGGCGTCACGATGCCCCGGCGCGCGTAGTGCATCTGGGTCACGTTGGCGCCGCTGCGGGCGCGGCGCGGGGGGCGCTGCAGGCCGGCGGCCTGTTCACGCAGGGCGGCCATGCGCTGCAGCTGCACCGCATCGGGCGCTTCGCCGCGCACGCCGTCGTCGAGCTGCTGGGGCGTACGGCCCGCATACGCCTCGGTGTCGCCGCGCGCATCCACCCAGCCCGCGCGCACCGGCGGCAGGCCGCGCCGCACATCGATGTCCACCGACGGATCGGTGTAGGGGCCGGAGGTGTCGTACACCACCACCTGCTCGCCGTTGGTGAGCGCGATCTCGCGCATGGGCACCTGCACGCCGGGCTGCTGGCCGGGCACGAAGATCTTGCGGGACTGCGGGAAGGGCTCGCGGCTGATGGCGGGGCCATCGACGGGGAGGCGGTCGGGTGCGTTCATGGTGGGCTCCTGGGTGGACGACACGGTGGCAAAGGTGCTCCGGAGGTCCACCCGCCCGACCGTGGCGCGGCCCGCCGCTGTGGGTGGGACCGCATCCACATGCCCGGGAGGGCATGCGCTCTTCTTACGCCGGTACTGACCGGATCAAGTTCACGGGTTCGGCTTTCAGCCGTCTCAGCGCCGGACCTTTCGGTCCTTGCACCCCGGAGCGAGGCGAAGTGTAGTTCAGGGCAGCCGCAGCACGGCGCAAAGCC
Source organism: Allobosea thiooxidans (assembly GCA_943370825.1). Taxonomy (GTDB): domain Bacteria; phylum Pseudomonadota; class Gammaproteobacteria; order Burkholderiales; family Burkholderiaceae_C; genus Hydrogenophaga. The sequence continues at coordinate 45,552 of CALRSR020000005.1, read as the reverse complement.
CGCCGGCCGGGGCGGTTTCCAGGCTCAGGCTGCCGCCGTAGGTGTCGGCGATGTCGCTGACGATGGCCAGTCCCAGGCCATGGCCTTCGGCCTGCTGGTCGAACCGCTGGCCGCGCTGCAGCGCCGCGTCGCGCGCCTGCGGCGGCAGGCCGGGGCCGTCGTCTTCGATGCGCACGACGATGCCGCCGTCCGCAGCCATCACCGCCACGTTGACCTGGCTGCGCGCCCACTTGCCGGCGTTGTCCAGCAGGTTGCCCAGCATCTCGTCCAGATCGGCCGGCGAGCCGTTCCAGACCAGCGCATCGGGCGCCTGCAGTGTCCAGTCCAGGCCGCGCTGGGCGTGCAGCCGCTGCACCAGCGCCAGCACCTGGCGCACGGCGGCGCCGGCATCGCTGCGTTCCACGCTCCCGGCTCCGCTGGCCAGGCGGGCGAGATGGCAGTCGATGACGCGCTCCATGGCCTGGGTCTGGGCCTGCAGGGCGGCCGGGTCGGGCATGGTCCGCTGGGCTTCGAGTGAGAGCAGGGCCAGAGGCTTCTTCAGCGCATGGCTGAGGTCGGCGGCCTGGTGGCGGGCGCGTTCCACCACCCGGGCGTTGCGCTCCAGCACGGCATCGAGCGTACGGGCCAGCGGGTCCAGGTCGGGGCCGAAGCCGACGTCGTCGGACACAGCCTTCTCGCGTCCTTCCCGCACCGCGCCCAGGTTGTGCTGCAGCCGCTGCAGGGGGCGCAGGCCCAGACGCGCCTGCACCCAGGCGGCCACTGCCACGGCCAGCAGGAACAGCGCCTGGGCCAGCAGCAGCACGCGGTCGATGCGGTCCAGGTCGGCCAGCACCTGGTCCATGGGTCCGAACACCCTGAGCGTGGCCGGCGTGCCCAGCGCGTCGATGTCCTTTTCCAGTACCAGCAGGCGCTCCTGTCGCGGTCCTCGGGTCTGCAGCAGAAGGCCTGATCGGCCGGGCAGGGCAGTGTCGCGCGGCAAGGCCAGGGTGGCATCCCACAGGGAGCGCGAACGCAGCGGTCGGCCCGGGTGGTCGATGGTCCAGTACCAGCCGGAGAAGATGGCATTGAATTCCAGCAGCTGGTTGCTGAAATTGGGATCGTTCAGGCGGCCGTCGGCCACCAGTTCGGCCTCGATGCGTTCGGCCCGGTCGGCCAGTTCGCCTTCCAGGCTGCGCAGCACCACGGTGTGCAGCTCGGTGCGCAGCCACCAGCCGGCCGCTCCCGAACACAGCAGCGCCGCCAGCAGGCCCAGCACCGTCAGGCGCCCGGCCAGGCTGATCCGCTCAGTCCGGCGTGGGGCCGGCATGGTCGTGCTGCAGCCGGTAGCCGCGTCCGCGCTCGGTGTGGATCAGCGCGTGCGGCGAGAGCTTGCGGCGGATGCGGCCGATCAGCACGTCCAGGCTGTTGGAGTCCGGATCGAGGTCGCGCGCATACACATGGCGCACCAGGTCGTCCCGGGTGACCAGGGCGCCCGGCCGTGTGATGAGGTGTGCCAGGATGCGCTGCTCCTGCGCGGTGAGCGTCAGCGGTTCGCCGTCCAGCGTGAACGTCGCGGCCACCGTGTCGAAGCTCAGCGGGCCTTCCTGCACCACCGGGCGCGGCAGCCCGACCTGGCGGCGCTGCAGCACCCGCAGCCGCGTGACCACCTCCTCCATCAGGAAGGGCTTGGTCAGGTAGTCGTCGGCACCGGCCTGGAAGGCTTCGAGCTTGTCGCTCCAGCGTCCCCGCGCGGTGAGCACCAGCACCGAGAAGCTGCGACCGCGCGAACGCCACTGGCGCAGCACCGACAGGCCGTCCAGCCCCGGCAGGCCCAGATCGAGCACCGCCACATCCACCGCACCCGGCGCACCGGGCGTGCCCGTGTCATGCACCCGCTGCAGTGCCGACGGCCCGTCCTGGCAGTGTTCCACCACCATGCCCTCGCGCGACATGGCCTCGCTCATGCCGCGTGCCAGCGCCACATCGTCTTCGACCAGCAGCACCTTCATCGGCGGGCCTCGGCATCGTTGATGACCTGGCCGGTGGCGGCATCCACCAGCAGGGTGAGTCGGCGGCCCTGGGCGGTGAGCAGGGCCATGTCGTAATAGAGACGGCCGGAGGGCTCGCGGCGCAGCTCCAGCTCGGTCGCGCGGGCGGCGTAGCGCGTCTCCAGAGGCTCCAGCAGGCTGGCCAGGGGCATGAGCCGACCGACCGTGTTGCGGTCGGGGACCGGCAGGTCCAGGGTCGCGCCGCTGTAGGCGTCCAGCCGGAGCACCTGCCGCTGGCCGCCGGCCTGCAGCACGCGCACCTCGTAGACCGCGCGCTGGTCCGGGGCCGATTCGAGCTCGATCTCCAGCACAGTGGCGCCGCGCAGGGCGTCGGCACGCCGCAGCAGTTCGGTCATGGACAGCACGCCGGCCGGTCGCCGCGCGGGCGCGGCCACCTCCTGGCCGGTGACGGCGTCCACCTGCACCTCGGTGCGCGAGCCGTCCTTCTGCATCAGGCGCAGCACGTACCAGCGCTGGCCGGCCGGGCCCGGCACCAGCTGCACGTCCAGCAGGCGCCCGGGGTGGCTGGCCTGCACCGACTGCAGGATGTCAGCCAGGGGCTTGAGCCGGCCGGCCTCCACGTCGCGGCGCACCACGTCCTGCTCGCCGGCTTGGGCCGCAAGGCAGGACAGGGCAAGCATCAGGCAGGGCAGGCGGCGCATGGGCGCCAAGAATACCCGGCAGGGTGGCGCTTTCGGGCAGCACCGGGCTGGGGATGTCCCTAGTCGGAAAGCCGTAATCGGGTCAGGAATTTAAATCTGGCTTAATAATAGAGATGCGAACGATTCGCATCACGCTTATTATTCATCAGGGATGACCATGATTTCGACCCGTGTTTCTTCATCGGCGGCGGTGCGCCGCCTGCGACCCCGAACCATCGCCCTCGCGGCCGCCAGCCTGGCGGGCTCGGCCTGGGCCCAGACCACCGCACCGGCGCCGGCCACTGCCCCAGCCACGGTGCTGGACGAGGTCCGGGTGATCGATTTTCGCGGCCAGCAGATGGACAGCATCAAGTACACCCGCGACCTCAAGGACACGCCGCGCATCATCAGCGTGCTGCCCAGCGACCTGCTGGAGGAGCAGAACGTCACCTCCATCAAGGACGCGCTGCGCAACATCCCGGGCATCAGCCTGCAGGCCGGCGAGGGCAACCCGCCCGGTGGCGACCAGCTCAAGATCCGGGGCTTCAACGCCCGCGACGACCTGAACGTCAACGGCACGCGCGATCTGGGCAACTACTTCCGCGACCCGTTCTACATCGACCAGCTGGAGGTGGTGAAGGGCCCGAACTCGGCCTTCTCGGGCCGTGGTTCGGCAGGTGGCACCATCAACTTCGTCACCAAGAAGCCCAGCCTGGAGGCCTTCAACCGGGCCGAGGTGAGCGTGGGCACCGACAGCTATTTCCGGGCTACCGCCGACCTGAACCGCCCCATCGACGACAACAGCGCGGTGCGCATCAACCTGATGCGCCACCAGAGCGACAAGCCCGGCCGCGATGTGGCCGAGGAAAGCCGCTACGGTCTGTACGCCGCCTACACCTGGGGCTTCAACGGCCCCACCCAGATCACAGCCGACTTCCTGCACACCCGTCAGGACGATCTGCCCGACGCCGGTCTGCCGCTGGACCGCACCAACGTGCTGGGCAACGGCGGCGTGCTGCCCCCGGGTCTGGACTTCGACAACTTCTACGGTCACCTCGACGACTACAAGAAGGTGGAGGTCAACCAGATCGGCCTGTCGGTGCAGCACAGCTTCGGCAACGGCCTGGTGCTGCGCAACCAGACCCGCATCAGCCAGGTGGAGAACGACTCCATCACCTCGTCGCCGCGCATCGTCAACCTCACCACCGCGCGCGGCGACACCAAGCCACGCGACCAGACCGATCAGGGCTTCAACAACCAGACCGATCTGCTGTGGAGCTTCGCCACCGGCTCGGTGCAGCACGACCTGGTGACCGGTGTGGAAGTGGCCCGCTACACCTACGAGAACCGCCGCCGCCGCGACACCCAGGGCCCCGCCACCTCGCTCTACAACCCGGCGCAGCGGGTGCTGGGTGCGGCCACGCCGGTGTACGACGGTACGGTCTACAGCTTCAGGACCGAAGAGGTCGGCATCTATGCCCTGGACACCATGAAGCTGTCCGACCGCTGGGAACTGAGCCTGGGCGGGCGCTGGGACAGCGTACGGGCCGAGGCCAACCGCCGTGGCTTCACCGGTGCGCTGGCGGCCAACAACACCGACCATGTGCGCAAGGACACCGAGTTCAGCTGGAGCACAGGCCTGGTCTACAAGCTGCGGCCCGACACCTCGCTGTACGCGGCCTACGGTAATGCCTACAACATCTCGGGCAGCTTCGACCGCAACCAGGTGCAGCTGGCCGGCGGCGGTGCCACCGAGGCGGTGGTGGGGCCGACCTTCAACACCCCGCCGGAGAAGGTGCAGGCCATTGAACTGGGTGCCAAATGGGACATCGGTTCCGACCTCGACCTGAACATGGCGGTGTTCCGCACCGAGACCAGCGAAGGCCGCTTCCCGGCCGCCGTCCCGGGTGCAGTGACCATTCCCAATGTGGAGTACCACATCAACGGTTTCGAGGTACTGGCGGCCGGCAACCTGAGCAAGCGCTGGAAGCTGTACGGCGGCTACACCTACCTCGACTCCAAGGTGACCGCCGCACCGACCAACCCGTTTGCCGTCGGCCAGGGCCTGGGCGGCACGCCGCAGCACACGTTCAACCTGTTCACCACCTACGATGTGACGCCGCAGTGGACCCTGGGCGGCGGTCTGCAGCATGTGTCGGACCAGACCAGCGGCGTGGAGCCGTCGCCGCCGGTGGGCAATGCCAACCGGGTGGTGCGCATCCCGGCTTACACCGTGGCCGACCTGTACGCCACCTACAAGTTCTCGCCCAGGACCCAGGTGCGCATGAACCTGTTCAATGCCTTCGACAAGCGCTACATCCAGCAGCTGGCCGAGGGCGGCGGGCAGGGCATTCCGGGCCCGGGCCGTCAGTTCATCGTGACCCTGCGGCACGACTTCTGAGGCGGCCCATGCTGGTGACCTTCGACGCCATCCTGTCGGCCGACGAACTGGCAGCGGTACGCGCGCTGCTGGCCCAGGCACCCTGGGCCAGCGGCCTGAGCGCCGGTCCGCAAGCGCTCGCGGCCAAGCGCAACCAGCAGCTGCCCGAGGACTTCGGGCCGCTGACGGATCTGCGGCGCCTGGTCATGCGGGCGCTCAACCGCTCGCCTCTGCTGCTGTCGGCGGCGCTGCCGAACAAGGTGGTGCCGCCGCAGTTCAACCGCTACACACCCGAGCACAGCCACTACGGCTGGCATACCGACAGCACGCTGCGGTACCTGCCCGACGGCAGCAGCCTGCGCACCGACGTCTCGGCCACATTGTTCCTGAGCGATCCGGCCGACTACGACGGTGGCGAGCTGCACATCGAGGACACCTACGGCAGCCACCGCATCAAGGGACCGGCCGGCAGCCTGGTCATCTACCCGTCCGGGTCGATCCACGAGGTCACACCGGTCACGCGCGGCGAGCGGCTGGCCTGCTACCTGTTCCTGCAGAGCGCGGTCAAGGACACCGAGTGCCGACGTCACCTCTGGGAGATGGACCAGGCCCTCATGGACCTGCGCCAGCGACACGGAGAGTCCGACCCGGCGCTGGTGCGCTTGACCGGGCTCTACAACAACCTGGTGCGTCGCTGGTCAGAGTGCTGATCAGCCAGGAGCACGGCGGCCGGCCAGACCGGCGATGAGGCTGGCGAGCTCGCGGCTGGTGTCGGGCTTCTCGATCACATGGTCGATGCCGGCCGCCCGGGCCTGCTCGCGCATCTCGTCCGTGACATGGCCCGAGGTGAGGATGATGGGCAGGCGCGCGTCCAGGGTCCGTATGGCCCGCGCCAGCGAGATGCCTGACATCTGCGGCATGTTGTAGTCCACGATCACCACGTCGGGCCGGCGCTGGGGCTCGCGCAGCCGGTCGATGGCCTCCTGCGGGTTGTCCAGTGACTCCACCACATAGCCCTGGCGGGCCAGCATGCGCGACATGACCGAGATCAGGGCCTCGTCATCGTCCACATAGAGCAAGGTGTGGCTGCTCGGGCCCGCCTGCTGTGCAGCGGGCGCCGTGTCGTCGGTGGCCGCGGGCTGCTCCGTGGTGGCGGGCAACCACAGCGTGAAGCTGGTGCCCTCGCCGGGGCGGGAGCGCAGGTGCAGGGCCGCCTCGTGCTCCATGAGCACGCCGTGCACCACCGACAGCCCCAGTCCCGAACCCTGGCCGGTCGGTTTGGTGGAGTAGAACGGTTCGAACAGGCGACCCACCACCGCCGGTTCGATGCCGTGCCCGTTGTCGTGCACCTCCACCTTCAGGCCCGGGCGCAGGGTCCGGTCGGGCGGTGCCATCACCTCGACGCTGCCTTCGGGCGCAGCCGGTGGCCCGGCGCAGGCGGCGGCTTCCACCCACACCTCGGCCCCGTCCCGACCCTGGGTGGCCTGGATGGCGTTGGTCACCAGGTTGAGGAACACCTGGGCCAGCTGGGTGGCATTGCCCCGCACCACCGGCAGTTCGGTCGGTACCGAAAAGTGCAGCTGCACGCCGGCCGGCAGGGTCGAGCGCAGGATGCCGTGGGTCTCGCGCAGCACCTCGCCCGGGTCCAGCGCAGTCCGGCCCTGGGCCTGCCGGCGGGCAAAGGTCAGGATCTGCTGCACCAGCGAGCGCGCCCGGCGTGCGGCCTTGCGGATCTCGCTCAGGCTGACGTGGGCCGGTGAATCGGGAGGCACGTCGCCCAGGGCCAGTTCGGTGTTGCCCAGGATGGCCGCCACGATGTTGTTGAAGTCGTGGGCAATGCCCCCGGCCAGGGTGCCCAGGGCTTCCATCTTCTGGGCCTGCTGCAGCTGCTCGGTGAGCGCCCGTTGCGTGGCTTCGGCCGCCAGCCGCTCCGACAGGTCGAAATCGATGCAGAAGAACATGGCGTCCTGACCCGGCACTTCCACCAGCACATGGCCCGAATGCACATGCACCGGCGAGCCGTCGCGGGCGCGCAGCGTGAGCGTCTCGCTCGGAATGGCCTGGCCGCTGTGCAGCATGGTGTCGACCGCCTGGACCACCATGGGCTTCATGGGCTCGGGGATGATCAGGTCCAGCAGGCTGGCGCCCACGGCCTCGGCTCGGCTGTAGCCGTACAGCCGTTCCGAGGCGCTGTTCCAGAAGCGGCACACCAGCTGGCTGTCGTAGCCCTGCACGGCCACGTTCGGAATGCCCTCGATCAGCTGGCGCAACCGGTCTTCGCTTTCGCGCAGCCGTTCGCGGGCCACTCGGTTGTCGGTCTGGTCCACCACGAAGACATGCCAGATGAGATCGCCATCCGGGCTGTGCTGCACCCGGCCCAACCCGTGCAGCCATTTGCGCCGGCCCGACGGGGTGGTGATGCGCCACTCCCAGTTCCAGTCCCGTCCGGTGGCCACGCATTCGTCGATGCTGGCCTTCATGGCCGGCATATCGGCCGGATCCACCATGGCCCACAGCGATGCCAGATCGGCTTCCAGCTCTTCCAGCGACTTCTCCCACACGTCCACACACCCGCGCGACATGTACTCCAGCCGACGTTGCCCGTCGGGGCTGGTGCGGGAGCGGAAAAACGCTCCCGGCAGGTGATCGGCAAAAGAGCCGAAGGCGCCCGGGTCGGCACCTGGGAAGGCAGACACATCGTCCTCTCTGCGCCGGTGGGCGCGTGGCGGCACGTCGATTCATTGTGTTACAGATGGGGGTATCCGGTCGCGGGATGTCCGGGTGTTTTCGGCGGTTTTTGTGGGCCACCCCGTCCGGTGTCACCGACCGGCCGGCCGGGTGTTACATTGCCCGGCTTCGCCGGGCGCGCAGACCGCCGGCCGACATCTCCCTGACACCCCATGACACCGCACCACCCTGTTCCGCGCCTGCGGCTCGACGGCATCACCAAGCGTTACCCCGGCGTGGTGGCCAACGACGGCGTCGCCCTGACCGTGCAGCCTGGCGAGATCCATGCCGTGCTCGGCGAGAACGGCGCCGGCAAGTCCACGCTCATGAAGATCATTTACGGCGCGGTCAAGCCCGACGCCGGGCAGGTGCTGTTCAACGGCCAGCCGGTGCAGGTGCGCAACCCGCAGGAAGCGCGGGCGCTGGGCATCAGCATGGTGTTCCAGCACTTCAGTCTGTTCGAGACGCTGACCGTGGCCGAGAACGTGTGGCTGGGCCTGGACCGCAGCCTTGACCTGGCCGAGGTGACCGCCCGCATCGCGGCCAAGGCCGCCGAATACGGGCTGGACATCGACCCGCAGCGCCCGGTTCACACCCTGTCGGTGGGCGAGATGCAGCGGGTGGAGATCATCCGCGCGCTGCTGGGCCGACCGCAGCTGCTCATCCTGGACGAGCCCACCTCGGTGCTCACGCCCCAGGCGGTGGAGCGCCTGTTCGAGGTGCTGCGCCAGCTGGCGGCCCAGGGCTGCAGCATCCTCTACATCAGCCACAAGCTGCACGAGATCCGCAGCCTGTGCACCGCCTGCACCGTGCTGCGCGGTGGCCGGGTGAGCGGCACCTGCGACCCGCGCACCGAAAGCAATGCCTCGCTCTCGCGCCTGATGATCGGCGCCGAGCCGCCACCCCTGCAGGCGCACCCGGCCGCGCCCGGCGCGCCCGTGCTGCAGGTGCAGGGTCTGAACCTGCCGTGCAGCGACCCGTTCGGCACCGCGCTGGCCGGCATCACCCTGCAGGTGCGTGCCGGCGAGGTGCTGGGGCTGGCCGGCGTGTCCGGCAACGGCCAGCGCGAACTGCTCATGGCGCTCTCGGGCGAGGACACCCGTGCCCCGGCCGGCAGCATCCGGCTGACCGACCGGGATGTGTCGACGCTGGGCCCGCAGCAGCGGCGCACCCTGGGCCTGCACTTCGTGCCGGAAGAACGGCTCGGCCGGGGCGCGGTGCCCACCCTGTCGCTGGCCCACAACCTGCTGTTGTCGCGCAGCGAGGCGGTCGGCCCCCTGGGCTGGCTGAACATGGGCGCCCTGCGGCGCCAGGCGGCTGATCTGATCGGTCGCTACCAGGTCAAGGCCCACGGGCCCGACGCAGCGGCCCGCTCGCTCTCGGGCGGCAACCTGCAGAAATTCATCGTCGGGCGCGAGATCGAGGCCTTGCAGGCCCGCCAGGGTGCCCGGCTGCTCATCGTCAGCCAGCCGACCTGGGGCGTGGACGTTGGCGCAGCCGCCCAGATCCGTGCGGCCATCCTGGCCCTGCGCGATGCCGGTTGCGCCGTGCTGCTGGTGAGCGAGGAACTCGACGAACTCTTCGAGATGGCCGACACCCTGCAGGTGCTGGCCAAGGGCCGTCTGTCACCACCGCTGCCCCGGTCCGAGGCCACGGTGGAGCGCATCGGCGAATGGATGTCCGGCCTGTGGGACGGCGCCGCGCGGGAGGTGGACCATGCTGCGGCTTGAACCCCGTCCCCAGCCCTCCCGCTGGTGGAGCCTGGCTTCGCCCCTGCTCGCGCTGCTGATCACGGTCGTGATCGGCGTGATCCTGTTCTCCGCCCTGGGCAAGGACCCGGTGCGCGGCCTGCAGGTGTTCTTCGTGGAGCCGCTGCGCAACGCCTATGCCATCTCGGAGCTGCTGGTCAAGGCCACGCCGCTCCTGATCATTGCGCTGGGGCTGGCGGTGTGCTTCCGCTCGAACGTGTGGAACATCGGCGCCGAGGGCCAGTACATCATCGGTGCGGTGCTGGCCAGCGGCGTGGCGCTGCAGGCCGGCCCCGGCACCGGCCCGTGGATCGTGGGCGTGGTGCTGCTGGCCGGCGTGGTCGGCGGCATGCTGTGGGCCGGCATCACGGCGCTGCTGCGCGACCGCTTCAGCGCCAACGAGATCCTGGTCAGCCTGATGCTGGTCTATGTGGCGGTGCAGGTGCTCAACTACCTGGTGTACGGCCCCTGGAAGGACCCGCAGGGCTACAACTTCCCGCAGACCAAGACCTTCGAGAAGGTGGCCCAGATGCCGCGCCTGATGGACGGCTCGCGGGTCAACATCGGTCTGGTCATGGCGCTGGCCGGCGTGGCGGCGGTGTGGGTCTTCCTGTTCCGCACCCGCGCCGGCTTTGCCCAGACCGTGGGCGGTCTGGCGCCGGCGGCAGCACGCTATGCCGGCTTCTCGTCGCGCCGTGCCCTGTGGACGGCGCTGCTGCTCTCCGGTGGTGCGGCCGGCCTGGCCGGTGCGCTGGAGGTGGCCGGACCCATCGGCCAGCTCACGCCCTATGTGCCGGCCGGCTACGGTTTCGCGGCCATCATCGTGGCCTTCGTGGGCCGGCTGCACCCGGTGGGCATCGTGTTCTCCGCCCTGCTCATGAGCATGTTCTACATCGGCGGCGAGCTGGCGCAGTCGCGCCTGGGCCTGCCCAAGTCCATCACCGGCGTGTTCCAGGGGCTGCTGCTGTTCTCGCTGCTGGCCTGCGACACCCTGGTGGCCTACCGCGTGCGTTTCGGAAAGGCCTGACTCCATGGAATCGACCGCGCTGCTGCTGGCAGCCACCTTCAACGCCGGCACCGTGCTGGCCATTGCCGCGCTGGGCCTGCTCATCAACGAGAAGGCCGGCATCGTCAACCTGGGGGCCGAGGGCATGATGCTGTGCGCCGCACTGGCCGGCTTCGCGGCCGTGGTGCACACCGGCAGCACCGCACTGGGCTTCCTGGCGGGCATGGGCGCCGGGGCGCTGCTGGCGGCCATCTTCGGGGTGCTGGTGATCTGGCTCAACACCAACCAGTACGCCACCGGGCTGGCGCTCAGCCTGTTCGGTGCCGGCTTCTCGGCCTTCGCCGGCACCAGCTACGTGCAGCACAAGCTGCCCGAGCAGGTGGTGTTCGCCATTCCGGTGCTGTCCGACATTCCCTTTTTCGGTGCGGCGCTGTTCCGCCACCACCCCACGGTCTATGCCTGCGTGGCCCTGGCCCTGGGGCTGATCTGGTTCCTGTACCGCTCGCGCGCCGGTCTGGTGCTGCGCAGTGTGGGTGAGAGCCCGGAGTCGGCCCATGCGCTGGGCTACCCGGTGCGCCGCATCCGCCTGCTGGCGGTGGTGGCCGGCGGTGCCCTGTGCGGGGCGGCCGGCGCCTATGTGTCGACCGTCTACACCCCGCTGTGGGTGGAAGGCATGATCGCCGGCAAGGGCTGGATCGCGCTGGCCCTGACCACCTTTGCCACCTGGCGGCCGGCACGTGTCTTGCTGGGGGCCTACCTGTTCGGTGGCGTGACCATGCTGCAGTTCCACCTGCAGGGCATGGGCGTTCAGCTGCCGAGCCAGTTCCTGACCATGCTGCCGTATCTCGCCACCATCGTCGTGCTGGTGCTGATCTCCCGCAATCCCGCCTGGATCCGGGTGAACATGCCCGGCTCGCTCGGAAAGCCGTTCCACCCCGGGACATAATTCCGGGTTTCACACCCCGCCCGGTATCCACCGACCCATCCTCAAGGCCCCTCCATGACCGACCTGAGCAAACGATCCCTGATGAAAGCCGCCGCGCTGACCGCGCTGGCCAGCGCAGCCCTGATCGGCTGCGGCAAGAAGGAAGAAGCCGCTGCGCCCGCGCCGGCCCCCGCCGCTGCCCCGGCCCCGGCCAAGCCCGAGCCGCTGAAGATCGCCTTTGCCTACGTCGGCCCGGTGGGCGATGGCGGCTGGACCTTTGCCCACGACAACGGCCGCAAGGCCATCGAGGCCGAGTTCGGTGACAAGGTCGTCACCAGCTTCGTCGAGAGCGTGCCCGAGAGCGCCGACGCCGAGCGCGTCATCCGCGACATGGCTGCCCAGGGCAACAAGCTGATCTTCGGCACCACCTTCGGCTACATGGAGCCCATGCTCAAGGTCGCCGCCGACTTCAAGGACGTGAAGTTCGAGCATGCCACCGGCTACAAGACCGCCGAGAACCTGCGCACCTACGACAGCCGCACCTACGAGGGTGCCTACATGGCCGGCGTGATCGCCGGTGCCATGACCAAGACCAACACCCTGGGCGTGGTGGCCTCGATCCCGATTCCCGAGGTCATCCGCAACATCAACAGCTTCACCCTGGGCGCCCAGAGCGTGAACCCCAAGATCAAGACCAAGGTGGTCTGGGTCAATGGCTGGTTCGATCCGCCGAAGGAAACCGAGGCAGCCACCTCGCTCATCAACGGCGGTGCCGACGTGCTGTTCCAGAACACCGATTCGTCGGCCGTGCTGCAGACCGCCGAGAAGATGGGCAAGCGCGCCTTCGGCTGGGATTCCGACATGACCGCCTACGGCCCCAAGGCCCACCTGGGTTCGGCCGTGATCAACTGGGGTCCGTACTACATCAAGGCGGTCAAGGATGCGCTGGAAGGCACCTGGAGCACCGGCGGTGTCTGGTGGGGTCACAAGGAAGGCGCCATCGACATGGTGTCGGTCGCCGAGGACGTGCCGGCCGAGATCAAGGCCAAGGTCGAGTCCATCAAGGCCGGCCTGAAGGACGGCAGCTTCCACCCCTGGACCGGCCCCATCGTCGGCCAGGACGGCAAGGAAGTTTTGCCTAAGGATGCCAAGGCCGACGACGCCTTCCTGGGCGGCGTCAAGTTCTATGTGAAGGGCGTCGAGGGCAAGGTCCCGAACTGATCCTTGCAGCTTCGAACCAGGGCTGCCCTCGGGCAGCCCTTTGTTTTTGGGCTCCCCTGAATGCATCATCCGACCATGCACGCCTACCGCGCCTCGCTGCTGCGCTTCGACGACCAAGGCCTGCCGGTGTTCGATGCCGACGGCCTGCTGGTGGTCGGCCCCGGCCCGCAGGGCTGGCGGGTGGTGCTGGACGCCGGCAGCCACGCCACCGTGTCACGCCGCCACCCGGAGGTGCCGGTCACCCACTGGCCCGGCCGGCTGATCGCACCCGGCTTCATCGACCTGCACCTGCACTACCCGCAGACCGACGTGATCGGTTCACCGGCCGAGGGCTTGCTGCCCTGGCTGGAGCGCTACACCTTCCCCCATGAGGCCCGGTTTGACGACCCGGCGCACGCGGCCGAGGTCGCCGGCTTCTTCTTCGACGAACTGCAGCGCCACGGCGTGACCAGCGCGCTGACCTTTGCCACCTCCCATGTGGCCTCGGTGGATGCCGCCATGGCCGAGGCCCAGCGGCGCGGCCTGCGCTTCATCACCGGCAAGGTGCTGCAGGACCGGCACAGCCCCGATGGCGTGCGCGACCAGACCGAGCAGAGCCTTATCGACACCGAAGCCCTGATCCGCCGCTGGCATGGCCAGGGCCGGCTGGGCTATGCCATCACGCCGCGTTTCGCTCCCACCAGCACCGACGCCCAGCTGCGCGGTGCGGGCGAGCTCGCAGCCCGCCATCCCGACGTGTGGGTGCAGTCCCATGTGGCCGAGAACCGGGACGAAGTGCGCTGGGTGGCCGAGCTGTATCCGAAGGCGCGCAGCTACCTGGACGTGTACGCCGGCTTCGGTCTGCTGCGCGAGCGGGCGGTGTATGCCCACTGCATCCACCTCGATGCCACCGACCGCGCGCTGATGGCGTCCACCGGCACGGCCGCGGCGGCCAGCCCCACCAGCAACCTGTTCCTGGGCAGCGGTTTCTTCGACTTTGCGGCCGCCCGCGCGGCCGGCATGCGGCACGGCCTGGCCAGCGATGTGGGCGGCGGCACCAGCTTTTCGCCGTTCAACACCATGCTGGCCGGCTACACCGTGGCGCGCGAGGGGCAGACCAAACCCGGCGAGAGCCTGGCGCCATCGCACCTGTGGTGGCTGCACACAGCTGGCGCCGCGCAGGCGCTGGGGCTTTCCGGCACGGTGGGCAACCTGATGCCCGGACACGAGGCCGACTTCGTGGTGCTGAACCCGCAGGCCACGCCGTTGCTGGCCCGACGCACGGCACAGGCCGACAGCCTGGAGGAACTGCTTTTCGCTTTCATCGTGCTGGGCGACGAACGGGTGGTGGAGCGGGCGGTGCTTGCAGTGCCCTGACGGCAGCGTCTGGTCGATGAGAGCCCGGAACTGCGCAGCAGCCTCCGGTCACACATGAGCATCTCGTCCCATCGACGGAGCTGCCGTGTCACCTCAAGTCATCCACCGCGTCGATGCACTCTGGACCGAACTGGCCCATGAATCGCCGACCATCGAAGCCATCACCTTCCACGAAGCGACGGCCGGGTTTCCAGCTGCCTGGGCCATCGCATTCGAGGGTGGAGACATCCTGCTGGTGGATGCCCTGTCCGATCCCGACCGGCTGGTCTTCAGCATGACCCTGGGGGATGTACCGCCCGATCAGCGGCTGGCCATGTACGAGACCGTGCTGCGGGTCAATGCCTGGCTGGCCACCCAGGACGATGTGGTGGTCGGCATCGTGCTCAGCGGCCAGCAGATCGTGCTCAAGGGCCAGCAGCGCGTCGAGGGCCTGGACCGCGATGCCTTGCGTCGGGCCGTGCTCGACATCCAGGGTGCTGCCCATGCATGGTGGTACTTCCTGCAGACCCGGGAAGGTCCCGACGAAGCCGTAGTGCTCGACGCCTGCTTCGAACGGGTCTGATCAAACCTTGTTCACCGCGAAGGAGACTCCCATGCGCAACATGCCCATTCCGATGCGCGTCTCGCCCATGGTCAGCGGCACCCAGCCGCTGACCCAGGCCGCCGGGCGCGTGCTGAAGGCCCGCAATCCCGCCGCCGTCCAGCGACTGCACGCGGCCATGACCGATCACCGGGCACGCATGCAGGCCGACGCCAAACTGGCTGGGAAGTGCATGCAGGCGTGACGCTTCACTGATAGCTCAGCGCCTTGGCCTTTCCCCAGAACACCTTGTACATGAAGATGGTGTACAGGATGATCACCGGCAGGGTGATGGCCACACCCACGAAGATCACGTTCAGCGAGGCCGTGCCGATGGCAGCATCCCAGACCGTCATGCGGCCGATCACGATGTCCGGGTAGATGCTGTACGACAGTCCGAAGAAGGCCAGCACGAAGATCAGCACGGTGGCGGCAAACACCACCCAGCCGTAGCCGGCCTTCACCACCTCGGGGTGGGTCACCACCCAGCGCACCGCGAAAAACGCCACCGCGCACATCAGCGGCACCGGCAGCAGCGCAAACACCATGGGGAAGCTGAACCACTTCTCGACCACGGCCTGGTTCACCAGCGGCGTGGCGGCCGAAATGCCCACCAGCGCTGCACCCATGGGCCACAGCACGCGGCGGGCCCAGAACACCGAGCGCAACTGCAGCTCGCCTTCGGTCTTCATGATCAGCCAGCCCGCGCCCAGCAGCGTGTAGGCCGCCGGCAAGGTGATGGCGATGCCCAGGCTGAAGGCCAGGCCCAGCGGACCCGGATCGAAGCCGGTGATGTAGCTGCCCAGCATCCAGCCCTGGGAGGTGCTGGCCAGCAGCGAACCGGCAAAGAAGGCCTTGTTCCAGAAAGCCTTGTACTGCAGGGGTGCCTTGACCCGGAAGTCGAAGGCCACGCCGCGCAGGATCAGGCCGATGAGCATGATGGCCACCGGCAGGTACAGCGCCTGCAGCACCAGCCCGTGCGCATGGGGGAATGCCACCAGCAACACACCCACGCCCAGCACCAGCCAGGTTTCGTTGGCGTCCCAGAACGGGCCGATGCTGGCGATCATGGTGTCCTTCTGGTCGTCGCTGGCCAGGGGCAGCAGCAGGCCCACGCCCAGGTCGTAGCCGTCGAGCACCACGTAGGCCAGCAGTGCCAGGCCCATCACGGCCAGGAAGATCAGCGGAAGCAGTTCGGCCCAGGTCATGGTCACACCCCCGCCTTGCCGAGGTCGGCACCGGTCACCGGCACCGGCGCGTGTTTCACCGGGTTCTCGGCCATGTACTTGAGCACGCCGATGTAGGTCACCAGCAGCAGGCCGTAAACGATCACATAGGCGGTCAGGGTCAGCGCGATCATGGGCGGCGGCACGCTGGTGGCCACCTCGCTGGTGCGCAGGGCGCCGTACACGATGTACGGCTGGCGGCCGATCTCGGTCACGTACCAGCCGGCCAGCGTGGCCACCCAGCCGGAGAAGGTCATGCCGGCCAGGCTCCACAGCACCGGGCGGGGCAGCTGCACCTGGGCTTCACGCCGGCCTTTCCAGAGTTTCCAGCCGGCCACAGCGGCCACCAGCATCATCAGCGTGCCCACGCCGACCATCACGCGGAAGCCCCAGAACACCGGGCCCACCGGCGGCGCAGAGTCCTTGAACTCGTTGATGCCCTTGATCTCGCCATCGAGGTCGTGGGTCAGGATCAGGCTGGCCAGTTTGGGGATCTTGATGGCGAAGTGGGTGGTGCCTTCCTCGCTGTCGGGGATGCCGAACAGCGTCAGCGGGGCGCCGCGCTCGGTTTCCCAGATGCCTTCCATGGCGGCCACTTTGGCCGGCTGGTGCTCCAGGGTGTTCAGACCATGCAGGTCACCGGCCAGGAACTGCAGCGGCATGGCCACCACCGCCACCGCCACGGCCGATCGCATGGCCTTGTGGGTGCCCCGTGTGGCGCTGCCTTTGAGCAGCTGCCAGGCACACAGGCCGGCGATCAGGAAGGACGCGGTCAGCGTGGACGCCAGCAGCTTGTGCGAGAAGCGGTACGGGAACGACGGGTTGAAGATGACCGCCAGCCAGTCGGTGGGCATGAACTCGCCGTTGACGATCTCGTAGCCCGCCGGTGTCTGCATCCAGGAATTGAGACTCAGGATCCAGAAGGCCGACATGGTGGTGCCGAACGCCACCAGGAAGGTGGCGATCAGGTGCACCCGTTCGCTGACCCGGCCACGCCCGAACAGCATGATGCCCAGGAAGCTGGCCTCCAGGAAGAAGGCGGTCAGCACCTCGTAACCCAGCAGCGGGCCGGAGATGTTGCCGGTCTTTTCCATGAAGCCCGGCCAGTTGGTGCCGAACTGGAAGCTCATGACGATGCCCGAGACCACGCCCAGGGCGAAAGTCAGCGCGAACACCTTGGTCCAGAAGTAATAGGCCTCTTCCCAGGCCGGGTCGCGCGTCTGCACGAAGCGCAGACGGAAAAACAGCAGGAACCAGCACAGCGCGATGGTGATGGTCGGGAACAGGATGTGGAAACTGATGTTGGCCGCGAACTGCATGCGCGACAGGATGAGGGCGTCCATGACGGGGCTCCGGGGGGCGGTGAAGACTTCAGGCGGCGGCGGGTGGTTGCTGGCGGGACGATCGGCCGGTCAATCGATCCTTGAGTTCGAGCACGCGGGTCACGGTGGCGCCCATGCCCATCAGCTGCATGGCGGTCTCGGGGGCCAGCTTCTGCACGTCGTCGAACCAGGTCATCAGCCGGTCGATCAGGTCGTGCATTTCGCGCATGCGGTTCTGGGCATGCTGCTCGGCCTCGGTCTTGGGCGTTTCCAGCAGCGCGGTGCGCAGCATCGACAAGGTGGGCTCGATCTCGCGGCGGCGGCGCTCTTCGGCCAGCACCCGGAAGATTTCCCAGACATCGGCCGGCGCCTCGAAGAATTCACGCCGGTCGCCAGGCTGGTGGCGCAGGCGCACCAGGCGCCAGGCCTGCAGCTCCTTCAGGCCCATGCTGACGTTGGACCGCGAGAACCCCAGGGTCTCGGCGATCTCGTCGGCACACAGGGCCTGGGGCGAGATGTAGAGCAGGGCATAGATCTGCCCCACGGTGCGGTTGATGCCCCACTTGCTGCCCATCTCGCCGAAATGGGCCACGAACTCACGGTTCAGGGGCGGAAGCTGGTCTTGTAGTGGCATGGCCAGCATGATACCGGCCACGGCTGAATTTTCAGGAAAGACTGAAAAGTCAGAAGGTTTTTGAAGTGATGTCCTTCTTGGTGTACCCGGGCAGGCGGTGTTTTTTATGCGCCGTCATTGCAAGTCGACAAATTTGCTCGCTTCGCGCTCTATCTCTCGGGCCTTGTCTATTGCTGCGACCAAGATGTCTTTGCGTGCGTCTGGGGTCAGCTTCGTATAGCCCAGGATCTCTTTCGGGTTATCTTTGAATAATCTCCCATGCTGGAAGAGATCGTAGATGGTGGTTCCTTTTCGAGCGGTCAGGTCACGCTTGGTCAGTTCGAGGTTTTTGAGAAGATCATTCGCTTGATTCTCGGTCAGAGATTTATGGGCATTGATCCCGTTTTCGATCTGGTTCAGTTTTCGTAGAGAAGTATCCATTTCATTGATGTCCAAGAGAAGCTTGGACATCTGATTGACGATAATGTTGCAAGAATCCTGAAATTCCTCTGATGGCTTCGAAATTTGTGTGTTTTCCGGACATGATGGCGAGAGCGCCCTTGCTCGCTGTTCAAGATCAGAGACGCCGTCACGCAGCTTCTGCAGGATCATGTCCTTGCGCACGGATGTCAAATCTGTCAGGTCATGGGCCATGTTGAGGATATCGTTGTCAAGCTCTTCCAACTGCTTTGTCAAATCTCTCCTGCCAGAGTCCGAATAGTTCTCCGACAGCTTCTTCAGTGCCTGTTCCAGTGTTTCGAGCTTACGGTTGCACCTCCTTTCAAGGTCTCTTTCCTCCTTCAGGGCTGTTTCCGCGGTTTGCTCGAATGTCACGACATTGATGGAAGTCTTGATGGAGACCGTAGTTGTGATGGGAGCGAAGCCAGTATTGACTGCTCGATTCGGCCTTTGTAGAGGAATGCTCCGTTTGGCTTGCTGGACAAGACTGGAGAATTTCCGTGCAGCCTTGCTGATTGGCTTGAATGCAGATTGGATATCTGAGAAGTACTGAGGGGAATATCGGGCGGGGCGGGATTTCATGATGATGGGGGGGTGGTTGGGTGGATGACGGACATTGGTGATGTTTTGGTCATGACTTCTCCCTCCATCCGCCGACTGGTAGCTCCCCCCTACAATCGCTGCCCATGAGCATCAAAAGCGACCTCTGGATCCGCCGCATGGCCGAGCAACACGGCCTCATCGAGCCCTTCGAGCCCAACCAGGTGCGGCAGGTGGACGGTCGCAAGGTGATCAGTTACGGGACCAGCAGCTACGGGTACGACATCCGCTGCGCGCCCGAATTCAAGGTGTTCACCAACATCCACAGCACGGTGGTGGACCCCAAGAATTTCGACGAGAAGAGCTTCGTGGACATCCACAGCGACGTCTGCATCATCCCGCCCAACAGCTTCGCGCTGGCCCGCACGGTGGAGTACTTCCGCATCCCGCGCAACGTGCTGACCATCTGCCTGGGCAAGAGCACTTATGCCCGCTGCGGGATCATCGTCAACGTCACCCCGTTCGAGCCGGAATGGGAAGGCTATGTGACGCTGGAGTTCTCCAACACCACGCCGCTGCCGGCCAAGATCTACGCGGGCGAGGGCTGCGCCCAGGTGCTCTTTTTCGAGAGCGACGAGGTCTGTGACGTGTCCTACAAGGACCGGGGCGGCAAGTACCAGGGGCAGGTGGGCGTGACGCTGCCCAAGGCCTGACGCGTCGGGGCTTGACCTGCGTCAAGCCGCCTGGGGCAGACCGGGCCTAGCATGCCGGCCCATGTCGATGCTGCCCCCGCCCCTGCCGCCCACCGTTCCCCTCGACCAGCCGCTGCCCCACCGCAAGGTGATCCGGGGCTGGCTCACCCCCTGGGCCGATCGCCGCACGCTGCTGGCGCTCGGTCTGCTGGCCACCGATCTGTTGCTCTATGCCGTCTTCCTGACCGGCACGGTGTTGCTGGAGGCCCTGTGGGCCCGCCTGCTCTGCGGCATGGCCATGGGGTTCATGATCGGGCGGCTGTTCATCATCGGTCACGACGCCTGCCACCAGAGCTTCACACCGTATCGGCGCCTGAACCGCTGGCTGGGCCGGCTGGCCTTCCTGCCATCGCTCACGCCCTACAGCCTGTGGGAAGTGGGTCACAACGTGGTCCACCACGGCTACACCAACCTCAAGGGGGTCGATTTCGTGTGGGCGCCGCTCACGAAGGCCGAATTCGATGCGCTGCGACCCGGCCGGCGCTGGCTTGAGCGCGTCTACCGCAGCGGCTGGGGGCCGGCGTTGTATTACCTGATCGAGATGTGGTGGCTGCGCATGTTCTTCCCCAGCCGAGCCCACATGGCCACTCGGCGGCGCGAGTTCAGGCTCGACAGCCTGCTGGCCCTGGCCGCCGGGGTGGCATGGGTCGGTGGTCTGGTGGGGGCCGCACTGGCGCTGGGCCGGCCCGTCCTGCCCATGCTGGTCTGCGGTTTCGGGGTGCCCTTCCTATTCTGGAATGCCATGATCGGTTTCGTGGTGTACGTGCACCACACCCACACTGAGGTGCGCTGGCACGATGACAAGACCGCCTGGGGCAGCGCTGCGCCGTTCGTGTCGACCACGGTGCACCTGGTGTTCCCATGGCGCGTCGGTGCGCTCATGCACCACATCATGGAGCACACCGCACACCATGTGGACATGAGCATCCCGCTCTACCGCCTGCCGGGAGCCCAGCAGCTGCTCGAGCAGACCCTGCCGGGCCGCATCGTGGTGCAGCGCTTTTCCTGGCGCTGGTATTTCGAGACCGCCCGACGCTGCAAGCTCTATGACTTCCAGCGCGGCTGCTGGACGGATTTCAAGGGTCAACGCACCGTTTCTGCCCCGATTTCGGTCTGAAAACCCTGCGGTGCGACAATACGGGGCTAACTTCGACCGCAATGACCCAATCCTTTTCCGAACTCAACCTGTCGCCGTCCCTGGCGCGCGCCGTGGCCGAAATGGGCTACGAGAGCATGACGCCCATCCAGGCGCAGGCCATTCCGCACGTGCTGACCGGCCGTGACGTGATGGGTGCGGCCCAGACCGGCACCGGCAAGACGGCCGCCTTCTCGCTGCCGCTGCTGCAACGCCTGCTCAAGCACGAGAACGCCTCCACCTCGCCGGCACGGCATCCGGTGCGGGCGCTGGTGCTGCTGCCCACGCGCGAGCTGGCCGATCAGGTGGCCGAGCAGATCAAGCTGTACGCCAAGTACACCCAGCTGCGCAGCACGGTGGTGTTCGGCGGCATGGACATGAAGCCGCAGACCGCCGAGCTCAAGAAAGGCGTGGAGGTGCTGGTGGCCACGCCGGGCCGCCTGCTGGACCACATCGAAGCCAAGAACGCGGTGCTCAACCAGGTCGAGTACGTTGTGCTCGACGAGGCCGACCGCATGCTCGACATCGGCTTCCTGCCCGACCTGCAACGCATCCTCTCTTACCTGCCCAAGCAGCGCACCACGCTGCTGTTCTCGGCCACCTTCTCGCCCGAGATCAAGCGCCTGGCCAACAGCTATCTGCAGGACCCGATCACCGTGGAGGTGGCCCGGTCCAACGCCACAGCGTCCACGGTGGAGCAGCATTTCTACCGGGTGGACGAGGACGACAAGCGCGCCGTGCTGCGCCAGATCGTGCGCGATCGCGGCATCAAGCAGGCTTTCGTGTTCGTCAACAGCAAGCTGGGCTGCGCCCGGCTGGCCCGCGCGCTGGAGCGCGACGGTCTGAACACCACCGCCCTGCACGGCGACAAGAGCCAGGACGAACGTCTCAAGGCCCTGGAGGCCTTCAAGTCGGGTGCGGTCGATCTGCTGATCTGCACCGACGTGGCGGCCCGTGGTCTGGACATCAAGGATGTGCCGGCGGTGTTCAACATCGACATCCCGTTCAACGCTGAAGATTACGTGCACCGCATCGGCCGCACCGGTCGTGCGGGCGCGTCGGGTCTGGCCGTGTCCTTCGTCAGCGGCCGCGACGCCCGCCAGATGGCCGACATCGAGAAGCTGCTGGGCCGCAAGTTCGAACTGGAGGCGCTGGAGCTGGAGGCCGACCGCCGCCCGGCCGGCCGCTTCAACGATGGCCAGCGAGCCTGGCAGCGCGACGGCGAGCGCGAGGAGCGTGCCCCGCGCGAGGCGCGACCGGCACCGGCACGCCCGGTGCGCGCACCGCGTCCTCCGTCCGACCCGTTGTTCGACAAGCCCTACGAGCCCACCGCTGCCGCCGCTGCACCGGCCCCGTGGGAGACGGCGCAGAAACAGCCGGCACGGCTGTCGCCCAACATCAAGATCCGCCGCAAGGTGCCTGCGCTGTTCCGCAGCCCGCCCCCGGCGGCCGAACCGGAGCCGGTCGCATCGGGTCACGACGCCGCTGCCCCGGACGGGCAGGCTGGCTGATCTTCAGCCCTTGCCAGGCTTCGCCGCCTGTTCGCAGCGAACCGAAATGCGTTCCACCGAAGAGCCCCCGCCGCCCAGGCGGGCCGCCGTCAGACATCCCCCCCAGACACAGCCGGTGTCCAGCGCCAGCAGACCCGGCCGGTCCACCGCACCCAGCGTGGACCAGTGCCCGAACGCGATGCGCTCGGCAGCACTGCGCCGCTCCGGCACGTCGAACCAGGGCATGAAGCCCTCGGGCGCGGCACCGGCGCTGTCCTTGGTCTTGAACTCCATCACCCCGTCGGCGGTGCAGAAGCGCAGCCGGGTGAGCGCATTGACGATCACCCGCAGCCGGTCGCTGCCTTGCAGGCCGTTGCTCCAGCGGTCGGGCGTGTTGCCGTACATCTCGCGCAGGAAGTCGGCCCAGTCGGCGCTGCGCAGCACCTGCTCCAGCTCGCCGGCCAGCGCCAGCGTCTGCGCAGCGTCCCACTGGGGCAGCACGCCGGCATGCACCATGAGCCAGCCGTGGGCCTGCAGCGCCATCGGCCGTTGCCGCAGCCAGTCCAGCAGGGCGGGGCGGTCGGTTGACTGCAGGATGTCGTCCACCGTGTCGCTGCGGTGCGCCGGGCGGATGCCGTGCGATACCGCCAGCAGGTGCAGGTCGTGGTTGCCCAGCAGGCAGTGTGCGGAACTGCCCAGCGCCATCAGGCGTCGCACCGTGGCCAGCGATTGCGGCCCGCGGTTGACCAGATCGCCCAGCACATATGCGGTGTCGCGGCTGGCCGAAAACCCCAGTTCATCCAGCAGGCGGCCCAGCGCGCCATCGCAACCCTGCACATCACCGATCAAGTAAACAGCCATCGCCCGATTATGGATTTCCTGCTCATCGCCTTTCTGACCGTGCTCAATGGCGCCTTTGCCATGTCGGAGCTGGCGCTGGCGTCCAGCCGCAAGGCCCGCCTGGCGGCCATGGCCGAGGCCGGCGACAAGGGCGCCCGGACCGCACTGGACCTCCTGGACAACCCCACGCAGTTCCTGTCCTCGGTGCAGGTGGGCATCACCTCCATCGGCATGCTCAACGGCATCGTGGGCGAGGCCGCCTTCAGCGACGACCTGGGCCTGTGGCTGCAGGGCATGGGCATGACCGAGGGCACGGCCTCGATCGTGGCCACGGCGGTGGTGGTGGTGGTCATCACCTTCATCACCATCGTCTTCGGCGAGCTGGTGCCCAAACGCATCGGTCAGCTGTACCCGGAAGCGGTCTCGCGCTTCGTGTCCCGCCCCATGGCCTGGGTGGCCAAGGGCGCCAAGCCCTTCGTGTGGCTGCTGACGCACACCACACAGTGGGTGCTCAAGCTGCTGCGGATCGACACCAACGCGGTGCAGCATGTGACCGAAGAAGAGATCAATGCCAGCCTGGAGGAGGGCGTGGACGCCGGCATCATCGAGGAGCATGAGCACCAGATGGTGCGCAACGTGTTCCAGCTGGACGACCGCCAGCTCACCTCCATCATGATCCCGGCCTCCGACATCCAGTGGCTGGACGGGCAGGACACCATCGATCAGGCGGTCCAGAAGGCCTGGGCCACCGGCCATTCCTGGTACCCGGTGTGCCGGGGCGGTCTGGACGATGTGGTGGGCGTGGTGCATCTGCCCCGCCTGCTGGCCCTGCAGGCCGAGGGTGTGGACGAGGCCATTGCCGGCCATGTGCAGCCGGCGGTCTTCGTGCCCGAGACGCTCAGCGGCATGGAGCTGCTGGAGCAGTTCCGCTCACGCGCCACCCGCATGGTGTTCGTGGTGGACGAGTACGGTGTGGTGCAGGGTCTGCTCACGCCGCTGGACATGCTGGAGGCCATCACCGGCGAGCTCAAGCCCGAGACCCCGGTGGACGCCTGGGCCACCCGGCGCGAGGACGGCGCCTGGCTCATTGACGGTGCGATGCCGGTGACCGAACTCAAGGCCCGGCTCGACATCGACGAACTGCCCGACGAGGACCGGGGCCGCTACAACACCGTGGCCGGCCTGATGCAGACCGTGGCCGGCGCCCTGCTGGGGCAAGGCGAGGCCATCGACTGCGCCGGCTGGCGTTTCGAGGTGACCGAGCTGGTCGGCCGCCGCATCGAGCGGGTGCTGATCACCCCGCTGGCCGTCGACGCCGCCGGCAACGGCAACGGCAGCGACGGCGACGGCTGACCGGGCTCCATCAACGGTGGTTCGGGCCGTCGTCCGAACCGCGTGCACGCCGCGAGGCACCGGCGCTGTCGTCGGCGCCGCGCGTGCGGCCACCATCATCGGCGCCGCGGTTGCGTCCGCCGCCGTCGGCGGTGCCGCCATCGTCGCCCCCTCGACCGCGGCCCCGACCCTGACCATGGCCGCCTTCGCCCCCGCCGTCACCGGCGCCATCCCCGCCCCGACCATGACCGTGGCCATGACCGTGACCGCCGGAGGAGGACGACGAGCTGCTGCCGCCCTTGCCGCCGCCCGAGCTGCTGCCCGATCCACCCGAACCGCCGCCGGAGCCACCACCGGACCCCCCGCCGGAGCCGCCGTTCTTGGCCAGTGCAATGCCCGACCCGAGGGACAGGACGAGGACAGTGATGAGGGTGCCCAGCAGGGGGCGGCGCGACGTCTTCATGGGAGGCTCCTTGTGTTGATCCGTGGGAATTTTTCCCACGGACTCAGTATCTGTGGGAAAAAGTCCCACGTCAACGTTTTTGTGGGTTTTTTTCCCACGGACCGCGTTACCATCGTGTCCAGATGTCAACCACACCGCCCACACCGCCGTCTGCTCCCCAGCCCCCCGCCGCCCTGACGGCCGGGCTGCGCCGGATGCTGCGCCCGCTGGTGCGCCTGATGGTGGCGCGCGGCATCACCTATCCCTATCTGGCCGACCTGCTCAAGGGCCTGTTCGTCGAGGTGGCCGACGCCGATTTCCGCATCGACGGCAAGCCACCCACCGATAGCCGCGTGTCATTGCTCAGCGGTGTTCACCGCAAGGACGTGAGCCGGTTGCGTGGGCTCGATCCGTCGCAGGCCGTGCCGGCGCCGGTGCCGCTGACCGCCCAGGTGTTCGCCCGCTGGGTGGGCGATTCGGCCTGGCGCAATCGGCGCGGCCAGCCGCTGCCCTTGCCCCGGCTGGCCAGCGACGGGGGCGAGCGCTCCTTCGAGGCGCTGGTGGCCGGCATCAGCACCGACATCCGGCCCCGGGTGTTGCTGGACGAATGGCTGGACCGCGGCCTGGTGGTGCTGGACGATCAGGACCGCGTCTGCCTGCAGCCCCAGGCCCTGGTGCCCTCGGCCGACGAGGACGAGAAGCTGCATTACTTCGTCCACCAGCTGCACGACCATGCGGCTGCCGCCACCCACAACCTGCTGGGTGGACCGCCGCATTTCGACCGCTGTGTCCATGCCGATGGCCTGACCGCGGCCGACGTGGCCGTGCTGCGCGAGCTGGCCCGCGCCCAGGGCATGCAGGCGCTGCTGCTGCTCAACGACGAGGTGCAGCGGCTGCAGGCCGCCCACGACCCCGCCGACCCGAACCACCCGCCGGCGCAGGAGCGCTTCACCCTGGGTGTGTATTTCTTCAGCGAAACGGTCCAGCCTGTGGCCGATGGAGCCCCGCGATGAGCGGCCACCGACTTGTCCTGCTGCTGTGCGTTGCCGCCCTGTCGGGCTGTGCTGCCATCGATGTGCCGTGGCTGCGGCTGGGTGCCGACCCGAATGCGCCACGCCCGGCACCGGCCTGCCTGGCGCCATCTCAGACCAATCCGGCCCTGGCCGCACCCGGCGGCATGGGGGGCACCGGTGCCGTGGCGGCTGCCATGCCGGGTGAAGGCGGGGGCATCGGCGGCACCGGCCGAAGTGTCGATGCCGGCCCGCCGGGCCTGGGTGGAACCGGCATCGTGGGCGTGGTGACCGGTTTCGCCAGTGTGTGCGTCAACGGGGTCGAGGTGGAGTTGCAGCCCGACACCCAGCTGCGCCGCGATGGTGTGTCGGTGGCGCCGCGTGAACTGGCGGTGGGTCAGCTGGTGGCGATCGCTGCCACCGGCTCGGGCCGCGAGCTGACGGCCCGTCGCATCGAGGTGATCGACACCCTGGTGGCCCCCGTCGAGACGGTGGATGTCGCCCGACGCGAGCTCACGGCCCTGGGGCAGCGGGTGGTGCTGCTCAGTGCCGTCGACGCGGCCGGCCTGCAGCCCGGTGACTGGGTGCGCATCAGCGGCCATCGCGGGCCGAACGATGAGGTCCGTGCCTCGTTCCTGACGCGCTGGACGGGCCCGCCGCCGAGCGCGCAGGTGCTGGGTCGCCTCTCGCGTGATGCCCAGGGGCAGGTGCGGGTGGCAGGCACCCGGGTGATGCTGGCCCCGGGCGCAGCGCTGGCGCAGCCCGGCGACGAGGTGCTGGTGGCAGGTCGCTGGGACGGTCAGCAGCTCCAGGCCAGCCGGGTCGAGGTGCAGCCCATCCGCCGCGCCATCGGCGCGACCACCTCGCAAGCCGTGCTGCAGGGCTATGTGCAGTCGCGCCAGGGCCTGGTGGTGCAGCTGGGTTACGAGCAGGTGGAATTGCAGGCCGCCACCCGGGTCTACGGCGGAACTCTCGAATCGCTTCAGGTGGGCCGACCGGTGCAGGTGAAGGTGCGGCGCAGCGAAGAGGGCCGGTGGCTGGTCGAGGAGCTGTACCTGGGCCGCGAGGGCGGCCGCGGTGCCCGCAGCAGCGGTGAGCGCGGTGATGACGGTGGCGGGCGCCGGGGCCGTGGCAGCGACGGCGGCGGGGACGATGGTGGCAGTTCGGGGAGTTCCGGCAGCTCGGGCGGCGACAGCGGCAGCTCGGGTTCTTCGGGCTCGTCGGGGTCGTCCGGCGGCAAAGGCCGGGGGCGCGGCGGCAAGTGACGCTCGCGCGCCCGGGCGTTCAGTAATGCGGTGGCAGCTCGTCGCGCAGGCTGCGGAAACCGCCACCGGGTTCGTCGTCCCGCCGGCGGCGCAGTTCGGCCACCTCGGCCATCAGGCGGTCGATCTGGTCCTGCTGCCGGGCCACCTGGGCATTGAGCACCTCCAGCAGGTCGTCGGCATAGCTGAACCGGATTTCCAGGTCGATGAGGCGCTGTTCAAGGGGGTCAGGGGTCGTCATGGCCGTATTGGACACCGTGGCGCCCGCATGTTCAGCAAAAGCTGAACCCCTTCTGTACTTTTCCTGAATTCCCCTGGGGTCGCTCGCGGCCTACATTGGCCGGCTGAAGTTCCCAACCCTGCCGGCACGCCGGCCACCGAAAGGCCTCCCATGCTGCAAGCCCTGATCTTCGACGTCGATGGCACCCTGGCCGATACCGAACGCGTGCACCTGGAGGCCTTCAACCACGCTTTCACCGAAGAGGGGATGGACTGGCACTGGGACGAGGCCCGCTACCGCGACCTGCTCGAGATCTCGGGCGGCAAGGAGCGCATGCTGCACTTCTGGAACGAGCGCTACCCCGAGCTGCGCGAGCTCGATCACGGCGCCGTGCGCGCCCGCATCGACCGGCTGCACGAGATCAAGACCGCCTACTACGAGAACGCGGTGCTCGATGGCCGGGTCAGCCTGCGCCCGGGCGTCCTCGACCTGATCGAGGAAGCGCTGCAGGCCGGTCTGCAGCTGGCCATTGCCACCACCACCTCGCCGGTCAACATCGCGGCCCTGCTGCGTGCGGCCATGGGGCCGGACTGGCGCACCCACTTCGCCGCCGTGGGCGATGCCTCGTCCGCCCCGGTGAAGAAACCCAACCCGCAGGTCTACCTGCAGGTGCTGCGCGACCTGGGTGTGCCGGCCGGGCGCTGCCTGGCCTTCGAGGATTCGCGCAACGGCCTGCTGGCGGCCCGCGCCGCCGGCCTGCACACGGTCATCACCCCCACGGCCTTCAGCGGCCACCATGTGTTCGATGGCGCCCTGCGGGTGCTGCCCGATCTGGACGGCGTGACCGTGGCCGACCTGCGCGCCTGGCATGCGGGCCAGGCGGTGGCGGCCTGATCAGGGCTTGAGCAGCGGCGTGTCGTGCTCCACCAGCAGTGCCTCGCCGCGCTCGATGACGAAGTAGCGGAAGGCCTCGGCCGCCGGTGACAGCACCTTGCTCTGCAGGTGCACCACATGCCAGGTGCGCATGACCGGCGTGCCTTCCACGTCCACCCGCTGCAGCAGGCCCAGGCGCAGCTCCAGGCCCACCGTGTGCAGCGACAGGAAGCTGATGCCCATGTCGGCCATCACCGCCTGCTTGATGGCCTCGTTGCTGCTCATCTCCATGGTGATCTGCGGCTCGAAGCGTTCCTCGGCAAAGAAGCTCTCCATGGCGCTGCGGGTGCCCGAACCCTGTTCCCGTACGATGAAGGGGTAGCCGCTGAGTGCCTTGAGCGGCGGGTGCCCGATGCGCATGAGCGGATGGCCCGGCGGCGCCACGAACACCAGCGGGTGGGCGGCAAAGGCCTCGCTGCGGGTGGACAGCTCCGGCGGCGGGCGGCCCATGATGGACAGATCGACCTCGCCGGCTTCCATCTGCGCCATCAGGGCCTCGCGGTTGTTGGCCACGGTCAGCCGCACTTCGATGCCGGGGTGCTCCTCGCGGAACAGTGCCAGCAGGCGCGGCACGAAGTACTTGGCGGTGCTCACCATGCCTACGGTTAGCAGGCCATGCTCGAGCTTCTTGAAACGGGCCATGGCGTTTTCGGCGTCGCGCAGGGCGCCGAGCATGCGCTTGGCATGCACCACGAAGTACTCGCCCGCAGTGGACAGCGTGAAGGTGCGGCCGTGGCGGTCGAACAGCTGCAGGCCGACCTGGTTTTCGAGTTCCTTGATCTGCATCGACACCGCCGGCGGCGTGAGGTGCAGGGCGTTGGCGGCCGCGGTGATGCCGCCACGCTGGGCGACTTCCAGGAAGACCCGCAACTGCCTGAAGCTCAGGTTCATGGTTCAGCCTTTCCTGAATCGAAAGCCAACAAAGATTGACTGGCCTTTATAGCAGTGCCGCACCACCATGGCACCCGTGCTGACCCGATCCCGGCGGCGGCGCTCACCAGGAGACACCATGAATGCACCCGTCGATGCGGGCCTGAGGGCCGATGCCACCCAGATCACCGACAGCAAGAAGCGCTACAGCGCCGGCGTGCTCAAGTACCGCCAGATGGGTTACTGGGTGCCCGACTACCAGCCCAGCGCCACCGACACCGTCTGCCTGTTCCGCATCACGCCGCAGGACGGCGTGGACCCCATCGAGGCCGGTGCGGCCGTGGCTGGCGAGAGCAGCACCGCCACCTGGACCGTGGTCTGGACCGACCGCCTGACCGCCTGCGAGAACTACCGCGCCAAGTGCTTCCGGGTGGAGCCGGTGCCGGGCCGGCCGGGCGAGTACTTTGCCTGGGTGGCCTACGACATCATCCTGTTCGAGGAAGGGTCGATCGCCAACATGACGGCCAGCCTGATCGGCAACGTGTTCAGCTTCAAGCCCCTGAAGGCGGCGCGGCTGGAGGACATCCAGATCCCGGTGGCCTATGTGAAGACCTTCAAGGGCCCGCCCACCGGCCTGATCGTCGAACGCGAGCGGCTGGACAAGTTCGGCCGCCCGCTGCTGGGCGCCACCACCAAGCCCAAGCTGGGCCTGTCCGCCCGCAACTACGGCCGCGTGATCTACGAGGGACTCAAGGGCGGGCTGGACTTCATGAAGGACGACGAAAACATCAATTCGCAGCCCTTCATGCACTGGCGCGACCGCTTCCTCTATGTGATGGACGGTGTGAACAAGGCCAGTGCGGCCACCGGCGAGGTCAAGGGCAGCTACCTGAACGTGACGGCCGGCACCATGGAGGCCATCTACGAACGCGCCGAGTTCGCCAAGAGCCTGGGCAGCGTGATCATCATGATCGACCTGATCGTCGGCTGGCCCTGCATCCAGTCCTTGAGCGAATGGTGCCGCCGCAACGACATGATCCTGCACCTGCACCGCGCGGGTCATGGCACCTATACCCGGCAGAAGAACCACGGCGTGAGCTTCCGCGTGATCGCCAAGTGGCTGCGCCTGGCCGGCGTGGACCACATGCACACCGGCACGGCGGTGGGCAAGCTCGAAGGCGATCCGCCCACCGTGCAGGGCTACTACGACGTCTGCCGCGAGTCCTACAACAAGGTCAACCTGGAGCGCGGCCTGCATTTCGACCAGGACTGGTGCGACCTGAAGAAGGTCATGCCGGTGGCCAGTGGCGGCATCCATGCCGGCCAGATGCACCAGCTGCTGCACCTGTTCGGAGACGACGTGGTGCTGCAGTTCGGCGGCGGCACCATCGGCCACCCGGCCGGCATCCAGGCCGGCGGCGTGGCCAACCGGGTGGCGCTGGAATGCATGGTCAAGGCCCGCAACGAGGGCAAGGACATCATCAACGAAGGCCCCGAGATCCTCAAGGCGGCGGCGCGTTTCTGCACGCCGCTCAAGCAGGCGCTCGACACCTGGGGCGACATCAGCTTCAACTACACGCCCACCGACACGTCGGACTACGCCGTCACGCCCTCGGTGGCCTGAACGGAATCGAAAGGAGCCACCACCATGATGACCAACCCCACCGGCCGCGTGACCCAGGGCCAGTTCAGCTTCCTGCCCGACCTCAGCGACGACGAGATCCGCGCCCAGATCGATTACGGCCTGGGGCGCGGCTACGCCTGGAGCATCGAATACACCGATGACCCGCACCCGCGCAACACCTACTGGGAAATGTTCGGCATGCCCATGTTCGACCTGCAGGATGCCGCCGGCGTCATGCTGGAGCTGGCCAGCTGCCGCCAGACCTTCCCGCAGCACTACATCCGCCTCATGGCCTTCGACAGCACGCGGGGTGTGGAGAGCATTGCCATGAGCTTCATGGTGAACCGGCCCACGACCGAACCCGGCTTCGGGCTGGTGCGCCAGGAGGCCGACGGGCGCCAGATCCGCTACACCGTCCACAGCTACGCCACCGACAAGCCCGAGGCCCAGCGCTACGGTGGCCCGGCATGAACATGCTGTACGCCATTCCCGGGGCCGATGCCCGCGCGGCCGATGCGCCAGCACCCACTGCTGCGGCCACTCCCCGCGCCGCGCCGCGCACCGTGGGCGAGGTGCTGGCCCACAGCCAGGTGGAGCCGGTGCTGGCCGAGCTCGATGCCGAGCTGGTGGGGCTGCAGCCGGTCAAGCAGCGCATCCGCGACATCGCCGCCCTGCTGGTCATCGACTGGCTGCGCATGGGCCACGGGCTGCAGGCGCAGACCCCGTCGCTGCACATGTGCTTCACCGGCAACCCCGGCACCGGCAAGACCACCGTGGCGCTGCGCATGGCGACCATCCTGCACCGGCTGGGCTATGTGCGCAAAGGCCACCTGGTGGCGGTGACGCGCGACGATCTGGTGGGCCAATACATCGGCCACACCGCGCCCAAGACCCGCGAAGTGCTCAAGAAGGCGATGGGCGGCGTGCTGTTCATCGACGAGGCCTACTACCTCTACAAGCCCGAGAACGAGCGCGACTACGGCGGCGAAGCCATCGAGATCCTGCTGCAGGTCATGGAGAACCAGCGCGACGACCTGGTGGTCATCCTGGCCGGCTACAAGGACCGCATGGACACCTTCTTCCAGAGCAATCCCGGCATGAGCAGCCGGGTGGCCCATCACCTGGACTTCCCCGATTACGCGCACGGCGAGCTGATGGCGATCGGCGACCGCATGCTCGATGCCATGAACTACCGCCTGGCACCCGGCGCCCGCGAAGCCTTTGCCGAGTACCTGCAGCGCCGCCAGGCCCAGCCGCATTTCGCCAACGCACGCAGCGTGCGCAACGCACTGGACCGCATCCGCCTGCGCCAGGCCAGCCGCCTGTTCGCCGACCGTGACCGGCCCCTGACCGAAGACGATCTGGTCACGCTCATGCCGGAAGACATCCGCGCCAGCCGCGTGTTCGCCATTCCGGTGGCCGCCGCCTGATTCCCCACGTTCCCGACGATCCGAGTCCACTGCCATGCCGCTCTCCCGCCGCTCCACCCTGACCCAGTTCCTGATCGAGGAACGCCGCCGTTACCCCGAGGCCAGTGGCGACTTCAACGCGCTCATCCTGAATGTGGCCCTGGCCTGCAAGGCCATTGCCCGCAGCGTTTCCTTCGGCGCCCTGGGCGATGTGCTGGGCTCCCAAGGCAGCACCAATGTGCAGGGCGAGACCCAGCAGAAGCTCGATGTGCTGAGCAACGACATGTTCATCCGCGCCAACGAATGGGGCGGGCATCTGGCCGGCATGGCGTCCGAGGAGATGGAGCTGCCGCTGCCCATTCCGCGCGAATTCCCGCGCGGCAAGTACCTGCTGGTGTTCGACCCGCTCGATGGTTCGGGCAACATCGATGTGAACGTGTCGGTCGGCAGCATCTTCAGCGTGCTGCGGGCGCCGGCCGACGTGCTGGCCACCGGGCGCGATGTGACGGTGGACGATTTCCTGCAGCCCGGCGTGCAGCAGGTGGCCGCAGGCTATGCCATCTACGGCCCTACCACCATGCTGGTGCTCACCGTGGGCAGCGGCGTGTACGGCTTCACGCTGGATCCCAATCTGGGCGAGTTCAAGCTGACCCACCCGCTCATCCGCATTCCCGAAGAGACGCACGAGTTCGCCATCAATGCCTCCAACAGCCGCTTCTGGGAGGCGCCTGTCAAACGTTATGTGGACGAGTGCATGGCCGGGCGCAGCGGGGTGCGTGGCAAGGACTTCAACATGCGCTGGATCGCCAGCATGGTGGCCGAGGCGCACCGCATCCTCATGCGCGGCGGCGTGTTCCTGTACCCGCGCGACAGCAAGGACCCGTCCCGCGCCGGGCGGCTGCGCCTGCTGTACGAGGCCAACCCCATCGCCATGTTGATGGAGCAGGCCGGTGGCCGGGCCAGCACCGGCCGCGAACCCATGCTCACGGTGCAGCCGACCTCGCTGCACCAGCGCATCGGCCTGGTGTTCGGATCGCGCAGCGAGGTCGAGCGCATCGAGCGCTACCACGCCGAGCCGCTGTCGTGGAAGGACAGCAATCCGCTGTTCGCCGAGCGCAGCCTGTTCCGCGACGCCGCCTGATCCACCGCCCAGGGCCACCCATGTCCGAACGCCATCCCATCATCGCCATCACCGGCTCCAGCGGCGCCGGCACCTCCACCGTCACCCGCACCTTCGAGAACATCTTCCGACGCGAGGGCGTGAGCGCGGCCATCGTCGAGGGCGACAGCTACCACCGCTTCGACCGCAGGGCCATGAAGCAGCGCATGGCCGAGG
Source organism: Allobosea thiooxidans (assembly GCA_943370825.1). Lineage (GTDB taxonomy): Bacteria > Pseudomonadota > Gammaproteobacteria > Burkholderiales > Burkholderiaceae_C > Hydrogenophaga. The sequence goes on along the minus strand of CALRSR020000005.1, from coordinate 12,126 downwards.
CCGAGGCCGCCGGCGACATGAACTTCAGCCACTTCGGTGCCGAAGCCAACCTGTTCGAGGAGATCGAGGCGCTGTTCCGCGAATACGCCGCCACCGGCCGGGGGCGCAGCCGCAAGTACCTGCACAACGCCGAGGAGGCTGCCCCGTATGCGCAGGAGCCCGGCACCTTCACTGCCTGGGAGCCGCTGCCGCCCGACACCGCCATGCTGTTCTACGAAGGCCTGCACGGTGCGGTGGTGACGCCGGATGTGAACGTGGCCCGTTATCCCGATCTGCTGGTGGGCGTGGTGCCGGTGATCAACCTGGAGTGGATCCAGAAGCTGTGGCGCGACAAGCACCTGCGTGGCTACAGCGCCGAGGCGGTGACCGACACCATCCTGCGTCGCATGCCCGACTATGTGAACTACATCTGCCCGCAGTTCCAGCACACGCATGTGAACTTCCAGCGCGTGCCGGTGGTGGACACCTCCAACCCTTTCGTGTCGCGCGACGTGCCCACCGCCGACGAGAGCATGGTGGTGATCCGCTTTGCCAAGCCCAAGGGCATCGACTTCCAGTACCTGCTGAACATGATCAACGGGTCGTGGATGAGCCGGGCCAACACCATCGTGGTGCCCGGCGGCAAGATGGAGCTGGCCATGCAGCTGATCTTCACGCCCTTCATCTGGCGCATGATGGAGCGGCGCCAGCGTGCGCTGGGCCTGGCATGACGCGCCGCTTCGACCTGGTGCTGTTCGATCTGGATGGCACCCTCATCGAGACCGCGCCCGAAATCGCCGACGCGGTCAACGACACCCTGGCCGCCGTGGGCAAGCCGGCGGTCACACAGCAGCAGGTGAACGGCTGGATCGGTCACGGCACGCGCGAACTGCTCATCCAGGCGCTGGCCTGGTGCGAGGGCTCATCCGCCGATTCGGTGCGGCACAGCGACGATTTTCCGCAGACCGAAGCCGTGTTCGCGCGGCACTACCTGGCCCGCTGCGGCACCCGCAGCCACCTCTATCCGCAGGTGCGCGAGACACTGACCGAACTGCGCGCGCAGGGCGTGAGGCTGGTGGTCGTGACCAACAAGGAAGACCGCTACACCCGCACCGTGCTGGATGCACACCGGCTCATGCCGATGTTCGACCGGGTCATCAGCGGCGACACGCTGCCGGTGAAGAAGCCCGACCCGGCCGCCATCCACACCTGCCTGCACGACTTCGGCGTGGCGCCGGCGCAGGCACTGTTCGTGGGGGATTCGTCGATCGATGTGGCCACGGCCCGCAATGGCGGCATCGCGGTGTGGGCGCTGCCCTACGGCTACAACATGGGCGACCCGATCGAGGCCTGTGGCCCCGACCGGGTGATTGCCGACGTGTCGGCGCTGCTGGCCTGAATCAGGCCAGGGTGTCGGCCCAGATGTTGCGGGCCCAGGCCAGGGCGTACTGGCCTTCCAGCGCGTTGGCCTGCGCCGACAGACCGCCCGAACCCGGCACGGTGAGCATGGTCTTCTTCTCGGCGTCGTAGCGGTGCACGCTGGCCACGTGCACCACGTCGGTGGCGGTGACGAAGCTGTAGCAGGTGTTGGCATAGATCGGCAGGGCCGGCGGCTCCTTGCCCTGCAGCAGCGACACCACGGCGGCCGCGCAGGTCTTGCCGTGCTGGTTGGCCATGTGGCCCGACTTGGGCATGAGCGGTGCCACCTGGATGGCATCACCCAGCACATGGATGTTCTTCTGGGCCTTGGACTCGAAGGTCAGGAAGTCCACCTCGCACCACCGGTTGTTGGCCGTGGCCAGACCGGTCTTGACCGCGATGCTGCCGGCGCTCTGGTTGGGAATGACGTTGAGGATGGCGGCCTTGAAGTCGTCGTTGAACTCGAACTTCAGGGTGTTGGTGGCCACGTCCACATCGACTACCTTGTGCTTGGGGCGGTAATCGATCATGCCCTTGTAGTGCTCGTCCCAGGCCTTCATGAAGAGGCCCTTCTTGGAGGTGATGTCGTCGTTGGCGTCGAAGATCACCACCTTGCTGCGCGGCTTGGCCTGCTTGAAGTAGCTGGCCACCATGCAGGCGCGCTCGTACGGGCCGGGCGGGCAGCGGTAGGGCGCCAGCGGGATGGTCATCGCGAACACGCCGCCGTCGGGCATGGCCTCGAGCTGGGCGCGCAGGGCAGCGGTCTGCGGACCGGCCTTCCAGGCGTGCAGCACCTTGTCCTGCGCGCCAGGCTTGGTCAGGCCAGGGATGTCGTTGAGGAAGTCGATGCCGGGCGAGACGATCAGGCGGTCATAGGGCAGTTCTGCACCGCCGGCCAGCTTCACGGTGCGCTTGGCTGCGTCGATGCTGTCCACCCGGTCGCGCACCAGGCGCACGCCGTGGCGCTTGCTCAGGTTGTCGTAGGGCGTGGTGATGTCGGCCATGGTCTTGTGACCGCCCACCACCAGGTTGGAGATGGGGCAGGACACGAACATGGCGCTGGGCTCGATGAGCGTCACGTCGATCTGGTAGTCGGAGAACATGCGCACGTACTTGGCGGCGGTGGCGCCGGCGTAGCCGCCACCGATCACCACCACCTTGGCGCTGCTGCCTCCGGTGCTGGCGCAACCACCCAGCAGACCCAGGCCGGCCACGGCCGAGCCTGCGCCCAGCGTCTGTACGAATTGACGGCGTTTCATGGTGGCGCTCCTCAGGGTTTCTGTGCGGCGAAGTAGGCCGAGATCTGGGCCAGCTGCTCGTCGGTGTAGCCCTTGGCCAGCTGGTGCATGATGGTCGCGGGGCGCTCCCCCTTCTTGTAGGCCAGCAGCTTGGCCAGCATCTCGTCCTTGTTCTGGCCAGCCAGGTTGAATCCGCCTTGTTGGGCCCGGCCGTCGGTGCCGTGGCAGTTGGCGCAGGCCGCAGCCCATACCTTGACTTGATTGACTTGGGCTTGGGCGCCCAGGGAAGCGGCCAGCAGCGTGCTCGCGGCCAGCCATTTCAACGTGGTGTGCATCGTGGTCTCCAGCGTCTCGTTGGGAAAGGATCACCGAAAAATGTAGCAGACGCGTTTGCGCGGCTACCGTCGCGCTGGGGTATTTGATATCAGGGTTTACGACCATTCGAATATCAGAAACTGCTCATATATTTGGGTCCAGTCTCCCGAACGTCCCGACCTGAAGGAAAGCTCCGTGTCCGACGACCTCCGCCATGTGATCGGCCGCATCCTGCCGGCTCCGGAAAACCACCTGGACGCCGCCCGCATGGAAGCGGCGCGCAAGGCCCGCCGTTCCTTCATGGGCAAGGCCCTGGCCATGGGCGCCGGTGCGGTGGCGGCTGCCGGTGCGGCACGCCCGGCCCGTGCCGAAGGCGAAGACGCCATCCTGAAGTTGCCCGAGCACACCACCGGCCTGGGCCAGGGCGTGGCCACCGATGGCTACGGCAAGCCCAGCAAGTGGGAAGGCAACCTGCAGCGCCGCCAGAGCCCGGGACTGACCCGCGTCAACCAGGCTTCGGTGAGCTTCACGCCGCTGCAGGGTCTGTTCGGCATCATCACGCCCAACGGCCTGCACTTCGAGCGCCACCACCAGGGCTGGTGGGACATCGACCCTTCGAAGCATCGGCTGATGGTGCATGGTCTGGTGAAGCGCGAGCGCGTGTTCACCATGGACGACCTGATGCGCCTGCCCAGTGTGTCGCGCATCCACTTCATCGAATGCGGTGCCAACTCGGCGCCCGAGTGGGGCAACGTGGCGCTGCCCTCGGTGCAGTACACCCACGGCATGCTGAGCTGCTCGGAGTTCACCGGCGTGCTGCTGTCCACGCTGCTGGAGATGTGCGGCTACGACAAGAAGGCTGCCCGCTACGTGCTGGCCGAGGGCGCCGACGGCTCGTCCATGACCCGCACCATCGACCTGGAACGCGCCATGGATGACTGCATCGTCGCCTGGGCCATGAACGGCGAGATGCTGCGCCCCGAGAACGGCTACCCGCTGCGCCTGGTGGTGCCGGGCATCCAGGGTGTGAGCTGGGTGAAATACCTGCGCCGCCTGGAAGTGGGCGACCAGAAATGGGCCACCAAGGACGAGGCCATCCACTACATCGATCACATGCCCGACGGCACCCACCGCCAGTACACCGGCATCCAGGAGTGCAAGAGCGTGATCACCACGCCATCGGGCAGCCAGACCCTGCTGGACAAGGGCTACTACAACGTCACCGGCCTGGCGTGGTCGGGCCGTGGTTCGATCAAGCGCGTCGATGTCAGCGTGGATGGCGGCCGCAACTGGCGCACCGCGAGGCTGGAAGGCCCGGTGCTGCCCAAGGCCCTGACCCGTTTCAACATCGACTGGGTCTGGGACGGCAAGCCCGCCATCCTGCAGAGCCGCGCCATCGACAGCACCGGTTATGTGCAGCCCAAGATCAACCAGCTTCGTGCGGTGCGCGGCACCCGCTCGGTTTACCACCAGAACGCGATCCAGTCGTGGCGGGTGGCCGAGAACGGCGAAGTCTCCAACGTCCAGGTGTTCTGAAGATGCGCCCCGTTCTTGCTGCCCTCGCACTTGTTGCATCGTCTGTCGCCAACCCGGTGTTCGCGCAGGCTCAGCCCTGGCATGAACTGGGGCGCCCGGCCACCCAGGCCGAGATCAAGGCCTGGGACATCGATGTGCGGCCTGACTTCAAGGGCCTGCCGGCCGGTGCGGGCAGCGTGTCGCTGGGTGAGCGGGTGTGGGAGGCCCAGTGCGCCTCGTGCCACGGCGTGTTTGGCGAATCGAACGAGGTGTTCACGCCCATCGTGGGTGGCACCTCCAAGGCCGACATCCAGCGGGGTCGGGTGAAGAACCTGGAGGAGGGCAGCACTTTCCCCCAGAAGACCACCATGATGAAGGTGGCCACGGTGTCCACCCTGTGGGACTACATCAACCGGGCCATGCCGTGGAACGCGCCGAAGTCGCTCAAGACGGAAGAGGTGTATGGCGTGGTGGCCTACATCCTGCACCTGGCCGATGTGGTGCCGGCCGACTTCACCCTGAGCCACCAGAACATTGCCGAGGTGCAGCAGCGCATGCCCAACCGCAACGGCATGGTGTTTTACGAGCCGATGTGGAAGGTGAACGGCAAGGGCGATGTGAAGAACGTGGCCTGCATGAAGGACTGCCCCACCGAGGCCACGGTCCGCTCGTTCCTGCCCGACTTCGCCCGCGATGCCCACGGCAACATCCTGGAGCAGAACCGGGTCGTCGGCCCGGTGCGCGGTGCCGACACCACCCGCCCTCCGCCGGCCAGTCTGCCCAAGGGGGCTGCGGCTGCGCCCATGGTGGTGGCGGCTGCTGCCGCCGGCCCCGATGTGAAGGGCCTGCTCTCGAAGAATTCCTGCACCGCCTGCCACGGCATGACCAGCAAGATCGTGGGTCCCGGCTTCAACGAGATTGCCGCGAGGTACAAGGGCCGTGCCGATGCCGAGACCTACCTGACCGGCAAGATCAGGAGCGGTGGCTCCGGCGTGTTCGGCTCGGTGCCGATGCCGCCCCAGCCCCAGCTCTCCGAGTCCGATGCTCAGGCCATGGCCCGCTGGATCGCTGCGGGAGCCCGTTGAAGCACCTGAAATGAATCCTTTCGAATGACCATGACCCCGATGCGCCCGTAAATCCCACAGTCGCGCCACCATGCCCCCCTCGGTACACTCGCCGTTCGCTTTTTTCCACAGGAGCCACCCATGAACCGCTCACGCCGCGTCGCCCTCCAGTCCACGGGCGCTTTTGCCACCCTCGTGTCCCTGGGCCTCATCACCCAGAGCCAGGCCCAGGCCGCCGTCAGCGCCGCCGGCTTCGAGGCCAAGAACCTGGCCGACGCGCTCAAGGCCATCGGCGGCACCCCGGCCACCAGCGACCAGGTCACCGTGGTGGCCCCCGACATCGCCGAGAACGGCGCCGTGGTGCCGGTGGGCGCGGTCAGCAAGCTGCCCAACACCACCGACATCATGATCGTGGTGGAGAAGAACCCCTCGCCCCTGGCGGCGGCCTTCACCATCCCCGCCGGCACCAATGCCGACGTGCAGACCCGCATCAAGATGGGCCAGAGCTCCAACGTGATCGCCGTGGTCAAGGCCGACGGCAAGCTGTACTCGGCCACCAAGGAAACCAAGGTCACCCTCGGCGGCTGCGGCGGCTGATCGCCCGACATCCGAGCCCGACCCTTTCACCGAACATTCCCAGGAGATTCCCATGGCAGATCCGATGCGCATCCGTGCCGCTGTCGCCGGCGACGAAACCACTGTCCGCGTGCTGATGTCCCACATCATGGAGACCGGCACCCGCAAGGACGCCAGCGGCGCCACCATTCCGGCACACCACATCAAGGACGTGCAGGCCACCCACAACGGCAAGGTCGTGTTGCAGGCCCAGTTCAGCGGCGCCGTGGCCCAGAACCCCTTCCTGTCCTTCAAGTTCAAGGGCGGCGCCAAGGGCGACAAGGTCGTGGTCAAGTGGACCGACAACAAGGGCGACAGCCGCACCGACGAAGCGGTGATCAGCTGACCCCCCCGCCGCGCTGCGCGCGACCCCCCCAGGGGGGCGTCACCGGTGGGCAGGCGGAGCCGGACCCACGGTGACCCTGGATGAAGGCACGCGGTTCCTCGAAACCTGCGGTCGACAACAACGGAGGAGACACCATGACACACATTCCCCATCGCCTGTCCCTGGCACTGTCGGCCTTGCTGGCCGCCGGCTCGCTGCATGCCCAGTCGTCCACGGCCGAGGGCATCGCCAAGTACCGCGAGATGCTGCAGGACGGCAACCCGGCCGAGCTGTTCGAGATGAAGGGCGAGGAGCTCTGGAAGCAGAAGCGGGGCCCGAAGAATGCATCGCTGGAGCAGTGCGACCTGGGCAAAGGCCCGGGCGTGATCGCCGGCGCCTTCGTGGAACTGCCGCGCTACTTCAAGGACACCGGCCGCGTGCAGGACCTGGAGACCCGTCTGATCACCTGCATGGAGACCCTGCAGGGCTTCAAGGCCGACGAGATCATGCGCACCCCGTTCGGACGTGGCGAGATGGCCAACGTCACCGCACTGGCCACCTATGTCGCCACGGCTTCACGCGGCATGAAGTTCAAGCTGCCGCAGAGCCACGCGCAGGAAAAGCTGATGTACGAGACCGGCAAGCGCCTGTTCTTCACGCGCGGCGGCACGCACGACTTTTCGTGCGCGTCCTGCCATGGCAGCGACGACAAGCGCATCCGCCTGCAGGACCTGCCCAACCTCACCCGGAACCCCGGCGACGGCATCGGCTTTGCCGCCTGGCCGGCTTACCGCGTGTCCAACGCGCAGATGTGGGGCATGCAGCTGCGCCTGAACGACTGCTTCCGCCAGATGCGCTGGCCCGAGCCCAAGTTCGGCAGCGACGCCACCCTGGCCCTGTCGGTCTACATGGGCGTGAACGCCAAGACGGCCGAATCCATCGTGCCGGCCATCAAGCGCTGAAGGGATACAAACATGACTTTCAACCGCACCCTCCAGCTGGCCGCCTCGCTGGCCGGCATCGCGCTGCTGTCTGCCTGCAGCTTCTCGCCGTCATCGGCCGAGGTCGAGAAAGCCTCCGCCACCATGCTGCAACAGTCCTTCCAGGCACGCGGCATCGCCACCCTGGACCGCCTGGACCAGGACCAGGCCAATGCCGCCTGCGCCACCGCCGAGATCGACGGCAAGCCGCTGGACGAGAAGCTCTCCAAGGCCATCGAAGACGCCAACATGAAGACGGTCAAGTGGCCGTCGGACGGCAAGTTCCTGGGCGACTGGAAGCAGGGCGAAGCCATTGCCCAGAGCGGCCGGGGCCTCACCTGGACCGACAAGGCCGGCGACGCCAACGGCGGCAACTGCTACAACTGCCACCAGATCAGTAAGGAAGAAATCTCCTTCGGCACCCTCGGGCCCAGCCTGTACCAGTACGGCAAGCTGCGCGGCGTGACCGACCCGAACAGCCCGGCCGCCAGGCCGATGCTGGAGTACACCTGGGGCAAGCTGTGGAACGCCCGCGCCTACAACGCCTGCTCGCAGATGCCGCGCGTGGGCCACAAGGGCATCCTGACCGAAGCGCAGCTGCGCCATGTGATGGCCTTGCTGCTGGATCCGGCGTCCCCGGTCAACCGCTGAGCATCAGCCCCGGCAGGCCTGCGCCCCCGGGGTTTTTTACCGTCGCAAATATCAGTGATCAATGATTGAGAAGGCCACACGATGAGCTTGAGCCGCCGCGAATTCCTGCAGATGCTGGCCGTGGCCAGCGCCACCGGCATGGCCCTGGACCACCGCGATGTGCTGGCCGCCGCGCCCGGTGCGGGCGAGAAGCTCTACGACGTGCCGGCCTTCGGCAATGTGAGCTTCCTGCACTTCACCGACTGCCACGCGCAGCTCACGCCCATCCACTTCCGAGAACCCAGCGTGAATCTGGGCGTGGCCGACGCCGTGGGCCGCCCGCCGCACCTGGTGGGCGAGAAGCTGCTCAAACACTTCAACATCCGCCCGGGTACCGCCAGCGCCCATGCCTTCAGCTACCTGGACTTCACCCAGGCGGCGCGCACCTACGGCAAGGTGGGCGGCTTTGCGCACCTGGCCACCCTGGTCAGGCAGATGCGGGCCAGCCGACCGCATGCGCTGCTGCTGGACGGCGGCGACACCTGGCAGGGCTCGGCCACCTCGCTGTGGACCAACGCCCAGGACATGGTGGACGCCTGCAAGCTGCTGGGCGTGGACATGATGACCTCGCACTGGGAACACACCTTCGGGGCGAAGCGGGTGCAGGAGATCGTCGAGAAGGACCTCAAGGGCCACATGGAATTCCTGGCCCAGAACATCAAGACCACCGACTTCGAGGACATCGTCTTCAAGCCCTACGCCATGCGCGAGATGAATGGCGTGAAGGTGGCGGTGATCGGGCAGGCCTTCCCCTACACGCCCATTGCCAACCCGCGCTACATGGTGCCCGACTGGACCTTCGGCATCCAGGACGAGCACATGCAGAAGATGGTCGATCAGGCCCGCGCCGAGGGCGCGAAGTTGGTGGTCGTGCTGTCGCACAACGGCATGGACGTGGACATCAAGATGGCCTCGCGCGTGCGCGGTGTGGACGCCATCCTGGGGGGCCACACCCACGACGGCATGCCCGCGCCGGTGGTGGTGCGCAACGGCGGCGGCCAGACCCTGGTCACCAATGCCGGCTCCAACAGCAAGTTCCTGGGCGTGCTCGATTTCGATGTGCGCGGTGGCCAGGTGCAGGGCTTCCAGTACCGGCTGCTGCCGGTCTTCAGCAACCTGCTCAAGCCGGATGCGGCCATGCAGACCTACATCGACGGCGTGCGTGCGCCTTACAAGGCCCGTCTGGACGAGAAGCTGGCCGTCACCGAAGACCTGCTCTACCGCCGTGGCAATTTCAACGGCTCCTGGGACCAGGTCATCTGCGACGCGCTCATGCAGAACAAGGGCGCGGAGATCGCCTTCTCGCCCGGCGTGCGCTGGGGCACCTCGCTGTTGCCGGGGGACGTCATCACCTATGAACGCATGATGGACCAGATGGCGCTGACCTATCCCGCCACCACGCTCAACGAGTTCAGCGGCGAGCAGATCAAGACCATCATGGAAGACGTGGCCGACAACATCTTCAACCCCGATCCCTACTACCAGCAGGGCGGCGACATGGTGCGCGTGGGCGGCATGACCTACACCATCAAGCCCACCGCCCCCATGGGCCAACGCATCCACAACATGATGCTCAAGGGCAAGCCCATCGAAGCCGGCAAGAAATACAAGGTGGCCGGCTGGGCCTCGGTGCAGGAGGGCACCCAGGGCGAACCCATCTGGGACGTGGTGGCCGGCTACCTGCGCGACAAGAAAGTGGTCAAGGGCGTGCGCATCAACAGCCCGCGCATCGACGGCATGAAGGGCAATCCGGGTCTGGCATGAAAAAAGCCAGCCGGCCTTGTGGGCGGGCGGGCTTTGCCTTGAAGTGCCCGCATATGGCGGGCCGCTTCAAGCCTTCATCAGAAGGTGTGGATCAGACCGAGGGCGTAGATGTCGCGCTGGCGCAGCTTGGTGCCGGCCGCATCCTTGATGTCGCCGTTGGTGAGGGCTGCGTAGGCACGGGTGCGCTTGGACAACGAGTAGGTGACGCCGGCCGAGAAGGCGCTGCCTTTTTCCAAGGTGCCGCCGCTCTGCTTGGCCTTGGCGCTGCTGTAACCCAGCGAGAAGTCGAAGGCGTTGACCGGCACGTTGATACCGACGGTGTAGGTGTTGGACTTGATCGGCGAAGCCACGTTCTTCTGTTTGGCCTGGTTCCAGCCACCGGAGACGCGGAAGGTGCCAAAGTTGTAGGCACCAGCGACGGTGTTGAACGCGATGTCCTTGGTCAGAACATAGTTCTTGGTGCTGTCTGCGTTGGGAGGCGTCATGGCGTTCGACTGGTGCGCTGCCCCGATGTCCAGATCGCCAGTCCGGAAGCGGATGTTGTAGGCCGTGATGTCGTTGTTGGCGTGGGCCGTTTCGTCCAGGCCTTTGCTGAAGCCGAATGTGACGCCGCCGAAATTCGGTGACTCGTAGCGGATCTGGTTGTTGGCCCGGTCACCATAGTCGACCAGCTTGCCGACGCCGTTGGTGGCATTCGCTCCCGTGCTGACGATGGTCTCGGTGGTGGCCAGGCTGCCGGAGTCCCACAGGTTGCTGCTGACCATCAGGTCGCGGATGTCGTCGAACGAGGTGTCGTGGCGCCCCAGCTTGATGGTGCCGAAACCACCGGAGAGGCCGACGACGGCTGCGCGGTCTCCCAGGAAGGTGGCGCTTAGTGCGTCAGGAGAGAAGCTCGATTCCAGGATGAACAGTTCACTCAGGCCGCCACCCAGGTCTTCGGTGCCCTTGAAGCCGATACGGCTGGTCGTCATGTTGTTGGCAAAGAGCTTGGTGACGCCGATGGCCTCGCCGATGTTCCCCTCCTTGACGGAGCCGATGGAGGCGTCCAGTCGACCATAGACCGTGACCGACGATTGCGCCATCGCGGCGCCCGACAGGGCCATGGCGGCCACTGCAATCAGTTGCTTGCTGTTCATTACCGGGTTACTCCAGGGGTTGTGTCATGCCGGTCGGCATGCATGCACCGCAGGCACCTTGCCGCGCGGCTGGCGCAGTATCGAAACCCCTCAGTGGCGATACCTTGGTGGGTACGGTGCGTTTTTGGTGTCCGCGCAACACCCTTGGTCGGCACAAGAAAAAAGCCCTCCGGCCTTGCGACCGGAGGGCTTCAACGAACCTTGGAGAACCGGCGTTCCGGTCCGTCAGGATCAGAAGGTGTGGGCGACGCCGACGGCGTATTGGTCACGCTGACGGAGCTTGGTGCCGGCGTTGTTCTCGATGTCGCCGTTGGTCAGCAGGGCGTACAGGCGGGTACGCTTCGACAGCGAGTAGGTCACGCCGGCGGAGAAGGCGCTACCTTTCTGCAGGGTGGCGCCAGCTTGCTTGGCTTTGCCGGTGCTGTAGCCCACCGAGAAGTCAAGAGCGTTCACCGGCACGTTCACACCGATGGTGTAGGTGTTGGCCTTGATCGGCGAAGCAACTTCCGTCTGCTTGGCCTGGTTCCAGCCGCCAGACACGCGGAACGAGCCAAAGTTGTACGCGGCTGCAACGGTCGTGTAGTCGATGGCATTGGTGGTGGTGGTGGTAGCAGGCGACACCGGAGCCGCGGACTGCTGGCTGTTTTCCTGGAAAGCGACGCCCACATCCAGGTTGCCGGCCTTGTAGCGGACGTTGAACGCGGTCACGTCGCGGCTGGTGGCGTTGTTCTCGTCGAAGGCGTGGCTCACACCGAAGGTGAAGCCGGAGAACGACGGGGATTCATAGCGAATCTGGTTGCTGGCGCGGTCACCGTAGTCTTGCAGACCACCGACGCCGTTGTTGTTGGTGGCTCCTGCACCGGTGCTCAGAACCGTCTCGACGCTGGTGTAGAAAGGCGAATCCCACAAATTGCTGCTGACCATCAAGTCGCGGATGTCGTCGAAAGAGGTGTCGTGACGGCCCAGCTTGATGGTGCCGAAGCCGCCGGACAGACCGACGAATGCAGCGCGATCGCCCAGGGTGGTGGCGCCAGGAGCGTCCGGGTTGAGACCGGTTTCCAGGCCAAAGATGGCGCTCATGCCACC
>CALRSR020000004.1:0-137228 GCA_943370825.1 Allobosea thiooxidans | reverse complement strand
GGCCGCCGTACTCGGGGTCGGAGCTGAGCGCAGCCCAGCCGCCTTCGATGTACTGCTTGTAGGCTTCCTTGAAACCCTTGGGCGTGGTGACCTCGTGGGTCTTGGGATCGAGCTTGCAGCCTTCGGTGTCGCCGCTGATGTTGAGCGGGAAGATGACCTGGCTGGCGAACTTGCCGGCTTCTTCCAGCACGGCATTGATGGTGTCCACGTCGATCTCGGCATGGGCCGGGATCTCGCGGAAGGTGTCGGTGACCTTGAGCACTTCGTGCATCACAAACTGCATGTCGCGCAGAGGCGGGTTGTAGACGGGCATGGGGGACTCCTTGCTGGGGTTTGTGAAACGGAAAGGGGGATCAGCGCTTGCGGGCGGTGGCCACGGCAGGCGCTGCGGGTTGCTGTCGGGCCAGGATGCTCTCGAAGGCGCGGACCGCGCGATCGATGGACTCCGGGCTGTGCAGGAAACGGGCTTCGTAATGCAGGGCCAGGATCAGGGCATGCACCTCGAATGCCACCTGGGCGGCGTCGGTGCCCGGGGCCAGATGACCCTCGGCCACCGCGATGTCGATGGCCCGGCGCATGGCGGCCAGCCAGGTGTTGACCGAGCCGGCCAGCGCATCGCGCACCGGGCCGGTGCGGTCGTGGAATTCGACCGCGCCGCTGATGTAGATGCAGCCCGAGTCGATCTCGACCGAGGTGCGCTTCATCCAGTTGGCAAACAGCGCGCGCAGACGCGGCAGGCCGCGCGGCTGCGCCATGGCCGGGTAGAACACCTCATCCTCGAAACGGGTGTGGTACTCGCGGATGACCGAGATCTGCAGTTCCTCGCGCGAGCCGAAGTGGGCGAACACGCCCGACTTGCTCATCTGCATCACCTCGGCCAGGGCGCCGATGGACAGGCCTTCCAGACCGATCTGCGTGGCCAGGCCGAGCGCTGCATCCACGATGGCGGCCTTGGTCTGCAGGCCTTTCTGCAGCGGACGCGAGCCATCGGCGGCGGCGGCGTCGCGCGGGCGGCGGGTGCGGGTCGAGGCGGTGGTGGACATGGAGCGGCTCAGAAATCGAACGGTCGTTCTATTTTTACCGCAATTCGGTGACGGTGCACCGACAGCCGAGCCATTCACCCGGGATTGTTTAGGCCGGCCGCTCTAAACCAAGGGTTAACCCGCAGACCCGGGCGGCACCTCGCGCACCACATCGCCCCCGATGGCCCACACCCGGTCGCGGGGGTGGGCGTCGATGGGATGCATGCCGGTGAAGTCGCCGAAGGCGGGCAGCACACCCACCGGGCGCAACGCCGGGTCACCGAACCAGAAACACGGCAGCCGCAGGCGCTGCCGGGCCGCGCCGTGCAGCACGGTGCAGGGATGCCAGTGGCCGGCCAGCGTGTAGGCACCCGGCACCGGCTGTGGTTCGTGGCACAGGGCCCACGGGCCCACCAGCCAGGGCTCGTCGTGCAGCGCAACGCCCCAGTGGACGGGTGGATCGCCGGCGGCGGCATCGTGGTTGCCCCGCACCAGATGGATGCTCAAGCCCGGCACTGCGGTGTGCCCTCGCATGGCCTGCAGCGCAGACTGCACCGCATCCAGCATGACCGGGCTGCGCCCGCGCGCGGCGTGCAGCAGATCGCCCAGCACCACCAGGCGGACCGGCCCGGTGGCCTGCAGCTCCGGGGGCAGGCGGGGGATGTCGGCCAGCAAGGCATGCAGCTGATTCAGGGTGGCACCGGTGGTGGCTTCGGGGACGGGCACCCCCAGCCGGCGGAAGCTGGCGGCCTTGCCGAAGTGCAGATCGGCCACCAGCAAGGCAGCCTCGTCGGGCAGCCAGGCCGCTCCTGAGGGGTGCAGCGCCAGCCGCAGCCCCGGGGCCAGCGTGACCGGCCGCCAGGGCATGCTGGCGGTCAGGGCCGCCCGCCCGGCAGCAGCAGGGCCAGGGCGTGTTCCAGGCCTTCACCCGGGCTGCGGCGGAAACCGCTGCGGGCAAAGCGCTGCAGGCGACCCACGCAGAAGGCGGTGATGACCGATGCATCGCCCTGGGCGTCCACCGTGGGCGTGGCGGCACCGCCGGCGGCGGCCGCTTCGCGCAGGTCCTGCCGCAGGGCGGATTCGATCTTGTCGAAGAACAGGTTCATGCGCTGCTGCAGGCGTTCGTTCTCGAACACCAGGGCATCGCCGACCATCACGCGGGTCATGCCGGGGTTCTTTTCGCCGAACTGCAGCAGCAGCGCCACCAGCTTGCGGCAGCGGACCAGCGGGTCTGCCTCGCGTTCGGCCAGCTGACCGATGAGACCGAAGACCGACTGCTCGATGAACTCGATCAGGCCCTCGAACATCTGGGCCTTGCTGGCGAAATGGCGGTACAGAGCCGCTTCGCTCACCTCCAGGCGCGCGGCCAGGGCGGCGGTGGTGACCCGTTCGGCACCGGGCTGCTCCAGCATGGTGGCCAGGGCCTGCAGGATCTGCACCCGGCGTTCACCGGGGCGGGGCCGCTTGCGGCCGGCCGGCGGGGCATCGGCTTCGGCATCGACGGGAGCGGAAGACTCGGACGGCAGGGATGTCATGGCAGGAGATCCGTGGAGGCCTGGGCCGGTGCGCGGATTCTCGCACAGCCCGATACATCCGCTTACCCCCGGACACCAGCGTGGCTGCGGCACCCGGGGCTAGTGGGTGGCCGCATTCAGCAGGATGCGGATGCGCAGTCCGCGACCATTGGCACCCACGCCGAACTCCAGCCGGGTCTGGTGCACCCGGGCAATGCTGTCGGCAATCGCCAGGCCCAGGCCGTTGCCCTCGCCCACGGTGCCGGGCACGCGGTAGAAGCGCTGCAGCACCCGTTCGTGTTCCTGCGGCGGAATGCCGGGACCGTCGTCCTCCACCTCGACCCAGGTGAAAGCCGGCGGGCCGCCGTCGTGCCCGCAGCGCAGCGTGACGCGGCCGCCCGGGGGCGTGTACTTGATCGCGTTGTCCACCAGGTTCATGAGCAGCTCACGCAGCAGCCAGGCATGACCCAGGGTGCGGGCCGGCTGCACCTCCAGGCCCAGGTCGAGGCTGCGTTCGGTGGCGGCGTCCAGGTGCACGTCCAGCGCGGTCTCGCACAGCTCGACCAGATCGACCTGCTGGCGGGCATGGCTCTCGCCGGCCAGGGTGTCGGCACGCGACAGGGCCAGCAGCTGGTTGGCCAGCTGCGAGGTGCGGCGGGTGGCCGCGCGCAGCCGCAGCACCTGCTCGGCCCGCAGGGTGAGCAGGTCGCCGTTGCCCAGGCTGCGGGCGCCCTGGGCCCAGGCTTCCACCTGGGCCTGCAGGCCGGCCAGCGGCGTGCGCAGCTGGTGGGCCGCATCGGCAACGAAACGGCGCTGGGCGTCGGTCTGGGCATCCACCAGCGCCAGCAGGCGGTTGAGCGAATCCACGAGTGGGCGCACCTCGGCGGGCGAGGCGGCGGCATCGAACGGCCGCAGGTCGCCAGGGGACCGGTTCTCCACCGCCTGCTTGAGGTCGATCAGCGGCTGCAGCGCCCGGGCCACGCCCCAGATGACGGCCGCAGCCGCCACCACGAACAGGAGCAGGTTGGGCAGCAGCACGCGGGTGAGCACGTCGCGCAGCCAGTGCTGACGCGGGTCGGTGCCGTCGGCCAGCATGACCACCAGCTCGCCGGCATCGGTCCGCACCCGCTGCGCCACCAGGCGGTAGGTGACACCCCCCTCCACCACGCTGAGGAACTCGGCGTTGTCGGTGGTGGGCAGCACGGTGGGCAGCCAGCGCTCGCCCAGCAGCAGCACGCCCTGCGCGTCCAGCACACCCAGGGTGGCAGCGCCCTGGCTGTCCTGCAGGAATTCGAGCAGCGACGGCGCCAGCAGCAGCGACAGACCGGGTTGCTGGATCAGGTCCTCGGCATTGGGGACCAGAAGCGGCACGGCCGACGCCCTGGGGCCGACGATCTGGGCCTTCACCACCGAGTCGGCCAGCATCGGCACCAGCCGCTGCAGGCGCTGATCCTGCTGCAGCGCCGCGGTGCCGGCGGCCTGGTAATTGATGGCCACGCTGATGACCGCGATCAGCGCGATGGTGGCCAGCAGCAGCACCAGCAGCCGGCGCTGCAGGCCGCCGATCACGCCGCTGGAGAACACCGGCTCAAGCAGCCGGGGAGCTTTCAGCGCCATCGCCGGCTGCCTTGATTTCGAGCCGGTAGCCGAAGCCCCGGATGGCGCGCAGCGCGATGCCGGCCGGCTCCAGCTTGGCCCGCAGGCGGGAGACGTACACCTCGATGGCGTTGGGGGTGATTTCCTTGTCCCAGCCGGTCAGCGCCAGCAGCAGCTTGTCCTTGGCGGCGGGCTTGGGCGCCTGGAGCAGGAGGTATTCGAGCACCGACCATTCACGCGGACCGACGTCGAGCGTCTGGCCGGCCAGCAGCAGCCGCCGGTGGGCAGTGTCCATTTCCAGCGGGCCGAAGCTCAGCACCGCCGAGGTGGCGGCCTGCGAGCGGCGCAGCAAGGCCCGCAGGCGGGCCAGCAGCTCGGGCAGCTCGAAGGGCTTGACCATGTAGTCGTCGGCCCCGATGTCCAGGCCCTGCACCCGGTCGTGCAGCGCGTCCCGGGCGGTCAGGATGAGCACCGGCATGGCCTGGCCGTTGCTGCGGATGCGGCGGGTGAGCTCCAGCCCGTCCATGCCGGGCAGACCGATGTCGACGATGGCGGCATCGAAGCTCTCGGCCTGCAGCGCCTGCTCGGCGCGCTCGGCGCTGCCCACCCAGTCCACCGAATAACCGGCGTCGCACAGCCCCAGCTTCATGCCGCTGGCGACCATCACATCGTCTTCGACCAGCAACAATCTCATCGCTTGATCATGGTGCCGAAGGGCTCGTTGCCCAGCACTTCGAGCAGCAGGGCATGGGGCACGCGGCCGTCGATGATGTGCACCGCGTTCACGCCGCTGCGGGCAGCATCCAGCGCACCGGCGATCTTGGGGATCATGCCGCCGGAGATGGTGCCGTCGTCCACCAGCTCGTCGATGCGGCGCGGCGTGAGTTCGGACAGCAGCTGACCGTCCTTGTCCAGCACGCCGCGGATGTTGGTGAGCATGAGCAGCTTCTCGGCCTGCAGCACGGTGGCCAGCTTGGCGGCCACCACGTCGGCATTGATGTTGTAGCTCTCGTTCTGGTCGCCAAAGCCGATGGGGCTGACCACCGGGATGAACTGGTCGTCCTGCAGCGCCTTGACCACCGCCGGGTCGATGCCGACGATGTCGCCCACCTGGCCCACGTCGTGCTCGCGCGTGGGGTCCTTGGTGTCGGTCAGGCGCAGCTTGCGGGCGTGGATCATGGCGCCATCGCGGCCGGTCAGGCCGACCGCCTTGCCGCCGGCCTGGTTGATCAGGCCCACGATGTCCTGCTGCACCTCGCCGGCCAGCACCCACTCGACCACCTCCATGGTCTCGGGGTCGGTCACGCGCATGCCCTGGATGAATTCGCCCTTCTTGCCCAGGCGCTGCAGCAGGGTCTCGATCTGCGGGCCCCCGCCATGCACCACCACCGGGTTGATGCCCACCAGCTTGAGCAGCACCACGTCCTCGGCGAACGCGGCCTGCAGGGCCGGGTCGGTCATGGCGTTGCCGCCGTACTTGATGACCATGGTGCGGCCGTGGTACTTGCGGATGTACGGCAGGGCCTGGGCGAGAACGCCCGGACGGTCGAGCGGGGACAGGGGTTGGGCGGTGGTGTCGGACATGGGCGGGGCGGGGACAGGTTGAAGCAGCCCCCGATTCTAGGGATGCCACCCCGCCCTGCCCTGCAGCAGGTCCGCCGCCGGACTCAGAAATGGATGCCGCGCATCATCTGCTGCATGGCAATGGCCTCGGGCGACAGCTGGGGCTTGGCGCCCTTGTCGCCCTTGGCGGCGGACGAATCCGGGAACATGCGGAAGCTGGTGTTCATGACGATCTGGGCCACGCGCGGCACCAGCGCATGCATCACCTGCCCGGTGATGCCCAGGCGGGTGGCGATGCGCACCGGCCGGAAGATGCAGGCCTGGGCGATCATGTCGGCCGCCTCTTCCGGGGCCAGCGTGGGCACGTTCTTGTAGATCTGGGTCGGCGCGATCATGGGGGTGCGCACCAGCGGCATGTTGATGGTGGTGAAGGTCACGCCCTGGTCGGCGAACTCGCTGGAGGCGCAGCGGGTCCAGGCGTCCAGCGCGGCCTTGCTGGCCACATAGGCCGAGAAGCGCGGCGCATTGGTCAGCACGCCGATGGAGCTGATGTTGACGATGTGCCCGCGCTTCTTCGCCACCATGCCCGGCAGCAGGCCCATGGTCACCCGCAGGCAGCCGAAGTAGTTGAGCTGCATGGTGCGCTCGAAGTCGTGGAAGCGGTCGTAGCTGCTCTCGATGGCGCGGCGGATGGAGCGGCCGGCGTTGTTGATCAGGTAGTCCACGCCGCCGTGGTTTTGAATGAGCAGCTGCACGAAGCGGTCGCAGTCGGCCATGTCGGCGATGTCGGCCGGGTAGGCCACGAAGGCATAGCCCCGGGCCTTGGCTTCGGCGCAGGCTTCATCGAGCTTGTCCTGGTCGCGGCCGCAGATGATGGTGGTGGCGCCGGCCTCGGCAAACTTGTGCGCCGCCGCCAGGCCGATGCCCGAGCTGCCCCCGGTCACCAGCACCACCTTGCCGGCCACCGTGCCCTTGAGGCTGCGGTCGATGTGCAGGTCCGGGTCGAGGTGACGTTCCCAGTAATCCCACAGGCGCCAGGCGTAGTCGCGCAGGTTGGGGCATTCGATGCCGCTGCCCTTGAGGGCGGCCAGGGTCTGGCGGCAGTCGAAACGGGTCGGGTAGTTCACGAAGGTCATCATGTCCTCGGGCAGCCCGAGGTCCTGCATGACGGCGCGGTAGACCCGCCGCACCGGGGCCAGGGCCATCAACCCCTTCTTGACGCTCTTGGGAACGAAGCCCAGCAGCGCCGCATTGACGAACAGGTTCATCTTGGGCGCATGCGCGGCGCGGCTCAGGATGTCCAGCACATCGCCCACCCGGTAGCCCACCGGATCCACCAGGTGGAAGCATTCGCCGCCGCCGCGCTGGCCATGGCTGATGTGGTCGAGTGCGGCCACCACGAAGTCCACCGGCACGATGTTGATGCGCCCGCCCTCCAGGCCCACGCTGGGCATCCACGGCGGCAGGATCTGTCGGATGCGCTGGATCAGCTTGAAGAAGTAGTAGGGCCCGTCGATCTTGTCCATCTCGCCGGTGCGGCTGTCGCCCACCACGGCGGCCGGCCGGTACACCGTCCAGGGCTGCCGGCATTCCTTGCGCACGATCTTCTCGCTTTCGTGCTTGGTCATGAAGTAGGGGTGGTCGATGTTCTCGGCCTCCTCGAACATGTCCTCTCGGAAGACGCCCTCGTACAGGCCGGCTGCTGCAATCGACGACACATGGTGGACATGCCCGGCCGCAATCGCACGGGCGAACTCCACCATGTGGCGGGTGCCGTCGATGTTGACCTTGACCTGGCTCTCTTCATCGGCCTCCAGGTCGTACACCGCAGCCAGGTGGTAGAGATGGTCGATCTGGCCCTTGAGCGCGCGGATGTCGTCGGCCGACACACCCAGTTTCTTCTCGGTCAGGTCACCGAACACCGGCACCGCGCGGGTCGGGCCCACGCCCCAGAACTCGCGCAGCTGGGCCACCTTGCCCTCGCTCTCGCGCCGGATCAGGAAGTGCACCACTGCGCCCTTGCGCTGCAGCAACCGGGCGACCAGCCGTTTGCCGATGAAGCCGGTGGCACCGGTGACGAAGTAATGCATGGGGGATCTCCTGTATCGGGTGTCGTGTGGCGGGAACGCCGCCGATTCTGTCGTGCGGCCCTCACCTTGCCATTCCGAACAAACCCGTGGCAAGCAGGCACGGGGAAGTTTTTAGTCAGCCTTCCCTACACAGCCCACGCCACGCCGGCCACCATGCGGCTTTCCGCCGTGGCCTGGCCACGTCCCCACCCTCGACACAGGAGAGCACCATGGTCAAGAAGGTCAGCAAGAGCAGCAATGCATCGTCCAGCGCCAAGGCATCGAGCCATTCGGCCCTGTCGGGCGCCATCAAGGATTCGGCCCAGCAGATCTGGCTGGCCGGCCTGGGCGCTTTCTCCAAGGCACAGGCCGAAGGCGGCAAGGCCTTCGAGGTGCTGGTCCAGGAAGGCCTGTCGATCCAGCGCAAGACCCAGGCCGTGGCCGAGGAGCGCATCTCCGAAGCCACCAGCCGGGTGAGCAGCATGGCCAACGACATCTCCTCCAAGGCCGCCGGCAAATGGGACAAGCTGGAGTCGCTGTTCGAAGAGCGCGTGGCCAAGGCCCTGGGCACCCTGGGTGTGCCGACCGCCCGCGACATCGAGGCGCTGATGGCCCGCATCGACGAGCTCAATGCCCACGTGGCCCAGCTCGCCGGCACCGCTCCAGCCCGCAAGCGCGCCCCGACCAAGGCCGCGGCCAAAGTCGCTGCCAGGACGGCGCCCAAGGCCGCTCCGAAAGCCGCCGCCCGGCCCGCCGCCAAGGCCCCGGCCCGCAAGCGTGCTCCGGCCAAGACGGCGAAGGCCACCCCGGCAGCCTGAGCGGCCCGGCGGCGGGGCTGACGCCCGGATGCTGCTGCAGCGCAGCACATCACCGCCGCCTGCCGGCCTACACTCGGCCGCATGAGTACCCCCCGCCGCAGCCCTGCTCGCCAGGACAAGCCCCGCCTGGCCCTGGCGCTGGCCGGCGGCGGCCCGCTGGGTGCCATCTACGAGATCGGCGCGCTGTGCGCCCTCGATGCCTGCCTCGAAGACCTGGACTTCAACCACTTCGACCACTACATCGGTGTCTCCGCCGGCGGCTTCATTGCAGCCGGTCTGGCCAACGGCCTGACCCCGCGCGAGCTGTGCGACGCCTTCATCGATGACCGGCCCGGCCCGGACAGCTTCGATCCTTCGTGGCTGCTGATGCCGGCCTGGGGCGAACTGGCCGGCCGCGCGGCGCGGGTGCCCGCACTCACCGCCAGCGCCTTGCAGGCCTGGCTGCTGCAGGGCAAATCGTTCACCAGCGCCTTTGAACGCCTGGGCGCTGCCCTGCCCACCGGCGTGCTGGACAACGAGGCCATCCACCGCCAGATCGAGCGCCTCTTCAGCCTGCCCGGACGCACCAACGACTTCCGGCAACTCGCCACGAAGCTCACCCTGGTGGCCACGCAGCTCGACAGCGGCGAGGCCGCGCCCTTCGGCCGCCCGGGCTGGGACCATGTACCGATCTCGCGCGCCATCCAGGCCAGCGCCGCCCTGCCCGGGCTGTTCCCGCCGGTGTGCATCGACGGCCAGCACTATGTGGACGGCGCACTGAAGAAGACGGTGCATGCCTCGGTGGCGCTGGAAGACGGTCTGGACCTGCTGATCTGCCTGAACCCGCTGGTGCCGTTCCGCGCCGCGCCCGACGCCCCGCGCCAGCGCGGCATTCCGGCGCTGGTCGAAGGCGGTCTGCCGGCGGTGATGAGCCAGACCTTCCGCTCCATGATCCATTCGCGCCTGGCGCTGGGCTTCAAGCACTACGAGCGGGCCTGGCCAGACACCGACATCGTGCTGATCGAACCCGACCAGCGCGACGCCGAGCTGTTCTTTGCCAACACCTTCAGCTACAGCCAGCGGCGCGAGATGGCCGAGCATGCCTTCCAGCAGACCCGCCGGCTGCTGCGCCAGCGCGCCGCCAGCCTGGCGCCCCGGCTGGCCCGCCACGGCGTGGGCCTGAACCGCGACGCCATGACCGACCCCGACCTGCGACTGCTGTCGCCCCTGGCACCGCGCAGACCGGCCGCCCCCGACCCCGTGGCCCGCCTGCACCGGGTGCTCGACCGACTGCAGGCCGTCCTGCCGGCCACACCGGCCCCATGACCGAACGCAAGCCCCGGCGCCGCACGGCCGAGCGCATCCTGGAAACCACGCTGTCGCTGTTCAACCGCTTCGGCGAACCGAATGTGTCGACCACGCTCATCTCGGCCGAACTCGGCATCAGCCCGGGCAACCTGTACTACCACTACCCGGCCAAGGACGAGCTGATCAACTCGCTGTGCCAGCAGCACGAACGCGCGCTGGCCGAGCTGCTGGGCGCAGCCGACGGCGTGCGGCATGTGGAGGACGCCTGGTTCTTCCTGCACTCGCTGTTCGAGATCATCTGGCAGTACCGCTTCCTGTACCGCGACCTCAACGACCTGCTGTCCAAGAACCGGGTGCTGGAGACCCGCTTCCAGGCGGTGCTGCAGGACAAGACACGCGCCGTGCGCCAGATGCTGGCCAGCCTGAGCCGCCATGGCGCGGTGCAGATCGACGCCCGCGAGGTCGAGCCCACGGCCACCAGCATGGTGGTGGTGCTGACCTACTGGCTGAGCTTTGAATATGTGCGCGACCCGCGCCACGCGCTGGAGCCGGACCATGCCCAGCAGTCGCTGCTGCGCGGCGCCGGCCATGTGCTGCATCTGCTGGCGCCGTACCTGGAGCCCCAGCAGCGCCAGCACCTGATCACGCTGATGGAGGCGTACCAGCGCTGAGCCAGCGTTCGACCAGCCGCGTCCACAGCGTGGCGCCCAGCGGGATCAGGTCGTCGTTGAAGTCGTAGCTCGGGTTGTGCAGGGTGCAGGGGCCGCCGCCATGACCCATCTCGCGGTGCAGGCCATCGCCGTTGCCGATGAACACATAGGCCCCCGGCTTGTGCTGCAGCATGTAGGCGAAGTCTTCCGCGCCCATGGTGGGTTCCTGGTCGAGCACGCCGGCCTCGCCGACGATGTCGCTCATCACCTCGCGGATGAAGGCGGTCTCGGCCTTGTGGTTGATGGTGGGCGGGTAGTTGCGGCGGAAGCCGAACTCCACCGTGGCACCGAAAGCCGCAGCCGTGTGCTCGGCGATCAGCTTCATGCGCGACTCGATCATGTCGAGCACCTCGAAGGTGAAGGTGCGCACCGTGCCCTGGATGACGCAGCTGTCCGGCACCACGTTGGTGGCCTCGCCGGTGTGGATCATGGTGACCGAGATGACGCCCGCGTCCACCGGCTTCTTGTTGCGGGTGATGATGGTCTGGAAGGCCTGCACCATCTGGCAGGCCACCGGCACCGGGTCGATGCCGTTGTGCGGCAGCGCCGCGTGCGAGCCCTTGCCCCGGATGGTGATGTGGAACTCGTTGCTCGACGCCATCACCGGCCCCGGGCTGGCGGCAAAGCTGCCCACCGGCATGCCCGGCCAGTTGTGCATGCCGTAGACCGCCTGCATGGGGAAGCGCTCGAACAGGCCGTCCTTGATCATTTCGCGGGCGCCGCCACCGCCCTCCTCGGCCGGCTGGAAGATCAGGTAGACCGTGCCGTCGAAGTCGCGGTGCCGCGCCAGATGCTGGGCCGTGGCCAGCAGCATGGCGGTATGGCCGTCGTGGCCGCAGGCATGCATGCGACCGGGGTGGCGGCTGGCATGCGCGAAGGTGTTGTGCTCCTGCATGGGCAGGGCGTCCATGTCGGCGCGCAGGCCGATGGCCCGGCCGCAGGCACCACCGTCACGCCCGTGCACGATGCCCACCACGCCGGTGGTGCCCATGCCCCGGTGGATCTCGATGCCCCAGTCGGTCAGGCAGCGGGCCACCACATCGGCGGTGCGCACCTCCTGGAAGCACAGCTCGGGATGGGCATGCAGGTCGCGGCGGACGGCTGCGATGGAAGCGGCCTGGGTGACGATGGAGTCGATCAGTTTCATGTCGGTGCGGTCATTCCTTGCGGCGGATCACGGTGGCCCGGGAAGCGTCTTCCTTGTAGGCATAAGTGCGCTCGCCACCCCGCCAGGTTCCCAGCCACAGCATGTTGGCCGAAATGGCGTCGTGGTCGGCATTGCTGAACGGCTTGTCGTAGGTGGTGACGACACCACGGTAGGGCTCGCGCAGGTTCTCCAGCCCGTTCTTCAGACCCTTGCCGCTGAGGTCGCCACGCGAGACGAACATGGCGCGCAGCAGCAGGTGCACCGAGTCGTAGGTCTGGGCGGCCGACATCATGGAGCCGATGGGCCGCTCCTTGGAGAAGCGTGCATAACCCCGCAGGAAGGAGCTGTTGCGTTCCATGAACGGGTTGGGCAGCACGGTCTGCACCATCAGTGCGCCTTCCACTGCGCCCTTGGACACCTCGAACGCCGACCCGTGCGACAGCCCCCACGGTCCGTACTGCGGCACGTTCCAGCCGGCTGCGGCGCGGGCAGCCGAAATGACGCCCTGCTCCGGCCCGACCGTCCAGCCGATGAGCGCATCGGCGCCGGAATCCTTGAGCTGCTTCATCTCGTCGGCCAGTGTCTTCACCCCGACCTTGAAGCGCACCACGATGTGCGGGGTCAGCCCCTCGGCCTTGAGCGCGGCTTCCAGGTCGCGCAGACCGCCATCGCCGTAGCCGGTGGTGTCGACGAGCAGAGCCACCTTCTTGAGGCCGCGCTTGACGATGTCGTCGACCAGGAACTTGGACTGCAGCTGATCGCGGGCCGAAGTGCGGAAGATGAAGCTCTCGGCCGCCGGGTACTTGGCCGTGATGGCAGTACCGGTGGCGCACGGCACGATCAGCAGATGCTGGTTGTTCTGGAACACGTCCAGCGCCTTCATGGCCACGCCGGTGTTGCAGAAGCCGATGGTGGCATTGACCTTTTCCTTGAGCACCAGCTCTTCGGCATGGGCCAGACCGGTATCGGGATTGGCCTGGTCATCCCGGATGACCAGCTCGAACTTGCGTCCCAGAAAGCCGCCGACGGCGTTGATTTCCTCCACCGCCACCTGGGCGCCCACACGGGCGCTGTTGCCCATGTCGGCCGAGCCGCCGGTCAGCGGCAGGATCAGACCCAGCCGGATGGGTTGCGCCCCCGGTGCAGCGGGCGCCTGGGCCATGGCCGACGGTGCCACGACCGACAGCGCAGTCGCCAGGGCCAGTACAAAGGAGGGAAGCGTCGGCAAATGCATGTAGGGTCTCCATGGAAGGCTGCCGGGCCTCAAGACCATGAGGCCCCTTCAGCCGGTGTTCCTGCTGCGGGGGGTCACGTGACCGGATCTGCGTCCGGTGACACGAATGTACAGGCTGAAGGTGATACCCCGCCCGGTTTGTCCTGATATCCTGACCCGGACCGCAGCACGGCTGCCACACTGCCACCGCTTTCATGACCGCCGAAACCCTCACCGTGCGCGGCGCCTGCCCGCACGACTGCCCCGACACCTGCGCCCTGATCACCACCGTGGAGAACGGCGTGGCCATCAAGGTGCACGGCAATCCCGCCCACCGCCACACCGACGGCGTGCTGTGCACCAAGGTGTCGCGCTATGCCGACCGCACCCACCACGCCGAGCGTCTGTTCACGCCCATGCGCCGCACCGGCCCCAAGGGCAGCGGCCAGTTTGAACCCATTTCATGGGACGAAGCGCTGGACACCATCGCCGCCCGGCTGGGCGAGATCGCATCGCGCGACCCCCAGGCCATCCTGCCCTACAGCTACGCCGGCACCATGGGTCTGGTGCAGGGCGAGTCGATGGCGGCGCGCTTCTTCCACCGCCTGGGCGCCTCGCTGCTGGACCGCACCATCTGCGCCGCCGCCGGGGGCGAGGGCCTGGTGCAGACCCTGGGCGCGAAGGTCGGCATGAAGGTGGAGCATTTCGCCCAGGCGAAGCTCATCGTCATCTGGGGCAGCAACTCCATCGGCAGCAACCTGCACTTCTGGAAACTGGCCCAGCAGGCCAAGCGCGACGGTGCGCGCCTGGTGTGCATCGACCCGCGCCGCACCGAGACGGCCGAGAAATGCCACGAACACATCGCCCTGCGCCCGGGCACCGACGCCGCGCTGGCGCTGGCGCTCATGCACCAGCTCATCACGAACGGCTGGCTCGACCACGACTACATCCGCGACCACACCCTGGGCTTCGAGGCCTTGCGCGAACGCGCCCTGCAATGGCCACCCGAACGGGCCGCCGAGGTGTGCGACGTGCCGGTGCAGCAGATCATCGACCTGGCCCGCGCTTACGGCACCACGAAGCCGGCCGCCATCCGCCTGAACTACGGCATGCAGCGGGTGCGTGGCGGCGGCAATGCGGTTCGCGCCGTGGCCTGCCTGCCGGCGCTGGTGGGCGCCTGGCGCGACCCGGCCGGCGGCGTGCTGCTGTCGAGCTCCGGGCAGTTCCCGGTGGAGCGCGCGGCGCTGCAGCGCCCGGACCTGCTGGCCGGCCGACAGCCCCGCACCATCAACATGAGCACCATCGGCGACGACCTGCTGCGCGAGGCCTCGCCCGCCTTCGGCCCGAAGGTCGAGGCGGTGGTGGTCTACAACAGCAATCCGGTGGCCGTGGCCCCCGAATCCGGCAAGGTGGTGCGCGGCTTTGCCCGGGACGATCTTTTCACCGTGGTGCTGGAGCACTTCCGCACCGACACAGCCGACCATGCCGACATCCTGCTGCCGGCCACCACCCAGCTGGAGCACTGGGACATCCACACCAGCTACGGCCACACCGATGTGCTGCTCAACCGGCCTGCCATCGCGCCGGTGGGTGAGTCCCGCACCAACACCGACGTGTTCAGGGCGCTGGCGCGGCGCATGGGCTTCATCGAACCCTGCTTCGACGACGATGACGAAACCCTCTGCCGCCAGGCCTTCCGGCCGGAGGTGGTCGACTTCCAGCAACTGCTGGACCAGGGCTTTGCCACGCTGACCATCCCGGATGCGCCGTATGCCCATGGCGGCTTTCCCACGCCCTCGGGCCGCTGCGAGTTCTTCAGCGCCCGCCTGCAGGCCCAGGGCCTGGACGGCCTGCCCGACCACCTGCCCAACCATGAGGTCGCCGGCTCGTCGGCCGCCTACCCGCTGGCCATGATCTCGCCGCCGGCGCGCAACTTCCTCAACTCCAGCTTCGTGAACGTGCAGAGCCTGCGCGACATCGAGGGCGAGCCGGTGCTGGAGATGCACCCGGCCGACGCTCAGGCACGCCGCATTGCCGACGGCGACATGGTCCGCGTGTTCAACGACCGGGGCGAGTACCGCTGCCGTGTGCGGGTGGGACAGCGGGCCCGCCACGGTGTGGTCAACGGCCTGGGCATCTGGTGGCGCAAGCTCGGACCGGACGGCACCAACGTCAATGAAGTCACCAGCCAGCGCCTGACCGACCTGGGCCGTGGCCCCACCTTCTACGACTGCCTGGTCGAGGTGGCCCGGGCCGGCGAGGCCGCCTGATGGTGGGCCGGCGGGCTGCCGTGGGCACAGCCCTGGTGGCGGCCGTCCTGGCCGGCGGTTGCGCCAGCCACACACCGGGGCCGGGCTACTACTGGCAGTCGGTGACCGGCCACCTGCGGCTCATGGCTGCAGCCCGACCCATCGAGGACTGGCTGGCCGACCCGGCCACGCCGGCGGCACTGCGGCCGAAGCTGGAGCGCGTGCGCGAGATGCGCGCCTTTGCGGTCGCCGAACTGGGCCTGCCGGACAACGCCAGCTACCACCGCTACGCCGACCTGGGCCGGCGTGCCGCGGTGTTCAATGTGGTGGCCGCGCCGCGCTTTTCGCTCACGCCGCAGCAGTGGTGCTTTCCAGTGGCCGGCTGCGTCACCTACCGGGGCTACTTCGACGAGGCGGCGGCGCGCGCCTTTGCCGCCAGCCTGCCGGCCGATCTGGAGGTGCAGGTGCAGCCGGTGCCGGCCTACTCCACCCTGGGCTGGACCAACTGGATCGGCGGCGATCCGGTGCTCAACACCTTCATCCACTACCCCGAGGGCGAGGTGGCCCGGCTGCTGTTCCACGAGCTGGCCCACCAGGTGGTGTACGCCGCCGACGACACACCCTTCAACGAGTCGTTCGCCACCGCCGTGGAACGGCTGGGCGGCGAGCGCTGGATGGCGCAAAGGGCCAGCGAGGCCGCGCGCGCCGAATACGCCACCTTCGACGCCCGCCGCCGCGAGTTCCGTGCGCTCACCCGCGACATCCGCCGCCAGCTGCAGCAGGTGTATGCCGACCCTGCGCTGGACGACGTGCAACGCCAGGCCCGCAAGACCGAGGTCATGAACCAGCTGCGCGAGCGCCACGCCGCCTTGCGCGCCCAGTGGGGCGGCTGGGCTGGCTACGACGCCTGGATCGCCCGGGCCAACAACGCCAGCCTGGCCAGCCAGAGCGCCTATGACGAATGGGTGCCGGCCTTCCTGGCGCTGCACCAGCAGCAAGGCGGCGACTGGGGCCGGTTTTATGATGCTGTGCGCCAGCTGGCTCGCCAGCCCAAGGCCGATCGCCATGCCGCCTTGCGCGGCCTGACCCCGCCCACCACCGAACGCTAGACCATGGCCGACATCCGCATCGAACGAGACCACGCACTGGGCCTGAAGGCCGCGCGCCAGCTGGCCTGGAAATGGGCCGAACAGGCCGAAGCCGAATTCGACATGAGCTGCACCTACGAGGAAGGCGACGATGCGGACGAGGTGCAGTTCACCCGCTCCGGGGTGAGCGGCTGCCTGAAGGTGACCGGCAACCGCTTCGAGCTGGACGCGAAGCTGGGCTTTCTGCTGGGGGCCTTCAAGGACCGCATCGAGAGCGAGATCGTCAAGAACCTCGACGAACTGCTGGCCGCAGGCAGCAAGCCGGCCGGCCGCAAGAAGAAGGGCTGAGGCCCGGAGCCGGGGTCAGCTCAGGCTTTCGATCAGGTCGATGTACTGCTGCATGGCGTCATCGGCCGAGGTGCCCTTCAGGCCGTTCCAGGCGTCCCACTTGGCACGGCCCACCATGTCGCCGAAGCCGGGCTTCTTCTCGGCGTTGTCGCCAGCGGTGGCCTGCTTGTAGAGCGCGTAGATCTTGAGCAGCGTGGCGTTGTCGGGGCGCTCGCTCAGGTTCTTGGAATTCGCCACGGCGGCGTTGAAGCGGGCGGTCAGATCGGACATGGGGTCTCCTGCGGGTAAGGGTGTGTCCCGCTATCTTACGGTCCTGCCCGCTTGCACAATCGGCGCCAACCTAGAGAACCCCATCCAGATCCGGGAGCCCCCATGGAGCAACGCGTGGCCGCCGTCCGACAGGCCCTGACCCACACGCTCGGCCTCAGCGGCGAGCGCATGAGCAAGGTCGACACCGCCTGGCTGCGCATGGACTCGCCGTCCAACCTGATGATGATCATCGGCGTCTGGATCCTGCGGCCGGCCATCGACCGCGAAGCGCTGCTGGAGCGCGTGCGCGAGCGCCTGCTGCCTTACCGCCGCTTCGTGCAGGTGGCCCGCGAGGACGCCGCCGGCGCCCACTGGAGCGACGACCCCGACTTCCGCCTGGAGCGGCACCTGCAGAGCCGGCCTCTGCGCCGCCGCAAGGGCCAGACCGCTCAGCAGGCGCTGCAGGAACGCGTGGCCACCCTGGCCATGCAGCCGCTGGACCCTGACCATCCGTTGTGGCACTTCGAGCTGATCGAGCAGCACGACGGCGGCTCGGCGCTGATCGCGCGCATCCACCATTGCATCGCCGACGGCATTGCCCTGATCAGCGTGATGATGAGCCTGGTCGATGGCGGCGCCCTGCCGCCGCAGCGCAACCAGCCCGCCAGGGGACGCAAGAAGGCGCTGCGCGAAGGCGCCGAGGACTGGGTGGCCGATGCACTGATCCGGCCGCTGGGCGACATTGCGGCCCGCGCGCTGGAGGCCGCCGGCGGCGGTGCCGCGAAATCCATGGCCCTGCTGGCCGAGCCGCAGAAAGGCATCGGCCACACCATGGACCAGGCCATGGAGATGGCCCGCCTGGGCGGGCAGCTGGCCAGCGACCTGGCCGCCCTGGCCCTCATGCCCGACGACTCGCCCACGCGCCTCAAGGGCCAACCCGGGCAGACCAAGCGGGTGGCCTGGTGCGAGCCGGTACCGCTGGACCAGGTCAAGGCCATCGGCCGGGCCTTCGGCTGTTCGGTCAACGACGTGCTGCTGGCCTGCGTGGCCGGCGCCATCGGCCACTACCTGCGCGACCAGGGCGACGACCCGGCCGGCCAGGAAATCCGCGCCATGGTGCCGGTGAACCTGCGCCCCATGGAAGACGCCTGGAAGCTGGGCAACCGCTTCGGCCTGGTGCCGCTGCTGCTGCCCATCGGCACCGAGCACCCGCTGGAGCGGCTGTTCGCGGTGAAGCGGCGCATGGCCGAACTCAAGGGCAGCCTGCAGCCCCTGCTGACCTTCGGCCTGCTGTCGGTGGCCGGGCTGCTGGTCAAGCCGGCACAGGAAGCCATGCTCAGCCTGTTCGGCAGCAAGACCACGGCGGTGATGACCAACGTGCCCGGGCCGGCCCACAAGCTCAAGGTGTGCGGCAGCACGCTGGAGCAGACCATGTTCTGGGTACCGCAGACCGGCACAGTGGGCCTGGGCGTTTCCATCCTGAGCTATGGCGGCGGGGTGCAGTTCGGCTGCATCGCCGACAGCAGCCTGTGCCCCGACCCGCAGCAGGTGGTGGATCGCTTCACGCCGGAGTTCGAGCGCCTGCTCACGCTCACGCTCATGCTGCCCTGGGGCGAGACGGACTGATCAGGCCTCCACCAGCCGCCGGCTGGCGATCTCCAGCAGCCCGTCGAAGATGAGGCTCTCCACCAGCTCCACCTCGGTCGACATGCTGGGCGCCACCTTCCAGCCCGCACCCCCGGTCATGTAGCAGACCGGATCTTCGCCGCAGTGGCGGCGCAGGTTCTCCACCATGCGCTGCACCGCGCCGGCAATGGCAAAGTTGCCGCCGCTGGTGAGGGCATCGCTGGTGTTGGTGGGGAAGTCGCGCACCTCGCCGGTGGGCACATGCAGACCGGCGGTGCCGGATTCGAGCGCCCGCAGCATGATGCCGTGACCGGGCAGGATGATGCCGCCCAGGAAGCGTCCTTCGGTGTCGATGCACTCCACCGTGACCGCCGTGCCCACCATCACCACCACGCAGGGGCGGGGGCGGCCCTGCGACAGCAGGCGGTGGCGGGCTCCGATCATGGCCACCCATCGGTCCGAGCCCAGACGGGCCGGGTGGTCGTAACCGTTGACCAGCCCCGCATCGGCGCTCGAGGAGACCACCCAGCGCGGTGTCACGTCCCACATCTCCAGCTGCTCTTCGACCCGACGCTTGACCGCGTCGCCGGCCACCACGCAGCCCAGCACCCAGCTCGGGCAGCTCAGGCGGCTCCAGTCGCCGTCTTCGAGCGACTCGATGTTTTCCAGGAACTGGGCGCCATGGGCCAGCAGGCGGGCACCGGGGCGGGGGGCGTCGTACACAGCCCATTTCAGGCGGGTGTTGCCGACATCGAGGGCCAGAAAACTCATGGACGGATTATCACCAAGCACCACCGCCGGACATGCTGCCCTGCAGCAAGCGGTCAGATCAGGCCGATCCAGCAGGCCCGCTGCACCGCTGCCAGCTTGTTGTCGGTCTGCAGCTTGGCCATGGCATTGGCCAGGTGGTAGTTCACCGTGCGCTCGGTGCAGTCCATGCGGAGTGCCGTCTCACGGGCGGTGAGCCCCTGGAAGGCCAGATTGAGGCTCTCGAGCTCGCGCGGGGTGAGCGAGACGCGCTGCTCGGCAATCATGCGGCGCAGCATGGGCCACACATTGAACGCGGACCAGGCAAGGTTGGCCGCATCGGTGCGATGGGTGAAGGTGCGCGGGCTGAACATGAAGCATTCGAAAGCGCGACCGGCCGGCAACGGAAAGGACACCCAGACCAGGGTCTGCTGGCCGTGTGCCATCCACAGCCGACGCCAGCGGCTGGTCTGGTCGCCAGCCGCCTTGGCAATGCTCTGCCAGGCCACCATGGGCGCCTCGCTTTCCCGCCAGGCAGCGCCGAAGTCGCGGCTCTCGGCCAATGAGACCGCTGCACCCACGTATCGCGGCGGATGGATGGCCAGCACCTCGCGGTCATGCGGTGTGCCAGTGGGCGAGGGACCCAGGACCGCCAGTGCCTCGACACCATGTTCCGACAGGGCGGCCAGCCAGTCGTTGAGGATGGCGTCGACCCCCATGTTGTCAAAGTTGACAGGTAGGGTCATGGGTGTCCGCTTCTGGCGACGCCGACAATGCCCGGTCCTCCCGGACGGGGAATGCTTCCGATGAAGTCAGTTTCACAGGAGATCATGTTGGCAATCGACCGTTTGTGGTGGCACAACGCCAGGGCAAGGATGCGGCGCTGGTGGCGCGATGACGTGCTCAATGCACCTCTGGAGCCTATTTTGCACCCATCTCGACTGCGTCTGATGGGCATCGGTCTGTTCACATGCGTGGGCCATGTCGCGTTCTACTTCATCTGGACCTTCTGGCTTCCCCAGCCATATGAAAGCGCATGGGCCCGGGTGCTGATGGTGATGTCTTCCCTGGTGTACTTCGCCATCGGCTGGCGTCGCGACTTCGCCAGCTACGCCAGCGGCCGGTGGTTCAGCCTGACCGCCTGGCTACAGCTGCCATGGTTCTTCAGCTGGATGTACATCATGAACGACGGCAACAGCGTCTGGCTGGCCAGTCTGGGCGCCATGATCCTGATCTACTTTCACTTCACCGACTGGCGCCTGGCGAGCGCAGGCCTCATCACGGGAAGTGCCATCGGCATGACCACCGCTTGGGTGATCAATGCACATCCGGTGCAAGCACCGGTCCCCGAACATCTGCTGATCATCGTGTTTGCCACTTCGGTCGGCCTGCTGCTCGGCATGTCCAGTGCCAACCTGCGGCGGGTCCGGCTGGTCAACACCCTGAGCACCATGGGCGTGATGGCCCACGAGCTGCGAACGCCCCTGGCCACGGTGCACCTGATGGGGGACGTGCTGCGCAACATGGCCCAGCTCGACCAGGCCGAAGCCCGGCGGCGCAAGCTGGAGGACCTGGGCCACCGGCTGCAGAACCTGGTGCGCGGCATGCACCGGCACATCGACATGCAGATCGCCAACGCCCAGCTCATGCGGCTGCCCCGCCAGCACACCAGCATCCGCGCCGCAGACTTGGTGACCAGCGTGGTCAACAACTATCCCTACCGCACTGCCCGCGAACGCCAGTGCGTGATCGTGCAGGTGGAGCACGATTTCCGATTCCGGGGTTCGCATCCCCTGTTTGCGCAGGTGCTGGCCAACCTCATCAAGAACGCCCTGCATGCGCTGGTGTCGTCCAGCACGACCCTGTGCCCCGGAGATCTGCGCCTGACCGTGAGCGTTCGCCACCGGCGCGGGCGCATCGTGGTGGCCGATGACGGGGTGGGCATTCCCAACGAGCTGCAATCGCGTATCTTCGAGCCGTTTTATTCAACCCAGGCCGGCGCCGGCAACGGCCTGGGCCTGAGTTTCTGCAAGAACGTGGTGGAAGACGCACACGGCAAGCTCAGTGTCCATTCACAATCGGGAAAAGGTGCGGTGTTCACCATCGAACTGCCTCTGGACCGTTCCGACGCCCCGACCCGTCCGCCTGCACCGCTTTCGCCCGATCCATGCCACTGACCCTTCCGCTCATCCACCGCCCAGGCAGCATCCTCTTCCTGGACGACGACGTCGACTACCTGGAGATGCTGGGCATGGTGATTCCAGGCCACATCCAGATCGAGCTGTTCTCGCGGCCGGCGGGCTTCGGTCGCCGCATGGAGGCCGAGACGGCCCGCTGGGAAGCCGACGCCAGCCTGCAGCTGCAGCTCATCGACCGCTGGCGCAATGGCGTGCCCCTGCTGCCGCAGATCCTGCGTTACTGGTCCACCCAGCCGGACCGCTACCGTCTGGTGCAGAGCTGTGTGGTGGATTACGCCATGCCCGGCACCGACGGCCTGACGGTGCTCAACACCCTGCTCGACTGGCCCGGCTCGAGGGTGCTGCTGACCGGCCAGGCCGATGAGCAGATCGCGGTCAAGGCCTTCAACAGCGGCCTGATCGACCAGTTCGTGCCCAAGCAGACGCACGACATCACCCGCCATCTGCTGGGGGTGCTGCGCAAGCTGGCCAACACGCCGCATGTGCGGCTCAACACCTTGTGGCGCAGCGTGCTCACCCAGGAGCAGCAGTCGCTGCTGCAGATACCGGCGGTGGTCGAAGCCCTGCAGCACCTCAGCCAGACGCGCTGGGTCGAGCACGTGGTGCTGGGCGCACCGTTCGGCATGCTGGGGGTCACCGTCGAGGGAGGCTGCGAATGGCTTCAACTGGAGCCGGTGTCGGGCTTGCCGGGGCTGGCCGAACTGGCCGGCTCGGCCGGCATGGACTTCGAGACGGTCCGGGCGGTGCGGGCAGGCGAACGGCTGGCGGCGGTGGAACTCCACCAGCAGCTGGGCCTGCGTGGCCCCATCCGGGTGGCACCGGCGCAAGCCCTGGACGAGGACGGCCTGCTCACCAGCGCCCTGTTCCCGCTGGAGGCTGGTGAGCATCCGCCCCTGCCGTCCTACCGCGCGGTGCTGCGGGCCGCAGAACACCGCTCGGTGGACGAGACCTGACTCGGTTGCCGCTCAGCCAGCACGTCCCTTGCGCTGCCGGCGTGCCACAGCCCAGGTGTCGGGCTGGAATCGAGGCACGAGATCGGTCATGACCCGCTCAACATGAGTGAGCTCACATTCGGCAAGTCCAGCATTGAGAGTGAGTCGGACCATGGCTCGGTTGCGACTCGTGGCAGGTGCAAAGAAGATTGATCCCACCACGCCGAGCTCGCACATGGCATTGCGCAGTTCGCGTGCGGCAGCCTCGCAGCCGATCTCCAGCGAGATGATCTGCTCGGTGCCGGGCAAGGCGTACCCATGATCGGTCAGGTGGGTCCTCACTCTGCGGGTGATGCGATGCAGCCGCTCACGCGCATCGTCAGCCGCTTTCAGATGCTCGACCGTGGCCATCAATCCCGCCACTTCATGACTCAGCAGGCACGAGCTGAAGATGGTGGGGAAGCTGGTGGTGATCACGTATTCCCTCAAATGGGCCGGCAAGGTGAAGAAGCCCGCCCTGCCCGCCACCGCCTTGGCCAGGCTGGCCGAAATGAAGTGCACGCGGTGAGCCAGGCCGAGGGCAACGCAAAGGCCGGCGCCCGCTGGCCCATGGGTGCCCAGCGAATGGGATTCATCCACCAGCAACATGCTGCCATGGCGCTCGACCACCTCCACCACCGCTTGCAGCGGGCACACCGCGCCAGTGGTGCTGTAGATGGAATCCACAACCACCAGGCCCGGACCGTGTTGCGCGATCAGTCGATCCAGATGCTGTGGATCGTTATGGCGAAAGGGACGGGCCACGGCACGGGCCGCCCGCACGCCCTCCCACAGTGATGGGTGCGCCATGGCGTCGATGTAGACCGGCGTGTCGGCATCGGCAAAGCACCGCAATGCCCCCAGGTTGGCGGCATAGCCGGACTGGCAGAGCAGGGCGTCTTCTTGTCCAGTCCAGCGGGCCAGTTCACGCTCCAGAGCTCGGGCAGGTTGGTCGTCCCGCTGGAACACACCCGACTGCACCACCGACTGGTTGTCGTGAAGCAGCGATGTGACCTGTGCCCGAACAATGTCGGGATGCCCGGTCACGGCCAGATAGTCATTGCCATCCAGTCGGACCGCATCGGGCTGCGGCGCCGATACTGCCAGCATGGATCGCCCGCCCCAGTCCCGCGTCCAGCGGGGCTGGAAGTCGCGCTCGATGCGCTGCAGCAGTCCTGCCGACAGGGCGGGGCGTTGCTGCAGGTGGTGGTTGGTGCACAGATCGGTTTCCATGGAGTACTCCAGTTAATGAAAAGGTACCCATTGGAAAAAACGGCGGGCGCCGCGCGGGCGCCGACCTGTCAGATCTGACAGCCTTTGCCGGTAGACCGGTCAGTTCTGGCGCCAGGGCAGGCCCAGGTAGCGCCAGCCGCCCCGCTGCCCCCGGTGGGCCTGGCCGTCCGGATCGCCCTCGAAGCCATCCAGGATGTTGTAGGCCTCGATGCCCAGCTGTGTGGCACGCCGGGCCGCCGCCACCGAGCGCACGCCGCTGCGGCACAGCAGCACCACCTTGCGGCCCTGGGCGGCGGCGCGGATCTGTTCGTCGAAGCCCGGGTTGAGGGCCATGCCAGGCCACTGCTTCCAGGCCACGGCCACAGCACCCGGCACGAATCCGACCCACTCCCTCTCGGCATCGGTGCGCACATCCACCAGCACCGCCTCGTCGCTCTGGACCCAGGCCCAGGCGAGCTGGGGTGACACGTCACCGGCATAGCTGGCGTCGGCCACTTCCCGGGGATGCATGAGGGCGGCACCGTCCACGTCGTGCCGCAGGCCGGACGTGAGATTGGCCGGCACGGCTTCATCGATGCGCCGGGGTCGGGGCAGCTGCAGGTTGTTCATGAGCGAGACGAATTCAGCCTCGCTGCGGCCGGCCAGCCGGGGGTTGTGCTGCTTCTCGTGGCCGATGTTGGACTGGGTGCGCCCCTGGTAGTCGTGCCCGGGCCAGACCGTGGTGTCGTCCGGCAGGCGGAACAGCACCTCGGTGATGCTGCGGTACAGGTCGGTGGCGCTGCCGGACTGGAAGTCGGTGCGGCCGCAGCCGCCGATCAACAGGGTGTCGCCGGTGAAGACATGATCGCGCCAGACGAAGCTCATGCTGCCTGCGGTATGCCCCGGCGTGTGCAGCGCCCGCATCGACTCGTGGCCGAACGCAAGGGTGTCACCCTGCTGCAGCTGGGTGGCGGCGGTACCGATGCCGCAACCGGCCGGTGCGGCCAGCCGGGCACCGGCCAGCTCGGCCAGCCGGCCGGCGCTGGTGATGTGGTCGGCATGGGCATGGGTCTCCACCGCCCAGACCAGGCGCAGCCCGTGGTCGCGCAGCACGGCGAGGTCGCGGTCGATCTGTTCGTCCACCGGGTCGATGATCAGTGCCTCCCGCGTGGCGGGATCGAACAGGATGTAGGTGTAGGTGCTGGAGGCGGGGTCGAACAGCTGCAGGGGCTTCATGGGCTCGGATGTCAGGGATCGGAGGCCTCATTCTGGTGCAGAGGCCCTGCCGACAAAATAAATTCAAGGTCGCCAGCAAGAATTTTCAAGATGGCTTCAAATGCTGACAGTTTTCTGGCAACGGGGGTCCGGATGGCGACATCTGGCCCCCCCATCTGCGTAGAAACCCTGCCGACCGGCAGACCGGGTTGGGGTCATCATTCGCCGCCCGTTTCATTTTGTTCACCCCTTTGGAGACATACATGACAGAGAAGAAGACCGTCACGTCCCGCCGCGGCATGCTCAAGGGCGCCGCCGTTGCAGCCGGCGCCATGTCGGTGCCGATGGTGGCCAGTGCACAGACCACCACCCTGCGCTTCCAGTCCACCTGGCCCTCGAAGGACATCTTCCACGAGTACGCCAACGACTTCGCCAAGAAGGTGAACGACATGGCCGGCGGCCGCCTCAAGATCGAAGTGCTGCCCGCGGGTTCCGTCGTGCCGGCCTTCCAGCTGCTGGAAGCCGTGAACAAGGGCACCCTGGACGGTGGCCATGGCGTGATCGCCTACCACTACGGCAAGAACTCGGCGCTGGCCCTGTGGGGATCCGGCCCGGCCTTCGGCATGGACCCCAACATGGTCCTGGCCTGGCACAACTACGGTGGCGGCAAGGAGCTGGTGGCCGAGATCTACAAGGCCCTGAACATGGACGTGGTGTCCTTCCTGTACGGCCCCATGCCCACCCAGCCGCTGGGCTGGTTCAAGAAGCCGGTGGCCAAGGTCGAGGACATGAAGGGCCTGAAGTTCCGCACCGTGGGTCTGGCCGTTGACGTGTTCACTGAAATGGGCACTGCCGTGAACCCGCTGCCCGGTGGCGAAATCGTGCCTGCCCTGGACCGTGGCCTGATCGACGCAGCCGAGTTCAACAACGCCTCGTCCGACCGCCTGCTGGGCTTCCCCGACGTGGTGAAGAACTGCATGCTGCAGAGCTTCCACCAGTCCGGCGAGCAGTTCGAGATCCTGTTCAACGGCCCCAAGTACAACGCCCTGAACCCCGAGCTCAAGGCCATCATCGACTACGCCGTGCAGGCCGCCAGCGCCGACATGTCGTGGAAGGCGATCCAGCGCAACTCGCAGGACTACATCGAGCTGAAGAAGCAAGGCGTCAAGTTCTACAAGACCCCGGACGCCATCCTGCGTGCCCAGCTCGCAGCCTGGGACAAGACCATTGCCAAGAAGGCTGGCGAGAACCCGCTGTTCAAGAAGGTGCTGGATTCCCAGCGCGCCTTCGCCCAGCGCGCCGGCCAGTGGCAGAACGACTACACCGTCGACTTCAAGATGGCTTACAACCACTACTTCGGCCGCAACGCCAAGAAGAGCTGATCGGTCGTTGATCACGAAGGGCGCCTGCGGGCGCCCTTTTCTCTTTCGGAAGCTGACATGCAAAAACTATTACTCACGGTGGATCGGCTGTCGACCTGGTTCGGCAAGATCTGCGCCTGGACCGTCGTTGGTCTCACCCTCCTGATCACCTGGGAAGTCTTCAACCGATACGTCCTGAACAACCCGCATGCCTGGGTGCTGGACGCCCAGATCATGCTGTACGGCGTGCTGTTCATGACGGCTGGCGCCTACACCCTGGCCAAGAGCGGCCACGTGCGCGGCGACGTGCTCTACGGCTTCTTCCAGCCCCGCACCCAGGCCTGGATCGACCTGATCCTCTACATCGTCTTCTTCCTGCCCGGCATCATCGCCCTGACCTACGCCGGCTGGTTCTTCTTCCAGGATTCCCTGGCCATCAAGGAACAGACCTTCAACGCCGACCCGCTGCCGGTCTACCCGTTCAAGTTCGTGGTGCCCCTGGCCGGCGCCTTCCTGCTGCTGCAGGGCATTGTGGAAATCATCCGTTGCGTCATCTGCATCAAGACCGGTGAGTGGCCCTCGCGCGAGGAGGATGTGGAAGAGGTCGACGTGGACAAACTCAAGCAGATGGTGAACGTGAAAGACGCCGACATTGAAGCGCTGGACCAGCTGGCTCCCGCCAAGAAAGGTGGCCAGTGATGAAGATCCGCAAGGAACTCTGGTTCGGCTTCTCGCTGATGGGGCTGATCGTTGCAGCCGCCCTGACCATGGTCTTCAGCGTGGAGACCATGACCAACGGCCATTACGGCCTGCTGATGCTCTCGCTGGTGGTCGTGGCCATCATGCTGGGCTTCCCCACCGCCTTCACCCTCATGGGCATGGGCATGATGTTCGCGTTCTTCGCCTACCACTCGGGCGACCAGACCGCGGCCGGCGCGATGAAGCAGACGCTGGACCTGATGGTGCAGCGCGCCTTCTCGGTGATGGGCAACGACGTGCTCATCTCGATCCCGCTGTTCGTGTTCATGGGCTATCTGGTCGAACGCGCCAACCTGATCGAGAAGCTGTTCCACAGCCTGCACCTGTCGCTGG
This sequence comes from Allobosea thiooxidans, assembly GCA_943370825.1. Classification (GTDB taxonomy): domain Bacteria; phylum Pseudomonadota; class Gammaproteobacteria; order Burkholderiales; family Burkholderiaceae_C; genus Hydrogenophaga. The sequence goes on along the minus strand of CALRSR020000004.1, from coordinate 109,933 downwards.
CCCGTCTGCCCGGTTCGCTGGGCGTGGCCACGCTGGTGACCTGTGCCGTGTTCGCCACCGCCACCGGCATCGTGGGTGCGGTGGTGACGCTCATGGGCCTGCTGGCCCTGCCGCAGATGCTCAAGAACGGCTATGACGTGCGCCTTTCGGCCGGTGCCATCACCGCCGGCGGCTGCCTGGGCATCCTGATTCCGCCCTCGGTGCTGCTGATCGTCTATGGCGCCACCGCCGGCGTGTCGGTGGTGCAGCTGTACGCCGGCGCCTTCTTCCCGGGTCTGATGCTGGCGGGCCTGTACATCGCCTACTTCATCATCATGGCGAAGATCAAGCCGGCCTGGGCACCTGCACTCACGGCCGAACAGCGTATGGTGCCGCTGCCGCCGCAGCTCAAGGCCATCGGTGCCACCAGCGATGGCTGGGCGCTGGGCAACCTGATCAAGGCACTCAAGGGCCGCAACAACCAGAACGTCTCGACCGGGTACCTGCTGGGCCAGCTGGCCATCGTGCTGGCACCGGCCGTCCTGTTCGCCCTGGTGTCCTACGCCAGCTACCAGAGTGCCACCACCGTGGTGGCGGAGGAGACCTACACCGAGCTGCAGGCGATGGGTTCGGGCTCGAGCACCGAGGCCAGCGGCGAGGAAGAAGGGGGTCTGGCCGAACCGGAAGGCGTGTCGGAGCCGGAAGGCGCTGACGACGGCGTGGCACTGCCCCCGGGTGCCGAAGACGACAAGGCCCAGGCCGAGGAAGCCGCAGCACCGGCCGCCGCCGATGCAGTGGCGCTGCCGCCGGGTGCCGGTGGTGCGGCCGCCGAGGGCACTGCCGCAGGGGCCACCACCAAGCCGGCGTCCACCGGCTTCTGGATCGGGTTCGGTGTCGGCGCGCTGGCGCTGGTGGCCTTCTACGGCATCCTCAGCCATGCCCGGCTGGAGATCTTCAAGATGCTGCTCTCCAGCTTCTTCCCGCTGCTGGTGCTGATCCTGGCGGTGCTCGGCTCGATCGTGTTCGGTCTGGCCACGCCCACCGAGGCGGCTGCCGTGGGCGCTTTCGGCGGCTTCATCCTCGCAGCCGCCTACCGCCAGCTCACCTTCAACGTGGTCAAGGAAAGCGTGTTCCTCACCGCCAAGACCAGCGCCATGGTGTGCTGGCTGTTCGTCGGCTCGGCCATCTTCTCGGCAGCGTTCGCGCTGCTGGGCGGGCAGGAGCTGGTGGAACAGTGGGTGCTGTCCATGAACCTGTCGAAGACCGAGTTCCTGATCATGTCCCAGGTGCTCATCTTCATCCTGGGCTGGCCTCTGGAGTGGACCGAGATCATCGTGATCTTCATGCCCATCTTCATCCCGCTGCTGGACAACTTCGGGGTCGACCCGCTGTTCTTCGGCCTGCTGGTGGCCCTGAACCTGCAGACCGCCTTCCTGAGCCCGCCGGTGGCCATGAGCGCGTTCTACCTGAAGGGCGTGGCACCGAAGCATGTGACGCTGAACCAGATCTTCGCCGGCATGCTGCCGTTCATGGGGATCCAGATCATCGCCATCATCCTGCTGTACCAGTTCCCGGCCATCGGCATGTGGCTGCCGGAAGTGCTGTACCGGTAAACCGGGCACCCTTCCTCATTCCTTCAGGGGCGCGAAAGCGCCCCTTTTTCATGGTCGAGCCGGATGGTCGGATCGGACGAATGGGGTTACCATTGACGTTTACGTTAACGTCAATCAGTCCGGAACGTCCATGCCCAGCGCCGCCGAAGCACGTCTGCCGTTTCCGCCTGCGGCCATCCGGGCTGACAAGGGCAGCCCCTGGGCCGCCTGGCAGATCGACACCGATCTGCGCAAGCCGGTCGATCTGAAAACGCTCGACCCGTCGGCCAAGCCGTTTTCCAGCGGCGACAAGGCCGCCGACAAGGCGGCGGTGGACGACATCGCCGGCCAGATCGACGAACTCCAGAACCTGTTCCACGCCGACCGGCGCCACCGCTTGCTGGTGGTGCTGCAGGGCACCGACACCTCGGGCAAGGACGGCACGGTGCGCAGCGTGTTCGCCCGCACCAGTCCGCTGGGCGTGCACACCGTGGGCTGGCAGGCCCCGACCGAGACCGAGCGAGCGCACGATTACCTCTGGCGCATCCACCAGCGCGTGCCGGGCAACGGCGAGATCATGGTGTTCAACCGCAGCCACTATGAAGACGTGCTGGTGCCGGTGGTGGAAGGCTGGATCGATGCCGACATGCAGCGCCGACGCCTGCAGCACATCAACGATTTCGAGCGCATGCTGGCCGAGACCGGCACCGTCATCATCAAGTTCATGCTGCACATCGACCACGACGAGCAGCGTCAGCGACTGCAGGACCGCATCGACGACCCGCAGAAGCACTGGAAATTCAGCCGGAGCGACCTGGACGCCCGTCTGAAATGGGACGACTACCAGCGCGCCTATGGCGAGCTGCTGGCCGCCACCAGCACGCCCTGGGCGCCCTGGACCGTGGTGCCGGCCAACTCCAAGACCCACCGCAACCTGATGATCGCCACCTTGGTGCGCGACTGCCTGCGTGCCCTGGACTTGCGCTTTCCGCCCGAAGACCCCACGCTGCATGGCCTGCGCGTGACCTGACACACGACCCCGACCCGATTCCCCCGAGAAGAGAGAGACACCATGACCCAGCTTTCCGCCGACTACCAGGCCCTGGCCAACTACCGCCCGAACCACAAGGTGCGTTTCGTCACTGCCGCCAGTCTGTTCGACGGGCACGATGCGGCCATCAACATCATGCGCCGCATCCTGCAGGGCATGGGCGCCGAGGTGATCCACCTGGGTCACAACCGCAGCGTGGACGAGGTGGTGACCGCCGCCCTGCAGGAAGATGTGCAGGGCATCGCCATCAGCTCCTACCAGGGCGGCCATGTGGAGTACTTCAAGTACATGGTCGATCTGCTGCGCCAGCGCGGCGGCTCCCACATCCAGGTGTTCGGCGGCGGCGGCGGCGTGATCGTGCCGGCCGAGATCCAGGAACTGCAGGCCTACGGCGTGGCCCGCATCTACAGCCCGGAGGACGGGCAGCGCATGGGCCTGCAGGGCATGATCGGCGAGATGGTCATGCGCTGCGACCAGGACCTCACGGTGCACGCGCCGAAGGGCCTGGACGCCATCACCGGCCACGGCGAGATGCAATGGCGCGCCCTGGCCCAGCTGATCACCGCGCTGGAGAACGGCAGCGCCGACAGCGCCCTGGTGGCCTCGGTGCGCCAGGCCGCCGCAGCCCGCCAGGTGCCGGTGCTGGGCATCACCGGCACCGGTGGCGCCGGCAAGTCCAGCCTCACCGACGAGCTCATCCGTCGCCTGCGGCTGGACCAGGACGACGCGCTGCGCGTGGCCGTGATCAGCATCGACCCCTCGCGCCGCAAGAGCGGTGGCGCCCTGCTGGGCGACCGCATCCGCATGAACGCCATCAACCCGTGGCAGCAGGGCCCGCGCGTGTTCATGCGCAGCCTGGCCACGCGCGACTTCGGCAGCGAGATCAGCGCCGCACTGCCCGACGTGGTGGCTGCCTGCAAGGCCGCCGGCTTCGACCTGGTAGTGGTGGAGACATCCGGCATCGGCCAGGGCGATGCGGCCATCGTGCCGCACGTGGACGTGCCCATGTATGTCATGACGCCCGAGTTCGGCGCCGCCAGCCAGCTGGAGAAGATCGACATGCTCGACTTCGCCCAGTTCGTGGCCATCAACAAGTTCGACCGCAAGGGTGCGGCCGATGCGCTGCGCGACGTGGCCAAGCAGGTGCAGCGCAACCGCGAGGCCTGGGGCACGCCCACCGAGCAGATGCCGGTGTTCGGCACCATGGCCGCCCGCTTCAACGACGACGGCGTGACCGCCCTCTACCAGGCCCTGCGTGGCCGCCTGGCCGAACTCGGCCTGCCCCTGAAGGAAGGCCGGCTGCGGCCGGTGGCGGTGCGCCACAGCACCAACCAGACCCCCATCGTGCCCGGCGCCCGCACCCGGTACCTGGCCGAAATTGCCGACACGGTGCGCGGCTACAAGCAACGTGCCCGCCAGCAGGCGAAACTGGCCCGCGAGATCCAGCAGCTGCGCGCTGCCGCCGAGATGCTGCGGGTGGAAAAGCCCGAGCGTTCGCGCGCGGCCGAGGCCACCATCGACCTGGCCCAGGTGCGCGAACTCGACCAGGACCCGGCCGCCCGCAAGCTGCTGCAGCAGTGGCCCGACATGCAGAAGGCGTATGCCGGCGACGAGTACGTGGTGAAGATCCGCGACAAGGAGATCCGCACCGCGCTCACCACGAAGTCGCTCTCGGGCACCACCATCCGCAAGGTGGCCCTGCCCACCTACGAAGACCACGGCGAACTGCTCAAGTGGCTGATGCTGGAGAACGTGCCCGGCAGCTTTCCCTACACCGCCGGCACCTTCGCCTTCAAGCGCGAGGGCGAGGACCCGACCCGCATGTTCGCCGGTGAAGGCGACCCGTTCCGCACCAACCGCCGCTTCAAGCTGCTGTCCGAAGGCATGCCGGCCAAGCGCCTGTCCACCGCCTTCGACTCGGTCACCCTCTACGGCAACGACCCCGACCTGCGCCCGGACATCTACGGCAAGATCGGCAACTCCGGCGTGAGCATCGCCACGCTGGACGACATGAAGGTGCTCTACAGCGGCTTCGACCTGTGCCACCCGGCCACCTCGGTCTCCATGACCATCAACGGCCCGGCGCCCAGCATCCTGGCGATGTTCATGAACACCGCCATCGACCAGAACCTGGAGAAGTTCAAGGCCGAGAACGGCCGCGAGCCCACCGACACCGAGGCCGCCAAGATCCGCGAATGGGTGCTGGCCAACGTGCGCGGCACGGTGCAGGCCGACATCCTCAAGGAAGACCAGGGCCAGAACACCTGCATCTTCAGCACCGAGTTCAGCCTGAAGGTCATGGGCGACATCGCCGAGTACTTCGTGCACCACGATGTGCGCAACTTCTACTCGGTCTCCATCAGCGGCTACCACATCGCCGAGGCCGGGGCCAACCCGATCAGCCAGCTGGCCTTCACGCTGTCCAACGGCTTCACTTTCGTGGAGGCGTACCTGGCGCGCGGCATGCACATCGACGACTTCGCGCCCAACCTCTCCTTCTTCTTCAGCAACGGCATGGACCCGGAGTACACCGTGATGGGCCGCGTGGCACGGCGCATCTGGGCCGTGGCCATGCGCGAGAAGTACGGCGCCAACGAGCGCAGCCAGAAGCTCAAATACCACATCCAGACCAGCGGCCGCAGCCTGCATGCGCAGGAGATCCAGTTCAACGACATCCGCACCACGCTGCAGGCACTCATTGCCATCTACGACAACTGCAACAGCCTGCACACCAACGCGTTCGACGAGGCCATCACCACCCCCACCGAAGAGTCGGTGCGCCGCGCCATGGCCATCCAGCTCATCATCAACCGCGAATGGGGCCTTGCCAAGAACGAGAACCCGAACCAGGGCGCCTTCATCATCGACGAGCTGACCGAGCTGGTGGAGGAAGCGGTGCTGGCCGAGTTCGAGAAGATCGCCGAGCGTGGCGGCGTGCTGGGCGCCATGGAGACCGGCTACCAGCGCGGCCGCATCCAGGACGAGTCGATGCACTACGAGATGCTCAAGCACACCGGCGAGCTGCCCATCATCGGCGTGAACACCTTCCGCAACCCGCACGGTGACGCCATCCCGGAAAAGCTGGAGCTCGCCCGCTCGACCGAGGAAGAGAAGCAGAGCCAGCTGCAGCGCCTCAACGAGTTCCACACCCGCCATGCCGCCGAAGCCCCGGCCATGCTGCAGCGCCTGAAACAGGCCGTGATCGACAACACCAACGTGTTCGAGGTGCTGATGGACGCGGTGCGGGTGTGTTCGCTGGGCCAGATCACCAGCGCCCTGTTCGAGGTGGGCGGTCAGTACCGCCGCAACATGTGAAGCCGGCCGGCCCGCCACCCTGTGTGCTGCTCAACCCGCACGCCCAGGGTGGGCGGGTGGCGCGGCTGTGGCCGGTGCTGCAGCGGGTGCTGCCAGCCCTGGACCCGCAGGCCAGCCTGCGGTCGCTCGACACCCCGGCGGAAGCAGACCGGGTGATCGGCGCCTTGCCCGCCGGCACCCGGGTGGTGGCGGTGGGGGGCGACGGCACCCTGCACCGCTGGCTGCCGGCCCTGATGTCTGCACAGGCCGAACTGGCGGTGGTGCCCATGGGCAACGGCAACGATGTGGCCCGCGCCCTGGGCCTGGTGCCGCTGCGCACCACCGAATGGGTCAGCGGCTCCACCGACACGCTGGTGCGGCGTCTGGCCCATGCCTTGCGGGCGCCGGCCCGACCCATCGACCTGGGTCGGGTGGAATGGACCGATGCCGACGGACACACGCAGACGCGCCCCTTCATTTCCAGCCTGACGGTGGGCTTCGATTCCGCGGTGGTGCGCCGCACGCTGGATGTGCCCTCGGGCCTGCACGGGCTGCCCCGTTACCTGTGGGCCACGCTGGGCGAACTGGTGCGCCTGCGCAACTGGTCCCTGGCGGTGACGGCCGACGGCGTTGCGGTGCACCAGGGGCCTGCCCTCATGGCGTCCAGCCTGAACACGCCCACCTTCGGCGCCGGCATGCCGGCCGCGCCCGATGCCCGCATCGACGACGGCCAGCTCGACCTGCTGCTGGCGGGCCGCTTCGGGCGGCTGGGCGCCCTGGGCATGTTGCCACGGCTGCTGACCGGCACCCACCGGGGTCACGCCCGGGTGCGGATGCTGAGGTACCGCGAACTCTGCGTCACCTGCCCCACACCGGTGCCGGTGGCGGCCGATGGCGAATGGCTGGGTCGCACCGGCAGGCTGCGGGTGGCGGTGCAGCCCGCCGCTTTGCCGGCCGTGCGGCAGGGCTGAGTCAGGCCGGCACCAGCCGGTCCGGATCGATCGGCAGGTTCAGCAGCAGGTTCTGCGGCTTGAGCTTGAGCAGGCTGTCGGCATTCATGGCCAGGCCCAGGTAGATCGGCCGGCCGCGCAGGCCTTCGGCCAGGTCGTCGCGCAGCGGCGCATCGGCGGCCAGCTGCAGCCGGAACAGGCTGATCAGGCGCTGTTGCCGCGTCTCGTCCACCGGCCGGCCTTCGTACAGGTCGTTGAGCAGCGCGGTGGATTCGGCATCGAGCCCCAGGTGCCAGCGCCAGGCCGGATCGTCCACCCGGGCCTCGGGCACCACGGTGGCCTGCAGGCCGTGCACATGGGACAACCAGCGCTCCAGCACCCGGGCCAGCGCCTTCAGGCCGGACTGGCTGCGGGTCATGGTGAGCGTCAGGCCGTGCGAGAGGTGCTGCTGCACCTCGTGGGTGGCGTCCAGCACGAAGGGATGGTGGTCGTTGACGGCGCGGCTGGCCAGGTAGGCGGCAGCGTTGCCGTCTTCCAGCACCCGCACCTGGGCCTGCGGCACGCTGGCGCCGGCCTGGCGCAGCAGGCTGCCGATGCTGCCCAGGCCGCCGGTCTCGTTGAGGCGGTCCAGCGTGTCGGCGTCGCCCAGCAGCACGCGGCCGTCCTGCACCCGCACCCGCTGGCGGCGGAACAGCAGCTCGGCGGCGCGCCACTGCCAGGCGTCGTCCACCGTCTCCAGGGCACGACCGGCGATGGCCTGCACCAGCAGGTCCAGGAACAGCGGCGGCAGCTGGATGGCCCCGCTGCAGAAGAAGCTGCACCACGCCGCCTCCAGCGTGCCGGCGCGCTGCACCGCATCGCGCAGCGCCAGGAACAGGCGGTAGTTGTCGCGCACGTCGGGGTCGCGCATGGCCTCGATCTGCCCCGGCAGCACGCTGCGCAGCGGATCGAGCAGCAAGGCCTCGTGCAGCCCCTGCTCGGCCACGCACGACTCCTCCACCAGCGCCAGTTCGGGGCGCTGCAGCCAGACCCGCCAGTAATCGGGTGTGGGCACGCAGCGATGGCGGGCATCGCGGCCCAGGGTGGACAGACCGCAGCCGGGCCAGACGGGGGAAGGCAGGGAATCGGGGGAAGTGGTCACGGCAGGCGCACAGGGATGGGAGCGGGCGGCCGCAGCCGCGTGGAACCCCGGGATTGTGCGGCAGTGGCCTTGTCCCCATGCGGTCGCTGGCGACAATACCGGCCATGAACACCTCTGTGAGCCTGATTGGCGTACCCACCGACATCGGCGCCGGCGCACGCGGCGCCTCCATGGGGCCGGAAGCCCTGCGGGTGGCCGGCCTGGCCGGCGTGCTGACCAGCCATGGGCTGGACGTGCTGGACCGGGGCAACCTGGGCGGCCCGCCCAACCCCTGGCAGCCCCCGGTGGACGGCTACCGCCACATCGACCAGGTCGTCGAGTGGAACCGCACGCTGCACGACGCGGTGCACGCCGAGCTTCAGCAGGGCCGCATGCCCATCGTGCTGGGTGGCGACCACTGCCTGGGCCTGGGCTCCATCAGCGCGGTGGCCCGCCACTGCCGGGAGACCGGCAAGCGGCTGCGGGTGCTGTGGCTGGACGCGCATGCCGACTTCAACACCGCCGAACTCACCCCCAGCGGCAACCTGCATGGCATGCCGGTGGCCCTGCTGTGCGGCATGGGGCCGGCTCAGCTCACCGGCATCGGCGGCACCACGCCGGCCATCCACCCTTCGGTGGTGCGGCAGATCGGCATCCGCAGCGTGGATGCGGGCGAGAAGCGGCTGGTGCACGAGCACGGGCTGGAGGTGTTCGACATGCGCTACATCGACGAGATGGGCATGCGCCACACCATGGAACAGGCGCTGGCGGGTCTGGACGACGACACCCACCTGCATGTGAGCTTCGACGTGGACTTTCTGGACCCCGCCATCGCCCCGGGCGTGGGCACCACCGTGCCCGGCGGCCCCACCTACCGCGAGGCCCAGCTCTGCATGGAAATGATTGCCGACACCGGACGGCTGGCCTCGCTGGACGTGATGGAGCTCAACCCCGCGCTGGACGAGCGCAACCGCACCGCTCTGGTGGCCGTGGACCTGATCGAAAGCCTGTTCGGCAAGTCCACCCTCATGCGGCAGCGCGCGCCGCGCGCATGAGGTCCACCGCCTTCTCGGCCATCATGATCACCGGGGCATTGGTGTTGCCCCCCACCACCTCGGGCATGACCGAGGCATCGACCACCCGCAGGCCGTCCATGCCGTGAACGCGCAGCTGGGCGTCCACCACCGCACCGGCGGCGGCAACGGGCCCCATGCGGCAGGTGCCCACCGGGTGGTAGATGGTGTCGGCGTGGCGCCGCACGAACTGCTCGATCTGGGCATCGGTCTGCGCATCGGCGCTGGCGGCCGATTCGCGCCCGCCGTGCCGGGCCAGCGCGGGCTGACCCAGGATGCGCCGCACCTCGCGAAAGCCCCGCACCAGGCGCGACACATCGTCCGGGTCCTGCAGGAAGGCGGGGTCGATCAGGGGCGCGACCTGCGGGTCGGCGCTGGCCAGCCTGAGGCGGCCCCGGCTCTTCGGGCGCAGCAGGCACACGTGGCAGGAGTAGCCATGACCCAGCACCGTCTTGCGGCCATGATCCACCAGCTTGCCGATCACGAAATGCAGCTGCAGGTCGGGAATGGCCTCAGAGGGCTGGCTGCGGATGAAGCCGCCGGCCTCGGCAAAGTTGGTGGTCAGCATACCCCGGCGATGACGCCGCCATTCGACGATGCCGCGCAGCGCCGCCCAGATACCGCGCGGCGAGATGCCCAGCAGGTCCTTCACACCCGGCGCATTCATCACCAGCACCACGTCCACATGGTCATGCAGGTTGGCGCCCACACCGCTCAGATGGTGCAGCGGCTCCACGCCCACCTCGCGCAGGTGATCGGCCGGGCCGATGCCCGAGAGCATGAGCAGCTGCGGTGAACCGAAGGCACCGGCGCTCAGCACGACCTCGCCACCGGGCTTGCAGGTCAGCTGCTGCAAGGGGCCGCGCCCGCCATCGCTGCGGTAGTCGATGCCGGTGGCCTGCAGCCGGCCATGGTTGCCCGGTGCGGTGAGCACCCGGCACACCAGGGCGCCGGTGATCACCGTCAGGTTGGGTCGTCCCCGATGCGGCGTGAGGTAGGCCTTGGCGGCACTGAAGCGCTCGCCGTTCTTGTGGGTGACCTGATAGACGCCCACACCTTCCTGCTCGGGGCCGTTGAAGTCGGGGTTGAACGGATGCCCGGCCTGCTGCCCTGCCTCGAGGAACGAGGGCAGGAAGCTGTTCGGGCTGCGCAGGTCCATCACGTTGAGCGGACCGCCCTGGCCGTGCAGGGCATCGGCGCCGCGCTCGTTGTGCTCGGCGCGCTTGAAGTAGGGCAGCACCTCGTCGAACGACCAGCCCGGGTTGCCCTGGGCCGCCCAGGCGTCATAGTCCTGCCGGTGGCCGCGCGCATAGATCATGGCGTTGATGGAGCTGGAGCCGCCCAGCACCTTGCCGCGTGGCTGGTAGCCCCGGCGGCCGTTCAGGCCAGGCTGCGGCACGGTGTCGAAGCACCAGTTGGCCTGGCCGTTGCGGGCCATCAGCGCCAGCCCGGCCGGGCAGTGGATGAGCACGCTGGTGTCGGGCGGGCCGGCCTCGACCAGGGCCACCCGCACCGCAGGGTCCTCGCTGAGGCGCCCGGCCAGCACGCAGCCCGCCGATCCACCGCCCACGATGATGTAGTCGTACATGCCTGTCTGTCTCCATGGTGAGCCGCACACCACCAGGGGTACGCGACAATCGGGGGGCAAGTTAGCACAGGGCCTGCACGCCCTTTAGGCAGCACCGCCTAGGAATGACGCCCCTGCGACCGCCGTGGTGCGGGATGCCGGGTTTCCCCCAACATCGACACGAGGTTTATTGAATGAGCAGCATCCAGACCGTGGGCATCATCGGCTCGGGCACCATGGGCAACGGCATCGCGCAGGCCTGCGCCACCAGCGGCATCCGCGTGGTGATGGTCGACATCGCACAAACCGCCGTCGACAAAGGCCTGGCCACCATCGCCGGCAGCCTGGACCGGCTGATCAAGAAGGAAAAGCTGACCGCCGAAGGCAAGGCCCAGGCGCTCTCGCTGATCAAGGGCTCGACCAGCTACGACGACCTCAAGGGTACTGACCTGGTCATCGAGGCCGCCACCGAGAACGAGGCGCTCAAGGTCAAGATCCTGCAGCAGCTCGACGGCCTGCTCGCACCTGAAGTGATCGTGGCTACCAACACCAGCTCGATCAGCATCACCAAGCTGGCCGCCGCCACCCAGCGTGCCGACCGCTTCATCGGCATGCACTTCTTCAACCCGGTGCCGCTGATGGCGCTGGTGGAGATCATCCGCGGTCTGCAGACCAGCGACGCCACGCACGACGCGGTCAAGGCCCTGGCCGAGCGCCTGGGCAAGAGCCCCATCACCGTGAAGAACGCGCCGGGCTTCGTGGTCAACCGCATCCTGGTGCCCATGATCAACGAAGCCTTCTTCGTGCTGGCCGAGGGCCTGGCCACGCCGGAAGACATCGACGCCGGCATGAAGCTCGGCACCAACCAGCCCATCGGCCCGCTGGCCCTGGCCGACATGATCGGCCTGGACGTGTGCCTGGCGGTGATGAACGTCTACATGGCCGAATTCAACGACAGCAAGTACCGCCCGGCCCCGCTGCTCAAGGAAATGGTGGCCGCCGGCTGGCTGGGCCGCAAGACCGGGCGCGGCGTGTATACGTACTGATTCCCCCCCGCGCCGCGCTGCGCGCGTCACCCCCCTGAGGGGGGCGATGCGAGCGGACCGGCGGAGCCGGATCCGCCGCATCCTGGGCGAGGACACGCGCTCCGGACACTGGCCTGACGGACTTTCACCACGGGATGTCTTTGCCGTGGTGGTCGAAGAATCCGCCGTTGCTGCCTTCGGGCAGGGTGTCCATCACCTGCAGCAATTCCTGCGCGGCCACGGTGGGCGGGCGCACGTCCAGGCCGGTCTTGGCGAAGGGCTGTGAGAGCGCGGTGTCCACCGTGCCGGGGTGCAGGGCCACGCACAGCGCTTTCGGGCTGCGGCGGGCCAGCTCGATCGCGGCCGTGTGCACCAGCTGGTTGAGGGCGGCCTTGGAGGCGCGGTAGCCGTACCAGCCGCCCAGGCGGTTGTCACCGATGCTGCCCACGCGGGCCGAGATGAAGGCCGCCACGCTGCGGCCGTGGCGCGGCAGCAGCGGAAGGACATGGCGCATGACCAGCGCCGGGCCGATGGTGTTGACCAGGAACAGCCGCTGCAGGGCCGCCGCGTCCAGGTGGTTCCAGCTGCGCTCGGGCTGCACCGAGCCTTCGTGCAGGATGCCGGTGGCCACCACCAGGCGGCGCAGCGGCAGGCCGGTGCGCTGCTGCTCGGCCGCAATGTGCTGCGCGACCGTGGCCACGCTGGCCTCATCGGCATAGTCCAGTGCCGGCAGGGTGCGCCGGCCGAAGGCCAGCACCGTGTGGCCTTGCTCACGCAGGCCCTCGGCCAGCGCGGCACCGATGCCGCCGGTACCGCCGAGCACCACGGCCAGGCCAGGAGAGTCGTCGATGGGGTTCATGGCGGGCAATCATAGGAAGCGCTCCGGCACGGCGCCGATCCGCGCGTCGATGGCCGCAGCCACCCCGGGGCCTTGCGCTCCGCCAGGGGCCGCCCGCCAGACCCCGGCGCTACCATGCCGGCCATGCAACAACATGACTTCGATCTCTTCGTCATCGGTGGCGGCAGCGGCGGTGTGCGCGCCGCCCGCATGGCCGCACAGCGCGGCGCCCGCGTGGCCCTGGCCGAGGTGCTGGGCACCGACGGCCTGGGCGGCACCTGCGTGAACGTGGGCTGCATTCCCAAGAAGCTCTACAGCTACGCCGCCCATTACGCCGAGGCTTTCGAAGAAGCGGCCGGCTTCGGGTGGGACACGGCCGGCGGCACGCTCGACTGGGCCCGGCTGAAGCAGCGCCGCGCCGCCGAGATCACCCGCCTCAACGGCATCTACGGCAACCTGCTCTCGGGCTCGGGCGTCACCCGCATCGACGGCTTTGCGCGCCTCACCGGCGCCCATTCGGTCAGCGTGGCCACACTGCAGGCCGACGGCTCGGCCACCCACCGCGAATTCACCGCAGCGCACATCCTGATCGCCACCGGCGGCACACCGTTCGTGCCGCACTTCCAGGGCCGCGAGCACGTCATCACCTCCAACGAGATCTTCGACCTCGACCCCTTCCCGCAGCGGCTGGTGGTGGTGGGCGGCGGCTACATCGCCTGCGAATTTGCGTCCATCTTCAACGGCCTGGGTGCGAAGGTGACCCAGCTGTACCGGGGCGAACAGGTGCTGCGCGGCTTCGACGACGAGATCCGCCACTTCGTGGCCGGCGAGATGGTCAAGCACGGCGTCGATCTGCGCCTGGGCGCGGGTGTGGTGGCCATCCGCAAGGAATCCGACGGCCTGCATGTGGCGCTGGAAGACGGCCAGACCGTGGTGGCCGATGCGGTGCTCTACGCCACCGGCCGCGTGCCGCTGGTGAAGGACCTGGGCCTGGATGCCGTGGGTGTGGCCCAGGGCGCACAGGGCGAGGTGCTGGTCAACGAGCAGTACCGCACCAGCGTGCCGCACATCTTTGCCGTGGGCGATGTGACCAACCGGGTGCAGCTCACGCCGGTGGCCCTGGGCGAGGCCATGGTGGTGGTGGACCAGATCCTGGGCGCCGCGCCGGGCAAGGCAGCTCGCAGCATGAGCTACGACTACATCCCCACCGCCGTGTTCACCCACCCCTCCATCGGCACCGTGGGCCTGAGCGAGCAGGCCGCGCGCGAGCGTTACGGCGACGTGACCATCTTCCGCAGCGAGTTCAAGGCGCTGCGCCACACGCTCTCGGGCAGCACCGAGCGCACGCTGATGAAGCTGGTGGTGGACACCGCCACCGACCGGGTGGTGGGCCTGCACATGGTGGGGGCCGAGGCCGGCGAGATCGTGCAGGGCTTCGCCGTGGCCATGAAGGCCGGCGCCACCAAGGCGGTGTTCGACAGCACCATCGGCATCCACCCCACGGCGGCCGAAGAATTCGTGACCATGCGCGAGCCGGTGCGGCGCTGAAGGACGCCCCGGTCCCGCTTCAGACCAGCAGCACCGCCACGCCCACCAGGGTGTGCAGCCACAGCCCGGGCACCAGCCAGCGCGCATAGGCCCAGCCGCCCGACACCACCGCCGTGACCGTCTTGCTGGCTGCATGCGCCAGCAGGGCCAGCATGACGGCGCGCTCGGCCACCGGCGCCGGCGGCCCTTCGGAAAACACCGCCGCCAGCGCGGCATGCAGATCGGCCAGCGAACCCAGCAGCACCCCGGCCAGCAGGCCTGCATCGCCCAGCCAGCGTTGCAGCAGGTGCACCAGCAACTGCACGCCGGTCAGCAGGGCGGCCACCGCCAGTGCGCCACGCAGGCTGAACATGCGGTCCTCGGCGGCACCGGTCTGACCTTCAATGCGGGGTGTTGCCAGCGGGCCATCGGCCGGTGCCGGCTCATGCGCCGCGTGCACCAGCCACAGGCCGATGCCCAGCGCCAGCGCGCCCGCCACCAGAGCCGACACAGCCACATGCGGCAACCACGCCGGCATGACCGCCGCCGCCACCATGACCATCTGCGCCTGGGTGGCCACACAGCTCAGCAGGCCACCGCCCGCCAGCACCCGGGGGACCGAGCCCGGCTCGCGCGCCGACAGGCCCAGCGTGGCAATGGTGGCCGTGCTCGAGGCCAGCCCCGAGGCCAGCGACGACAGCACCACCGCATGCCGGGCCTGCAACAGCCGGCGCGCCAGGTGCGCGCCCGACTGCACCAGCAGCAGCAGCGACAGCAGCTGCCCGGTCCGCTGCAGGTTGAGCGTGCCATCCAGCAGCGGCCGGTCCGGCAGCAAGGGCAGCGCCACCAGCAGCACCGCCGCCAGCAGGATGCCGTCGCGCACCTCGGCCGGGCGCAGCCAGTGCGTCGCGAAACCGTGCAGCCGCTCGCGGGCGGCCAGTAAGGCCGTCAGGCCCACCGCCAGCGCGGCGGCCGGCAGCAGCCGCCAGGTGCACAGCACACCGATCAGGTAGGTCAGCAGCAGCGCCACCTCGGTGGTCACGCCGGGATCGTCGGACCGGTCGCGCGCATAGGCCACCACGCCCAGCGCGGCCACGAAGGCCGCGCCCACCACCACCAGGCCGGTCATGCCGCTGAGCGCAGCCGCCGCACCCATGACACAGGTCAGGGTGAAGGTGCGCAGGCCGGCCAGTGCGCGGGTCGGGCCGCTGCCCTTGCGGCGCTCGCGCTCGATGCCCACCAGCAGCCCGCAGCCCAGCGCCGCGCTCAGCACGGTGGCCGCGCGCAGCAGGTCGGGGTCAAGAGGGGTGGTCATGGTGGTGTGGCGGGCATGGACCGGGCCACAATAAGCCCATGCAACGATCGCCCGACTTTACAGCCCCCCTCTTCTTCACCGACCCGGCCGCCGCCCTGCAGCAGGTCGAGCGCATCTACCAGCACAACGTCGGGTTCCTGCGCCAAGCCATGCACGATTTCGTGGCCGGCGGCGACTTCCAGCACACCCATGTGCGGGCCTGCTACCCCTTCGTGCGGTTGCACAACCCCAGCGTGCTGCGCCAGGGCCCGTCCCGCCTGAGCTACGGCTTCGTGGCCGGCCCCGGCAAGTTCGAGACCACCCTCACCCGTCCCGACCTCTACGCCGACTACTACCTGGAGCAGTTCCGCCTGCTGCTGGCCAACCATGGCGGCGAGCTGGAGGTGGGCACCAGCACCCAGCCCATACCGATCCACTTCTCGTTCGCCGAGAACGACCACATCGAAGGCCAGATGGACGCCACCCGCCGCGCACAGATGCGCGATGTGTTCGACCTGCCCGACCTCACCGTCATGGACGATGGCATCGCCAACGGCACCCATGTGCCGGCCCCGGGCGAGCCGCACCCGCTGTCGCTCTTCACCGCGCCCCGGGTCGACTACTCGCTGCAGCGGCTGCGCCACTACACCGGCACCTCGCCCACCTGGTTCCAGAACTTCGTTCTGTTCACCAACTACCAGTTCTACATCGATGAGTTCATCAAGCTTGGCCATGCCGAGATGGCCAACCCCGACAGCCCGTACGAGGCCTTCATCGAACCTGGCAACGTGGTCACGCGCCGGATCGGCCTGCCGCCCGGGGCCGACGACGCCGCCGGCCAGGCACCGCCGCGCCTGCCGCAGATGCCGGCCTACCACCTGATCCGGCGCGACCGCAGCGGCATCACCATGGTCAACATCGGCGTGGGGCCGGCCAATGCCAAGACCATCACCGACCACATCGCCGTGCTGCGCCCGCACGCCTGGCTGATGCTGGGCCACTGCGCCGGCCTGCGCACCACCCAGCAGCTGGGCGACTATGTGCTGGCCCATGCCTATGTGCGCGAGGACCATGTGCTGGACGAAGAGCTGCCGCTGTGGGTGCCCATCCCGGCGCTGGCCGAGATCCAGCTCGCACTCGAAGCCGCCGTGGCCGACGTGACCGGCGTGCCGCCGCACGAGCTCAAGCGCATCATGCGCACCGGCACCGTGGCCAGCACCGACAACCGCAACTGGGAGCTGCTGCCCGACAACACGCCGCAGCGTCGATTCAGCCAGAGCCGCGCGGTGGCGCTCGACATGGAGAGTGCGACCATCGCCGCCAACGGCTTTCGCTTCCGCGTGCCCTACGGCACCCTGCTGTGCGTGAGCGACAAGCCGCTGCACGGCGAGATCAAGCTCCCCGGCATGGCCAACCACTTCTACCGCGAGCGGGTCGATCAGCACCTGCGCATCGGCATCCGCGCCATGGAGCGCCTGCGCAGCGGCGGCGTGGACCAGCTGCACAGCCGCAAGCTGCGCAGCTTTGCCGAAGTGGCCTTCCAGTAACCCTGCACCCATACGCCCATGACCACCCGCCGCCGCTTCATTCTGGGAACCCTCGCCGCCAGCGGTGCGCTGGTGCTGGGCTGGAGCGCCCTGCCGCCCCGCCAGCGCCAGCAGACCGCCAGCCCCCTGCCCGCCGCAGCCGGCGAACACGCCTTCAACGGCTGGGTGAAGGTGGGCGAGGACGACCGCGTCACAGTGGTGCTGGCCCGCAGCGAGATGGGCCAGGGCGTGAGCACCTCGCTGGCCCTGCTGCTGGCCGACGAGCTGGACGCCGACTGGGCGCAGGTACGGGTGGAGGCCTCGCCCATCGACGGCATCTACAACAACCTGGCCACCGTGGTGGACGGCCTGCCCTTCCACCCCGAGGCCGCCGGTGTGCTGGTGGATGCCGCCCGCTGGCTCACCGCCAAGACCATGCGCGAGATCGGCGTGATGATGACCGGCGGCTCCTCCAGCGTGAAAGACCTGTGGCTGCCCATGCGCCAGGCCGGCGCGGCCGCCCGCCAGATGCTGGTGGAGACCGCCGCCGGCCGCTGGGGCGTGGCGCCCGCCGACTGCCGGGTTCAGGCCGGCACTGTGGTCGCGCCCGACGGCCGCACGCTGCGCTTTGGCGCCCTGGCCGCCGAGGCAGCCACCCGATCGGTGCCCAACCGACCGCGCCTGAAGACGCCCGAGCAGTTCCGGCTGATCGGCAAGCCCACGCCCCGCATCGACGCCGCCGCCAAGACCGACGGCAGCGCGCGCTTCGGCATCGATGTGCAGCAGCCCGGGCTGCTGCATGCGGCCATCCAGTTCTGCCCCACCCGCCTGGGCCGGGTGCAGGCCTGCGACGAAGCCCAGGCCCGCGCCCTGCCCGGTGTGCAGGCGGTGGTGCGGCTCGATCCCATGGCCGGTGGCAGCGGCGGCATGGCCGTGGTGGCAGACAGCTGGTGGCAGGCCCGCCAGGCGGCCGAGTCCTTGCAGGTGCAATGGGATCACGGCCCGCTGGCCACGTTCGACAGCGACGCCGCCCTGAACAGCCTGGCGACCCTGCTCGACCAGGAGGCTGGCTTTGCCTTCCACCGCGAGGGCGATGTGGACGCTGCCCTGGCCGGCGCCACCCGGCGCATCGAGGCCGAATACCGCGCACCCTGGCTGGCCCACAGCACCCTGGAACCCATGAACTGCACCGTGCACCTGGCCGCCGACGGGCGCAGCGCCACCGTGTGGGCGCCCACCCAGGTGCCCGGCCTGGCGCGGCGCGCCGCAGCGCAGGCGCTGGGCCTGGAAAGCGAAGTGGTCACGGTGCATGTGACCCTGCTGGGCGGCGGCTTCGGTCGCCGGCTCGATGTGGACTTCGTGGCCCAGGCCGCCGCGGTGGCCAAGGCGGTGCCGGGCCGCCCGGTGCGCACGCTGTGGACCCGCGAGCAGGACATGCGACACGACTTCTACCGGCCGGCCTGCGTGGCCCGCTTCAGCGCCGGGCTCGATGCCTCGGGCAAGCTCGTGGCCTGGAAGAACACCAGCGCCGGCCAGGCCATCGTGCCGCAGGTGCTGCAACGCGTCTTCGGCCTGCCCGGCGGCGGGCCGGACAAGACCACATCAGAGGGCGCCTTCGACCAGCCCTACGAATGGCCGGCAGCGCGCATCGCCCATGTGAACGCCGATCTGCCCCTGCCGGTGGGCTTCTGGCGTGCGGTGGGCCATTCGCACCAGGCCTTCTTCAAGGAGTGTTTTCTGGACGAGGTGGCCCATGCCACCGGCACCGACCCGCTGGCCCTGCGCGAATCCCTGCTGCAGGACCATCCGCGCGAGCGCGAGGTGCTGCAGACCGCCGCCCGGGCCGCCGGCTGGGGCACACCGCCTCCCGCTGCGCCCGACGGTGCGCCGGTGGCACGTGGCCTGGCCCTGCACCGGTCCTTCGGATCGACCGTGGCCCAGGTGGCCGAGGTGTCGCTGGCGCCCGACCGCAGCATCCGGGTGCACCGCGTGGTGTGCGCCATCGACTGCGGCTTTGCGGTCAATCCGGCCGGCGTGAAGCAGCAGATGGAGAGCGGCATCGTCTTCGGACTGAGTGCGGCCCTGTACGGCCGGGTGGATGTGCGCAACGGCCAGGTGCAGCCGGGCAACTTCCACGAGCAGGCAGTGCTGCGACTGCCCGACATGCCGGTGGTGGAGGTGCTGGTCATTCCCAGCCACCATGCGCCCGAAGGTGTGGGCGAACCGGGCCTGCCGCCGTTGGCGCCGGCCGTGGCGAATGCGGTGTTCGCGCTGACCGGGCAACGGCTGCGCAGCCTGCCGCTGCAGCTGGCCTGAAGCTCAGGTGTTGAGCTTGACCGAACGCCCGATGTAGAGGATGGGCCCGGTGGGCTTGCCGGTGGGCGAGCCGTTGTAGGGCTCCAGCGTGATCTCGAACAGCTGGTTGGGCTGCAGCGGCGGCAGCTGGTCCAGCGGCACCTCCAGCGGCTTGCCCGGCTGCACCAGGCCCAGCGAGAGCGGCGCAGTCCAGCCGTCGGCCTTGGTCCAGAACTGCAACGAGCGCTGCTCGGGCACGTCGGTGCTGGCCAGCGGCTGCAGCTTCAGGGTGCGCTGGCCGGTGCTGGTCTGCACCACCCAGCCCGGGGCGGTGTTGTTGGGCGCCACCAGCACCACCAGGTACTGGCTGCGCGGCGCACCCGTGTTCATGGGCACGGCGGCCAGGAAGGCCGCCGCCGCCACGCCGGCAGCGGCCACGCCGCGCCACAGCGCCAGGTTGTTCCACAGCGCCCGCCAGCCGGTGGCAGGCGGTGCGGCCGGCACAGCGGCACGCCGGGGCGCAACGCTGGCCTCGATGCGCGACCACAGCGCGGGCGACGGCGGTACCGGATCGACCAGATCGGTCAGGGGCTGCAGGCGCTGTTCCCAGAACTGCACCGCCTCGCGCAGCGCGGCATCGTGGGGCAAGCGCTGCTGCACCTCGGCGCGGCGGCTGGCATCCAACGTGCCCAGCACGTAGTCGGCCGCCAGCTGCTGCAGGGCTTCAGGGGTCATGGGCGTGCTCATGCCAGGCACTCCTTGAGCGAAGCCACGCCACGGCGGATCCAGGCCTTCACCGAGCCCAGCGGGGCCTGCAGGCGTTCGGCGATCTCGACATGGGTGCAGCCGTCCAGGTAGGCGAACAGCACGCAGTTGCGCTTGGCCACGTCCAGGCGGGCCAGGCATTCGTCCAGGCGACCCAGCGAGGCGCGCAGGGCGAAGGCATCCGTCATGTCGGGGGCGGCGCCGGCTTCGGCGTCCTGCAAGGATTCGAGGGTGTCGTCGTCCACGTCCACATGGCGCTGGCGCGAACGCATCAGGTCCAGGGCACCGTGGCGCACGATGCTGCACATCCAGCCTCGGCCTTCGCCACGGGCGGGGTCGAAACTGCCGGCCTTGGTCCAGATGGACACGAAGGCATCGTGCAGCACGTCTTCGGCCAGGGCGCGGTCGCGCACGATGCGCAGGGCCACCCCCAGCAGAAACCGGCTCTCCTGCTGGTAGAGCCGGTGCAAGGCCGCCTGATCGCCGCGTGCGCAGGCGGCCAGGTCGGCGTTGTGGTCGTAGGACTGCGGCGGTCTTGAGGTCACGGAACGGTGGAAGGACACACCGGGCAGTACCCCGGCGACGCTCATGTTACCCGAGGCCATGCAGACCGCCGCCAGCCATCACATGGCCTTGTAGAGGATGTAGTCGGACTTGTACTGCACGATCTGCTTCTGGCCTTTGGTGGCCGGGGTGCAGGGAGCAGCCGGGGCCACGCCGCCGGCCGTGGCCACGCGCTGGATGAAGGTCACGCCGGTCATGGCGCCATTGCCGGTGGCCGGGTTGGCCTTGACCAGCTGCAGAGGGATGTTGCCAGCACCGGCCGGAGCGATCGCAACCTGTGCACCGGTCACCTTGGAGCCGTCGGCGCTTTCCCAGGTGGCGGGCGGGCCGTAGTACTTGCCGACCTGCTTGCCGTTGCGGTCCAGCAGCTTGGCATCGGGGCCGACGAACACCCACTCGGTCTGGCCGGCGGCATCTTTCTTGTCGCGGCACTCATAGGTGATCTCGCCCACGCCCACAGTTTCCAGAGCGACCTTGTGGCCGGCCGGCACCTTCACGGCGTCGGGCAGGCTGGCCTGCGAGAACATCGGCGCGGGGGCCTGGGTGGCGCAGGCGGCCAGGGACAGGGCGGCGGCAACGGCCAGAGCGGACTTGAAGAACATCGTGGAACTCCTGTGAGATTCGGGTGGGATGGCAGCGGCGCCAAGATCAGCACCACTACCCCCACTACCCGCCAGAAGCCCGGATGGATGCAGCCGGAGGCGATCCGACTGCAAAAAAATGTTTCAGCCCGCTCTCAAGCGCGGCGCGGGCGCACCTTGGCCGCTGCGCGCTTGGCCACCACACGGGCCTGCTCCACGTCGGCATCGAAGGCCAGGGCCACACCCATGCGGCGCTTGGCAAAGCTCTCGGGCTTGCCGAACAGACGGATGTCGGTGTTGGGCTCGCGCAGGGCCTCGTCCACACCGTCGAAGGCGATGCCGGTGGCGTCCATGCCGCCGTAGATGACGGCACTCGCCCCCGGGCTCTTGAGTGCGGTGTTCACCGGCAGACCCAGGATGGCGCGCGCGTGCAGCTCGAACTCGTTCTGCCACTGGGTGATCATGGTGACCATGCCGGTGTCGTGCGGGCGCGGGCTGACCTCGCTGAACCACACCTGATCGCCCTTGACGAACAGCTCCACGCCGAACAGGCCCTGGCCACCCAGGTTCTCGGTGACGGCGCGGGCGATGTCGCGGCTCTTCTGCAGGGCGGCTGGCGTCATGGGGTGCGGCTGCCAGCTCTCCACATAGTCACCGCTCACCTGCACATGGCCGATGGGATCGCAGAAATGGGTCTCGATCCGGCCGTCGCCGCCCTTGGCGCGCACGGTGAGCTGGGTGATCTCGTAGTCGAAGTCGATGAAGCCTTCCACGATGATGCGGCCGTGGCTGACCCGGCCACCGGCCATGGCGTAATCCCAGGCCTTCTGCACGTCGGCCGGTCCGTCGATCTTGCTCTGGCCCTTGCCCGAGCTGCTCATGACCGGCTTGACGATGCAGGGGTAGCCGATGCCTTGATCGATGGCGGCCTGCAGCTCGGCCAGCGAGTCGCAGAACTGGTAGGGGCTGGTGGGCAGGCCCAGGGTCTCGGCGGCCAGGCGGCGGATGCCTTCGCGGTCCATGGTCAGGCGGGCGGCGCGTGCGGTGGGTATCACCGTGACCACACCGGCGGCTTCCAGCTCCTGCAGGGCCGGGGTGGCAATGGCCTCGATCTCGGGCACCACCAGGTGCGGCCGCTCGGCCTCGATCAGGGCCTTGAGCTGGGCCGGGTCGCTCATGACGATGGTGTGGGCCCGGTGCGCCACCTGCTGGCCCGGCGCATTCTCGTAACGGTCTACCGCAATGGTCTCCACGCCCAGGCGCTGCAGCGCGATCAAGACCTCCTTGCCGAGCTCGCCGGAGCCGAGCAGCATCACCTTGGTGGCGGAGGGAGACAGGGGCGTGCCGAGGGTGGTCATGGCGGGGTCCTTGTGGATGCGGAAAACGGAGCGGGTCAGGCGGTCTCGCCCATGGCCTCGCCCAGGCGCACCGGCGCACCGGGCGCCCAGTGCGGATTGAAGGCAATCGTGTCGTGCGGCCAGAGCATGACCACGGTGGAGCCGAGCAGGAATCGGCCCATCTCGTCACCCCGGTCGAAGCGGATGTCCTGGTCGTCGTAGCGCCACTCGCGCACGGCGCCGGGGCGCGGCGGGTTGACGACGCCGTGCCAGGTGGTGGCCATGCTGCCGACGATGGTGGCGCCCACCAGCACCAGCACGAAGGGCACGGTGCCACCCTTGTGCGGCATGTCGAACACGCACACCACCCGCTCGTTGCGGGCAAACAGACCGGGCACGCCGCGGGCCGTGGCCGGGTTGACCGAATACAGGTCGCCCGGCACATGGATCATGCGGCGCAGCCGGCCGGCCACCGGCATGTGGATGCGGTGGTAGTCGCGCGGGCTGAGGTAGATGGTGGCAAACGAACCGTTGTCGAACGGCACGGCCAGCTCGGCATCGCCGCCCACCAGGGCGCGGGTGCTGTAGAGATGGCCCTTGGCCTGGAAGATCTGGTCGCCCGAGATCGGGCCGAACTGGCTGATGGCGCCGTCCACCGGGCACACGAAGGCCGCATCGGCCAGCGGACGGGCACCGGGCTGGAGGGCGCGGGTGAAGAAGTCGTTGAAGCTGGCGTAGGACGTGATGTCCGGATTGGCCGCCTCATTCATGTTGACCTGATAACGCCGCACGAAGCGGCGGATCATGGCGTGGGTGATGCCGCCGGCCTGGGCACGGGCGATGCGCCCGGCCAGTTCGGTCAGGGCGCGCTGGGGCAGCCAGTGCTGCAGGGTGACGGATAGGGGTGTGGACACGGGGCGCATTGTAGGTGGCCCCCCTGACGCGGCAGGGGGGGCAGGCACAATCCCGGAATGCTCCAACCCCTGTTTTCGGTCCAGCACCTGGTCAAGCGCTATGGCGATGCCACGGTGGTCAACGACCTGAGTTTCGACATCCAGCCCGGCGAATGCCTGGGGGTCATCGGGCCGAACGGCGCCGGCAAGACCACCACCATCCGCATGTGCCTGGGCCAGACCGCGCCGGATGGTGGCCGCATCGACGCCTTCGGGCTGGACATGCCGCGCGATGCCCTGGCCATCAAGGCCCGGCTGGGCGTGGTCAGCCAGATGGACACCCTGGACCCCGACTTCAGCTGCGCCGAGAACCTGCTGGTCTACGGCCGCTACTTCGGGCTGAAGGACCGCGACATCCGGCCCCGGGTGCCGAAACTGCTGGAATTCGCCGCGCTGTCGCACAAGGCCGACGCCAAGCCCGGCGAGCTCTCCGGCGGCATGAAGCGGCGCCTGTCGCTGGCCCGCGCCCTGGTCAACGACCCGCAGCTGCTGATGCTCGACGAGCCCACCACCGGCCTGGACCCGCAGGCCCGCCACCTCATGTGGGAACGGCTGCAGCTGCTGCTGCAGCAGGGCAAGAGCATCCTGCTGACCACCCACTTCATGGACGAGGCCGAGCGCCTGTGCAGCCGCCTGCTGGTGCTCGACCACGGCCGCAAGATTGCCGAAGGCCGGCCACGCGAGCTGATCGCCCAGCACCTCGAGCCCGACGTGGTGGAGGTGTACGGCCCGGGTGCGCTGGATCTGGCCCAGGCCGAAGGTCATGCCGATCTGCGCGCCCTGGCCGCCCGGGTGGAGGTGAGCGGCGAGACCGTGTTCTTCTACACACAGCAGGCCACCCCGCTGCTCCAGGCCCTGGGCGCCCACCCGGCCCTGCGCACCCTGCACCGCCCGGCCAACCTGGAAGACCTCTTCCTCAAGCTCACCGGCCGCCAGATCCGGGAGGACGCATGAACACCCGCACCCTGAACAACCCGAACGCACCGTCGCACTGGTCCCGCCCCCGCCTCTCGCTGCGCTGGTGGCCGGTGTTCCAGCGCAACCTGCTGGTCTGGCGCAAGCTGGCCGTGCCCAGCCTGGTGGGCAACATCGCCGAGCCGCTGATGTGGCTGGTGGCCTTCGGCTACGGCATGGGCGCCCTGGTGGGCGAAGTGAAGGTCATGACGCCCGAAGGTCAGCTGGCCGTGCCCTACATCCTGTTCCTGGCCAGCGGCAGCATCTGCATGAGCGCCATGAACGCGGCCACCTTCGAGGCGCTGTATTCGGCCTTCTCGCGCATGCATGTGCAGAAGACCTGGGACGGCATCATGAATGCGCCGGTGTCGCTGGACGATGTGGTGCTGGCCGAGATGCTGTGGGCATCCTTCAAGTCGCTGTTCACCGTGACCGCCATCCTGGGCGTCATGCTGGCCCTGGGCATCTCGCACTCGCCGCTGTTGCTGCTGGCCTGGCCGGTGCTGTGGCTGGTGGGCATCACCTTCTCGTGCATTGCCCTGGTGTTCAATGCCCTGGCCAAGGGCTACGACTTCTTCACCTACTACTTCACGCTGTTCCTGACGCCGATGATGTTCCTCTCCGGCGTCTTCTTCCCCCGGGAACAGCTGCCGGGTCTGGTGCAGTGGCTGGCCCAGTGGCTGCCGCTGTCGCATGCGGTGGACCTGGTGCGGCCCCTGTTCATGAACCAGTGGCCCGATCGCCCCTGGCTGCACCTGGCGGTGCTGGCCGGCTATGCGGTGGTGGCGTTCTGGATCGCGCTGGCGCTGACCCGCAGACGCTTCGCCCGCTGAGCCGCCGGGCTCAGTGCATGCGCTGCTGGACGGCAGGCTGGGCGTCGGCGTAGAGCTCGATGCCGCTGTCCATGAAGGCCTCGCTGTCGATCTGGGCGTCGAAGTCGCGGGCGGTGTCGAACAGCTTGGGGATCAGCGGCTTGTCCAGCGGGCGGCAGACCCGGCCGCGCAGCTGGCGCAGATCGACGCTGGCCTCCATGGCATTGATGACGGTTTCCGGATCGAGCATCAGCACGAAGGGGTTCAGGCGGGTGGCGGTGGATTTCATGGCAGGTTCCTGGGTGTGGGGCATTGGTGACAAGTCCGTTGTCGATGAAACAAACTGTATCGATCCTGTTTCAAGCGGTTAAGTCGGCGCCTTGCCATTCGCCTTGTAGGAAGTTGCCTGACAGCCCTTCCGATCCGCCTACACACCCGGCGTGAGGTCCGTCACGACAAGCCGGCGCCGTGCCGCAGGGCCTCCACCGCCGAACGCACCACCGACTGCACGCTGCCGCTCTGCTGGTAGCGCTGGCGCAGGAAGCTGGCGTGATTGCCGGAGCGTGCGGCCGTGCGCTCGATCTCGTCGATGGCGGCTATCGACCCCAGGCTCTGCGCATGGGGCGCGATCTTGCGCAGCGTGGCCAGCACGTCCTCGCGGATGCTGATCTGCTCCCGTGTCTTGGGGTTGACCATCATCCCGTCCAGACCGAAACGGCAGGCCTGGAAACGGTTGTAGGTGTAGACGAGGTAATCGTCCTCTTCCGGCGGCGGCTCGTTGCGCTCCAGCAGGTGGCGGCACAGCGCCTGCAGGTAGCAGGCCAGCGCAGCAGCGCGCTCCACGGTGAGCGGCGTGTCGCAGACCCGCAGTTCGATGGTGCCGTACTCCGGCTTGGGCCGGATGTCCCAGTAGAAGTCCTTCATGGACTTCACCACGCCGGTGCTCTCCATCTTGGTGAAGTAGACGTTGGCGAACTCGTCCCACTTCAGCACGAAGGGCGCACGGCCCGAGAGCGGGAAGGCAAACACCGAGTTCAGCCGGGCCGAGTCGAACAGCGTGTCCACCCCCTGCGAGAACGGCGACGAGGCCGACAACGCAATGAAGTGCGGCACATAGCGGTTGAGCGAATGCAGCAGGAACAGCGCCTCGTCTGGCGAGCTGCAGCCCACGTGCACATGCTGGCCGAACACGGTGAACTGCTTGGCCAGATACCCGTACAGGCCCGAGAGCTCCTGAAAGCGGGGCTTGGAGAAGATGCGCTGCTCGAACCAGCGCTGGAACGGGTGCGTGCCGCCACCGGCCAGTTCGATGTTGAGGCGGTCACCGGCCTGCACCAGGGTGTCGCGGATGGCCTGCAGCTGGGCCAGCAGCGGCCCGTGCTCGCGCTGCACGTCGGTGGCGATCTCGATCATGCTCTGGGTCATCTCGGGCGTGACCACGCCCGGGAAGGGCTTGCGCCGCAAGAGTTCGAGCAGGTCGTTGGCGCTGCTGGAGAGGTCGTAGTCGTAGCTGTTGACCAGCTGCAGCTCCAGCTCGACACCCAGGGTCAGCGAATCGGAGGCCTTGAAGGTTTCCAGCGGCATGCGTCACTCCTTGGTCACGTGGGTTTCCTGGGCCGCCATCAGGGCGCGCTGGGTCACCACCGGACCCAGCAACTCCTGCAGCAGCATCATGGCGGCAATCGCCGCCAGCACCTGCACCGCCGGCTCGAAGCCGTACAGGCGCGACTGGTCCAGCAGCAGGATGGCAAAGGCCGACATCGGCGTGAGCGCCAGCCCGGTCAGCAGGCCCTTGCGCTCGGTGATGCCCGAGAGCCGCGCAGCCGCCACGTTGCACACCACCTTGGACGCCCCGCGCACCCCGATCAGCACCAGACCCAGCAGCATGCCGGTGCCCACCGTGGCCCATTCCAGCAGCGAGGCGATGTAGACGAACAGGAAGACCGACAGCAGATCGCCGGCGGTGCCGAAATCCCGCTGGGCATTGGTCAGGTGCACCCGACGCTCACGGGCCACGATGCCGAAGCTCAGTGCCGCCAGCAGCGGCGAGAGCCGGAAACCGAACGCCGCCGTGGTGAGCAGCAGCACCGACAGGGCAAACACCACCGTCACGCCGCGCTCGGGCGTGCTGCGCAGCCGCAGCAGCCATGGCACCGCCACGCCCAGCAGACCGCCCACGGCCACCGAAGTGACCAGCACATGGATGCTGCCGAACGCCGCCATGACCAGATCGCCCGAGGTGCTGAGGTACCAGTAGCCGATGACCAGCTTGAGTGCGGCCACCGCCATGAAGCAGTTGATGGCGCACAGGTGCAGCACCCGCTCGGTCACCTGGCCGGCACTGCGCAGCTCGTTGGCCACGCGCACCACGCCAGCCGGCGAGGCCGATACCGACAGCGCCGCGATGATCAGGCGCTGGTCTTCCGGCAGACCGAAAAAGCCGGTGACGAAGTAGATCGCACCGAAGGTGACGGCCGACTCCACCACACCGAGTGCCAGCACCCAGGGGTTGTGGCGGAACCAGCGCAGGTTGATGCGGTAGCCCAGCTCGAACAGCACCAGGGACAGCGCCACATTGGCCAGGAATGGCAGGCCCTGGATGTCGGTGGTCAGGCCCGGCAGGTTCACCAGGCCACCCAGCAGGCCCACGGCCACGTAGGTGCTCACGCGGGGGATGCGCCAGCGTTCGTGCGCCAGCTCACCCAGGAACCAGGCAGCCAGCAGCACCAGCGGCCAGGCGATGGATTGCAGAAGAAAGGCGATGTTGGTCACCACGGCGGGGCTCCTGTGAGGTGCTCTGCGGCCCGCGCCCCGGAACGGGTTCGAAGGCGAAGGACGCGAAGCGGGTCAGCCCCACGGCGGAGGCTGGCGATTCAACAGACAGGCGGCCGCTGGGGCCACCGCGCGTTCAGGCCGCGAAGCGGCCCTGGAGGGCTTGCAGGCCGAACTCGTCGAGCACCTGCAGCAACCGCTGGCGGGCGCGTTCGCGGCCGCCGGCTCGGTCGTCGGGCATTCTACGTGCCAGGATGAGTTCGTTCTTCATGGAATGTTCCCAGCCCACGAGTTCGGTCACCGTCACTTCAAAGCCATGGGCCTCGAGCTGCAGGCAGCGCAGCACGTTGGTGATCTGGCTGCCGAACTCGCGGGTGTGCAGCGGGTGGCGCCACAACTCGGCCAGGGCGTTGCGGCGCAGGTTCAGCGCCTTGTGCTGGCGCATGGTGGCCGCCACCTCGGCCTGGCAGCATGGCACCAGCACCATGGCCTGCGCGTGGCGGGCCAGGCCGAAGGCGATGGCGTCGTCGGTGGCGGTGTCGCAGGCATGCAGGGCAGTCACCACGTCGATGCGCTCGGGCAGGTCGGGGTGGGCGAAGGCCTGCTGCACCGTGGTGGCCACGAAGTCCATGCGTTCGAATCCCAGGCGCTGCGCCAGGGCCGCCGACCGCTCCACCAGTTCGGCGCGCACCTCCACACCGATCACACGTCCGTTGAGCAATGCCTTGAGGACCAGGTCGTACAGGATGAAGCCCAGGTAGGACTTGCCGGCCCCGAAGTCCGCCATCGTGACCCGCCCCTGCGTCTCGTGCACCTGCTGCAGCAGCGGCTCGATGAACTGGACCAGGTGGTAGACCTGCTTGAGCTTGCGGCGGGTGTCCTGGTTGAGACGGCCTTCGCGCGTGAGGATGTGCAACTCTTGCAACAGACCGATGGACTGACCCGGCCGCAGCTCCGGCAGCTGCTGGCGCAGCTGGTCTTCGGGCGATGCGGCGGGCAGGGCGGGCGTGGCGGTTCGGGTGCTGGATCGGTCGCGGCGGGGCATCGGGTGATGGTAGCCCACGCCCCGGCGACAATCCGCCATGGACCGCGCCACCCCCGATCACCCGTACAACGCCCTCACGCCCGATGCCGTCATGGACGCACTGTGGGACGTGGGCCTGCAGCCCGATGGCCGGCTGCAGAGCCTCAACAGCTTCGAGAACCGGGTGTACCAGGCCCACCTGGACGAACCGGTGCAGGGCCACCGGCAGGTGGTGGTCAAGTTCTACCGGCCCGAGCGGTGGACCGAAGCGCAGTTGCTGGAAGAGCACGGCTTTGCGCAGGAGCTGACCGAAGCCGAAGTGCCGGTGGTGCCGCCGCTCTCGCTGCAGGGCGCCACGCTGCACCGCCACGGCGATTTTCATTTCTCGGTCAGTCCCCGGCGCGGTGGCCGCCGGCCCGAGCTGGACGACTTCGACGTGCTGGAATGGATCGGCCGCTTCCTGGCCCGCATCCACACCGTGGGCGCGGCGCGGGCTTTCGCGCACCGCCCGGCCCTGAACGCGTCCACCTTCGCGCACGAGCCGCGCGACTGGCTGATGCAGCACGATGCGGTGGCGCCCGAGGTTCGCACCGCCTGGTCGCACGCGCTGAACGAAGCCCTGCAGATCATCGAAAGTCACGGCGTGCTGCGCCCAGCCCCCGCAGACAGCGATACCGTGGCCACGGTACGGCTGCACGGCGACTGCCACCCGGGCAACGTGCTGTGGACGCCCGAGGGCGAGCCCGGTGCGGGGCCGCACTTTGTCGATCTGGACGACGCCCGCAGCGGCCCTGCGGTGCAGGACCTGTGGATGCTGCTCAGCGGCGACCGGCGCCAGCAGACGCAGCAGCTGTCCGCCCTGCTCGACGGCTACGAACAGTTCCGGCCCTTCGACCGGCGCGAGCTGGCCCTGATCGAGCCGCTGCGCACGCTGCGCCTGGTGCACTACAGCGCCTGGATCGCCCGCCGCTGGGACGACCCGGCCTTCCCCATCAACTTTCCCTGGTTCGGCAGCCGCGATTACTGGCAAGGCCAGGTGGACATGCTGATCGAGCAGATCGAGGCCATGCAGGAGCCCTCCCTGAACGCCTGAGGCCATGGAGTCCGATGGCTTGCGCATGGGACCAGCGATTTAGATTGCACACAATTTAATTGTTCGTTATAATTCCGCCCATGCCCTCCGCCAAGCGATCTGTCACCCGCACCGCTGCACGACCATCGGCCGATGCCCTGAGGCTGGACCACCAGCTGTGCTTCGCGCTGTATTCGTCGTCCCTGGCCATGACCAAGCTCTACAAGCCCTTGCTGGAGCCGCTGGGCCTGACCTATCCGCAGTACCTGGCCATGCTGGCACTGTGGGAGAACGACGGACTGGCGGTGAGCGAACTGGGCGAACGCCTGTTCCTGGATTCGGGCACCGTCACCCCGCTGCTCAAGCGGCTGGAGTCGGCCGGCCTGGTGCAGCGCGAACGCGATGCCCAGGACGAGCGCCGTGTGCGGGTGCACCTCACCGCTGCCGGCCGTGCCCTGCGCCGCCAGGCCGCCGCCGTGCCGGGCTGCGTGCTCGACGCCAGCCAGTGCAGCGTGGACGAGGTGCTCGCCCTCACCCGCGAGATACAGACCTTGCGGGACCGGCTGCAGCAGGCCCTGGGTCCGTCAGCCGACTGACCCGCCCCGACCTTTCACCCACCGATTCAACCCCGCCTGTTCGCAGGCACCCACCAGGAGAAGCCCATGCCCACCCAGCTCGACAAAGTCATCTACACCGCCCGCGCCACCACCACCGGCGGCCGCGAAGGCACCTCGCGCAGCGACGACGGCCTGCTCGACGTCAAGCTCAGCCCGCCCAAGGCCATGGGCGGCGCCGGCAACGCCACCAACCCGGAGCAGCTGTTCGCATCCGGCTATTCCGCCTGTTTCATGGGGGCCATGAAGCATGTGGCCGGCATGAAGAAGATTGCCGTGCCGGCGGATGCCACCATCACCGCCGAGGTGGACATCGGCCCCATCCCGCAGGGCTTCGGCATTGCGGTGCGCATGACCATCAGCCTGCCGGGCATGGACCGCGCCGTGGCCCAGGACCTAGTGGACACTGCGCACCAGGTGTGCCCCTACTCCAACGCCACCCGGGGCAACATCCCGGTGACGCTGACGATCGCGTGATCGGGGCCTGATCAGCGCTTCGGCGCGTCGGGGTCGTGGATCACGGTGCTGGTCCCGACCCCTACGCCCACCCGGGCCTTGCTGTCGCCCACCGGGGCGCTCACGCCCACGCCAGCGCCGGCACTCACCTGGCCGCGCTGGTTCACCCCCACTCCCACACCCACCGGCCCGACGCCGGTGCCCACGCCCAGGCTCACGCCGTTGTTGCTGGCGCCCACGCCAATGGTCACGGGACCGATGGGCACGCCCACCCCCACACCCACCGAACTGCAACCCGCCAGCAGCAGGCCGGCGCCAGCGGCCGTGACAGCCGCCAGGCGGCGGAAGGCGGAATGGCGGGCAACGGTGGGGGTCGGCAGGTTCATGGTGTTCTCCGGTGGCGTCCGCCACACAGGCGGACAGGCCCATTGTGACCGGCCCGGGACAGCCCGGGTTCCCCGGTGCCTTCAGCCCGGCAAGGGGCCGAAGCGCTCGATGGTGGCCGCCAGCCAGTCGGCGGCACGGGCGGCCGGCTCGGCCCGCACGATGCGCCAGCCACTGCCCTCGGCCTGCACACGAGCCCCACCACCCTGCCACAGCAGCCAGGCCAGCCACGCGGCGTCCTGCACCGACACCTCGCTGCCCGCCGGGCCGTGCATCAGCCGGCTGAGGGGATCGGGCCGGTCCAGCACGATGGCATCGCCCGACAGCGGCACCTGCCATGCCGCCGCCAGGGCCGCCATGGGCTCGGCGCCGGCATCGCGCCAGCTGGTCAGCCAGTGCTGGATGCCCTGGGCCGCCTGCACCACGCGGCGGGCTTCGGCCTGCAGCAGGTCGGCATGGTCCCAGCGGCGCCAGTCCACCTCGGGCGCGGCGGCCTGGACCGCGATGGCACCAACGGCCCAGGCGTGCAGGGCGGCTTCGGCCTGGTCGAAACGGATGACCGCCGCCACGCCCAGCAGCTGGCACAGGCGGCTGCCCATGAGCTGCCCCTGGTGGGCCAGCATCTTCTCGCGCACCAGGCCGTCGCGCTCGCGCCGCAGCTCGGCCAGCTCCAGCGCGTTCTTGAGGTCGGCGCGCAGGCTCTCCAGCGCCCAGGGCTTGCTGATGTAGCGGTAGATCTCGCCGGAGTTGATGGCCTCGATGGCCTCGCCCAGCTCGGAATACGCGGTGGTCAGCATGCGCACGATGCCGGGGTGGTGCTCGCGGGCGTAGCTCAGCAGCTCGTTGCCGCGCTCGCCGGGCATGCGCTGGTCGCTCACCAGCACGCCGATCTCATGGCCGTGCTGACGCAGCATCTCGCGGCCTTCCTCGACCGAGGTGGCCGTGATGACCGGCGCCAGCGGGCTGACCAGCCGTTCGAAGTACTTCAGCGCCATCGCCTCGTCATCGACATACAGAATTTTCATGGCAGCAAGGCGCCTCCTATGCGCTGGAACCAGTCAACGGAAAACAAAGGGTGACCACCGTGCCTTCGCCCGGGGTGGATGCCACCGTCACCGCACCGCCCAGCGATGTCATGACACGGCGGCAGAACACCAGCCCCATGCCGTGACCGCCTCGGTCGGCACGGGTGGTGAGCGGCTCGTGGGTGAGCCGCTGCAGTACATCGGGAGCAATGCCGGGGCCGTTGTCGGCCACCCGGATGGCCTGCCAGGCCTGGCCGCCCTCGGGCGCCGCAATGGGCAGCAGACGGACATGGACCCGTGGCGATGGCGTGCCCGCCTCGCGCAGCGCCTGCAGCGCGTTCTTGAGCAGGGTCGAGAGCACCAGGAAGACCAGATCGTGCCGACCGGGCAAGGCGAAGTCATGGGCATCGTCGATCTGCACCCACTGCGCCTCGTCAGCGTGGTACGGGTAGTGTCCGCACACCGAGCGCACCAGGGCAGACGCCCCCGGCCGCTGTGCCGGATGGACCGCCTGGGCTTCACCGGCCGACTGAACGAAGCTGCTCACCAGCGACTGGGCGTATTCGGTGCGACGCCGCGCGGCGTCGAGCATGGCGCGCACGTCACCGGGCCGACCCTGGGCAATGCGGGCCTCGGTGAGGCCGGGGTCCGGGCTTTCGGCATGCCGGTCCTGCAAGGCCGACAGGTAGCCCTGCACCGTGGCCAGCGGGGTGGTGACCTCGTGCGCCAGGAAACCCAGGGTGTCGCGCAGCATGGCGGCGCGCTGATCGAGCTGGTCGCGCTCCCGGCGGCGTTGCGCCGCCTGGGCCACGGCATCGCGGATCACCTGGCGGGCCAGGGTCTCGTCCAGCGGCTTGTCCAGCATGAACTCCACATGGCCGTGGTTGACCGCCTGCATGGCCACGTCCTTGTCGGCGTAGGCGGACACCAGAACCCGGATAACGCCCGGATGCCGGCGGCTGGCCTCGCGCAGCAGATCGATGCCGTTGCGCCCGGGCATGCGGTAGTCGGTGAGCAGCACCACTGTGGCGGCGCCCGGGCCGGACAGACAGTCCAGGGCCTCGTCCACGCCGTGCGCGGTCAGCACCTGGAACTCGTCGGCATACACGCGCTGGAACCACTTGCAGGCCTGCGGCTCGTCATCGACCATGAGCACCATGGGACGGTCGGACGTGGAGCGGAGGCTGCTGTTCATGCGGGCCTCGGCAGGTCGAAGCTGAACTCAGTCCAGGCGCCGAACTCGCTGGCCACCGCCAGCACGCCACCGTGCCGCTGGACGATGCCGTAACTGATGCTCAGGCCCAGCCCCAGGCCGGAGCCGACATCGCGGGTGGTGAAGAAAGGCTCGAACACCCGGTCGATGTTCTCCGGGGCAATGCCCTGGCCGTTGTCGCGCACCCGCAGCCACAGCCGCTCCCCCCGGTGCTCGGCCTGCACCTCGATGCGGGGCGCAGCGCGCTGGGCGGCATGCACCGCCTTGGCGGCGTTGCTGAACAGGTTGATGAGCACCCCGATGAGCGCCGGCTCATCGCCCACCACATGGGTGTCGGCCGGCAGGTCCACTGCCACCTCGATGCCCTTGAGCTCGAATCCGGCCAGGCGCTGGGCCGAGCGGATGGCGTTTTCCAGCAGGAAGGTGCGCTGGCTGTCGGTGCCGGGCTTCTGGTAGGCGAAGGTCTTGAGGTCGGTGACGATGTTCTGTACCCGCTGCATGCCCTCGCGCGCATCCATCAGGCTTTCCTTGAGCATGGAGTCCTGGCTGGCCGCCGGCAGGGACAGGCCCATGTTGATGGCCATGAGGCTGTAGTTGACCGGGTTGTTGACCTCGTGCATCAGCCCGGCCGAGAGGGTGCCGATGGCGGCCATCTTCTCGCGCTGCAGGAGCTGGCCCTTGACTTCGGCCAGGGCACGGTTGATCTCGACCAGCTCCAGGTTCTGCGCGTCGACCTGCTCACGCAACCGGAACAGCTTGACCCGGCTCAGCTCGTTGAAATAAGTGCATCCGGTGGAAATGATGGCGGCAAACGCCGTGAAGATCGAATGGGCGACGAACTCCTGGCCATCCCCCAGGCCGGATGGATGCAGATAACAGGCCACAAAGTACACGGCGATGGTGAACAGGCCGAAGGCCATGCTCTCCAGATAGCTGATCGGCACCAGCAGACCCACGCCGAACAGAGCCAGCTGGAGGCCGACGAAGTAAATGGAAGAGACGCCCTCGGTCTGGAAGATCATCCAGGAGATCATGATCTGCGGCAGCACCAGCCACGACAAGGTGAGCCACTGCACCTGGCGCCGGCCCAGCCGGGTCATGAGCGCAGCCATGATCAGCAAGGTGGCTGTGGCGGTGAGCAGCCGCAACACGAAGAACTCGCCCAGACGCTCCGGATACGTGGCGAGATCCAGGCCGAATCCCAGGACGATGAGGGATGCCGATATGAACGCCCCGATCTTGCTGAAGCGCAGCCGGACGTCGAGCACGTCGTCCTGCAGACGCAGCGGGCCGGCGGATCGGAGATCGGCGGGCATCAGTGCTCCGGCGTGAGGAATTCCGCGAACACGTTGACCCCGGTCGGATCGGTGTAGATCTGTTCGGGTTGCCGGGGCGACGGCAGGATGGCCACCATGCCGGCCTCGTCGCGGTAAATCAGATGCCACTCCAGCAGGTGCTCCATGACGCCCCGCTGGCGGTTGCTGGAATGCACGTTGGTCACCAGGATGCGTCCGCCGGGCCGGGTTCGGGCCTTGAGGTACTCGAGCAGCCGGGCACAGACCTTGTCCGACAGATAGTCGAACAGGCCGGCGCAATAGACGAAGTCGAAGCTGGCCTGAGCGGGGTCCTGGGTTTCCTTGCTGGCCCGCTTGAGCAGGTTGTGGACCGAATCCTGGTGGAACTCGATGTCCACCCGCTGACCCACATCGCTCATCGCCTTGTTCAAGCGATCCCGGGTGTAGTCGAGCGTCTCCTGACTGAAGTCGATCAGCCTGAACCGCAGCCGGTCCAGGTTCTTGCCGGCCCGGATGAAACGTTCGATTTCCTGGGCAGGACCGCAACCGATGTTGAGGACCGAATGCACGCGGCCCGCCGCTGCGGCTTCCTCGGCCGCGCGCGCCATGGACCGCTCCAGGATGTCGATGCGGTTGCGGTGCGCCTCTGCCACCGGCGAGGCCAGGAACAGCGCATTGATGATCTGGAAATAGGTGGACGGGCCCTGCTGCACATCCGACAGGATCTGGTTGACCATCTCATAGTCGCCGGCGTAGCCCAGCGGCTTGGCAAAGGTCCGGTACACGAACGGCGCCCTCAGGATCAGAGGATGGATGGCGTTCTGGGCAAAACGCCGACTGCCGTCCTGATCGACATCGATGACTGAGGCGATCTCGCACTCCAGGTCGGCAAAGTAATCGGCTGCCGCCGTGATCACCGGCGTGGCCAGCTCCATGAAAACGTCGGAGCGAAGACTGCCGCCTTCTGCCCTGGGCAAGGTGCTGGACAGATCGGCCTGATCTGTCCATCGCGCCACCTCGGCCAGGAAGGCGCGGATCTTGCCCACCGCCACCATGTAGCCCTCGCTGATCCGGAACCGCTCCATCCAGCCGTCCACGAACTGTCGAGCCTCGTCACCGATGCGGGCCTGACCGGCTCCATACACCCCGAGCTCGGACCATTCGTCGATCAGCGCCACCGACACGACCGCCATCAGGCCGGTGTTCATCAGGCTTACGACCACCGCCTTGCCCTTGTAGATGGTGTGGCTGCCCGACCGGATGGTCAGGTCGCTGAGCACCTCGCTGACCTGGACGATGGAGTACGGGTTGTAGACCTCCATCACCAGCGAACGGCGCTGCAGGCTGGTGATGGTGCCGCGGGCAGCCTCGCCCTGGCTGTTGCGGAAGGTGACGACCGGTTCGAAAGGGTGCTGAAGATACACGGTGTTCGTCTTGCGGTGGTTCGGTTCGATGAAGCGATGAATCGGCCGGGCGAGTGTATTCGGCCATGACGACATCAGAGGCGTGTTTGCCTCTCGCTACACGATTCTGACCGTTGGGTGAACACCGGATGGCTCGAGGCTCTCGCCTCGGAGCCACATCACTCACACCAGCAGTGTATTCACCCTTCGCACATACCCCGCCGGATCTTCCGGCAATCCACCTTCGGCCAGCAGGGCCTGGTCGAAGAGGATGTGGGCCAGGTCGTCGAAGTGGGCGGAGCCATCGAGCTTCTTCACCAGGGCGTGACCGGCGTTCACTTCCAGAATGGGCTTGATCTCCGGGGCCTTCTGGCCGGCCTGCTTGAGCAGGCGGGCCAGCTGGGTGGAGTACTCGCCGTCTTCCACCACCAGGCAGGCCGGTGAATCGACCAGGCGGGAGGTGACGCGCACGTCGCGGGCCTTGTCCTTCAGGCTCTCGCGCAGCTTCTCCAGCACCGGCTTGAAGTGTTCGGCAGCCTCCTCGGCGGCCTTCTTCTCGGCCTCGTCCTGCAGGTCGCCCAGATCGACTGCGCCCTTGGCCACGCTCTGCAGCGGGGTGCCATCGAACTCGGGCAGGAAAGACAGCGCCCACTCGTCCACCCGGTCGGTCATGAGCAGCACCTCGATTCCCTTCTGGCGGAACACCTCGAGCTGCGGGCTGTGGCGGGCAGCGGCTTCGGTGTCGGCGGTGATGTAGTAGATGGCCTTCTGGCCTTCCTTCATGCGGGCCTTGTAGTCGGCCAGCGAGACCAGGCCGTCCTGACCCACGTCGGGGGATGTGCTGGCAAAACGCAGCAACTTCGCGATCTTCTCGCGGTTGCCGAAGTCTTCGCCCAGGCCTTCCTTGAGCACGGCGCCGAACTCGCGGTAGAAGCCGTTGTACTTGTCGGCATCCTTGCTCAGGTCGTCCAGCATGGACAGCACGCGGCGGGTGTTGCCTTCGCGGATGGCCTTCACGTCGCGGCTTTCCTGCAGCAGTTCGCGGCTGACGTTGAGCGGCAGGTCGCTCGAATCCACCACGCCCTTGACCCAGCGCAGGTAGGCGGGCATGAGGCTCTCGGCCTCGTCCATGATGAAGACGCGCTTCACATACAGCTTGATGCCGGCCTTGCGGTCGCGGTTCCAGAGATCCTGCGGGGCCTTGCCCGGCACGTAGAGCAGCTGGGTGTATTCGGTGCTGCCTTCCACCCGGTTGTGGCTCCAGGCCAGCGGCGCTTCGGTGTCGTGGCTGATGGTCTTGTAGAACTCGGTGTACTGCTCGTCGCTCACGTCCTTCTTGGGCCGGCTCCACAGGGCGTTGGCCGAGTTCACGGTTTCCCACTCGTCCTTGAGCACGTACTCGCTCTTCTCGCTGTCCCACTCTTCCTTCTGCATGCGCACCGGCAGGCTGATGTGGTCGGAGTACTTCGCGATGATGGACTGCAGCTTCCAGTGGTTGAGGTATTCGGTCTTGTCCTCGCGCAGGTGCAGGATGACGCTGGTGCCGCGCGCGGCGCGTTCGATGGTCTCCACCTCGAAGTCGCCGCTGCCGCCGCTGGTCCAGCGCACGCCCTCGGCCGGGCTCAGGCCGGCGCGGCGGCTTTCCACCACGATGCGGTCGGCCACGATGAAGCCGGAATAGAAGCCCACGCCGAACTGGCCGATGAGCTGGCCGGTCTCCGAGGCCTGGGACTTCTGGTCGCCGCTGAGCCGGCTCATGAAGTCGCGGGTGCCGCTCTTGGCAATGGTGCCCAGGTGGTCGATGGCCTCCTGCGCGCTCATGCCGATGCCGTTGTCGGTGATGGTGATGGTGCGGGCCTCGCGGTCGAAGGCCACCTGCACCTGCAGCTCGGGCGACTCTTCCAGCCAGTCCGGGTGGGCCAGCGACTCGAAGCGCAGCTTGTCGCAGGCATCCGAGGCGTTGGACACCAGCTCGCGCAGGAAGATGTCCGGGTTGGAGTACAGCGAATGAGTGACGAGGTGCAGCAGC
The DNA here is from genome assembly GCA_943370825.1 of Allobosea thiooxidans. Classification (GTDB taxonomy): domain Bacteria; phylum Pseudomonadota; class Gammaproteobacteria; order Burkholderiales; family Burkholderiaceae_C; genus Hydrogenophaga. The sequence goes on along the minus strand of CALRSR020000004.1, from coordinate 71,549 downwards.
TGGGCGACTTCGGCCTGGAAGGAGTGGGTCTGTTTGCTCATGGTCGGTGGGGAAGAGAAAAAGAAACCGGCCGGGAGATGGGGCCGGCCGGTCGGGGTTTCAAGGGGTGGTTCGGCAGGGCTCAGAACTGCTCGTCCGGCCCCAGGTAGCGCCACTGCCCCACCGGCAGCTGGCCCAGCACCACCCGGCCGATGCGCACCCGCTTGAGGCCCACCACATGCAGGCCCACGGCCTCGCACATGCGGCGGATCTGGCGCTTCTTGCCCTCGGTCAGCACGAAGCGCAGCTGCTCCGGGTTCTGCCAGGTGACTTCGGCCGGCTTGAGGCGCTGGCCGTCCAGGCTCAGGCCGTGGCGCAGCAGGGCCAGGCGTTCGCGCGGCAGCACCGACTGCACGTCCTGCGACACCAAGCCGGCGCCTTGCGGGCCGTTGGGCGCCCACTGCACCCGCACCAGGTACTCCTTCTGGATGCCGCTGTCCTCGCCGATCAGCTGGCGGGCCACGCGGCCGTCCTGGGTCAGCACCAGGATGCCGGTGGAATCGATGTCCAGGCGCCCGGCCGGGGCCAGGCCGCGCAGCTGGGCCACGTCGAAGCGGCGCGGGCTGCCGTCCTCGCGCCAGCGGTTGCGGGCCTGCACCAGGGTCACGGCGGCCTCGTGGCCGTCTTCCGGCTGGCCGCTCACATAGCCCACCGGCTTGTGCAGGATCACCGTCACCTGGCTGCCCTGTTGCTGGCGGGCGCGCGGGTCGATCTCGATGGCCGCATCCATCCTCACCGGCTGGCCTATGACGGCCGGCGCGCCGTCCACCTTCACCCAGCCCTGCTCGATCCAGGCATCGGCCTCGCGGCGCGAACACAGGCCGCGCTCGGCCAGCAGCTTGTTCAGGCGCATCAGGCCATCGGCCCGGGGGGCCGCAGCCGGGGCCGGGGGAGCGGGTCGGGCCGGGGCACGGACCCGGGTCGGGGCGGGCTGCAAGCGCAGGGTGCCGGGTTTCAGGGGAGGACGGGAGCGGTCGGTCATCGGGCGATCATCCCAGAGATGCACCGGGTGCCGCCGGCTCGATCTGCCCGCTGCGCAGGGCCTGCAGGTCCAGCACCTTCACGCCGCCGTACTCCACCCGGATCCAGCCCAGCCGCTCCAGGGTGGACAGCGCCTCGTTGGTGCGCTGGCGCGACAGTCCCACCAGGTAGGCCAGCTCCTGCTGGGTGATGCGCAGCGAGCCGCCCACGCTGGGCGAGAGCAGCGGGTGGAACAGCGCGGCCAGGTTGCGGGCCACCCGCAGGTCGGGGTTGTTCAGGCGGTCGATCTCGCGCGCCGCAATGAACTGGCCCAGGCGTTCATTGAGCTGCAGCATGACGAAGCGGTTGAAGCCCAGCGAATGGTCGATGAGCCAGTCGAAGGTGGCCACCGGGAGCCCGGCCACCACGCTGCGGCGCAGGGCCTGGATGTTGTAGCGGTACTGCTCGTGCTTGAGCACCGTGCCCTCGCCGAACCAGCCGCCAGGGGCCACACCGGTGAAGGTGATGGCCGGCCCCTGGGACTCGTCGTTGCTCATCTTGAGCAGGCCGTCCACCAGCCCGAACCAGTAGGTCACCGGCCGGCCGATGCGGCAGATGTAGTCGCCCGGCTCGGCCTCGCCCACCACCAGCGCGTCCAGGGCGCGTTCGCGCTCGGCCTCGGTCAGGCGGTGCAGCCAGGGGATCTCGCGCAGTTCGTCCGGCGTGGCCGGGCGGGCCGAGTCGCGCAGCACGGCAGCAGAGCGGCGGGCGGTGAAAGCGGTCATGTCGTGCGTTCTAGGGAAAGTCCCAGGCAGGGTAGACCCGAAATTGTCGTCGGACCGACAACATGACGTCAAACACCCGCCTAACATCCGCCCCAAGTCCCAGATGGGACAAAAGCCGGTCTCTGCCGGCCAGAGGAGACATTCGATGGAAACCACCTTCCCCCGGCTCATGCTGGAACATGCCCGGCAGCGCCCCGACGCACCGGCCCTGCGCGAGAAGGCCTATGGCATCTGGCAGACCACCACCTGGGCCGAGCTGGCGAAACTGGTCGAAGCGCTGGCCTGCGGCCTGCACCAGGCAGGTCTGCAGCGCGGGGAGCACATGGTGGTCATCGGTGCCAACCGCCCCCGCCTGTACGCCTCCATGCTGGCAGCGCAATCGCTGGGCGCCATCCCGGTGCCGCTGTACCAGGACGCGGTGGCGGCCGAATGCGTGTTTCCCATCAACAACGCCGAGGTGCGCTTCGTGGTGGTGGAAGACCAGGAACAGGTCGACAAGATGCTGGAGATCCGGGAGCAGTGCCCGCAACTGGCCCGGATCTTCTTTGACGACCCGCGCGGCCTGCGCAACTACGACGAGCCCGGCCTGCAGAGCCTGGACGCGCTGGTGGCCGCCGGCCAGGCCCATGCCGCCGAGCACCCGCAGCGTCTTGCACAGGAACTGGAGCAGGGCCGCCCGGACGACGTGGCGGCCATGTTCTTCACCAGCGGCACCACCGGTCAGCCCAAGGGCGTGGTGCACACCCACCGCACGCTCATCGACCGGGCCGATGTCGGTGCCCGCTTCGACCGCCTGACCCCGGCCGACGAGGTGCTGGCCTACATGCCGCCGGCCTGGATCGGCCAGAACATCTTCAGCTACGCCCAGTGGCTCGTGGCCGGCTACGTGGTGAACTGCCCGGAATCCGGCGGCACGGTGACCATCGACATGAAGGAGGTGGGACCCACCTACTACTTCGCACCGCCCCGGGTGTTCGAAGGCCTGCTGACCAGCGTGATGATCCGCATGGAAGACGCGGGTGCGCTCAAGCGCCGCATGTTCCACCACTTCATGGACCTGGCCCGGCGCGTGGGTCCGGCCCTCATGGACGGCAAGAGCGTGGGCCTGATGGACCGGCTGAACTACCGCCTGGGCGACTGGCTGGTGTATGGCCCGCTGCGCAACAACCTCGGCATGAGCCGGGTGCGTGTGGCCTACACCGCCGGCGAGGCCATCGGTCCGGACCTGTTCAGCTTCTACCGCTCCATCGGCATCAACCTCAAGCAGCTCTACGGCTCCACCGAGACCGCCGTGTTCGTCTGCCTGCAGCCCGACCACGAGGCCCGTGCCGACACGGTGGGCGTGCCCTGCGAGGGTGTGGAGATCAAGCTGTCGGAGACCGGCGAGATCCTGGTGAAGTCGCCCGGCCTGCTCAAGGGCTACTACAAGAACCCGAAGGCCACCGAAGAGGTGCTCACCGCCGACGGCTGGTACCACACCAGCGACGCCGGCTTCATCGACGCCTCGGGCCACCTGAAGATCATCGACCGGGTCAAGGACGTGGGTCGCCTCATGGGCGGACCGTTCGACGGCGCCATGTTCGCGCCCAAGTACGTGGAGAACAAGCTCAAGTTCTTCTCGTTCATCAAGGAAGCGGTGGCCTTCGGCGACAAGCGCGAGAAGGTCTGCGTCATGGTCAACATCGACTTCGACGCCGTGGGCAACTGGGCCGAGCGCCGCAACCTGAGCTACGCCGGCTACACCGATCTGGCCCAGAAGTCCGAGGTGTACGAACTCATCCGCGACTGCGTGGAGAAGGTGAACGCCGACCTGTCGCGCGACGAGCTGCTGGCCGGCAGCCAGATCAGCCGCTTCCTGGTGCTGCACAAGGAACTCGACGCCGACGACGGCGAGCTCACCCGCACCAACAAGGTCCGCCGCGGCTTCATCGGCGACCGCTATGGCGTGCTGGTGGATGCCCTCTACGGCGGCAAGACCGAGCAGTACATCGAAACCCAGGTGAAGTTCGAGGACGGCCGCACCGGCAGCGTGAGCGCCACGCTCAAGCTGGCCGACGCCAAGACCTTCGCTCCCGTCAAGGCCGCAGCCTGAGTAGCCCCATGACCCAGAAAAAGATCGGCGACGTCATCCTGGACGTCAAGAACATCAGCCTGCGGTTCGGCGGCGTCAAGGCGCTGACCGACATCAGCTTCAATGTGCGCGAGCACGAGGTGCGGGCCATCATCGGCCCCAACGGCGCCGGCAAGAGCTCCATGCTCAACTGCATCAACGGCGTCTACACCCCGCAGGAAGGCTCCATCACCTTCCGGGGCCAGACCTTCAAGCACATGAACAGCCGGCAGGTGGCGGAAATAGGCATTGCCCGCACCTTCCAGAACCTGGCGCTGTTCAAGGGCATGAGCGTGATCGACAACCTCATGAGCGGACGCAACCTGCGGGTGAAGAGCGGTCTGCTGGCCCAGGCGTTCCGCAACCCCTTCGGCATCGGTGGCGCGCAGAAGGAAGAGGAAGCGCACCGCGCCTTCGTCGAACGCATCATCGATTTCCTGGAAATCCAGGCCTACCGCAAGACCCCCGTGGGCACCCTGCCCTACGGCCTGCAGAAGCGGGTCGACCTGGGCCGGGCCCTGGCCATGGAGCCGCAGATGCTGCTGCTCGACGAACCCATGGCCGGCATGAACCTGGAGGAGAAGCAGGACATGAGCCGCTTCATCCTGGATGTGAACGACGAGTTCGGCACCACCATCGTGCTGATCGAGCACGACATGGGCGTGGTCATGGACATCTCCGACCGCGTGGTGGTGCTCGACTACGGCAAGAAGATCGGCGACGGCACCCCCGAAGAGGTGCGCAACAACGAGGAGGTGATCAGCGCCTACCTCGGCACTTCCCACTGAGGCCGGAGACCCACGACATGGCGTTCTTTCTTGAAGCTCTCATTGGCGGCCTGATGGCCGGCATGCTGTATTCCCTGGTGGCCCTGGGCTTCGTGCTCATCTTCAAGGCCTCGGGGGTGTTCAACTTTGCGCAGGGCGCCATGGTGCTGTTCGCAGCCCTGGCGATGGCGCGCTTTGCAGAATGGGTGCCTGGCTGGCTGGGGCTGGAGAGCAAGCTGCTGGGCAACATCATTGCCTTCGTGCTGGCGGCCGCGCTCATGGCGGTGCTGGCCTGGTGCATCGAGCGATTCGTGCTGCGTCACCTGGTCAACCAGGAAGGCGTGACCCTGCTGATGGCCACGCTGGGCATCACCTACTTCCTCGACGGCCTGGGGCAGACCATCTTCGGCTCCGACATCTACCAGATCGATGTCGGCATGCCCAAGGACCCGGTGTTCCTGTTCGACTCGGTGTTCGAAGGCGGCATCCTGATCAACCTGGAAGACGTGTACGCCGCCTGCGTGGCCGCGCTGCTGGTCGCCGTGCTGTCGCTGTTCTTCCAGAAGACCTCCACCGGCCGGGCCCTGCGCGCCGTGGCCGACGACCACCAGGCCGCGCAAAGCATCGGCATCCCGCTCAACCGCATCTGGGTGATCGTGTGGTTCGTGGCCGGCATCACCGCGCTGGTGGCCGGCATCATCTGGGGCTCCAAGCTGGGCGTGCAGTTCTCGCTGACCACCGTGGCCCTGCGTGCGCTGCCGGTGATCATCCTGGGCGGTCTGACCTCGGTGCCGGGCGCCATCATCGGCGGCCTGATCATCGGCGTGGGCGAGAAGCTCTCCGAGGTGTACCTCGGCCCCTATGTGGGCGGCGGCATCGAGATCTGGTTCGCGTATGTGCTGGCCCTGGTGTTCCTGCTGTTCCGGCCGCAGGGCCTGTTCGGCGAAAAGATCATCGACCGCGTGTAAGGAGACAAGAACATGTTCTATCGCGAAAACGGTCAGTTCAAGACCTCCTACCGCACCGACCAGCAGATCTTCCCGATCGCGCAGGACCGCTGGGTCATCCTGGCCCTCATTGCCTTTGCCTTCGTCGGCGTGCCGATGCTGGTGGACGAGTACATGTTCCGGGCCATCCTGATTCCGTTCCTGATCCTGTCGCTGGCCGCCATCGGGGTGAACATCCTGGTGGGCTACTGCGGCCAGATCTCGCTGGGCTCGGGCGCCTTCATGGCGGTGGGCGCCTACATGGCCTACAACACCTATGTGCGCATCGAGGGCATGCCGCTGATCGTGGCCCTGCTGTCGGGCGGCTTCTTCGCCACGCTGGTGGGCATGTTCTTCGGCATCCCCAGCCTGCGCGTGAAGGGCCTGTACCTGGCGGTGGCCACGCTGGCGGCGCAGTTCTTCTGCGACTGGGCCTTCCTGCGCATCGGCTGGTTCACCAACAACGCATCCTCGGGCTCGGTGTCGGTGTCCAACCTGTCGGTGCTGGGCTGGACCATCAATACCCCGCACGAGAAGTACCTGTTCTGCCTGGGCTTCGTGGTGGTGTTCGCCCTGCTGGCCAAGAACCTGGTGCGCTCGGCCATCGGCCGGGAGTGGATGGCCATCCGCGACATGGACGTGGCGGCCTCGGTCATCGGCATCCGCCCGATGTACGCCAAGCTGAGCGCCTTTGCGGTGAGCAGCTTCATCATCGGCGTGGCCGGCGGTCTGTGGGGCTTCGTGCACCTGGGCTCGTGGGAGCCGGCGGCCTTCTCCATCGACCGCTCCTTCCAGCTGCTGTTCATGGTGATCATCGGCGGCATGGGCTCGATCATGGGCAGCTTCTTCGGCGCCGCCTTCATCGTGGTGCTGCCCATCTTCCTGAACCAGTTCCTGCCGGCCGTGGGCGAGCTGGTGGGCGTGACCATCTCCACGGCCGCCATCTCGCACACCGAATTCATGATCTTCGGTGCGCTGATCGTGTGGTTCCTGATCGTGGAGCCGCACGGCCTGGCCAAGCTGTGGAGCACGGCCAAGCAGAAACTGCGCCTCTGGCCCTTCCCCCACTGATCCCGTTTTTGTGTGAGTGACGACCTTCCTATAGGAGACAAGCGATGAAAGTGCAAAACCTGGTTCTCTCCGTCTCGGTGGCCTGCGCCGCCTTGTCGGCGACCCTGATCCCCGCCACTGCCACGGCCCAGGCCAAGGAGCAGTTCTTCCCGGCCCTGGTGTATCGCACCGGCCCGTACGCGCCCAACGGCGTGCCGTTCGCCAACGGCTATGTGGACTACCTCAAGCTCACCAATGCCCGTGGCGGCATCAACGGGGTGAAGGTCAGCTGGGAAGAGTGCGAGACCGGCTACGCCACCGACCGAGGCGTGGAGTGCTATGAGCGCCTGAAAGGCAAGAACGGCGGCGCCACCGTGTTCCAGCCGCTGTCCACCGGCATCACCTTCGCCCTGACCGAGAAGGCCCCGATCGACAAGATCCCGCTGATCACCGCCGGCTACGGCCGCAGCGAGTCCGCTGACGGCGGCGTGTTCAAGTGGAACTTCCCGCTGGCCGGCACCTACTGGCAGGCGGCCGACGTGATCATCCAGCACATCGGCAAGAAGGAAGGCGGCCTGAACAACCTCAAGGGCAAGAAGATCGCGCTGGTCTACCACGACAGCCCGTTCGGCAAGGAAGCCATTCCGCCGCTGCAGGAGCGCGCTGCCATGCACGGCTACCAGCTCAGCCTGCTGCCGGTGCCGCACCCCGGCGTGGAACAGAAGGCCACCTGGCTGCAGATCCGCCGCGACCGCCCGGACTACGTCATCAACTGGGGCTGGGGTGTCATGAACTCCACCCTGCTGAAGGAAGCCCAGGCCACCGGCTACCCGCGCGAGAAGATCTACGGCGTGTGGTGGGCCGGTGCCGAACCCGATGTGAAGGACATCGGCCAGGGCGCCAAGGGCTACAACGCCATCACCATGCAGCACGGCACCGAGAAAGGCTCGGACATTGCCAAGGAAATCATCGCCAAGCTGCACGACAAGGGCCAGGGCACCGGTCCGAAGGACGAAGTGGGTGAAGTGCTCTACATGCGCGGCCTGATCAGCGCCATGTTCGCGGTGGAAGGCGTGCGCGCCGCCCAGGAACGCTTCGGCAAGGGCAAGGTCATGACCGGCGAGCAGGCCCGCTGGGGTTACGAGAACCTCAACCTGACGCAGGCCAAGCTCGATGCCCTGGGCTTCAAGAACGTGCTGCGCCCGGTGTCCACCAGCTGCCAGGACCATGTGGGCGCCAACTGGGCCCGCATCCACACCTGGGACGGCAGCAAGTGGGTGTTCAGCAGCGACTGGCTGCAGGCCGACGACCAGATCATCAAGCCGATGGTCAAGGCCGCCGCCGACAAGTACGCGGCTGAAAAGAAGATCACCCGCCGCACCGGCCAGGACTGCCAGTCCTGATCCACCCCCGCGCGCTTCGCTTGCCCCCTCAAGGGGGCGCTGCCAACGGACCGGCACAGCCGGATCCGTGGCAGCCCTGGGGCTGGCCCCCTGGTTGTAGAAGCGGCATGGGTCAGGGCGGCGCGCTGCCCTGACCCATGGTTCTCAAGGAATGTTCATGAGCACAACGCAACCCGTCATCCACGTCAACGGCATCGAGGTCATCTACAACCACGTGATCCTGGTGCTCAAGGGCGTCTCGCTCACCGTGGCGCAGGGCCAGATCGCGGCCATCCTGGGCGGCAACGGCGCGGGCAAGACCACCACGCTGCGCGCCATCTCCAACCTGCTCAAGGCCGAGCGGGGCGAGGTCACCAAGGGCAGCGTGGAGCTGCGAGGTGAACGCATCGAGCACCTCACCCCGGCCGATCTGGTGCAGCGCGGCGTGGTGCAGGTCATGGAAGGTCGCCACTGCTTCGCCCACCTGAGCATCGAGGACAACCTCATGACCGGCAGCTACACCCGCAAGGACAAGGCCGAGGTGGCGCGCAACCTGGAGAAGGTCTACACCTACTTCCCGCGCCTGAAGACCCGCCGCACCAGCCAGGCGGCCTACACCTCCGGCGGCGAGCAGCAGATGTGCGCCATCGGCCGGGCCCTCATGGCCAACCCCAGCGTGGTGCTGCTGGACGAACCGTCCATGGGCCTGGCGCCGCAGATCGTGGAAGAGGTGTTCGAGATCGTGAAGGACCTCAACCAGAAGGAAGGCGTGACCTTCCTGCTGGCCGAGCAGAACACCAACATGGCGCTGAAGTACGCCGACTACGGCTACATCATGGAGAGCGGACGCATCGTCATGGACGGTGCCGCCGCCGACCTGCGCAACAACGAGGACGTCAAGGAGTTCTACCTCGGCATGGGCGGGGGTGAACGCAAGTCGTTCAAGGACGTGAAGAGCTACAAGCGCCGCAAGCGCTGGCTGGCCTGACCTCCCCCAGATCCACCGGGACACACTCATGAGCGAATTCTTCGACGGGCTCGAGACCCGCAGCGCCGACCAGCGCGAGGCCGAGCAGATGGCGGCACTGGCCCGCCAGGTGGCCCATGCGCAGGCACACAGCGCGGCCTTCGGCGAGATTCTGCGCGGCGTCGATGCCGCCACCATCACCAGCCGGTCGGCCCTGGCCCGGCTGCCGGTCACCCGCAAGAGCGAACTGCTGGAGCGCCAGAAGGCCCTGCGTTCCACCGACGCCTTCGGCGGCTTCGCGGCGGTGGTGCGAGGCCCGAAGATGCAGCGCATCTTTGCCTCGCCCGGGCCTATCTACGAACCCGAAGGCACGGCGCGCGATTACTGGCGCACCGGCCGCGCCCTGTTCGCCGCCGGTTTCCGCAGCGGCCACCTGGTGCACAACGCCTTCAGCTACCACATGACCCCGGGCGCCTTCATCCTGGAAGCCGGCGCCCTGGCCGTGGGCTGCACCGTGTTCCCGGCCGGCACCGGCCAGACCGAACAGCAGCTGCAGGCCATGGTCGAGCTGCGGCCCGACGCCTACACCGGCACGCCGAGCTTCCTGCGCATCCTGCTGGAGAAGGCGGCCGAGACCGGCACCGACATCCGCAGCCTGCAGCGCGCCTCGGTGGGTGGTGAAGCCTGCCCGCCCAGCCTGACCGCCTGGTTCCGCGAACAGGGCGTGGAGGTGTTCCAGACCTATGCCACCGCCGACCTGGGCCTGGTGGCCTACGAGACCGCATCGCGCCAGGGCCTGGTGCTGGACGAAGGCGTGATCGTGGAGATCGTCCGCCCCGGCACCGGCGACCCGGTGCCCGAAGGCGAGGTGGGCGAGCTGGTGGTCACCACCCTCAACCCCGATTACCCCCTGATCCGGTTCGGCACCGGCGACCTCTCCGCCGTGCTCCCCGGCAGCTGCCCCACCGGCCGCACCGCCCCGCGCATCAAGGGCTGGATGGGCCGGGCCGACCAGACCACCAAGGTGCGCGGCATGTTCGTGCACCCGGGCCAGGTGGCCGACGTGGCCCGGCGCTTCCCCGAGGTGGGACGGGCCCGGCTGGTGGTCAGCGGCGAAATGGCCAACGACCGCATGTGCCTGCGGGTGGAGACCGCGGCGGCGGATGACGCCCTGCGCAGCGCCATCGAGGCCGCCGTGCGCGACGTCACCAAGCTGCGCGCCGACGTGGAATTGGTCGCACCGGGCAGCCTGCCCAACGACGGCAAGGTGATCGAGGACGCCCGCAGCTACCAGTAAGGCCGGCGGCCGGCCCGGGGAGTCGGGGTTTTCCAGCAGACATGCCCGGAAAGACCCCACGCTACGTGTTTCCCGCGATACGGGGGAACGGTACGGCGGAATACCATCCGCGCTCCTCACCCCCTCACCTTGCGGAGACAGCACATGAAGAAACTCCTCGCCCTGGCCCTGACGGCCGCCGTCTCGGTCGGCGCACAGGCCCAGGCCTACCCGAACAAGCCCATCACCTTCGTGGTGCCGTTTGCCGCCGGCGGCCCGACCGACCTGGTCGCCCGCCAGCTGGCCGAGGCCATGCGCAAGCCCCTGGGCGGCGCCAACATCGTGGTGGAGAACGCGGCCGGCGCCGGCGGCACCATCGCCGGCACCAAGGTGGCCCGCGCCACCCCGGACGGCTACACCCTGCTGGTCTGGCACATCGGCATGGCCGCCACCACCAGCCTGTACCGCAAGCAGCAGTTCAAGCCCATGGAAGACTTTGAGTTCCTGGGCATGATCAACGATGTGCCCATGACCCTGCTGGGCAAGCCGCAGCTGCCGGCCAACACCTACCGCGACTTCGAGGCCTACATCCGTGCCAACGGCGGCAAGCTCAACCTGGCCCACGCCGGCCTGGGCTCGGCGTCGCACCTGTGCGGCCTGATGTGGCAGTCGGCCGTGAAGCTGGACAAGTCCATGACCACCATCGCCTACCGTGGCACCGGCCCGGCCATGAACGACCTCATCGGCGGCCAGGTCGACGTGATGTGCGACCAGACCACCAACACCACCGCCCAGATCGAAGGCGGCCGGGTGAAGGCCTTCGCCGTGACCACCGCCAAGCCGCTGTCCAAGCACAAGCTGCTCAAGGACTACCCCACCCTGCAGGAAATGGGTCTGAAGGACTTCAACCTGACCATCTGGCACGGTCTGTACGCGCCCAAGGGCACCCCGCCGGAGATCACCAAGAAGCTCAACGACGCCCTGAAGGTGGCCCTGAAGGATCCTGAATTCATCAAGAAGCAGGAAGACCTGGGCGCCCTGGTGGTGACCGACAACCGCGTCACGCCGGAAGGCCACAAGGCCTTCGTGGGCGACCAGATCAAGAAGCTCAAGGCCGTCATCGACGCCGCAGGCCAGTTCGCCGACTGATCTGCCCGCTGCAGAAACGTCTTTGCGCCATGCGCTGAAGACCACACAGGCCGCCCCATCGGGCGGCCTTTTTTTCGTCCACAACAACAGGAGACCACCCATGACCCGTTCCACTTCCCGCCGCCAGGTGCTTGGTGCCCTGGGCGCCTTCGGCCTGTCGGCCACCCTGCCGCTGAGCGCCCTGGCCCAGGGGGCATGGCCCGCCGGCAAGCCGGTGCGCATCGTGGTGCCGTTTGCCCCCGGCGGCACCACCGACATCCTGGCCCGTGTGATCGCTCCCGAACTCAGCAAGGCCTTCGGCCAGAGCTTCGTGGTGGACAACCGGGCCGGTGCCGGCGGCAACATCGGCGCCGAGATCGTGGCCAAGGCCCCGGCTGACGGTCACACCCTGCTCATGGGCACGGTGGGCACCCACGGCATCAACAAGGCGCTGTATGCCAAGCTGCCCTACGACCCGCAGAAGGACTTTGCGCCGGTCACGCTGGTGGCGGGCGTGCCCAATGTGATGGTCATGAACACCCAACGGGCCAAGGCCCTGAACATCAACAACGTCGCGGATTTCGTGCGCTATGCCAAGGCCAACCCGGGCAAGCTCAACATGGCGTCCAGCGGCAACGGGACGTCCATCCACCTGGCCGGCGAACTGTTCAAGTCGCGCAACGGCATCTTCATGACCCACATCCCTTACCGGGGTTCCGGGCCGGCCATGACCGACATGCTGGCAGGCGCCATGGACGTGATGTTCGACAACCTGCCCTCGGCCATGCCGCACATCCAGGCCGGCAACCTCAAGGCCTTTGCGGTGACCAGCGCGGTGCGTTCTGCCGCCCTGCCCGATGTGCCCACCGTGGCCGAGGCCGGCAACCTGCCCGGGTTCGAGGCCAGTTCGTGGTTCGGTCTGCTGGCACCGGCCGGCACGCCGGCCGACATCGTGAGCCGGATCCAGCAGGAAACCGCCAAGGCCCTCAGCAGCCCGGCGGTGAAGGAGCGTCTGCTGGCCCAGGGGGCCATTCCGGGCGGCAACACCCCGGCCGAGTTCGCCAGCCTGATCGATGCGGAAATCACCAAGTGGGCGGCGGTGGTGAAGGTCTCCGGCGCCCGGGTGGACTGACGCACCCCAGGATCACACCCCAAAAAAAGAGGGTGATGCGACCGGCACGACACCGGCTGCATCACCCTGTTCAATGGAGCGGTCCGCCGATCCGCTCCGGGACTTGACCCCCTGCCCGAGGGAACCGGCTGCCTGGGTGTTGCCCCCCGGGCCACCGGCTTCCATCGGTCAGGAGCAGCGGATTTTGGTGTGACGCTTGTGGGAAGTCTTCACCGATTTCTGTTCATTCCGGCAGCTCAGCGCAGCTCCAGCACCGCCGCCGGCGAGCTGAGCGTGTCGAAGGGGCGGCCCGGGCCCGGCACCTCGGTCCAGTCCAGTCGGCCACGCTCGCACAGCTGGGTCACCGGCCAGTACAGGGTGCCCGGCTGGTCCGGCAGCGAGGCCACCAGCACGAACTCGTCGTAATGGGCCGATGCCAGGGCATCGTCGGGAGTGCGCGCGGTCCAGCGGATGCGGGTGGCGTCCTCGGTGATGGTGCGGCCGTGGCTCTGGTAGGGCTGGGCCAGGGGTTCACGCAGCACCTCCAGTTTCCAGCCGGCCTTGGGCATGGGGCGCGCGCTGCGCACGCCGGGCGGCAGGGTCACGTCCACCACCACGGTGGGCGAGCCGCTGCAGCCGTGGATCACCTTGAGCACCGCCTTGTAGCGGGCCCCCGGGGCGGCCTGCGGCTGTTCCAGGGTCACATGGGCCAGGGCGCCGGCACTGGCGAAGGCCATGGCAGCGCAGAACGGAATGTGGCGAAGTTTCATCATGGTGGTGCTCACAGGCTGGTCTTGAATTCGAGGTGGAAGGTGCGCTGCGGGTACGGGTGGAAGGCCCAGTACTGGTAGTTGTTCAGGTTGTCGATGCCAAAGGCCAGGGTGCTCTTGGGCGAGACCTTGTAAGTGACCCGCAGATCGGTGGTGAAGTAGCGGCTGGAAGCGAAATAGGCAAAGCCGTTGATGTCGCTGTTGTCCAAGGTGCTGAACTGCTCGCCGCTGTAGCGCGCGCCGAAGGTGTAGCTCCAGCGGTCGTCCGGCCGCCAGGTGACCGCTCCGGTGGCACGCCATTCGGGCACCCGGATCTGGCGCTTGCCCACGCTGGCCGGGAACTTGTCGTTGCGCTTGACCCTGGAGTCGGCCCAGGTGACGCTGCCCAGCAGGTCGATGCCACGGGTGAACACATCGTTGGCCTGATAGGCCACTTCCAGGCCCTGGGTGTTGATGCGGTCCACGTTCTGGATGGTCGCGGTGGTGATGCCGGACAGCACGTTGACCTGCGAATACAGGGCGTCCTGGGTGCGCTCGAAGAAGCCGGTGAAGCGCAGCAGGCCGTTGCCCAGGTCGCGCTCGGCGGTCAGCTCGGTGGTCCAGGATTTTTCAGGTCGCAGGTTGGGGTCGTTCAGCGTGGCCTGGCCCAGGTTGTTCACACCACCCTGGTAGAGCTCGCTGACCGTGGGCACGCGGATGGCGCGGCCGGTCGAGGCCTTGAGCACCCACTGCGGTGCCGCCTGCCACGACAGTGCCGCCTTGGGCGAGAAGTAGTTCTCGGACCGCTCGGCATAGGCCACCGAGGCGTTGCCGGCGATGCGGAAACCCTTGTCGGTCTGCCAGTTCTCCAGTCGCCCGCCCAGCACGGCCTTCCAGTCCTTGGCCAGGCGCCAGGTGTCCTGGGCCCACAGGCTGGTCAGGGTGCTGTCGCCACCGAAGGCGGCGGTCAGCGCGCCGGGTGCGCCGGTGATCCAGTTGCTGGTGGCGTTGTCGCGGGTGCGCAGGGTGTAGTGGTCGCGCTGCACACCCATGTCGACGATGTGCGTGCCGCCGATGCCCTGCGGACGCCAGGTGCCGCGCAGGTCCAGCGTGGTCCAGCCGGTGCCGTCGCTGTCCACGATGGTGCCGGCACCGCCGGTGAAGGCACCCGGCAGCACGGTGGTGTTGCGGCGCAGCTCGTCGGTGGCGTAGTCGTACTGGCTGACCGAAGCCGCCCAGTCCCAGGTGCCCTGCGTCTGGGTCTTGAGGGTGAAGCCGTGCATCACATGGGTGATGTCCTCGCGGGTCTGGCCGAACAGTGGCGTGGCACCGTTGAGGTTGAAGCTGCGCCCGGCGATGTTGACCGTGCCGCTGTACACCGGGTTGCCGGCGGCGTCGCGCAGGTAGGTGGCCGCCTTGCCGTCGGCGCGGTTGTTCCACAGGCCCAGCGTGTACTGCGCCTTGAGCGTGCTGCTGATGTCGTAGGCCAGCTTGAGCTTGAAGACGTTCTGGGTGGTGGTGTATTCGGTCCCGGTGCCCAGCAGGTACCAGGGCTGGTTGGTGCGGTCCAGGTCCAGCACGGCGCCGGTGACCGGCGTGCCGGCGTTGCCCACCGTGCCCTGGGCCAGAGTGCGGGTGGCAAAGGTCAGCGGCTGGCCTTCGCTGCGGGTGTGGGTCAGGCTGAAGAACCACGACCAGTCGCCGGCCTTGTTGCCGGCCGATGCGCCGATCTGATGGCCGTTGTAGGTCTCGTCGGTGTTGTACAGCTTGAAGGGTTGATGCTGGAAGCTGACCTTGCCATGGGCCTCGAAGGTCCTGGGCATGCGGGTGACGTAATCCACCACCGCACCCACCGAGTTGCCGGGGTAGGCGGCCGAGAACGGACCGTACAACACATCGACCCGGTCGATCTCTTCGGGCGCCACCAGCATCCAACGCGGTGCGTTGGTCGGGCCGTTGCCGAGGTAATTGGACAGCAGGATGCCGTCGGCATACACCATGGATCGGGCCGGGTTGCCGGTGCCGGAGGCGCGGGTGGACAGCACCGCGTGGTTGTAGTCGCCGATGTAGCGCTTGCGCACCAGCAGGCTGGGCAGGTATTTCAGCGCATCCTGGCTGTCGGTGGCGTTGATGCTGCGCTGGATCTGCTCCGCAGTCACGCCTTCGATGGTGGTGGGGATCTGGGTGGGCAGCGAGGTGGGCTGCCCGCCGGTGATGGTGACGGTGCCCAGCTCGCGCTGGGGGGCATCTGCCTGTGCGTGGGCGGTGGCACTGGCGAGCGAACAGGCGGCCGCAACGGCAGCCAGCCGGAAGGGAACGGACATGGGGGTCTCCTGACGGACGAATGAACGCACGCCCGCCGGCGGGGATCACGCGGCGGGCGGAAGGGCTCCCGGGCAGGGAGCGGTCGTCAGACGGAGAGCGGTGGGCCGCGCGCAGGCGGCGGCGTGGCGGCGTGCAGCGGGGCACGCGCGTCCTCATCGGGAAGGGTGGCGCTGCGGCGGGCCACCGGCAGCGGCGGCTCGACCACCGCCGGCGGTGGCGGCAGCAGCGCCGTGCACAGGGCGCACTCGCCCATGGCCATGGACGCCTCGGTGCCGGGCGTGTCGTCCAGCGAGACGTACCGCAACTGGCCCGAGGGGGAGCACACCAGGGTCGCGCTCGCCGGGTGCACGATGGCGCCGAGCAGGGACAGCGCCAGCGACAGGACGAAGCTGGCGAGCACCCAGCGGGCAGCGCGCGTGGAGGAACGGACGGCGGACATCGGGCCCGGATCGTAACCGAAAGTTAACAACTCATCACCCGCCGGCGAGCGGCGGGTCGCGTCAGAGGCCCCAGACCACCTCGACGCCGGCACCCTGGCAGCGCTGCAGCATTTCAATGAACGGCACGCTGCGCATGCGCAGGCTGACCGCATCGAAGTCCGGTGGTGGCTCGCCTCGGGCGGCGGCTTCTTCGGTCAGGCGCTTCAGCTCGGCTTCCTCGGCCGCAATGGCCTGCCGGATGGCGTCGATGGCGGCCGGCATCTGCTCGGGCAGCACGATGCCGGGGCCTGACGGGTCCTTGCCCAGGATCTCCAGCAGGCGCTTGCCGTGCTCGGAGGTCATGACCAGATCGCCGGTCTCGCGGGACTTGAAACGGTAGAGGGCCATGACCGACTCCTGAACAAAGTCCGATTCTGGCACCAGAACGCGATCAGGGAATACCCGATTGGATCTGAATTATTCAGGTCTAAACTAAATCCCATGAACACCCGCACCCCCTCCCCGGCCGGACTGCAGCGCATCCTGTGCATCGGCGGCGGCCCCGCCGGCCTGTACTTCGCCCTGCTCATGAAACGCCGTCACCCGGCGCTGGAGATCACGGTGGTGGAGCGCAACCGGCCCTTCGACACCTTCGGCTGGGGCGTGGTGTTCTCCGATGCCACGCTGGCCAACCTCCAGCGCGCCGACCCCGAGAGCGCCCGGCTCATCGGTGACGCCTTCAACCACTGGGACGACATCGAGGTGTTCTTCAAGGGCCGCAGCGTGCGCAGCGGCGGCCACGGCTTCTGCGGCATAGGCCGCAAGCGGCTGCTCAACATCCTGCAGGACCGTTGCCTGGCCCTGGGGGTGAACCTGGTGTTCGAGACCGATGTCACCGACGACCAGTCCCTGGCCGCGCAGTACCGGGCCGACCTGGTGATCGCCAGCGACGGGCTCAACAGCCGCATCCGCACCCGCTACGCCGATACCTTCCAGCCCGACATCGACACCCGCCAGTGCCGCTTCGTCTGGCTGGGCACGAAGAAGACCTTCGATGCCTTCACCTTCGCTTTCGAAGAAACCGAGCATGGCTGGTTTCAGGCCCACGCCTACAAGTTCGACGCCGACACCTCCACCTTCATCGTCGAGACGCCGGAAGAAGTGTGGAAGGCGCACGGCCTGGACCAGATGGAGCAGGCCGAGGCGATCGCCTTCTGCGAACGGCTCTTTGCCCGCCATCTCGACGGTCATGCGCTGCTGAGCAATGCCTCGCACCTGCGGGGCTCGGCCATCTGGATACGGTTTCCCCGTGTCATCTGCAAAAACTGGATTCACCAGGACGGCGTGCAGGCGCCCATCGTGCTCATGGGCGATGCGGCCCACACCGCCCACTTCTCCATCGGCAGCGGCACCAAGCTGGCGCTGGAAGACGCCATCGACCTGGCCGACACCTTCGACACCGAGGCCGGGCACGATCTGCCCACCGCCCTGCAGGCCTACCAGGCCCGGCGCAGCGTGGAGGTGCTCAAGATCCAGAACGCCGCGCGCAACTCCACCGAGTGGTTCGAGCATGTGGACCGCTACACCGGCATGGAGATCGAACAGTTCGCCTATTCGCTGCTCACCCGCAGCCAGCGCATCAGCCACGAGAACCTGCGGCTGCGCGACCCCGGATGGCTCGAAGGCTACGAGCGATACCTGGAGCAGAAGGTGCGCCCGCAGGCTGCTGCGCGGTCGCGCCCCACGCCGCCCATGCTGCTGCCGCTCACGGTGCGCGGCGTCACGCTGAAGAACCGCATCGTGGTCTCTCCCATGGCGCAGTACATGGCGCAGGACGGTGTGGTGGGCGACTGGCACCTGGTGCACCTGGGCGCGCGGGCCACCGGCGGTGCCGGTCTGGTGATGGTGGAGATGACCAGCCCCACACCGCAGGGCCGCATCACGCCCGGCTGTCCAGGCCTGTGGAACGACGAGCAGCGCGATGCGCTGAAGCGCGTGGTGGACTTCGCCCACACCCACGGCCAGACGCACATCGGCATCCAGATCGGCCACAGCGGCCCCAAGGGCTCCACACGCGTGGGCTGGGAAGGCACCGACGAGCCGCTGCCGGAGGGTAACTGGCCGCTGGTCTCGGCCAGCGCCGTGCCCTACGGCGAGCAGAACCAGACGCCGCACGCCCTGACCCGCGCCGACATGGACGACCTCACGGCCGCCTTCGTGGCCGCCGCTCGCCGCGCCGCAGAAGCCGGCTTCGACTGGCTGGAGCTGCACTGCGCCCACGGCTACCTGCTCTCGGCCTTCATCTGCCCGCTCACCAACCAGCGCACCGACGACTACGGCGGCTCGCTGGAGAACCGCTGCCGCTGGCCGCTGGAGGTGTTTGCCGCCATGCGGGCGGTGTGGCCGGACCATCTGCCCATGAGCGTGCGCATATCGGCCCACGACTGGGCGCCCGGCGGCAACACACCGGACGACGCGGTGGCCATGGCGCGCCTCTTCAAGGCGTCCGGCTGCGACGTGATCGACGTGTCCTCCGGCCAGACCACCCGCGCCGCCCGGCCGGTGTATGGGCGCATGTACCAGACCCCGTTTGCCGACCGGGTGCGCAACGAGGCCGGCATCCTGACCATGGCGGTGGGCGCCATCAGCGAGGCCGACCATGCCAACAGCATCATCGCGGCCGGCAGGGCCGACCTGTGCGCCGTGGCCCGTCCGCACCTGGCCGACCCGGCCTGGACGCTGCACCAGGCCGCAAAGCTGCAGACCCGCGCCATCACCTGGCCACGTCCTTACGAGAGCGGGCGCGACCAGCTCTACCGCGAGATCGCGCGCGAACAGGCCATGGCCGGCGCGTCCGTGCCGCCCGAGGAGGCCGCATGAGCACCACCCGCCCCGAACCCGCCGTGCTCGACCTCGAAGCCCGTGCCCACAGCGAGCACGCCCGCGAGCTGCGGCTGTGGCTGCGCCTGCTGGCCTGCTCGCAACTGATCGAGAAACGGGTGCGCGCCGGCCTGCGCGAGCATTTCGACACCACCCTGCCCCGCTTCGACCTGATGGCCCAGCTGGAGCGCCATCCCGAGGGCCTGAAGATGAAGGAGCTCTCCCACCGGCTCATGGTCACCGGCGGCAATGTCACCGGCATCACCGACCAGCTGGTGGCCGAAGGCCTGGTGGAGCGCGTGGGCGTGGACGGCGACCGCCGTGCCTTCCGGGTGCGGCTCACGCCCGACGGCCAGGCCGCGTTCGCCGACATGGCACAGCAGCACGAGCAGTGGATCGTGGAGGCCTTCGCCGACCTGTCCGCGCGTGACGTGGACCAGCTGCACCGCCTGCTCGGTCGCCTGAAACAGAGCCAGATCGACATCAACCGCCGGCTGCAGGCCGACGACAGCGAATGACCCGGAGCCCGCACGCATGAAACACCCCATCCCCGACCACAACCCGATGCGCGGCCAGTACGGCCCGGCGCCAGCGCAGCCGCAGCACTTTGCCCTGAGCGTGCAGGACGGTGTGGCCACCCTCACGCTGAACCGGCCCGAACGCAAGAACCCGCTCACCTTCGACTCGTATGCCGAGCTGCGCGACTGGTTCCTGGCGCTGCAGAAGTCCACCGACGTGCGCGCCGTGGTGCTCACCGGGGCCGGCGGCAACTTCTGTTCGGGCGGCGATGTGCACGAGATCATCGGCCCGCTCACCCGCATGACCATGCCCGAGCTGCTGGCCTTCACCCGCATGACCGGTGCCCTGGTGGCGGCCATGCGGGCCTGCCCGCAGCCGGTGGTGGCTGCCATCGACGGCGTGTGCGCCGGGGCCGGCGCCATGATGGCCCTGGCCAGCGACCTGCGCCTGGGCACCCCCACCACCAGCACCGCCTTCCTGTTCACCCGGGTGGGTCTGGCCGGCGCCGACATGGGCGCCTGCGCCCTGCTGCCGCGCATGATCGGCCAGGGCCGCGCCAGCGAGCTGCTGCTGACCGGCCGCAGCATGACGGCGCAGGAAGGCCACGCCTGGGGCTTCTTCAATGCCCTGCACGACAGCGCCGACCTGCTGGGCGCCGCGCAGAAGCTGGCCGCCTCGCTGGCGCAAGGCCCCACCTTCGCCCACGGCATGACCAAGACCATGCTCCACCAGGAATGGGCCATGACGCTGGACCAGGCCATCGAGGCCGAGGCCCAGGCCCAGGCCATCTGCATGCAGACACAGGACTTCCGCCGCGCCTACGAGGCGTTTGCCGCGAAACAGCGGCCGGTCTTCGAGGGCGACTGATGAGCACTGCCGCCGCCCTCACCACACTGCGCCCCGCGCGGGACCACCTCGACCTGCCCTTCTTCGAGGACCACCACCGCACCCTGGCGGCCGAGCTGCAGGACTGGGTCGCGGCCCAGCAGGTGGATGAAAGCGATGACCGTGCCGCCTGCCGCGAATGGGTGCGCCGCCTGGGCGAAGCCGGCTGGCTGCGCTGGTGCGTGTCCGCAGCGCACGGTGGTGCGCTGGAGAAGCTCGATTCGCGCGCCCTGGTCATCCTGCGCGAGACCCTGGCCTTCCACTCACCCCTGGCCGACTTCGCGTTCGCCATGCAGGGCCTGGGCAGCGGCAGCATCACGCTGGCCGGCACACCGGCTCAGCAGCAGCGGTACCTGCCCGCCGTGGCGGCGGGTCAGAAGATCGCGGCCTTTGCGCTCAGCGAACCCGAAGCCGGGTCAGATGTGGCGTCCATGAGCACCCGGGCCACGGCGCATGCCGATGCCTGGCAGCTCGACGGCAGCAAGACCTGGATCAGCAACGGCGGCATGGCCGACTTCTACGTGACCTTTGCCCGCACCCGGGCCGATGGCGGCGCGCGCGGCATCAGCGCCTTCATCGTCGATGCCGACCGGCCCGGACTGGACGCAAGCGAGCACATCCATGTGATGGCCCCGCACCCGCTGGCCACGCTGCGGTTCGATGGTTGCCGGCTGCCCGGCGATGCCCTGCTGGGCGAGGTGGACGGCGGCTTCAAGCTGGCCATGCAGACGCTCGATATCTTCCGCCCCTCGGTGGCGGCTGCCGCCCTGGGCATGGCCCGGCGCGCCATGGCCGAGGCGGTGGCCCATGCCAAGACCCGCCGCATGTTCGGCCAGACACTGGCCGACTTCCAGCTCACCCAGGTGAAGCTGGGCGAGATGAGCGCCCTGCTGGATGCCGCCACCCTGCTCACCTGCCGCGCCGCCTGGCAGCGCGACTGCAGCACCACCTGCGGAGCCGGCACGCCAGCCTACACCGCCGCCGCCGCATCGGCCAAGCTGACCGCCACCGAGAACGCCCAGAAGGTGATCGACATGGCGCTGCAGATGTTCGGCGGCCGGGGCGTGCAGGTGGGCAACGCGGTGGAACACCTCTACCGCGACATCCGCTCGCTGCGCATCTACGAAGGCGCCAGCGAGGTGCAACTGCTCATCCTGGGAAAGGCCGCGCTGCGATGAAGACCGCCCAGACCTCGGCCCAGACTGACCGCTTCGTGCACGACCGGCTGCCGCCCCGCAGCGCGTGGCCCCAGCTGCGCCACGATACGCCCGAGCTGCAGACCCTGCCGGTACGGGTGAACCTGGTGGCCGCGTTGTTCGACCGGGCGCTTGCGCTCGGCCACGGGGACCGCCCCTTCCTGCGCAGCGATGCCCGCACCCTCACCTATGCCCAGGCGCAGGACGAGGTGCAGCGCCTGGCCGCCGCGCTGGTGCAGGCGCATGGGCTGGAGCCAGGCCAGCGGGTGCTGCTGCGCGGCGGCAATTCGGTGGCCATGGCACTGGCCTGGCTGGCTGTGGTGCATGCCGGGCTGGTGGCAGTGGCCACCATGCCGCTGCTGCGCGCCCAGGAGCTGGGCGCCATCATCGACAAGGCGCAACCCGCCCTGCTGCTGTGCGACGCCGCCCTCACCACCGAACTCGAGCCGGTGCGCGGCGCGCGGCCGCTGCTGCGCTTCAACACGTCCGATGCCGATGGGCTGCAGGCCCTGGCGGCCCAACAGGCCCACCGCGCCAGCCCCTGCCCCACCTGGGGTGACGACGTGGCCCTGCTGGCCTTCACCTCCGGCACCACCGGCACGCCCAAGGCGGCTGTGCACACCCACCGCGAGGTGCTGGCCGCCTGCGAGTGCTGGCCGCGCCATGTGCTGCGGGCCACGCCGGACGACGTGGTCATGGGCTCGCCGCCGCTGGCCTTCACCTTCGGCCTGGGCGGGCTGCTGATCTTCCCGATGTGGGCCGGCTGCTCGGTGTACTTTCCCGCCATCGGCTACACGCCCGAGGCCATGGTCAGGCTGATGGCCGAACAGGGCGCCACCATCTGCTACACCGCTCCCACCTTCTACCGGCAGATGGCGCCGTTCGCCAGAGAGCACGGCATCGGCCGGCTGCGCATCAGCGTGAGTGCCGGCGAGGGTCTGCCGGACGCCACGCGCCAGCTCTGGAAAGAGGCCACCGGCCTGGAAATGCTGGACGGCATCGGCGCCACCGAGATGTTCCACATCTTCATCTCGTCGGCCCCGCACGAGGTGCGGCGCGGTGCGGTGGGCCGGGTGGTGCCGGGCTACACGGCGCGCATCGTGGACGAGCAGGGCCACGAGCTGCCCGACGGCCAGGTGGGCCGACTGGCGGTGGTGGGCCCCACCGGCTGCCGCTACCTGGACGACGCCCGCCAGGCCCAGTATGTGCAGGACGGCTGGAACTTCCCTGGCGACGCCTTCGTGCGGGATGCCGACGGCTACTTCTTCTACCAGGCGCGCACCGACGACATGATCATCACCGCCGGCTACAACGTGGCCGGCCCCGAGGTGGAAGCCGCCCTGCTGCAGCACCCGGCGGTGGCCGAATGCGGCGTGGTGGGCCAGCCCGACGAAGAGCGTGGCCAGATCGTGCTGGCCTTCGTGGTGCTGCAACCCGGCCACCACGGCGACGCCGCCCTGGTCAAGGCGCTGCAGGACCATGTGAAGCACAGCCTGGCGCCCTACAAGTACCCACGCCGCCTGGTCTT
Source organism: Allobosea thiooxidans (assembly GCA_943370825.1). GTDB lineage: Bacteria > Pseudomonadota > Gammaproteobacteria > Burkholderiales > Burkholderiaceae_C > Hydrogenophaga. Next base: position 48,487 of record CALRSR020000004.1, on the reverse strand, counting down.
CACCGACCGGCTGCCCCGCACCGGCACCGGCAAGCTGCAGCGCTTTGCGCTGCGTCAGCTGGCCATGGCCCCCTCCACCACCGACACGCCGAGCACCGCCCCATGAAACACCTGCAACCGCCCGGATGGGCCACCCCCAAGGGCTATGCCAACGGCATCGCAGCACGCGGCACGATGGTGTTCGTGGGCGGGCAGATCGGCTGGAATGCGCAGCAGCAGTTCGAGAGCGACGACTTCATCCACCAGACCCGGCAGGCGCTGCAGAACGTGCACGACGTGCTGGCCTGCGCCGGGGCCGGACCCGAGCACATGGTGCGCATGACCTGGTACATCACCGACCGGGTGGAGTACAACGCCCGCCTGCGCGAACTGGGCGAGGCCTACCGCAGCGTCATGGGCCGGCACTTTCCAGCCATGACCTGCGTGGAGGTGAGCGCGCTGGTGGAAGAGCGCGCGAAGGTGGAGATCGAGGTCACGGCCGTGCTGCCGGACCTGCCCTGAACGCAGAACCGCTCAGAGGTCGTCCACCGCGCCGAAGCGGCTGTCGCCGGCTTCCTCGCCCTCGAAGGGCAGGGTGAACAGGAAGCTGCAGCCCTGGCCCACTGCCGTCTCGCACCAGATGCGGCCACCGTGCCGCTCCACGATGCGCTGGGCCAGCGCCAGGCCGGTGCCCAGCCCGTCGTAGTCCATGGAATGGTGCTGGCGCTGGAACATCACGAACAGGTTGGCCGCCCTCTGCAGGTCGAAACCCACGCCGTTGTCGCGCACATGGAAGGTGCGCACACCCTGCTCGCTGACCGTCCAGCCGATCTCGACCCGCGCCTGCGGCGTACGCCCGGTGAACTTGACCGCGTTTTCCAGCAGGTAGGCGAACAGCTGGGCCAGCATCATCGGGTCGCCCCGGGCCACCGGCAGGTCGGCCTCGATGTCCCAGGACAGGTCGCGCAGTGGATGCTCGGCCTTGAGGTGCGCCACCACGCCCTGCACCAGCGGCAGCAGCGGCACCGGCTGGTACTCCACCGTGATGCGGCCCAGGCGGGCATATTCCAGCAGGCCCTCGACCATGCCCGCCATGCGCCGCGCCGAGCGCGAGATGGCGCTCTCGTACTGCAGCAACTGGGGGTCGCCCTGCTCGCCCAGCTGCTCGCGGATCAGGCCGGCAAAGCTGCCGATGTGGCGCAGCGGTGCCCGCAGGTCGTGGGAGATGGTGTGCGAGAAGACGTCCAGGTCCTTGTTGGCGGCCACCAGCTGGCGGGTGCGTTCCTCGACGCGCCGCTCCAGCTCCTTGTTGAGGTCGTTCATCACGTCCTCCAGCTGCTTGGCCGCCGTCATGTCGCGCTCGATGACCGAGATGCCCTGCAGCTCGCCGGCCGGGTTGCGCAGCGCCGTGAGGCTCACATGCGCAAAGAAGCGCGAACCGTCGGCCCGCAGGCGCCAGCCCTGGGTGTCGGCATGGCCGTGGTCCAGCGTCTGGTGCAACAGCACATCCGGCTGCTCCGGCTCGATGGCCAGATCGACGCCGTCGTCGGGCGGCAGCAGCATGGCCAGCGGGCGGCCCAGCACCTGCACCCGGTCGAAGCCATGCAGGCGCTGCGCGCTCTCGCTCCATTCCACGATGAAGCCTTCGGCATCGACGAAGTAGATGCAGCTGTCGCGCACCGCGTCCACCATGAGGCGGAAACGCTGTTCGCTGGCGTGCAGTTCGGCAGTGCGCTGCTGCACCCGCTCTTCGAGCTCCAGGTTGGCATTGAGCACGATGTCTTCGGTGCGGCGGCGCTCGGTGATGTCCTTGAGCTCCATGAACACGCCCGCCACCTCGCCGTGCTGCACATCGGGCACATAGTGCACCTCGTGGTAGGACGGCTGGCCATCGGCGGCGGTGCCGTCGGCCTCGAAGGTCTGGGTCTCTCCGGCCAGCGCACGCGTCACGCGGGCCATCACGCGCGGCAGCTGCGCCGGCGGGATCAGCTCGCTCAGGTGGGCGCCCACCATCTGCTGGGGCGTGCGGCCATACCGCTCGGCCTGGGCGCGGTTGGCAAAGCGGCAGACCAGGTCGCGATCGAAATAGGTCAGGCGCGACGGGGTGCGGTCGGTCAGGGCGCTCAGGAAGTCCACCTGCGCGGCCAGGCGCTGTTCCTGCACCCGGCGCTCGCCCACATCGAGCAGCGCCACCAGCAGGCGCTGCACCTGACCCGAGGCATCGGGGACGGCACTGAGCGAGAGCTGCAGCACATGCACCTCGCCCGAGGGCAGCCGCACCCGCAGTTCCAGCGGCGGCACGGCCACTGCCGACTTCACCAGGGCCAGATGCGAGGGCAGCAGGGACTCTCCGGGTGAGCCCTCCAGCCGCAGCAGCACCGACAGGTGCCGGCCGGCCAGGCCATCGTCGCCGGACCAGGCCAGCAGCTGGCGGCTGGCGCGGTTGGCGCGCAGCACATGGCCGGCGGGATCGAGTTCGATCAGGGCGCAAGGCGCATGGTCGAAAGCCGGATCGGCAGAGGGTTCGGATGGCGGGCTCATGGGGCGCAGCAGGTCGGTCGTGGCAGACACGGGTCGGGTCAATATAGGGCCGGGGCGGCAGACACGCCACCCCTGTCTGCATATCGGCAGTCTGGCCGCCGTCTGCAGTCCCCAGCGCGGGGGACATCAACCCGGCTGGCGCTTGAACGGCAGGCGCAACGAGAAGCGTGTGCCCTGCGGCAGGCGCTCCCAGCGGGCGTGTCCCTGCAACTGCGCGGTGCGGCGCAGCAGGTTGCCCAGCCCCTTGCCGCGCGGCGGCGAGCTGACATCGGTGGCCGGCGGCGGCATGTCGAAGCCCACGCCGTTGTCCTCCACCGTCACCGTGACATGGGTGTCGTCGTGCGAGGTGCGCACCGTGATGCGGCTGGCCCTGGCGTGCTTGATGATGTTGGTGAGCACCTCCTGGAAGATGCGCAGGATGTGCAACGCGCTGCGGGGCTCCAGCCACTGCAGGCGCGGCACATCGTCCACCTCCCAGTCCAGCGCGAGCCCGCTGCCCTGCAGGCGCGGTGCCAGCCGGAAGCGCAGCGTGGCCAGCAGCAGCAGCAGGTCGGTCTGCACCGGCTCCAGCGAGTCGATGGCCAGCTTCATGTCGTCGATGCATTCGCGCAGCACCTGGGCCACCTCGGCCTCCGACATCTGCCCCGACTCGACCGCGTGCAGCGCACTCATCAGCGACGAGCCCAGACCATCGTGCATATCCTGCATCAGTCGCTGGCGCTCCTGGGCCAGCATCTGCACCTGCTCGGCGCTGCGCAGCTTCTGGTAGCTCAGGGAGAGTTCCTCCTCGCGCTCGGCCAGCCGCTGCTGCAGCTGCTGGCGCGCCTGCTCGGCTTCGGTGACCGCGCCCACGTAGCGCTGGAACACCACGCCCATGAACAGCACGAACAGCCCCATGCCGGTGTAGGGCAGCAGGTAGAGGCTCTCCACGCTGATGAGCATGTTCTGCAGCATCCAGTCGTGCACGCCGATGGGAATGTTGGTCACATTCCAGCCGGCCATGACCAGCGCCGCCCGGTTGCCGCTGCGGCGCGCCGCCCACAGGGCCACCACCGTCACCACCACCATGACGACCAGCTGCAGCAGGTAGGCCAGCGGGGCCAGATCGGCCACCGGGGCCAGCCAGCTCAGCGGCGGCAGGGTGACCACGGTGGTGAGCCCCATGATGACCAGCACGGCACGCTCCAGCCACACGAAGCGGATCTGGTGCAGCCGGAAGGTGAAGAAGTACACGCTCACCAGCAGCCAGCCCAGGCTGTTCACCGTGATCCAGCCGAACCAGTCTTCCGGCATGAGCGGTCGGCGGTCCCCGCTGTAGTAATGGATGCAGCGCAGGAAGAACAGCGCCGAGGACACGAAGAACAGCAGGTAGGCGGTCTCGGCCCGGCGCCGGCCCCAGACCGCCAGGGAGAACAGGCCGATGGCCAGAAAGGCCGCACTGGCCATGAACGGGATGCTGGCCTGCAAGGCCTCGCGCAGGCGGTGCTGCCAGATCAGTTCTTCGCGCGGTCCCACCCACAGGCTGGACAGCCCGGCCCCGGCATCGACCGGGCTGACCAGGCGCACCAGGATCTGCTGCGGCGGCGGCTCGTCCTGGGTGATGTTGAGCGGCAGCCACAGCGGCAGGTTGAAGCCGTTCCACACCGGTCCACCAGGCGAGTGGTAGACCAGCCGGCCATCGGCATAGACGGTGATGCGGCCGATGGTCTGCCAGCGCGGCAGGTAGAGCACTTCTTCACCCTCCAGACCGGCCGGCAGATCGATTCGGAACCAGCGGGTGATGGTGCCGCTGGCCGCCAGCGGATCGGCATGCAGCGGGCGGGGTGCCATGAACGGCAGGGGCACATCGCGCCAGTTGCCACCGAGCGTCCGGGTATCGACCGTGGCGGCGGGTGGGGCCTCCATGTCGCCACCGGACTGCTCCAGCAGCCAGGCCCGGTTCTGGTGGATGGCGCCATGGCCGGCCCAGGCGGGCCAGGCCACCAGGATCAGCAGCCACCACAACAGGCAGCCCGCCAGCCAGGGCCGACGGGACCGCCGCTCAGGGCCCGAGCAGGCCCTGCTGGCGAGCGGCATTGATCGCCTCGATCTTGGAACCTACTTCCAGCTTGGCGTAGATGCGCCGCACGAAGGTCTGCACCGTGTGGCGGGTGACACCCAGCTTGCGGGCGATCTCCTCGTAGGTGAAGCCCTTGGTGATGAGTTCGAGCACCTCGGTCTCGCGCCGGGACATGCTCACACCCGGCTTGCCGTCGTGTGGCTCGGCAGGCCCGGCCACCGGCAGTGCCGGACGCAAGCGCCCCAGCACCAGCCGGGCAATCAGCGGGCTGATCGGGCTGCCGCCGGCCCGCAGCAGGCGGATCTCTTCGGCGATCGTGCCCGACGGACTGTCCTTGAGCAGGTAGCCGTGGGCACCGGCCTCGATGGACTGCAGCACATGGGCCTCGTCACCGAAGATGGTGCAGACCATCACGTCGCAACGCGGCAGCCGCTCGTGGGCTTCGCGGATCACGTCGATGCCCGAGCCGTCGGGCAGGCCCAGGTCGACCAGCAGCACATCCACCGGCGAGTGCGCCAGCGCCGCCAGGGCGGCGGCACGGGTGGTCTCGGACCAGGCCAGTCGCATGTCGGCGGCCATGTTCACGGCCGCGCCCAGGGCCTGGTTGACGCGCGGGTCGTCCTCGACGATGCCCACCCGGATGGGGGCGGTGGTCACGGGTGGCTCGTTGGCCAGCACATCGGCGTTCATGCGGATGCCTCCTGGTACATCACATTGATGCGGGCCACGTACTTGGGCACCGGGCCGCTGACGCGGCAACCCTCGTGCACCACCGATGCCGGGCCGAAGCCGTGGCGGAAGAACAGCGCCGAACCCTTGGCCGGCGTCACATCGACCGCACGGCCCTGACGGGTGAACAGCCGGGTCTGGCCGCCCTGCACACCGTCCTGCGGGCCGTTGAGGTAGAGGATCATGGTGAGCGCCGAGCGCAGCCCGCGCCACTCCAGCATGGTGTGGCGCTGGGGATCCAGGCTGTAGCCGGGCCAGTCACCGTCGGTGTGCCGGTTGAAGACATCGTTGTCGTCGTAGCGGTACATGTTGAGCCGGTGGCTGAACTGCGGGAACAGCGCACGGCCGTCGATGCGGGGCGGCAGCAGATGCCCGATGCGGTCCATCACCGGGCCCAGCAGCGCGGCATCGGCCAGCCAGTGCACCGACTTGTTCATGCGCATGCCCGGCGGCGTGGCAATGCCCGGCGCCTCGGGCCGGAAGCCCATGTGTTCGGACGCCGCCACCAGGGCATCGGCCTCGGCCGGGGTGACCACGTCGCTGATCTCGAAAGCCAGCAGGCCGTCCAGATCGATGTCGCGGCGCTGGGGATTCAGCCCGGCCTGGGTGGCCAGACGCAGCGCGTCGGGCGTCTGTGCAAAGGCGTGCACCGGGGTGTCGGGCACCACACCGCCCATGGGCAGGGAACCGGGCAGCAGGGCGACGGCCCGCACGTCCGGCCAGTCGGTCTGCGGGGCATGCCGGGTCGCTACGGGTTGGGGTATGAGGCTCATGCGCTGAGGTTACCTCAGGACTTCACCGCTCCACAGCGGGATCCCTCGGTGGCTCAGGCCCTTGTGCCCCGCTCGGGGGACACGACCGGCTCGCCGATCGCGTAATAGTGCCCGCCCGCCACATGGTGCAGGGTGCGCAGGGCGGGATCGGCCGTCTCGAAATGCCAACGCCCGCCATGGAACACGCGCTCGTCGGCCCAGGCCTGCTCGATCTCGGCCAGGAACAGGTCGTGCGCCTGCTGCAGGGCCGGCTGGGGCAGCACACGGCACAGCATCCAGGCCACGCAACCTTCGATCAGCGGCAGACCGGGATGGCCCGGCACGGATTGCCAGCGCAGGTCGGCCTCGCGCTGCAGGCGCTCCATCTTGTCGGGCACCTGCACCGCACTGGTGGTGCCCAGTGCCGTGACCAGCGCAGCCTGTGCCACGCACGGCAGGGCCACGGTGAAGCGGCCGAGCTCGCCGCCGGCCTCCAGCAGGGCGCGGGTGCGGGTGGCCTTGTCGAGCACCACGGTGAGCTTGGGCGGGGTGAAGTCCAGCGCGCAGGCCCAGGCGGCCGCCATGGCATTGGTCTGGCCGCCATGGTGCGCGCCCACCAGCACGGTGGGTCCGTGGTTGAGCAGGCGGCAGGCGCGATCAGGCGGCACCGCCCGGGCATGGGCCGGCAGGCCCCTGGGCACGGTCATGTCAGGTGCGGACCTTGCCGTCACCGGTCAGCATGGACAGTTCTGCAAAACTGGAGGCCACATGGTCGCTGGAGGACAGCGACAGGTTGAAGCCGCCCATGGACAGGTCGCCGATGGCCTCCAGCCCGCTGATCAGGCTGTCGCGCGTGACGCGGCCCCCTGCGCGCCGGATGCCCTCGGTCACCATGCGGGCCGCCATGTAGCCCTCCATGCTGGAGAAGTTGGGCTGCACCTTGTTGCCGCCCTTGGCGATGGCGTCCTGGAACTCGCGGCTGATGGGCCGGGTGGTGCTGAACGGGTTGGGCACCACCTGGGACACCACCACGCCGGCGCCGTCCTTCCCCAGCTCGTCGGCCAGGGCCTGGGTGCCCACGAAGGACACGTTGTAGAAGGTGCCCCCGTAACCGGCCGCCTTGGCCGCCCGAATGTAGGCGGCGCACGACTTGTAGGCGCTGATCTGCACCACGGCGTCGGGCTTGGCCGCGTTGATGGTGGCCACAGCCTGGGCCACGTCCACCGAGTTGCGCTCCACGGTGGCGGTGGCCACCGGCTTGAGGTTGCGCGAAGCCAGCGCCGCGACCACGCCGTCCAGACCGGCCTTGCCGTAGCTGTCGTTCTGGTGGAACACCGCGATTTTGTTCAGGCCCAGATTGGTGAGCTGGCGCACGATGAGGGCGGTCTCGTCGTTGTAGGACGCGCGCAGGTGGAACACCAGCTTGTTGAACGGCTGGCGCAGGCCCATGGCCCCGGTGAAGGGCGCAATGAACGGGGTGTTGGCCTGGATGGCCAGCGGCAGCGCGGCCAGGCTGGTGGGTGTGCCGATGTAGCCGAACAGGGCGAACACATCGTCCTTGAGCAGCTTGCGGGTGTTCTCGGCGCAGCGGTCGGGCTCGTAGCCATCGTCCAGGTTGACGATCTCGATGCGCTGGCCATTGACGCCACCGGCGGCATTGAGGGCATCGAAGTGCAGCTTGGCACCCGCGTGGAACTGCACGCCCAGCTGGGCGGCGGCGCCGGTGAGCGCGGCCGACTGGCCCAGCACGATGCGGTTGCCCGACTGGGCCCGCACCAGCGGTGCACCGGTGAGGGCGGTGCCGGCCACCAGGGCGGTGAAGCGGCGGCGGTTCAGGGACGGCAGGGCAGGAGCGGACAGCGGGTGGGATTTCATGGCGGAAGGCGTTCGATCAATCACGTTCGGCGGAATACCGGACAGGGTAAGCGCGAATGCTATCGGGCGATCCGGTGCCTTCGTCATCGTTGGATCATCCCTGCCGACCGCTGATCGGCCGGACGGCCCCGGGCAGCCGGCTCAGGGCATCTCGACCCGCAGCGTGATGGAGGCGTACCAGGCCGCCAGGTTCTCGATCTCGGCGTCGGTCAGCGGCTTGGCGATCACGCCCATGACTTCGTTGGCGCGCTTGCCGCTGCGGTAGGCCTTGAGCTGCTCGATCAGGTAGATCTCGGGCTGGCCAGCCAGGTGCGGCACGGCGGGCTGCATGGACAGGCCCTGGGGGCCGTGGCACACCGCGCAGGCGGCCGAACGGGCCTGACCGGCCTTGACGTCGGCGGCCTGGGCGCCGGCCGTGAAGCCGGCCGCCAGGGCCAGCGCTGCAAGAAGGGAAAGGTGGCGCATGGAAGAAACCCGAAAAGTGGGGGGTTGAAAAACGCAGAAGGCCCCGGAGGGCCTCCTGCGTCCGGGGTGGGCCGTATCAGTTGCCGACGTAGGTCACGCGGTAGATCGCACCGACGTAGTCGTCGGAGATCAGCAGCGAGCCGTCCTTCATGGGCGCCACGTCCACCGGGCGGCCCTTGTAGACGCCGTTGGCATCCAGCCAGCCTTCGGCAAACACCTCGGACTTGCCGGCGGTGCCATCGGGATTGAGCGGGATGAAGTTGATCAGCGCGCCGGTGGCCTTGCTGCGGTTCCACGAGCCGTGCGAGGCCACGAAGATGCCGCCCTGGTACTTGGCCGGGAACTGCTTGCCGTTGTAGAAGGTCATGCCGAGCTGGGCCTGGTGGGCCGGGAACTCGACCTGCGGGAACACCGCCTTGGCCGGCTCCTTCATGTCCTTCAGGTCCGGCGCTGCTGCGGTGCCGGCCACCTTGAACTTGCCGTTCCAGTACGGGTAGCCGAAGTGCTCGCCAGCCTTGGTGCTGCGGTTCAGTTCGCCCGGCGGCACGTCGTCACCCAGGCCGTCGGTCTGGTTGTCGGTCCACCACACCGTCTTGTCCTTGGGGTTTATGTCCATGCCCACCGAGTTGCGCATGCCGCGGGCATACACCTCGCGCTTGGAGCCGTCGAAGGCGTTCATGCGCACGATGCCGCCGATGCCGATCTTGTCGTACAGCTCCACCTTGCCGGCCGGCTGCACGTTGTAGGGCTGGCCCAGGGTGACGTAGAGGGTGCCGTCGTCGGCCACGCGGCAGGTGCGCGCGCCGTGGTTGAACGACTCCTCCTCCACCGGGATCAGGCCGCCCTGCGGCACCACCTCGATCACGGCCACGTCCGGGCCTTCATAGAAGAACTCGGCGGCCGGGAAGTTGAGCACCCGGTTGTGCTCCACCACCACCAGGAAGCCGTCCTTGGTCCAGCACACGCCGTTGGGCACCTTGAAGTTCAGCGACGGGGCAAAGGGCTTGACCTCGTCGGCGGTGCCGTCGCCGTTGCGGTCGGTCACGGCCCAGACACGGGTCTTGCGGGTGCCCACGAACAGCATGTTGGTGCTGGGCGCCACGGCCATGTGGCGGGCATCGGGCACCACGGCATACAGCTCGATCTTGAAGCCCGGCGGCATCTTGATGTTCTTGAGGTTGGCCTTGATCGCCTCGGCGTTCTTGCCCTCCTGAGGCACCGGCGGGATGTTCAGGTCCACGCCCGAGACCTTCATCTGTTTCAGGGTGGACAGGTTGTCCTTGCCGGCCTGGGCCAGGGCGCCGGTGGCCACGCCGGCGATCATGAGGGCGGCAAGCAGTCGATTGATCTTCATGTGTCTCCTCTTCTCTGTTGGGCTGTCCCGAAAGATGTCGGGAGTCCCATTCTGGGGGCCAGCGAATACCCCAACAAGTACGATGACCGAGGGTTTTCCAGAGGTTCCGGTCGCCGCCGCGACCGGGCGTAGGTAGCCCCATACATCCACCCCTTCATTGCCACCCATGAACCCCGAAGCCACCGCAGAAGCCCTGCCCTACCCCCGACTGGCCGCCGCTCTGGCCGCCCTGCTGCAGGACCCGCAGGTGCGGGTGCCGCCGCGCATGGTGCAGCCGCTGCCCGGCGGCGGCAGCCTGTTCGTGATGCCGGCCCACGATGCCCGGCTGGCCATCACCAAGCTGATCACCTTCGTGCCGGACAACGCCGCGCGCAGCCTGCCGGCCATCCAGGGCGACATCGTGGTCTTCGACGCGGTGGATGGCCGGCGCATCGGGCTGCTCGACGGCCCGACCGTCACCGCTCGCCGCACCGCCGCCGTGAGTCTGCTGGCCGCGCAACGGCTGGCGCCGCGCACCGACGGGCCGCTGCTCATCGTGGGTGCCGGCGTGCAGGGCCGGTCCCACCTGGACGCCTTCGCCGACGGCCTGGGTCTGCGCGAGGTGGTGGTGGCCTCCCGCAGCGCAGCCAGTGCCGACGCGCTGGTGCAGCATGCCCGCCAGAGGGGTCTGAAGGCCTCCCGCGTGGACGACCCCGACGCCGCCCTGGCCGACTGCCCGCTGGTGGTGAGCTGCACGCCGGCGCAGGCGGTCTGCCTGCGCGGACGTCCGCGCGACGATGCCTTCGTGGCCGCCGTGGGCGCCTTCACCCCGCGCATGGTGGAGTGGGCGCCCGAGGTCTGCCGCGACCTGGCCGCACGCGGAACGCTGGTGGTGGACACCCGGGACGCCGACGTCGAGGCCGGCGACCTGCTGCAGGCCGGCATCGATGTGCCGGCCCTGCCCATGCTGGCTGACGTGGTGGCCGGCCGGGTGCCACGGCCGCAGGCGGGACCGGTGTTCTTCAAGAGCTGCGGCTGGGCCGGCTGGGATCTGGCAGCGGCGCGCTGCGCCATGGGGCGCTGACGACGGCTGGATTCCGATTGAAACCCGGCTCCGCATGCCGGAAAACACCAAGACGGGACCGCCGGGACAGGACCAATAATGCACACGCAGCCGGAAGCAGGCTGACAACAGCGATGCCGAGCCGCCCTTGAAACACCTTGTACGCGCCGCCCTCTCGGGCCTGACCCTGATGGCCTGCCTGCTGACCAGCACCGCTCAGGCCGATACGCCGACGCCGCCCTTGCGCCTGGCATCTGCCGGCCTGCCCAGCATGTCCATCGGCCTGATGGCCGCCGCCGAAGGCTATTTCGACGCCGAGGGCCAGCCGGTCCTGGTGGTGAACTGCATCAACGGGAAGGACTGCATCGCCCGCATCGTCAGCGGCCAGGCCGACATCACCATCGTTTCCGACACCAGCCTGGTGCTGGCCCTGCACGCCGGTCACAAGCTGGAACTGATCGCCACCGTGGCCAGCTCGCGCCGCAGCAACCAGCTGGTGGCACGGGTCGACCGGGGCATCACCCAGGGCGGCGATCTGCGGGGCAAGCGCGTGGGCTACCTGGCCGGCACCAGCAGCCACTTCCACACCGAGACCTTCCTGAGCTTCCACGGGCTCACACCCAACGATGTCACCCTGGTCAAGCTGGACCCGGTGCGGCCGATCGACGCGCTGCTCAAGGGCGAGGTGGATGCCGCAGGCCTCTACCACCCCTTCGGTGGTCAGGCCCTGGATGCGCTGGGAGCCAAGGGCAAGGCACTGGAGATTCCCCCCATCTACACCCTCACCATGAACCTGGTGGCCCGGCCCGGACTGACCGATGCCCAGCTGGTGAAGGTGCTGCGGTCGCTGCAGCAGGTGGCTCACCTGATGCGCAACGAACCGGCCGAGGCCTACGCCCTGGCCTCGCGGGTGCTGGGCATTCCGCTCGAGCGGGTGGCCCTGCTGCTGCGCGAGTTCGAATTCCGCCTGCGCCTGGACCAGAGCCTGATCGGCACCCTGGAGACCGAGTCGCGCTGGGCCATGCGCTCGGGTCAGTCCACCCTGACCGAGCCACCCGACTTCCTGGACGTGATCCGTGCCCGCCCCCTGCGCCAGCTGGAGCCGCGGGCGGTGTCGATGGTGAAGTGAGCGCGCCATGCGGCTGCGTCCCATGCTGATCGCCATGGTGGGCACCGTGCTGGTGCTCTCGGCCACGAACCTGGTGCTGCTGGCCCAGGACGTGCGTGATGGGCGCGTCCTGGACGCCCAGCAGGCCGCTGCCGAGAAGCTGGCGCGCGACGCCGCCGGCCTGCTGGTGCTCACGCAGGACTACATGCTGCACGGCTCGTCGCGCTCGGTGCGCCAGTGGGTGGTGCTGCACGGCGAGCTGCGCACCGCCCTGCGCAGCTATGCCGCCGCCAGCCCGGCCAACGATGAATCCGCCCGCGAACTGGAAACGGTGATCGAAGGCCTGCCGGTGCTGTTCGACAACCTCACCCGCCAACCCGGCGGCGGCGACGCCCCCGGCTGGGCCCGCCGCGAGCTGCTGACCGACCAGCTGATCAACGAGACCCGCCTGATCAGCGACGGCGCCTTCCACCTGTCGGACCAGGTCAACGAACGCCGGCGCCATGCCGAGCTGCGCCACGGCATCATCGATCTGACCACTCTGGCGGTGCTGCTGGCCCTGGTGGGCTCCATGGCCTGGCTGCTGCTGCGCCGGGTGCTGTGGCCCATCGGCCGGCTGGGAGACACCGCCGAACGCATGAAGGCCGGCGATCTGGATGCCCGCACCGCCTACCGCCACCCGGACGAACTGGGCCAGCTGGCCGAGAGCTTCGACGCCATGGCCGGCACCCTGCAGGAGCGCGACATGGCCCTGCAGACGCTCAACCGCCAGCTGATGCAGAGCGAGTCCTTCCTGGACCGTGTCTCGCGCATTGCCGGGGTGGGCGGCTGGTCGATGGACATCGCCACCCGCACGCTCACCGTCACCCCCCAGACCCTGGCCATCTTCGCCCTGCCTGCCGGCCACCCGCTCACGCTCGACGACCTGGCGGCCTATTTCAGCCAGCCCACGCTGGACACCATCAACGCCGCCGCGCGCCGGGCCATCGTGGAACGGGTGCCGGGCGATCTGGAGCTGCCCTTCGTCACCGCCTACGGCCGCGAGCGCTGGCTGCGGCTGACCTCGCTGGCCGAGTACGAAGGCGACCGGGCGGTGCGGCTGGTGGGGTCGCTGGAAGACGTGACCGAGCGGCGCGAACTGGCCGAGGTGCTGCGCCAGGCCAAGCAGGACGCCGAGGCGGCCAACGAGGCCAAGAGCCTGTTCCTGGCCAACATGAGCCACGAGATCCGGACGCCGCTCAACGCGGTGATCGGCGTGAACAACCTGCTGGCAGCCTCCGCCCTGAACGCCGAACAGACCCAGCTGCTGCGCAAGGCGCAGCTGGCCGGCCAGTCGCTGCTAGGCATCGTCAACGACGTGCTTGACCTGGCCAAGATCGAGGCCGGCGAGCTCACCCTGGATCTGGCACCGCTGCGCCTGGGCCGGCTGATCACCGAGAAGGCCACCCTGTTCCTGCCCCAGACCCTGGCCAAGGGCGTGCAGCTCGAGGCCGATCTGCCCAACGACCTGCCCACCTGGCTGGTGGGCGATGCGCTGCGCATCGGCCAGGTCATCAACAACCTGCTGTCCAACGCGGTCAAGTTCACCGACCGCGGCCACATCCGCCTGGCAGTGCGGGTGCTGGAGAAAGGCCCTCAGGGCGTGCACCTGCGCTGCGAGGTGGCCGACAGCGGCATCGGCATCGAGCCCGAGGTGCGCGAGCGGCTGTTCCGCCCCTTCACCCAGGCCGACGCCTCCACCACCCGCCGCTTCGGCGGCACCGGCCTGGGCCTGTCCATCGTGCGCCATCTGGTCGAGCTCATGGGCGGCACCTGCGGCATGGAGAGCGAGCCGGGCCAGGGCAGCACCTTCTGGTTCACGCTCACGCTGCAGCCGGCCGAGCATGCCCGGGTGCCGCAGGTGCCGGGCCTGCAGGTGTTCGTGACCGGGGGGCAGGCGCAAGACCGCCAGCCCTACCTGGATGCCGCCCGCACCCTGGGCTGGAAGCCGGTGGATGTGCCCGATCTCATGGCCCTGGGCCAGCAGACGCACCAGGGCGACCCGGCGCCGGTGGGCAGCGGAGGGGTGGTGATCGCCCTGTGGCGCTCCAGCGATGCCGCCACCACGGCCGCCCTGCGCGCCCTGGACGGCTCCCTGCCCGGCAGCCCGGCCCTGGTGGTGGTCTGCCTGGATGCCAGCAGCCACATTGCCCTGCCGCACACCGGCGTGCGCGTCGATCAGGTGCTCTCGGTCCCGGTGGAGGCGCCGGTGCTGCTCGATGCGGTCAACCAGGCCGTCAGCAGCCACCAGCTGGAGCCCCAGGTCAACACCACCGACCGCTGGCTGCAGGGCGTTCGGGTGCTGCTGGTGGACGACAGCGAGATCAACCGCGACATCGGCCAGCGCCTGCTGGAACTGCAGGGCGCCGTGGTGCAAACCGCCGTGCATGGCCGAGAGGCCCTGGAGCGGCTGCAGGCCGCCCCCACCGGCTTCGATGTGGTGCTGATGGACGTCCAGATGCCCGAGATGGACGGCCTGCAGGCCACCCGCCTGATCCGCGCCACCACCGGCCTGGAACAGCTCCCCATCGTGGCCCTGACCGCTGGCGCCCTGCTGGAAGAACGCCGCAGGGCCCTGGCCAGCGGCATGAATGCCTTCCTGAGCAAGCCGCTGGACCTGGCGCGGCTGATCGTGGAGGTGCGGCGAGTCATGAACGAAGCCGGTGCCAGCGTGCCCGATGTGGTGAGCGCCAGTGCGCAGGCCCAGGCCCGCGCCGCGGCCGGCTGGGCGCTGGTGCACGGCATCGACATGGTGGCTGCCCGCCAGCTGCTGTGCGGTGACCACGGGCTGTTCATCGGCCTGCTGGAGCGCTTCGTGCGAGACACCGCCAGCCTGCCCGGCGAACTGCCCGCCTGGTGCCGCGATGCCACGCCGCAGCGGCGCGAGGCCCTGCTGGCGCGGCTGCACAAGCTGCGGGGGGCCGCCGGCGCCCTGGGTGCCACCGAGGTGGCCGGCACCAGCCACCGTCTGGAGCAGGCCCTGCGCCAGGGCCTGCCGGCCGATGATCTGGCCCAGGCACTGGCCGACGGTCTGGCCCGGCTGGCGGTGGCAGCCGGGCGCGCCCTGGCCGACCACCAGGGCCAGCAGGCCCAGGCAGTGCCCGCCGCGCCGGTGGCCCTGCCGGCGCTGCAGGCGCTGGCAGCGCTGCTGCAGCGCCAGGATCTGGATGCGCTGGATCGGTATGGCGAGCTGGCGGGCGGAATCCGCGCGCTGGCCGGGGACGAATCCGAGGCGGCCCTGCGCGAGGCGGTGCAGTCGCTAGACTTTGCGCGGGCCAGCCAACTGCTCGAGGCCATCACCCCGCTGGCCACCGCCTCCTGAACTTCCCCGACATGAAATACCTGCACACCATGGTCCGCGTGACCGATCTGGAAACCTCCCTCAAGTTCTACCGCGACGCCCTCGGTCTGGAAGTGCTGCGCGTGCGCGAGGTCCCCCAGGGCCGTTTCACACTGGCTTTCCTGGCCGCCCCCGGCGACACCCAGGCCCAGGTCGAGCTCACGTACAACTGGGACCCCGAGACCTACACCGGGGGCCGCAACTTCGGCCACCTGGCCTATGCGGTGGACGACATCTATGCCACCTGCGAACGCCTGCAGGCCCATGGCGTGACCATCAACCGCCCGCCGCGCGATGGCTACATGGCCTTCGTGCGCTCGCCGGACCACATCTCCATCGAGCTGCTGCAGCGCGGCGATCCGCTTCCGCCCAAGGCCCCGTGGGTGGACATGCCCAACGTGGGCAGCTGGTAAAGCGTCAGCTGGGGGACACCCCAGCCTCTGTTCGGCGCTTCAGTTCCGGGCAGTTGTGTCGAAATGCACGGATGACGTCGCAGAACGTCGTCCCTCTGTCACACAACGCATTGCCCTCCATGAACACCCTCTTCGCCCCGGCGGCCGCCCTCATGGCGCGTCTGCGACTCGGCCCGAAATTCCTGCTGGCCGGCATCCCCACCCTGATCCTGCTGCTGGCCCTGGGCTTTGCGGCGGTGCGCGACCTCAACGAACGTGTGCATGCCCTGGAGTCCAAGCGGGTGGCCACCGCCCTCATGGCCGAGCTGGTGGAATGGAACAAGGTGCTGATCGAGAGCCGCCGGGTGGCCATCACCGGCACGCCGGGCGATCCGGCTGCGCTGGAAGCCTTCAAGAAGCAGTCGGCCGCCGTGAACAAGCAGCTCGAACGCATCGAGGCCAGCGTGGCCCAGGCCCAGCCGTTCTTCGACATGAGCACCGGCCTGGCCGGGCTTCGCAAGGGCTGGACCGACCTGCAGGCCAATGTGGCGGCCCTGCCCATGGACGCCGAATTCCCGGCCAAGGCCTTTGCGGCCCATGCGCCGGAATACGGCCGCCTCTACGGCTTCATGCGCGACATGGGCAACGCGTCCGGCCTGGCGCAGGATCCGGAGGCGGACCTGTTCTACCTGGGCTATCCGCTGGCCAACAACACACCGTCCACCGCCGGCATCGCGGTGCGGATCGCCGCCTACGCCACCATGAACGTGAACCGGGGCACCGTCTCGGCGGCCGACAAGCAGTTTTATGAGGTGACCGACGCGCGCCTGAACGACACCTTCGGCACGGTGGAGACCATGCTGGGCCAGTCCATGAAGGCCAACCCGATGGTGCAGCAGGCCCTGGGCCAGCGCTTCGAAACCCTCAAGGCCAGCGCCAAGGAGATGCTGGGCTACATCCGCACCAACTTCACCAAGGTGGACAGCGTGGCCGTGACCCAGGCCGATGTGGCCCGCGCCAGCGCCGCCACGCTGGATGCCGCCTGGGCACTGGTGGAAGCCAACCGCGCCGTGCTGGACGAGCTGCTGCAGGAACGCGCGTCCGAGGCCGCCACCCAGCGCAACCTGATCGTGCTGGCCATGCTGGCCGGCGTGCTGCTGTCGGTCTACATCTATGTGGGCATCTACCTGAGCATGGCCGCCAGCATGCGCCACGCCTCCAAGGCGGCCCAGGCGATTGCCGCCGGCCAGCTCGGCACGGTGCAGGCCGCCATCAGCAAGGACGAGTTCGCCGATCTGGTGGCCGACCTGCGCCAGGCCGACCAGGCCCTGGCCCGCGTGATCGCCGGCGTGAAGCAGTCGTCCGAATCGATCGCCACCGCCTCGGCCGAGATCGCCACCGGCACCCAGGACCTGTCCATGCGCACCGAGCAGACCGCCAGCAGCCTGCAGCAGACCGCCGCCAGCATGGAGCAGCTCACCGGCACCGTGAGCCAGAGCACCCAGGCCGCCGGTTCGGCCCGCCAGCTCTCCAGCTCGGCCGCCGACGTGGCCCGCCGGGGCGGTCAGGTGGTGCAGCAGGTGGTGCAGACCATGGATGCCATCAACGACAGCAGCCGCCGCATCGGCGACATCATCGGCGTGATCGACGGCATCGCCTTCCAGACCAATATCCTGGCGCTCAACGCGGCGGTGGAAGCCGCGCGCGCCGGCGAGCAGGGCCGGGGCTTTGCGGTGGTGGCCGGCGAGGTGCGCAACCTGGCCCAGCGCAGTGCCGAGGCAGCCAAGGAGATCAAGCAGCTGATTGCCACCAGCGTGGACAAGGTGGAAGCCGGTTCGCGCCTGGTGGGCGAAGCGGGCGGCACCATGACCGAAATCGTCGATTCGGTCGGCCGCGTCAACCAGGTCATCGGCGAGATCAGCTCGGCCGCCAACGAGCAGAGCCAGGGCATCGCCGAAGTCAACACCGCGGTGAGCAAGCTCGACCAGATGACGCAGCAGAACGCCGCGCTGGTGGAAGAAAGCGCCGCTGCCGCCGAGAGCCTGAAGGAACAGGCGCGCCGCCTGGCCGAGGTGGTGGGCAGCTTCCGCATCCAGGGTTCACACATGTGATTGCCGGGCTCGCGGCGCTGGGGTAAGTTCCCGGCCCATGAGCCCACTGCACACCCTGAGCGCGCGCCAGATCGCGCAAGCCGTTGCCCGGCGCGAGACCACGGTGGAAGCCGTGGTCCGTTCGCATCTGGAACGCATCGCCGCCCTCGACCCCGAGCTGCACGCGTGGCAGTTCCTGGACAGCCGCCAGGCGCTGGAGCAAGCCCGCGAACTCGACCGGCGCGGCCCCGACGGCCCGCTGGCCGGGGTGCCGGTGGGCGTGAAGGACCTGCTGGACACCGCCGACCAGCCCACCAGCTACGGCTCGCCCATCTACGCGCACCACCGGCCCCCGGTGGACGCCGCCTGTGTGGCCGGCTGCCGGGACGCGGGTGCGCTGATCCTGGGCAAGACGGTGACCACCGAGTTCGCCACCTTCAAGCCCGGCCCCACCCGCAACCCGCACAGCACGCCGCAGGCACCCCACACCCCGGGCGGCTCCTCCAGCGGCTCGGCCGCTGCCGTGGCGGCCCACATGGTGCCGCTGGCCTTCGGCACCCAGACCGCAGCCTCCATCGTGCGGCCAGCCGCCTTCTGCGGCATCGTGGGCTACAAGCCCACCCACAACCTGCTGCCGCTGGCCGGCGTGAAATCGCTCTCGCCCAGCCTGGACACGGTGGGCGGCTTTGCCCGCAGTGTGGACGACGTGGCGCTGTTCATCGGCGCCCTGGCCCGGCTGGACCTGACCCCGGTGGTGCCCCACAAGCCCCGCGTGGGCCTGTGCCGCACGCCGCACTGGGAACTGGCCGATGCCGATGCCCGCCAGGCCTGGAACGATGCTGCTCAGGCCTTCAAGGACGCCGGTGCGGAGCTGGTGGAGGTGGACCTGCCGGAATCCTGGGCCGGCCTGGCACAGGCCCAGGTGGACATCATGAATTACGAGGCCCGCTCATCGTTCACAGCCGAGCGGCGCGAGCAGGCCGGGGGTTTCAGCCCGGCCTTTGCCCAGGTGCTGGCCGGCGGCGATGCGGTGGACCGTCAGCGCCTGTTCGCCGCCCAGGAACTGGCGGTGCGCCTGCAGGCCGAACTGGCCACCCTGTTCCGCCTGACCGATGTGCTGATCGCCCCGAGCGCGCGCGGCGAGGCACCGGCCGGGCTGGACTCCACCGGCGACCCGGTGTTCAGCCGTCTGTGGTCATTGCTGGGGGCACCGTGCGTGCAGGTGCCGGTGGGCCAGGGCCGCCACGGTCTGCCGGTGGGCGTGACCGTGGTCGGCCCGCGCTGGAACGACACCCAGGCCCTGGGCGCCGCACTGCTGCTGGAGCGATCGCTCGGCTGAGCGGCTCAGGGATGCAGGGCCGCGTTCAGGCGGTCCACCACACCGGACCAGTCGCTGTCCTGCTGCAGGGCATCGCGCAGCAGGGCGGCCTGGGACGGCGTCCACATGTTGGCCTCGTGCAGGCGCACGCCGCTGGCCAGGGGCCGATGGCGGCGGATGAAGTCGCGCACCGCCTCGGGTTCGCTGGGCAGGCCCAGCTGGGCGAACAGTGCGCACATGTCGTGATCGATGGGTTCCATGGGGCCTCCTGGGTCGGGGGGAGCGGTCCTGCACCGCCCCCAGGCCCATTCTGCAGCCTCAGCGTGCGCCGGCACCCGCCAGCCGGAACACCGCCACCGCCTGCACCAGCTCGGTGGCCTGGGTGCGCAGGCTGCTGGCAGCCGCCGCCATCTCTTCGACCAGCGCGGCGTTCTGCTGCGTGGCCTGGTCCATCTGCGTCACAGCCTCGCCGATCTGGCCCACGCCGTCGCTCTGTTCTTTGCTGGCCGCACTGATCTCAGCCATGATGTCGGTGACCCGGCGCACGCTGTCCACCACCTCGGTCATGGTGCTGCCGGCCTGGTCCACCAGGGCGGTGCCGCTGGTCACGCGCTCCACGCTCTCGGTGATGAGGTCCTTGATCTCCTTGGCCGCGCCAGCGCTGCGTTGCGCCAGGTTGCGCACCTCGCCGGCCACCACCGCAAAGCCCCGGCCCTGCTCGCCGGCGCGCGCGGCTTCCACCGCCGCGTTGAGCGCCAGGATGTTGGTCTGGAAGGCGATGCCGTCGATCACGCTGATGATGTCGGCGATCTTGCGCGAGCTGGTCTCGATGCCCTTCATGGTCTGCACCACCTGCGAGACCACCTTGCCGCCCTGCTCGGCCACCTGAGAGGCGCTGCGGGCGAGCTGGTTGGCCTGCAAGGCGTTGTCGGCGTTCTGGCGCACGGTGGAGGACAGCTCCTCCATGGATGCAGCGGTCTCCTCCAGCGCGCTGGCCTGGCTTTCGGTGCGCGAGCTCAGGTCCTGGTTGCCCTGGGCGATCTGCACGCTGGCGCTGGACACCGACTCCGATCCGGTGCGCACCTGGCTGACCACCTTGACCAGACCCGCCTGCATGTCCGAGAGGGCCTGCATGAGCACACCCACTTCGTCCTTGGATGTGACGCGCACCGGCCGGGTCAGGTCGCCGGCGGCCACGGCGCGGGCCAGCTCCACCGCATCGTCGAGCGGGCGGGTGATGGAGCGGATGATCCAGGTGGCCATGCCCACCGCCACCGCGAGTGCGGCCAGCAGCGAGACCGCCAGGGTGGTGAGCAGGCCGTTCACGTCGCTCTCGGCCTGCTGGCCGGCCGCATGGGCGCCGTCGGCCTGGAAATCCACCGCGTCGTCGATGGTCTTGAAGTAGGCCAGCTGCAGCGGGCGCAGCGACTCCATCAGGTGCCGGACCGCGTCGTCGCGCCGGCCCTCGTCGATGAGCGCCATGTAACGGTCCAGGCTGCCGCGGAACGCGCTGCGGGCGCTGGCCGATGCGGCCATCAGCTCGCGACCGCGCGCCGAATTGACCCGCTTGTCCAGCTCGGCCAGCAGGGTGTTGACCTTGTTGCGCGATTCGTTGAGGGACTGCTTTTCAGAGGCGATCTGGGCCGGGTCGGTGAAGAGCGCGATGTTGCGCACCGCGCGGGCCTGGAAGTTGGCCTCGTCCCGCACGGCTTCCAGATCAGAGACGATCTTCATGCGCCGCTCGGTGATGTCGAGCAGCTGGTCGCGCACCGACAGGGCGCGGCTGGCGCTGAGCGCGCCGATGCCCAGCATGAGCATGAACAGCACGGCAAAAGCCGCCACGAGGCGGCTGGAGATTTTCAGGTCCTTGAACAAGATGGGGTCCTCCACTGGTTTTTCTGGAGGTCATCGTAGAAGCAGGCATGGCGCAGCAATGGGCGGATAAGAGGGCCTGCACCGGGCCTGTTAAGCCGGACTTCAGTCGGCGTCGAGTCCATCCCCCGGCTGCCTGACCCGCCCGGCCAGACGCCGGATGGCCTTGATGAGTTCGGTGCCGGTATTGGGTTTGGGAATCAGCTCGGCCACGCCGGCCTGCGGTCCGCGCTGGCTGAGTTCGGCGGTGATGAAGCCGGAGGTGATGGCCACCGGCCGATCGGGGTGGAGGGCGCGCAGCGCCTGGGCCAGCTCCAGGCCGTTGAGACCGGGCATGGCGAAGTCCAGCACCGCCAGGTCGTAGCTCAGCACGCCGGCCCGCACATCGTCGAGCGCCTGCTGCGGGCTGCTGTAGATGTGGGCGGCTAAGCCGTCGCGGCTGAGCAGGCGCCCGACCATGCGCGCAATCAGCTCGTCGTCGTCCACATACAGGATGGTGGTGCCGCCGGCCGCATCACCGGACGAGGGCAGCCCCATCAGTGACGAGTCGGCTTCCACCGGCCGCTCCACGCCTTCCACCCCACGCAGGTACACCCGGAACACCGAGCCCACCCCCTGGATGCTGCGCACGCCGATGGCGCCCTGGTGGTCCCGCAGGATGCCGTGCACCACCGGCATGCCCAGGCCGGTGCCCTGCCCCACCGGTTTGGTGGTGAAGAAAGGCTCGAACAGCCGCGACAGGGTGGCGGCGTCCATGCCGCAGCCGTTGTCCTCCACGGTGAGGCATACATTGGATTCGGGCCAGCCCAGGGGGTCGGTGACGATGGCCAGCTCGCCCGGCTGTGCCGCCGGTGGCGGGCCCGCGTGAGGGGACAGGCGCAGGTGGATGCGGCCCCGGTCCAGGCCGGCGATGGCGTGCATGGCATTGGTGCACAGATTGATCACCACCTGCTGCAGCTGGGTGGCGTCGGCCAGGACCAGGCTGGTCTGCGGATCGCACTCCACATCCAGCCGGAGCTTGCCGGGCGCGGTGGCACCCATGAGCGTCACCGCCTCGGTCACCACTTCGGCCATGTCGACCACCTTGCGCACCGTGTTCTGGCGACGTCCAAAAGCCAGGATGCGCTGCACAAGATCCTTGGCGCGGTGGGCGGCACGGCGGATTTCTTCGAGGCTCTGCACGATCTCGGGCTGGCCCTGGGCATCCATGAGGGCCAGCCGGGTGTTGCCCAGGATGGCCGCCAGGATGTTGTTGAAGTCGTGCGCCACGCCGCCGGCCAGGGTGCCCAGGGCTTCGAGCTTCTGCGACTCGCGCAGCTGTGCCTCCAGGCTCGCACGCTCCCCCTCCACGCGCGAGAGGTTCTCGGGGTCCACATCGACACAGACGAACTCGTGGTTGCCGTCGGCATCGCGCAGCACCACGGCGGTTCCCTGCACTGCAGCCAGTCGGCCATCGCGCCGCAGGAACCAGGTGTTGTAGGGCAGCGAGGTCTGACCGTCTGCGGCCAGTGCCTGCAGCTTCTCGCGGGTGCCCCGGCGCAGGTCGGCCGGCACCACCAGCTCGATGATGTCGCGCCCCAGGGCCTCGCCCGCCGTGTGGCCGTACATCTTCTCGGAGCCCTGGTTCCAGTAGTTGATGCGCATGTGGCGGTCGAAGCGCTGCACCGCCACATCGGTCAGGCGATCGCACACCACGCGCAGCTGTTCGCGGCTGGCTTCGTCCTGCAGCCGGGCGCGCACGCTGTGGGTGGCGTCGTCGATGAGCACTGTCCACAGCAGCGTGCCGTCGGGCTGCGGCTTGCAGCGCCCCAGTCCGCGCAGCCAGCGCACTCCGCCGGCCACGTCGGTGATGCGCCACTCGTGCGACCAGGGCTGCAGGGTGAGGGCCGCCGCCCGGAAGGACGAGCGGATGAGCTGGCGGTCCGCCGGCTCGGTGCAGTGCCACACGATGGCCTCGTCGGCCAGGATCTGCTGCGCGGTGAAACCCCAGATGGTCTCGCAGCCGTCGCTCACATAGATCAGCTGCGCCCGCCCGTCCGGCCAGCTGCGGTAGCGCATGAGCGCACCCTGCACCAGCTGGGCGAATTCGGCGATGTCCAGGGCATCACCCGAGGCTGGCGGCAAGGCGCTGTCGGTCAAGGCACGCTCCCTGTGTGCTGTCGTTTGAACGGATGTTGGGGGCCCTGGCCCCGGCTGGCAATCGGGATCAGCCCGGCTGCGCGGGGGTATTGCAGCCACCCTGGGGCAGCGTTGACCGCCCGCCGCTAACCTGCGCCCCATGCTGATCCGACTTCTCTATGCCAGCCGCGCCCGCGATCTCGGGCCCATGGATGTCAAGGACATCCTGGAAAGCTCCCGCCGCAACAACCACGCACTCGGCGTGACCGGTGCGCTGTGCCTGTCCAACGGCATCTTCCTGCAATGCCTGGAAGGCGACCGCACGGTGGTCAACCAGCTCTACCACCGCATCCTCAACGACCGCCGCCACACCGACCCGGCCATCCTGGACTTCGAGACCATCGTCTGCCGGCAGTTCACCGGCTGGTCCATGGGTCTGGTGAGCACGGTGGCCGAGAACCAGGCGCTGTTCCTGAAGTACGCCACCGGGGCGCAGTTCGACCCCTACGCCATGCGGCCCGAAGCGCTGCGCGCCTTCTTCGCCGAGCTGATGGACAACACGCGATGGCTGGGCTGAGCGACCTCCACACCGGCATGCGGCGGCGCCGTCTGCTGGGCGCTGCCGCCGGGGCCTGGCTGCTGCCCGGGTGGGTGCGGGCGGCCGCCGACAGCAGCCCGATCCGACTCGGCACCTCCACCCCGGGCGGCGGGTTTGCGCAGTACGGCGAGCAGCTGGCCGAGCAGGTGAATTCGCGTGCCGGCCGCACCGTGCTGGTGGCCCGCCCGACCCGGGGCACGGCCGAGAACCTCGGTCTGCTGCGCAGCGGCGAGATCGACGCCGGTCTGGTGCAGGGCACGGTGGCCAGCGAGGTGCTGGCGCAGGGTCCTGCCAGCGGGCTGCGCATCCTGTGGGCCATGTACCCCAGCCCCGGCATGCTGGCGGTGCCGGCCGCATCGCCCCACCGCCGGCTGGAAGACCTGCGGGGACGGCGCGTGGTGTTCGGCGTGCGGGCCAGCGGCCTGGTGACGCTGGGCCGGCAGGTGTTCGACGGCATCGGCATGGACATCGACCGCGATGTGCAGGCGATCTATGTGGAACAGGCGGCGGATTCCCCCCGGCGGGTGCTGGAGGACCAGGCCGATGCGCTGTGGGGCGCCGGCGAAGGCTGGCCGGGCTTCCTGCAGCTGGCGGGTGCGCCGGGCGGCGCGCGCTTCCTGGGGCCGCAGCCCTCGCAGATCGAGGGCATCCTGCGACGCCATCCGCTGCTGCGCGCCATGGAGGTGCCGGCCGGCACCTACGCCGGCATCGACGCGCCGCTGCCCACGGTGGGATCGGTCAACCTGATCCTGGCCCGGGCCGATCTGCCTCTGGAGCGCCTGCGCCCTGTGGTGCCGCTGCTCGAGGCAGCGTCCGCCGACGTGGCCCGCCGCCTGCCGCAAGCGGCCTTCGGCACCCGC
The DNA here is from genome assembly GCA_943370825.1 of Allobosea thiooxidans. GTDB lineage: Bacteria > Pseudomonadota > Gammaproteobacteria > Burkholderiales > Burkholderiaceae_C > Hydrogenophaga. The sequence goes on along the minus strand of CALRSR020000004.1, from coordinate 23,956 downwards.
GCGAGCACCCTGGCCAGTGCGCCGGTGCCGGAGCTGCTGCACCCGGCGCTCAGAGCGCCGTGACGCGGTACCCGGCGCTCAGAGCGCCGTGATGTCGGTGGCCACCGGCCACGCCGGTACCGAGCCCAGGGTCTGAAAGCGGTGCTGCAGTTCCAGCTGATGGCGTCCGGCCCGCTGGCTGCACAGGCGCCAGCCATCGGCGGTGCGTTCGGCCCGCACACCGCTGCCGGCGGGCAGTTCCAGGGTCCAGCCCCCGGCGCTGCCGGCGGGAGCCCGCAGGTGGGCGCAGAAGCCCTGCTTGAGGTTGGACATGACCACCAGCCGCTGCTGGCCCAGCCAGGTGCCGGCGCCATCGGCCTGCAACCGGGCCGACGGTGCGTTCTCCACCACCTGCAGGACGGGCGGGATGATGACCTTGAAGTTCAGCGATGCGCTGGCGCTGCCGCCCGCCGTTGCGCGCACCGCCTCGGCATGGCCGAATACCGGTATCAGTAAACCGCCTGTCAGCAGCGATGCAACGAGCCAGCGATGGAGCGTGTTCGGGGGGGTCATGAGGTCAGTATCGGCAGCCGCTGTGCCGACTTGACCCCACCCATCGCGTCAATCGCTGCGCTGGACCGGAAAACTCAGGCTGGTGGTCTCGCGCACCCGCACATCCAGGCGGATCTGGCCGTCATCGACCACCGTCCAGGGCAGCGGCAGGGTGTCGTTGCGCACCGTCACGGCCCTCCGACCGGGGCCGACGAACGGAAATTCAAAGCGCCCCTGATCGTCGGTGCGTACCGAGTACCGGTTATCCAGGGACACGGTGACACCGGGCACGCCCTTCTCGCTGGCCTCCTGCACGCCGCTGCGGTTGGCGTCGAAGAACACGGTGCCGCGCACCGTGCCGCCGCCTTCGTTGGGCCGTCCGCCCAGGGGCACATCGCGGCTGCCGGCGGTGGCCTCGTAGCGCAGCAGCACGAAGAACGTGCGGTCGGCCACGGTGCTGATGGGGTCGGCCGGTGGTGCCAGCGGATCGAGCACCAGCACCTGGCGGCTGCGGCCGATGTTGCGGTTGTAGTAGCCCTCCAGGCTCCAGCGGGACGAGAGTCGCCAGCTGGCGCCCAGGTTGAGCGAGTGCCGCTCCTGACCCTGCGAGCTGCGCTCGGTCTGCAGGTTGCCGCGCAGGCTGGAGAAGCGGGTCAGCGGCGCACTGCCGGTGAGCGCCAGGGTCCAGAAGCGCTCGTCGGTGACGTTGCTGCCATCGCTGCTGTCCTGCCGGCCCAGCCCCACGCTGGTGCCGAACTGCCAGCCCTGCGGTACCCGCCAGTCCTGGTCGTAGGTGATCTCCTGGCGGGCGGGCTGGCTGTCGCCACCGGCGACCTCCAGCCGTGCGCCGGCGGCACCCCAGCGATTGACGGTGCGCCAGTCGAGGTAATGCGACCAGTCCTGGCCGGTCAGGCTGCGCAGCGAGGTGCCAGCCCCCAGGTTGTCGGTGCCGGACAGACGCCAGCGCGCATTGCTGGAGAAGAAGTAGCCGCGGTTGGTGGTTCCGGTGATGTTGCTCAGCAGGTCCAGCGAGCCGTCCACGCTGAACTGGCGCGAGCGCCACGCGGTGCGGGCGTACACGCCCTGCAGGTTGCTGGCCACCGGGGCTTCGGCCCACGCCAGACCGGGGTCCAGGCGGTAGCCGCCCGCCGAGTGGCGCCACGGACCGTCGTCCTGCTCGGCATCCAGCCACACGCCCTGCGCGTTGCCGGCGCTGCTGCGGCTTTGCAGCCAGTAGCCCTGCACGCGGGTCGAACCGGCCTCATGGCGCAGCGCGGCGAGCTGGCTGCCGGCATCGACCCGGCGGCCGGTCAGGCCGAAGTTGCCGCCCTCGGTCACGCCCCGGGCCTCCTCGGCCTTGAGGGCCAGCGTCAGGCCCGGCAGGCGCAGGCTCAGGGGATCGGCCGGTGGCGGCCCCAGCCGCCACTGCCCTCCCACCCGGGTGCGGGTGCCCGGCAGGCGCGAGAAGCCCTCGGTGGGCAGCACCTCCAGGAAACCGGGCTGACCGGTGCTGGCCATGAGCTGGAAACGGTCGTCGGTGCGGCGCCAGTCGGTGCTCGCGCCGCGGATGGCCGGCGAGGGGATGAACACCCGGGACGGCAAGGTGAGGATGGTCGGAGAAGGCGGCTCGATCACGCCGAGCGCGTTGCTCATCAGCCAGCCGCCGTCCAGCGGCATGTTGCGCTGGCGCAGGGTCAGGGTGGACACACCGTCGCCCGGGGTGAGGCTGCCGTCGGCGGACAAGGTGCCGTGGTTGGGGGTTTCGATCAGCCCGAACACGCTGAAGCCCAGCCGGGTCTTGCGCTCGGCGTCGAAGGGCTGGGTGCCCACGCGGGTGTCCAGGCGCAGGAATCGGGGCCAGCCATCGGCGTTGTACGGGACATCGTCCAGCGTGGTGGTGGTCTCGGGGGCCAGGCCTTCGATCTCCCGGTCCACATACGGAGCGGTCTGGGCGGACGCATCTGAAGCGCCCAGCAGACACGCCAGTGCAAGGGCCGGAACCGTCACGGCCCGCATCGGCTGACGGTGCTTCATGGGGCGAAACGCTGGTCCAGCGGCAGCCGCTGCGGGCCCGATTCGAGCTGTCCCTGCACCTGCAGCGGGTACCGGATGGTGACCGGCGGCGCCCCTTCATCCGTCACCGGGGCCAGCCAGACCTGGCGGGTTTCGCCGGGCAGGATGGGCGTGTCGGAAGGTGCCATCTCCAGCCGCCGTCCGTCCGCATCGCGGCCATCGAGGAATCCGCTCAGTCGGCCGTGGGCATTGCCGGTGTTGCGCACCGTCAGCTGCGGCAACAGGCTGCCGTTGAGCTCCCGCACCCCGGCCGGCTGCACCGTCAGGCTGGGCGCGGCACCGCCGATGGCCACGTACACGATGACCGCAATGCGGCCACCCACGGGAAAGTTGAACGAGCCTTGCACCTGGGCGGCATCGGCGCCTTCGACCATCAGTGCGAACCGGCACTCGCGCGGGGGCGTGTCCGGGGGCACACTCACTTCGAAGCGGTAACGGAAACGCGCCCCGGGCTCGATGGTGATCTCGCGCCGTTCGATCGCCACCCAGGGCCGGCAGCTGTCCGGGCCCAGGTTCGATGTGAACTCCACCGTGTTGTCCGGACGGAAGGCCCAGTCGTTGGTGTAGATGCGGAACCGGCCGGTGCGCCCGCCGGCGTGCTGGATCTCCAGCACCTGCCGCAGCTGCTGGCCGGGGGCCACCTGCAGCTCGAAACGGGGCGGCGTGACGAAAGCGGAGAAACCCTCCGCACCGGCCACCTGGGCACCCAACGACGCCATCAGGCCCAGACCCAGGGACAGAAGAATCCGCAAACGCATCAGGGAGACTCGAACTCGAAATGGAAATTCAGCCGACGGGACGGGCTGTCCCAGTCGGGCGACGCACGCAGCCGCAGCGCCAGCTGGTCGGCCAGCGCAGCCGGCAAGGTGCCGCTGTAGACCAGGGTGCGCTCGCCCGACACCACGCGCCCGGGCAGCAGGCGGCCCTGCGAGGTCCAGCTGGCTTCCACCACCGACGTGCTGTCCTTCGCCAGCACCATGTAGACCCGGCCGACCCGGCCGCTGAGTGCCGCAGTATCCAGGCGCACATTGACGCGGATCCAGGCCTCCATCGAACCGGCAGAGCCGGCCGACGAGGGCAGGTTGCGCCACTGCATCTGCACATTGGGCGGCACGGTATGGGTCTGGGAATCGTCCAGACGGATCGGTGCGGCGGTGGCGGCGGTGGCCGCGATGGCCAGGAGCGCAGCGGCCAGCCATGTCAGGCCTGGTTTCATGGCGTGCTCAGCGTGTAGGTGACCGTACCGTCGTACGTGCCGGCCGCCCGGATGGCCGAATTGGCATACCGGAAGCTGTGGCAGTTCTCGATGAAGGTGTTCGGCGGGACGTTGGCGATCTGCTGCTGCCCGGCCGCGAAGGTGCCGGCCCGAATGACACCGGGCACCGGGCTGCCGGGTGCCGCCACCGTCCAGCTGATCTCGGTGATGGGGATGGTGTCGCCCGCCACGCTCACCAGGTTGGCCGGCGCGCTCACGCTCAAGGTCGCCTGCTGGGTCGAATTGCCGTTTCGGCGGTACGAAGCACCGACCAGCACCTGGCTGGCCGGGGTCGGGCAGGTGGCGAAGTTGTCGCCGGACAGGCTGCGCGACTGGCTGCCGCTGTTGACCATGGGCTGTGCTGCGCCCGACAGCAGCTGCGCCGGCGTCAGGTCGGCGGTGACCCGGTCGACGGTGTTGTTGTTGTTGTCTGCCGTGCCGGTGCCCACGTGCAGGAAAACCCGCGACGTCGCCCCGTTGATCGGCAGACTCCAGGCCAAGGCGTTGCCCGCGACCCAGCCCGGGCACGCCAGCAACGCCAAGGCCACCAGACGCGCCCGCCGCCGGGGCAGGCTTCTGTCAGCGCGCATGGCCACCTCTCAAGCCCGCCCGATCAGGGCATGGCGGCGGTGTAGGTGACCTGGCCGTTGGTGGCACCGTAGGTGCCCGGCGGGACGATCTGGCTGTTGGCGTAACGGTAGGTCCAGTCGGCCACCAGGCGCGTGACCTTGGTGCCGGAGGTGGTGGCCAGCAGGGTGCCGGTGCCTGCGCCGGTGGCCGGGATGGTCGGGCTGGGCAGGGCGGCCGCGCTGGTGGTGGCGGAGATCTCGGTCCAGGCGATGGTGTCGCCGGCGCCGTTGGTCAGTGCACCGGTGGTCGATGCGCTCAGCGTGATGCCGCCGTTGTTGCCCACCACCCGCACCGGCACCACGGCACCGGTGATGGTGGCGGCGGCACCTGCTGCGCCGGTACCCACCGCCTGCGGGTTGTTGGTGTAGTCGAACACCACCTCGTTGATGCTGGTGTTGTTGGCCAGCGGATCGTTGAGGGCACCCGCACCGGCGCCCACGCCCAGGAAGAGCACGCGCGGGATGATGACGCGCACGTTCAGGCGGGCCGTGGCGCTGCCCGAGGCACCCACCACGAGCTGGGACTCGGCCATCGACAGCATGGGGGTGGTCAGGACGACGGCGACGGCGGTCTTGATCAGGAGGGCTTTCTTCACGGGACTTTCCTTTGCAATGAAACCAGGCCTGTGGCCTTTGGGATTACCTTAACCGGGTGAGGGTATGTGCGAAGTTTAGTGGCAGGGGTATCCATATCCCAAGGGTCGGTGAGAAAAAACGCACATCTTTCAAGCCTTTGCAGCGGTTTTCTCAACCAGCGGTGCGAATTCGGCCACGAACGGTCGTTCAACGGACTCAAGTCGCCGGCAGTGATGCCGACCCTCCACTTTGGTTCACATCCGGTGCATACCTCCGTATGCCAGCCCACCGCCGACGCCACCGGCCGTGCTGCGCTGCGGGAACTCAGGCCGCAGCGCTTCCTCCGACAGGCCATGTCGACACACCCACCATTCATCGAGGCCAGCGGCCTGTCCATGCACTACGCCGTGGGAACACGCACGGTGAACGTGCTGCGCGGCGTGGATCTGCAGATCGAAGCCGGCACCCGCGTGGCGATTGCTGGACCGTCCGGCTCGGGCAAGACCTCGCTGCTGCTGCTGCTCAGCGGGCTGGAGCGCCCGGCGGCCGGTCGCATCCGCATCGACGGCATGGATCTGGGCGGCCTGGACGCCGACGGCCTGGCTGACCTGCGCCGCGAGCGCATCGGCATCGTGTTCCAGAGCTTTCACCTGCTGCCCAGCCTGAGCGCCCTGGACAACGCCGCCCTGCCGCTGCGCATGGCGGGCGACCCGAATGCCCGCGAGGCTGCCGCCGCCCTGCTGCGGCGCGTGGGCCTGGGCGAGCGGCTGCAGCACCGCCCTGCTGAACTGTCGGGCGGCGAGCAGCAGCGCGTGGCCATCGCGCGGGCCCTGGTGCACCGCCCGCGCCTGCTGCTGGCCGACGAGCCCACCGGCAACCTGGACGGTGACACCGCCGCAGCGGTGCGCGATCTGCTCTTCGACCTGAACCGCGAACGGGGAACGACGCTGGTGCTGGTCACCCACGATCTGGACTTCGCCGCCCGCTGCGACCGGGTGCTGCGCCTGCACGAAGGCCGGTTGCATGAAACCGCACCGGATGCCGCCCATGCCCTTCCTGTTTGAGCTGGCCTGGCGCGACCTGCGCGCTGGCGGCCGGCCGCTGCGGGTGCTGGTGGCCTGCCTGTGGCTGGGCGTGGCGCTGGTGGCGGCCGGTGGCGGGCTGTACCGCCAGGTCGCCGACGGCCTGCGCGACGACGCCCGTACCCTGTTCGGCGGCGATGTCGAGGTGGCCGCCACCGAGCCACTGCCCGAGGCGGCCCTGGCCTGGATGCAGTCGCGCGGCACCGTGTCGCGGGTGCTGGAGCTGCGCACCATGCTGCGCACCGACAGCGGCCGCTCGCAGCTGGTGGAGCTGGTCAGTGCGGACGCCGCCTACCCGCTGTACGGGTCGGTGGTGCTGTCGGGCACCGCCGACAGGTCGACCGATCTGTCGCAGGCCCTGGCCATGCAGGGCGAGCAACACACGGTGGCGCTCGACGCCGCCCTGGCCGCCCGGCTGGGCCTGCAGCCGGGCGACCGTGTGCTGCTGGGCGATGCCGACCTGGTGGTGGCCGCGCTGGTGCAGCGGCAACCCGACCGCAGCCTGCGGGCCGACTGGGGTGCGGCGCCGGTGCTGCTGTCCGAGGCAGCGCTCAAGGCCACCGGACTGGTGCAGCCCCTCAGCCGCATCGACCACCTCTACCGGGTGCGCATGGCGCCCGGGAGTGCGCCCGGCGCTGCCGAATGGCGCGATGCCTTCATTGCCGCCCACCCCGGCATCGCGGCCGAGGTGCGCAGCTTCGACGAACGCAGCGACCGCATGGCCGAGGTGCTGGGCCAGATCGGATCGGGCCTGCTGCTGATCGGCTTCACCGCCCTGTTCATCGGCGGCCTGGGTGTGTTCAACAGCGTGCAGACCTGGCTGCAGGGCCGGCTGGTGGGGCTGGCCACGTTGCGCGCCGTGGGTCTGCGCGATGCCCGCCTGGCCGGCTTCGTGCTGCTGCAGATCGGCATGCTGGCGGTGCTGGCCAGTGCCGGCGGGGCCTTGACCGGCCTGGCCCTGGCCGCATCGGCCGGGCAACTGTCGGCCCTGCAGCTGGCATCCGGATCGGGGTCGATGGCCGGTCAGTGGCGCAGCCTGTGGCAACCGGGCCTGCTGGCGCTGGCCTTCGGCGTGCTGACCGCACTCACCTTTGCGCTGCCGGCCCTGGGGCGGGCGCTGTCGGTGTCGCCGGCCGTGCTATTCCGTGGGGTGCAGGCGGCCGCCCTGGCCACGCCGCGCCGCACCCGGCTCCTCACGCTGCTGGCCGGCGCCGCCCTGGTGGTGCTGCTGGTGGTGAGCCTGCCCGACCCGCGCTTCGGTCTGGCCTTTGCCGCCGCCACCGCTGCCGTGCTGCTGATGCTCGACAGCCTCACCCGGATGCTGCGGCGGCTGGCTCACCGCCTGGCGCAGCGGCCCGACCTGCCCTTGCCGCTGCAGCTGGCGCTGGCGGGACTGCAGCAGCCCCACTCGCCGCTGCGCACCGCCCTGCTCTCGCTGGGCTCGGCGCTCACCCTGCTGGTGGCCTGCACGCTGGTGGTGGCCAGCCTGCTGCGCACGCTCAACGACGTGGTGCCTCAACAGGCACCGGCGCTGGTGATGTACGACGTGCAGACCGAGCAGCTGCCGCTGCTGCGCGACACCCTGGCCGGCGTTCCAGGCACCCAGGCGGTGCGCACCGCGCCGCTGGTGCTGGGCCGCCTGGTGGCCGTCAATGGCACCGAGCTGCGGCTGGACGGCGCCGACCGCGCCCGCGAGTCGCTCGACGAACATAAGCTCAGCGACCGCAGCGGCAATTTCGACGACGTGGTCATCGACCGGGGTGCCTGGTGGCCGTCCGATCACCGGGGCGAGGCACGGGTGGCCATGGAGGACCGAGAGGCCGACGGCCTGGGCCTGCGGGTGGGCGACAGGCTGCGCTTCGAGATCATGGGCACGCCGGTCGAGGCCACCCTGAGCGCCATCTACAGCCAGCGCCGGCTGCAATCGCGCCTGTGGCTGGAGGCCATCTTCAGCGACGGCGTGCTCGACCCCTTCATCACCCGCCATGTGGGCGCTGCCTGGATGCCGGCCGAGCAGGCCATGGCCGCGCAGGACCGGCTGGCCCAGGTGGCGCCCAACATCGCCAGCGCCCGCACCGAGGCACTGCTGCAGGAAAGCCGGCGCCTGCTGGGACGGGCGGGCGCCGGCCTGGCCCTGGTGGCCGGCGTGTGCCTGGCCGCCAGCCTGCTGGTGCTGGCCAGCGTGGTCGCCGCCAGCCGCAGCCGGCAGGTGTTCGAGGCCACCGTGATGCACGCCCTGGGCGCCCGCCATGCCTTGCTGCGGCAGGTGCTGCGCTGGGAATACGGGGTGCTGGCGGTGGTGACCGCCGGCTTTGCCTGGCTCGCCGGCAGCCTGCTGGCCACGGCCTTGCTGCAATGGCAGCTCGACACCCGGCCCACCGGCCTGTACTGGACCGGCCTGCTGACGGTGGTGCTGGTGGGTGGCGCGAGCCTGCTCAGCGGCGCCCGCTACCTGTCGGCCCGGCTGCGGCTGAGCCCGGCGGTGCTGCTGCGCTCCGGGGGCTGATGCGCTGCGGCCAGCATGGCCCACGGAGTCCCTCGAGACCCTGGGCCTGTTCACGGCCACTGCCGTGACCGAGGTGAACCCGAAAAATGAGGTCTGTCGAAGTCTGTAGACGGGACTTGCAGCAAGAAGAATCCCGGATCGCCTGTCGGGGCAGCTTGACCTGAGCATCACGTCTCACGGGTGAGACCGGAGGTCTGTCGGCACCGGATACAACTCTCGGGTAATCGCCTTGTGGCTCCTCACCACGTGACGGACCCTGGCACGCGGCCAGGAGACGGACATGCGAACAGCATGGCCGGGCTCTCCGTGTAAAAACGCACACCCTCTTGTTGCAAAGCTGGCACTTGAAGCACGGACAAGTGACAGCGCAAACCACAGACTCCGGTCAGCATTCACCACCAAAAACGCTGACCCAACGGCGGCTTGCCATCGCCATGAGAACTGAACGGGAGGGATCCATCGTGTCTTTACCACTGGGCTTCAAGGCTTTGCTCTGCTCGACGCTGTGCGCGGTCACGCTGCTGTCGGGCTGCGCCACCAACAGCATGACCGGGCGTACACAGATGACCCTGGTGAGCGACGAACAGGTGAGCCGGCAAAGCCTGAGCTACTACAGCGCCATGGTGGGCGATTACCGCAAGAAGGAGAAGGTGGTCGAGAAAGGACCGGTCAAGGACCGCATCACGCAGATCACGAACCGGCTCATTGCACAAGCGGTTCTCTACCGGCCTGCTGCTGCCCAATGGGACTGGCGTGTGACGGTGATCGACGACCCGGAAACGGTCAACGCGTTCTGCATGCCGGGCGGCCTGATGGCCATCTACACCGGCTTCATCGAGAAGCTGGATGCCACCGATGACGAGATAGCCCAGGTCATGGGCCATGAGATCGGCCATGCGCTGGCAGGGCATGGGGCGGAGAAGATGTCGATGCAGATGACCACGAACCTGGCCGTGCTGGTCATTGCAGCGGCTACAGCCCAGAACGCCCAGGACATGCAGAACCGGCACGCCGCCATGACGGTGGGAGCGCTCGCCTTCGTCAACCGGCCCAACGACCGGCTGACCGAACACGAGGCCGACCGCATCGGCATTGAGCTGGCGGCCCGCGCCGGTTACGACCCTGCAGCCGCGGTGACCCTCTGGGAAAAGATGGGCAAGCTCAGTGGAAACCGACCCGCCAGCTTTCTGTCCACCCACCCCTCCAGCGACCAACGCGCCAGGACGCTTGCCGACATGCAGGAACCGATGCGCAAGCTGCAGATCACGGCCCTGGCGCCGACCTCGGCAGAGGGCTCCGGTCATCCACACGACTGGCTCCATGCCCCCAAGGACACCCGGCCCGTCATCGACGCGTCCAGGGCGATCGCCCTCTACTCGCCGCAGTGGGAGGCGTTTGCGAATGGCCGACTGGAGCTTCAGGGGAACAACGTGCCGGGCTTTATGCTGAAACAACGCAGGTTGCGGGAGTTTCACCAGCAGCAGCAATGGCGAGACCTGGCATCCGCCGTGATGGATGTGGACCACAAGCTCGACCTCAGCTACCACTACCTCAGCTTCGCTGCAAAAGGGCTGGGGCACGAGGCGGCGAGCCTGCATTACATGGAACGGGCCAGGCAGTTGAGCGAGAACAAGGACACCTCCTGCACGGGTAGCTTCGTCATCTCCTGTCTCGACAAACAAAGCCCCTGATTCGCCGGGAGGCCTCCGCTTCGGGGGCTTCCGCTCCAGACATGGCGGATACCTGAGGCGTTCCTCTGGAGGTCTGGCGGCAAGGTTTGAGCATGATTCACACATCCGATACACACAACGGGCCCGCATGCTAGTCGTCAACGCCAACTCCCGAGATGTTTCTCTCGGCTTCTTCATTGCCGCAGCACTCGGGGCACTTGTCACTGCTTACCAGCTGTACGAAACACGCCAGGTGGGTGACCTTCGCGAAATCGTGGGGATTTCGGAGCGACATGCGGCTCGGAGAGGAGCGGAGGTCCCTTTTGTCGGTGACGGCTACTCAGGACGTTGCGAGATACCCGGATGCAAAAACATCCACAGGTGGGCGCGGGTAACCCACACAACCGCCGTTGCCCAGGTGGACGAAGCCGACAAGATACTGGGGCTTCGCGTCGGAGGCATCGACGTGTTGACCGCTGAAGATGTCGCCGATTGGCGCCGGCACCTCTGGCTCCGCATTCTGGGGTTACTTGTTCTCACTGGTACGTCCTTGATGTTCTTCAGGAGATTCGATCGAGCCAAGCGCAACAGCGAGCTCGGCACGGTCCAAGGCTCCCTCTCATCCGTTGAAACGGTGTTCGATGAAGAGCCCGGCTATCTGTATTTCCAGACATGGGAATCGGAAAGAGCTGATCAGACTCGGATCGAGCACTTCTATGTCACTGTGCGACTGCACTCGGGAATCACCGGCGACATCGAGCCGAGGATGCCCGCAGCCATGTCGGTCACCCAGCTCGAGGACTACTCGCCCGAGCTCTTCGAACGGCTGGTCAAGGGCTACTTCGGCTTCAACGAGCCATTGAGAGGCATCGCTTTCGACAGAGAAGCCAAGCTGGCCTTCCTGAGAGCATTGGCGCCTTTGCCCCAAATGGCGACATGCCATCGACTCGTGGCAAAAAACGGTCGCTTGATGCTGCAGATGTCCCGCCTCTTCCAGGGGGACAACGGGCACCTCCGACAGCCCAAGGAGGTTGTTCTGGAGCGATCGCGCATCGCTCTGAAAGCACTCGCAGCGGACTGGGCGAAGCGGGTACTGCCCGGCATGGACTAGTAGCGAGTGCCTGTTATCGATGAGGCCGCGTAAGACTGTCTCGCCCCACCCAACTGGCCATCTGGCCATGCCGGAGATACAGAGAGGCCAGAATCACCATAGTTTGGCGATGAGAATGTCAGCGTTCGGCCACGAGCGGACGGCCGGCTGGTTGCCGAACAACGGCCACTCGGCAGTTACCTGCCCGGGGACCTGCCGTCGGCTCGTCGACCTTCTACCGCCGAACTGCTCCGTCTCACAGACATCGCCCCGAATGCGTTCAGCGCCGAGAAAGCGTCGCCGAGGGCGATTCGCCGAACCTGTTGCGGTAGCTGGCGGCAAACATGCCTAGGTTAGCGTAGCCCCAGGACTCGGCAACGTCTCGAACCTTGCTCTGCGGGGGGGCCACCAGCAATTCGGCGCGCACGCCGTTCAGGCGGATGTCGCGCAGGCACTGCATCGGCGTGCAGCCCCTGAACTCCCGAAACGCCGCATTGAGGGTCCGCACGCTGACGCCGGCGCTTCTCGCCAGTTCGCTCAAGGTGGGCGCGTCCGGAGCATGGACTCGCATGTGCTGTTCGGCCAGCAGCACATGGCGGGGCACCAATCGGTGCACCGTCGGCTCCTGCGGGCTCTCCAGCTGCTGTCGCCACAACGTCAACAGGTGCAGGCCGATCATCTCCTCCAAGTGCCGCCCCAGTGGCCCCTGCTCCACCGCGTCCGGCATCTCGGTGATGCAGCGGCACACATAGGACAACAGGCTGATCCAGCTGGACTGCGCACCGCCGAAGCGGAACTTGCAAGCCCACATCCGCTCGTCGGCCGGCGCGCCGAACCAGCGTTCGTGGAGCGCGGCCATTGCATCATGCTGGAAGGTCAGATTGACCTGCAGATGATGCGGATCGGCGTCGAGCCAGTAGTGGGTGCGCGAGTTGTCCACGAGAAAGGCTTCGCCGACACCCGTGTCCGCATACTCGCGCCCGCTCGACCAATGCCGAATGGCACCGCGCAGGGTCGTGAGGACCATGCCAGTGCCGGCCTCCGCAGCAAACCCGGTCAGGTGTACCGGCACCCCGTAGCTGAACCGGCTAAGCGTGAAGTGCCCGATGCGGATGGCGTCGAGCACCGAGTCAGGCTGCCGCACGAGCCCGACCGGTGCCGCGTCATATGGCATGTAGACCTGCTTGCACCAGTGTTGGACTTCGTCCCAGTCCGTCGACGCCACCAGACGGTGGCGGGTGCTGGGGGCACCGGTGACGTCGGTGACCAGGACGTTGCGGATCGCTTCCATGCCGGTTTACTCCTCACGGCGTGCGCCGCAGAAGTCAGCGGCTTACCGGTGATGGTAGACGGCCGTCTCGAAATCCACAAAGCCCGGGTACGACGCCGTGTCCTGGAACGGCAGAATCTGGGTCGCCCAGTAGCCCCCGATGCCGCTGCTGCGGTCGATCCAGTAGAAGCAGTTGGCCAGGCCGGCCCACATCAGCGAGTTGGCGGGGCGGCCCGAGGGCGTGCGCTCGCGGTTGGTCATGAAGGTGTAGGCCCATCCCTTGGCGGTGCCCGGGAAGAACTCGCCGGTGTTGCTGAGCGACGGGATCGACGTGGTCCACCCGCCGACCGACAGCCCGAGGGCGGCAAGGCCGTCCTGCGACATCTGCTGCACGGTCTCGGCCTTGAGCACACGGCCGTTCGGGCCGGCGCCGTCATTCAGGATCATGCGGATGAACTTCATGTACTCGCCCACCGTGGCATACAGGCCATGGCCGCCCATGTCCATCGGCGGCGGATCGGGCAGCACCAGGTCGGGGAGCGGGGTCAGCTTGCCGTCGGCCGCGCGATCGTGGATCGTCACGCGCCGGGCCTTCATCGCCTCGCTCATCTGGAAGCCGATCTCGTTCATGCCCAGCGGCCCGAAGATGCGCTCCTTCATCACCTCGCCTAGGCGCTTGCCGCGCTGCTGCTCGACGATGCGTCCCAGCCAGTCGATGTTGACGCCGTAGGTCCACGCAGCGCCCGGCTCGTGGAGCAGCACCGTGCGGATCGAATCGAAGCTGCTGGACACCACCGTCGGGATGTTTTTGGCGGTGCGGTACTTCAGGTCATCGGCGCTGAAGAACTCGTAGCACAGCCCCGAGGTGTGGAGCATCAGATCGTTGATCGTGATCTTGCGCTTGGGCGCACGCGTGCGGGGCTGACCATCTGCACCAAAACCGTCGAGCACCTGGAGCTGGTCAATCTCGGGCACGTATTTGCCGGCATCGTCGGTGAGCGAGATGCGACCTTCCTCGACCAGCTGCATGATGCAGGTGCCGGTCAGCGCCTTCGTGGTGGAGAAGATCGCAAAGACGCTGTCGGTCGTCATCGGTCGATCCTGTCCCAGCTCTCGCGTCCCGGAGGCCCCCTCGTAGAAGTTGCCATTGCGATCCGTCGCCATGGCCACCACGCCCGGTGCGCCGCCATGGCGTTGAGTGGTTTGGGTGAGCACGCTGTCCAGCGTGGCCTTTGTCTTTGAACTCGTCACGGTGTGTCTCCTTGATTGCTGCTGGGGACCGGTGCGCCGCGATTCCGTGGCATCGGCTGGAGACAAATTTATGGCGAGCACCCAGGATCGCTTGTCTGGATCTGGCGAGGCGGTGTCTGGAAATGGCAGGAATTCAGCACCGGGGCGCGGGCTCGCCGGGGCCTTTGAAGGGTCGGCGGCGCTCCGAGACGCCGCCCAAGGCGTCCGTCAGGCCTTCGGTGCGCCCACCTGCCGGCTTGGATCCGCCGCGGCGAAGGCCTCCAGCTGCTCGCAGGCGGCCATCACCCGCATCACGGTCGGAATGCCCGGCACGTCGATCTTGAAGACGCGCATCACCGCGATGATGCTGGCCAGACAAATGTCGGCAATCGTCGGCGTGTCGCCGTGGCAGAAGGTGCCGGTGCCGGGCTCAGTGGTCAAGCGTTGCTCCAAGGCCTGCAAGCCCGTCATGAACCAGTGGATCTGCCAGGCACGCCAGGCCGCATCATCGAAGCCGCTTTGGGTGGTGAGGTACTTCTTGACCCGCGGGGTGATCAAAGGGTGAGTGTCTGCCGCCAGCATGGCCGCAAAGGAACGCACGCGGGCACGGCCGTGCGCATCGGTCGGCAGCAGCGCGGGCGTCGGAAAGCTCTCCTCGATGAATTCCAGGATGGCCAGCGACTGCGTCAGGGGCGTCTGCGGCTGACCCGGACCGTGGTCCACGAGCGCCGGAATCGCGCCCATCGGGTTGATCTTGAGGAAAGCCTCGCTGCGCTGCTCGCCGGCATCGAGGTTGATGGTGTGCTCCTGCGGCGTCACGCCCTTGAGGTAGAAGGCGACGCGGACGCGGTAGGTCGCGGAGGTGCGCCAAAAAGAGAAGAGCTCAAATCGGGCGGTGTTGGTCATGGGAGTCCTGTTAGCAGGGTGCGAGCTATCGCCTGTAGAAGCAGCGTGGGTGCGTACGGGCCGGATTGTGGGTGATTGCACGTGGTGTCTGCGACTACGGAGCGATTGCGAACCGACTCACAGCTCAACCAGGTCGCATTACATGCGGGCGATGACAGCTTCGTAGAAGGCGCCACGCGCGGCTTTGGATCTGGGCGATGGCCGGTATGGGTCGGCTGCTGTCGGTCAATAGTCCAATCCAGCAGTCCGCTCCCAGCCTGTAGCGGTCATCACCGAAGGCAGCTCCAGACCGGTTGCTGTCACACAAGGCGCGGGGGTAGGATGCCCGCTATCGGCCACTTGCGGTCAAGCATCGCATGAAGTCCCCAGCGCGCCTCTCAACGCTCAACGGAAACATTCAGCGCGACCTGATGCGGTCAAAGCTGGTTGTCATCACCCAGGCAGCTTGACCGCGAGCAGATCGACCTTCTCGATGTTGGGCGGCGAGCTGAGCAAGGTCGCTGCGTTAGCCATCAAAGCTGCAGCAATCTGACCATCAAGGTGTGCCTGGCGACCCACCTCATCGGCGAAGGCATCGAACACACCGAACGTGGAAGGGCCAAACTTCAGTGCGAACCAAGCGGTGGTGCCGGACTCGGCATTAGCGAGTGGAAGTGCACTGGCCAGGAAATCGGCCAGCGCAGCTTCCTGTCCGGGTTTGGCCTCTAGACGAACAAACAGGGCGAGCTTGGTCATGGTGTGATCCTTTGGGTCAACGGGAAGGTGGTGGAACGGATGGACTGATGTGCAGTCTAGGCCTGGCTTGAAAGCCTCTCAATCGGCAGGAATGACAATGTTGATACTATTCCTGCCATGAAAGTACATTTGCTTGTTGCTGATGGCGTGTTTGATCTGGGGCTCGCGGCGCTCACTGACACCCTGAGCTTGGCCAATGCCATGGCGGGTTCGCTGCCACAGGCGCCTGCGCCAATTGAGATGACGCTGGTGGCCGTGCGGCGTCGCATCCGGACTGCGCAAGGGTTGACGGTCCCTGTAGTCCCTGCGCGCGGTGTGTCTGAACCTGACGTCGTGCTCGTGCCCGCGTTTGGCGACAAGATGCCTGACACACTCGCCGCGCGACTCGCACGACCCGACGTGCCTGATGCGGTCGCGGCCCTGCAAGAATGGTCCACCGGCGGCGCGCATCTAGGTACCGCCTGCTCAGGTGGTTTTTTGCTCGCGGAGAGTGGCCTGCTTGACGGGCTCCACGCGACCACATCATGGTGGCTTGGACCCATGTTTCGGCAGCGCTATCCGAACGTCACGCTGGACGAGTCCCGCATGGTCGTGAGCACGACACGCTTCACTACAGCGGGTGCCGCTTTGGCCCACGTCGACTTGGCCTTGCGCATCGTCCGAGGGCAAAGTCCAGCGCTGGCGGCCCTGGTGGCGCGTTACCTACTGGTTGAGGCACGCACTTCGCAAGCCGAGTTCGTGATTCCCGACCACCTTGCGCATGCCGACCCCATAGTCGAGCGCTTCGAGTGCTGGTCCAGACGTCGGCTGGCGCATGGTTTCTCGCTGGCCGAGGCGGCCAGCGCCGCGGGCACAAGCGAACGTACTTTGGCGAGGCGCCTACAAAGCGTGTTGGGAAAGACGCCACTCTCGTACTTCCAGGACCTGCGCGTCGAGCAGGCAGTCCATCTCTTGCGCACCGGGAACGCCAGCGTCGACCAGGTTGCCGCACAGGTCGGGTACTCGGATGGGGTGACCCTGCGGGCCCTGTTGCGCCGCAAGCTGGGCCGGGGTGTCAGGGAGTTGCGACGCGGTGGATGACCAAAGGCGTTTGGTGCATGTACGGCTGGAGACAGCCGCGAAACTGTCGGAAGCAAAGGCTTACCCACTTGCGTCTACTACATCGTGCGTTGGGTGCAAAAGCACCAGCCGTGCCAAAGCAGTCTTCAGTGACCTTTCAAAGTTCAGTGTCCTTACAAAGGTCTGAGTATTGGGAATACTGTTAGCTTTACCACTGTTTTTTGTTCACTAATCTGGGTTTTCATCCACATGCTATTCAATCCACTTCAAGTAGGCACCCTCACCCTGCCCAACCGCATCCTTCTGGCACCGCTGACCCGCACCCGTGCCGACGCTGGCCACATGCCCAACGCGCTGATGGCCGAGTACTACAGCCAGCGAGCCACCGGCGGCCTGCTGATTTCCGAATGCACCATGGTGGCGCCCGGTACATCGGCCTTCGTCAATGAGCCTGGCATCTACAACGACGCGCAGATTGCAGCCTGGAGGCAGGTGACCGACGCGGTGCACGCCAAGGGCGGACGCATCTTCATGCAGATCTGGCACGCTGGCCGCGCAGCCTACCCTGGCGCTGCCAATGGCGCCCCCATTGTCTCCAGCAGCGCCACCGCTATTGAGGGTGAGATCCACACGCCCCAAGGCAAGGTGCCGCATGCGGTGCCCCGCCCCCTGACCGTCGAAGAGATTCCCGGCATCGTGGCTGCGTTTGCTCAAGGCGCACGCAACGCCATTGCCGCCGGCTTTGATGGTGTGGAAGTACACGGCGCCAACGGCTACCTGATTGACCAGTTTCTGCGCGACACGCCCAACCAGCGCACCGATGCTTACGGCGGATCGCTGGAAAACCGTGCACGTTTGCTGTTCGAGGTACTCACTGCCGTGACTCAGGCGATCGGTTCCGAACGTGTGGGTCTGCGCCTGTCGCCCCTCAACAGCTTCAACAGCATGAAAGACAGCGACCCGCTGGCCCTCATCGGCTTCCTGGCCGATAGGCTCAATGCCTTCAAGCTAGCCTACCTGCACGTGATGCGCGCCGATTTCTTCGGCGTGCAGAAGGCCGATGTCATGCCCGTAGCGCGTGAAAAGTACAAGGGTGTGTTGGTGGGCAATATGGGTTACAGCGCTGATGAGGCAGAGGCAGCTATTGCCGAAGGTAAGCTTGACGCTGTGGCCTTTGGCACCGCCTTCCTGGCTAACCCGGACCTGCCCGCACGCATCAGGGCCAAGGCACCGCTGAACTCGCCTGACTCCAACACCTTCTACGCAGGTGGCGCCAAGGGTTACACAGACTATCCGACACTGCAGGTCGCGTAAATCACCACCCCAGAAGACCGAAGAAACGAGCCGCTTTATACCCAAGGCTCTGCCCTTCGATCTTGCGAAGCTGTGAATCGATGGCGTCTACCTGCACATGCGGATCGATCTTGGCACATCTCCCGCTGACAACGTGTCCGATACCGGGTGTCTTCAAGGGAAGTCAGGTCTGCGTCGTCTACACCGAGTCACATCGAACTCACGTCTTCGGCCACGCTGGTGCCCGTTTCGAAAAGATCAAAGTCGGCTGAAGGCTGTCTGCAGCCGCTCAGTGTTGGCAGGTGAACGTCGGCTCAAGCCGAAACCGGTCGAACGATCATCAACACGACGGATTTCCATTAGCGCGGGCGTGGTTGCGAATGACGCAGGCACCCAGCCGGCTGTTGATAGTCTGAAAACTACTCGCGGTGCGATTTCAAGCGTGGTTAACGAGTAACCGATTTAAGTTGGCCGTCAACTGGTCCTCAACTCCTGCGGTAGACATGGACCAAACCTCCGCCAGCTCACTGCACACCTTCCATGCGTCCCAAGGTTTTAAAGGCGCTGAACCATCTAACGAAAAGGGACCGTCGGTCTCAGGCAGCACCCTGTCAATCGGCATCCTTGCCGCTAGACCCCGCCCCTTTTCGCCAGCCAACATCGCCGGCCCTACGCTAAACCAGCATCCCAACCTTATCGCCGCTTGGAGTTCCGTGAGTCCGCCTGAGAACCAGTGCAGGACAGGCAAGCCAACCGAGCCGGCTTGAGCAAGGAGTTCTACAGTCCGCCCAGCCGCTCCGCGGGAGTGAACGCTGATGACTCGCCCCCCTTGTCTCGAGCACTCAGCAAGAGCTGCTCGAAAGATACGTTCCTGCAAAGTGAGGCTCGCCCGAAATCGCACCGAGCCATCCAGTCCAACCTCGCCGATGAACCGTGCGTTCGCAACACTGCCGACGAGCTGATCGAGCTCCATGGCCTTGGCCGACGCGACCTCCGGGTGCAGTCCAAGGCCGACCTTGATGTTCTCCAGTCCTGCGAACACGCGCGAGGTGGCCACATAGGCCCTCGGACTGGTCGTGACAACCAGCGTGAACTTGTTGCGTGTGTTGGTCTCGCGCGCCAGCACAAGCCCGTTCTGGTACAGGTCGAGATGGGAGTGGAAGTCAATCACAGGACTTGGTGATCGCGAAGAAGGCGGCCCAGTTCGGCCAGCCCACGCTCAACAACGCCTTCGAACGCTAAGCGCTCGATGCGGCTCGCGAAAGCAGCAAACTGTCCCGCAGTGAAGGCGCGCACGCCGCTCTCCTCAACCTTCATCACGGCTGCCGCGACAGCGGCCACATCGTTGGCGCCCCGTTCAGGTTGAGCGGCTTTCAGATCGGTGAAGTGGTAGGCCTTGGGGGTTGTGTCGGCAATGCCCGAACATAAGAAGGCTGACCTTCGTACAAGGCACGGGACGCAGCGACCACAGTGTTGCAACCCATACACCGCATACCGACCGCAACTTGTCGACTGCCCTGCCAGTTCGGACAGGCGAGGCCTATCAAGGCAGCGCTCCATCATTTCCGCCTTCGTCACCGCTGCGTACGGCAATTGAAGGCTGGCTGGGATGCCTAGGCGCGACCAGATGGCCTGAAGTCGACGCATGAACACCGGGTGGGTGGTCTTCGTACTCAGGCTACCTACACGTCCGGCGTTCAGAGGGACATTCAGGCTGATAAGACCGTTCTCCGGAACGACCACATCGACCGCGTTACTGCCAGTGGCGTCGGCGTGGCTGTCAGCCGCGAGCGCTGCGAATGCGAAGAACACGATAGACCTGCCACGCGTAGAACCTTCTCCATCGCGTTGCGGTTTTAGCCAGATGTTCTGATTCCACTGAAGATGGCGATCACCACCGCCGAGTGTTCGCGCGTAGAGGACTTGAGTTTCCGAGTCACCCTTGGCAATGTGTGAGACGAAGATGGGGGAACGCCCACCCGCGGTCAGGTCGAGCGCCCCAACCAGACTGTCCAACCCACCGGAGAGAAGCGACACGCAGTCCGCGTCATGGACCACGCGATGCTTGGGAATCGGCGGCGGGTAGCCTCCCTCTAGAAAGCTGATGTGCCAGAAGTCGCCGGTCAAAAATCGTAGCGTCTGCTCGATGTCGTCCGTCAGCTCCGCGAACGGTGCGGGCTCGTATAGAACCACTTCCAGTTCAATTACACGCGTCCAGCCATCGGCCGACGGGCTGCGTTCTACGGCGTGGTCAGCGGCGCTGACAGCAAGGGCGAGGGTGAGGAAGTCCCAACTTGCTACACCAGGTTCGACACCTGCGCGCTTGATGTCCTCTATGAGCGAAGCGCCCACGATGCTGACGTCCGGGAGTCCATCGTGCCCGTACATCGAGAAGTACGTGACATCGGCGGAACGATCCTCGGGGATGGCGTCCTTGGGTGCACAAAAAACCTTGGTCATAGGTCCGCCTCGAAGAGCTCGAACGTCATCTTTAACGCCTCCTGAAGAATCGCGTCGAGCTGGTTCCGCGTTGGGTTCGCAACCGTGCCTTTCAACATGTCTATGTGCAGACCAATCTCGTTCTTGAGGAAGCGCCTCATCTCTCGCTCACGAATCACGACAGTTGTTGGGTCAATCTGAGCGCTCTCGAAGATGGGCCCCAAGTCGAAACACAGACGATTGGCGGCTTCGATGGCCAGGTACCCCTTCATCAGCTCCCAAATGTCGCTGACGTTCATGGCCAAGGGGTCTATGCTGGTGTCGTCCCTCAGTAGCTCGTGCAGCGCAAGCGCCATTGCGTCACGGAATGACTCTTCGTCAGGGCTTCCACCTGCCGGCGCCAGCTCACGGACGATGGCGTCCACCACGTCTTCAGCCGACGGATTAGTGGCTTGTAGGTTCTTAACCCACTGGCGAGCTTCGCTGGACGCGCCCTGGCTTGCCGCGTTCAAGAATGAGAAAAGCGACGACCCGGCTCGAGTGGAGGTGCGCATCCGGCTCGACGCAGCCTGCGCTCCGCCACTTCCGCGCCGCGAGTAGTGCCCCAAGGCCTTGCGAAGGTGCTGTGAGTCACCGTTCCTGAGGAACTTGCCCATCTCCCGACGCGCGTCCCCGTAGCGGGCCGGTGGCGCGACACCAGTTGCACCCGGAGGTGAAACTGCGGGTTCCGCGTCCCCAGGGGGAACCGACCCTCCGCCGCCAACCGCCCCGGCAACGTCATCGAGCCACGGTGGATCAAGGCTCACGCCAGACCCTGGTCCTGTACTTGAGGTGGACGTGCCCATTACTTCGCTCCCTTCTGGAGGTACTGGCGCGACCTGGCCAACGTCTCGGAGTCCTCCGCCCAGTTGCTAAGCAGGGCCTGAGCCCAATCCCTCTGCCGAAGCAACGGCATCAGTGCCACATGGCGCTTGTTGCCCGGAATCTCGGCGAACACCGATGCGAGCTGAGCTCCCAGCTGCGGATGAGCGTCAGTGCAGTTCAGGCATCGAACGATGTCTTCCTCCTGCCACTGGTCCTCTCGCGCCTTGCGCACGCCCGGTTCAGGATTCGTGACACATCTCCCTCGCCAAGGGCCGCCAATCTAGACACAAGCAGCTTCGACACCTCGGTTGCCTCCATAGTGGCTTCCAGCAGCTTCTTGGCTTCTGCGGACATCTCGTCGTAGGCCGCCAGACCCAAGCTGCGGTCTCGGCTGAGATGAAGGATGGGCCGTAGGTCTTTTGTCGCGAGCTGTGGATTCAGCCTGACCCACTGCTCATAGAAGTCACCAGTCCAGGACGGATGCGGCGGCTCGTACTTCTCTGCGGCCTGGGCCGCCTTCTCTACGCTAGCAAGGAACGTCGCCTTGCCATCAGCGCTTGACGCGACCGACTTGGCCAGGAATTCGAAGGCAGCGCTTGAAGCACACCGTTCGAACAATTGAAGCTTCACCGACTCCTGCAGCGCCAGAGGCATGTCCATCGCAGCGGCGACAGTTTGCCGAATCATCAGGTTGTTGAGAAAGCGCTTTATGAGGCGCGGATTGCCCGCGATTTCGGCCGAGGTCACAAGCAACGGCGCAAGTTGATCCGCGATGTCGAGCTCTCTGGCCACAGCCGCCTTGGCGGCTGCAAACGCCTCATCAAGGAACTCTCGTGAAATGCCTGCTTCCCAAGACTTTCTGAGGCGCGCAAGAACCTCAGCTTGGCCGCTCGCCTGGACCTCCTTCGACATTCGCCCCTGCCGAACAGCCAAGTCAGTCATGAGCAACGCCAGATAGGCCTTGACTTCGTTCACACCGAGCCGCGGCACGCGCAAGGGAATCTGAATGAGCTTGTCGAAGTAGCTGGTGACCAGACCCTCCTCGATTTCTACGCCTTTGAAGTGAGCTCGGACTGCCCCTCGAATCATGCTTTCGTCGGCGGCGATGAGGAAGGCAGTTCTCTTGACGTGCAGAAGCAACCGCATTGCCTCCAGCGTGCTTATCGCTGTGGTCGGAAGGCATCGGTCGAGGTCGTCGACAAAGACCACCAGGTGCACGTCGAGCTTCTCCAACAGCTCCTCGAAGGCCTGGCGGAGGCCCTCAATCTCCTTGGGCAGCGAGGTTTCCTTCTTCTCGCCGATGATGTCCTTGAGTTCGGGGCTCAGCTCTGAGTACGCCTCCTGCACAGCTTTGAGGTTTTCAGCGCGCTTCTGTTCGTCGCTCAGGCCCTGAACCAAGCCACTAACGGCGCCGAAGAGCGTTCCCAGTGGGCCCGCAGCGACGGTTCCGACCGCGACGTGTGCGATGACCGGCGCAGCAAGTCGACCAACCTTGAGAAGCTTGACTCTCTTCGCGAAGTCCAGCGCCTTGTCAAGAAAAGTTTTGCGCTTCTTAGCTTCCTCAACCAAGCGGTCGGATACCGCCTGAAGAAGCGCCTGGCGCGCGTCCTCGTAGCCTTGATACAGCCATGCGTTGAACTCCATCAGGATGTACGAGGATTCCTCGCCATCCTTCTTGGTTCCCGCCTCGAGGTGCGCGCGGACATGCTTCACTAGCGTTGACTTGCCAGCGCCCCATCCACCGGAGATTCCAATGGTCAAAGGCGTATCCCCAGCATCCCGTATGAGGGTTGCGGCCGCGTTGGCGACCAAGCCAAAGTTCAGCAGGTCAACCTCGGCCTCGATGTCGTGCCACATCCCCATTCCTCCCTGATTTCTCCGCTGCCGTTGGAGGCCGGATGCGATGCATCGAACGCGGGGTCGCGATGCGTAAGCTCTTGGTCCCCTCGCACGCGTGGCTCGCTCTATAGCAGGAACTGAGCGGGCCGATCCAGCCTCCCGAACAACTGTAACAGGGCTTATCGGGTGCCTCATTCGTGCTGGCGCGGCCGACTGGCGAGGTCGCTTTTGAATGCGCTGTGGCCGAGAGCTGGGTGCTACTCAGTCCCAAGGACTACTAACTGCAGCTTTGCGGGCCATGTTGAACCTTCTCTTGGCCACCATCGTGCACGGCAGCTTTGAGACCTTGGGGCTACCTCCTCTTTGGGGCGGGGGAGTCCGCCGCACTAGCAGGCACGTGTCGTTCGCGGCGCGACATGGAGAGGTGGCGACGGGATGGCCGCTGTGCCACCTTTCGGCGAAGGTCATGGTGACACCGGGCACTGTGCCGAAGGTCGGCTTGATGGTGGGCAGCGTCAGTCCACCACATCACCGTGACCGGCGGCATCCGCTGCAGAGCCGTCTTTCAAGTGCCGTACCGACTTAGGGATCAGTTGGGTCCGATCCGTCCAGCACGCTCTCCGGATTTCTCGCAAACCCCGAGGAAAATGTAACTAGTCGGTAGCATGTGGTTGCAGTTTTTGGCCATGTTTCCGACAGACCTATTTTTCCTCGACAGACCTCATTTTCCGGGTTCAGAGGTAGTGGGTTTACTGAGTTCTCACTCCACCGTCACGCTCTTCGCCAGGTTGCGGGGCTTGTCCACATCCGTGCCCTTGGCCAGCGCCGTGTGGTACGCCAGCAGCTGCAGCGGCACCACGTGCAGCAGCGGGCTCAGGGCACCGTAGTGCTCGGGCATGCGGATGACGT
>CALRSR020000003.1:0-197677 GCA_943370825.1 Allobosea thiooxidans | reverse complement strand
ATCTGGTCGTACGCCTTGGCCGCGCCACCGAACTTGGCCGCCAGCACGGTGGTGATGGCCGCCGTCAGGGTCGTCTTGCCATGATCCACGTGACCAATGGTGCCCACGTTGACGTGCGGCTTGGTCCGCTCAAATTTCTCTTTTGCCATCTTTCAGCTCCAAAAACGAGTTTGCCGAAACACCAAAACCTAAACAGGAACCTGGACAGGAAAACTTGGTGCCCATGGCGGGAATCGGACCCGCGACCTCTCCCTTACCAAGGGAGTGCTCTACCACTGAGCCACATGGGCGAGGACGTCGGCTGCGCCGCCGTCATCTGAAAATCAACGCCAGACTGTTCGGCAACCTGGAGCGGGAGACGGGAATCGAACCCGCGTCATCAGCTTGGAAGGCTGGGGTTCTACCATTGAACTACTCCCGCCGCGCTGTCAGTTGCACCAACCGCTGGCTAACAATCTCTGCTCAATCAATTCGTCGCTGGTGGAGGAGGCTGGATTCGAACCAGCGTAGGCGTAAGCCAACAGATTTACAGTCTGCCCCCTTTAGCCACTCGGGCACCCCTCCGTCGCGAAGCCCTAGATTATGCCACGGATTTTTGACAGCGTGCAGCCCCTGGCCGCATCGCGGGGTCAAGTCACCATGTGACGGGCGTCTCCCCCTGGGTCAGCAGCCAGCGGTTGACCGCCGAGAAGTGCCCGCAGCCCATGAATGGCGTGGGCGGGCGGCGGGCCGACAGGGGCGAGGGATGATTGGACTCGAACACGGCGTGCCGGTGGGTGTCGATGACCGCGCGTTTTTTCTGCGCATGTGCACCCCAGAGCAGGAAGGCCTTGGCCGGTCTGGCCTGGCTGCAGTGGCGGATGACCGCATCGGTGAAGTCTTCCCAGCCCTGCCCGGCGTGGCTGGCCGGCAGACCGTCCTCCACCGTGAGGCAGGTATTGAGCAGGAGCACGCCCTGTTCGGCCCAGCGCACCAGCGAACCATTGACCGGTACCGGAAGACCGAGGTCGCGCTGCAGTTCCTGAAAGATGTTGCGCAGGCTGGGTGGCGGCTTGACGCCCGGGGCCACCGAAAAGGCCAGACCCTCGGCCTGACCCGGCCCGTGGTACGGGTCCTGCCCCAGGATCACCACCTTGACCCGGTCGGGGGGGGTCAGAGCCAGGGCGCGCAGGGGTTGTGGCGGATAGACCACGGCGCCGGCCTGCAGACGATCGGCCAGATGGCGGGCCAGCGACTGCCCTTTGGCCGAATGGGCAAACGCATCGAGCAGGCCGGCCCAGCCGGGATCGACCGGCCAGCCCGCCAGTTCGGCATCGGTCAGCCGGTCGTCCAACACCGGCGGGCTCAGGCGAACAGTTCGGCCAGCGCCAGGCCCGGTTCGGGCGCGCGCATGAAAGCCTCGCCCACGAGGAAGGCGTGCACGCCGGCTTCGCGCATGGTGTGCACGTCGTCTCGGGTGAGGATGCCGGATTCGGTGATCAGCAGCCGGTCAGCGGGCACATCGGCCTTCATCGACAGCGTGGTCTGCAGCGACACCTCGAAGGTGCGCAGGTTGCGGTTGTTGATGCCCACCAGCGGGGTCCTGAGCTTGAGCGCCCGCTCCAGCTCGGGCCGGTCGTGCACCTCCACCAGCACCGCCATGTGCAGGCTGCGGGCGATGGCTTCCAGATCGGCCATCTGTGCATCGTCCAGGCAGGCAGCGATCAGCAGGATGGCGTCCGCGCCCATGGCCCGGGCCTCGTACACCTGGTAGGCATCCACCATGAAGTCCTTGCGCAGGACCGGCAGGTCGCAGCTGGCGCGGGCCTGCTTGAGGTAGTCGGCGCTGCCCTGGAAGAACTGGCGGTCGGTCAGCACCGACAGGCAGGCGGCACCGAGGGCGCCGTCGCCCTCGGCATAGCTCTGGGCGATGTCGGCCGGGATGAAGTCTTCGCGCAGCACACCCTTGCTGGGGCTGGCCTTCTTGACCTCGGCGATCACCGCCGGCTGGCCGCGTGCGATGCGCTGGCGCAGCGCGCCTTCGAAGTCACGGGTGAGCACGCGGCTCTCGGCATCGGCACGCACCAGCTCCAGCGGCTTCTTCTTGCGGGCGGCGGCAATCTCTTCGTGCTTGACCGCCACGATGCGGTTGAGGATGTCGCTCATGTCAGGTCCGTTCAGGCGGCAAAGGCCTTGAGTTGTTCGAGCTTGGACAGGGCGGCGCCGCTGTCCAGGGTCTGGCGGGCCAGCGCGATGCCGGCCTTCATGTCGGGCACCACGTTGGCGGCGTACAGCGCCACGCCGGCATTGAGGCAGACAATGTCGGAGGCGGCCTTCAGCGCCGGGTCGGGCCTGCACTCCAGCACGCCCATGAGCATGGCGCGCGAGGCTTCGGGCGTGTCCACCCGCAGGGCGCGGTTGCTGGCCATGGTCAGGCCGAAGTCTTCCGGGTGGATCTCGTATTCGCTGATCTCGCCGTGGCGCAACTCGCCCACCAGCGTGGCCGCACCCAGCGACACCTCGTCCATGCCGTCGCGGCCGTACACCACCACCGCATGCTCGGCGCCCAGTCGCTGCAGGGCCCGCACCTGAATGCCCACCAGGTCGGGGTGGAACACGCCCATGAGGATGTTGGGGGCACCGGCCGGGTTGGTCAGCGGGCCCAGGATGTTGAAGATGGTCTTGATTCCCAGTTCCTTGCGCACCGGGGCCACGTTCTTCATGGCCGGGTGGTGGTTGGGCGCGAACATGAAACCCACGCCCACCTGTTCGATGCAGCGGGCGATGGCCTCGGGACTCATGTTGATGTTGACACCCAGGCTCTCCAGCACGTCGGCGCTGCCGCTCTTGCTGGAAACGCTGCGCCCGCCGTGCTTGCTCACACGGGCGCCGGCCGCCGCCGCCACGAACATGCTGCAGGTGCTGATGTTGAAGGTGTGCGAGCCGTCGCCGCCGGTCCCCACGATGTCCACCAGATGCGTCTTGTCGGCCACGTTGACCTTGGTGGAGAACTCGCGCATCACCTGAGCGGCCGCCGTGATCTCGCCGATGGTTTCCTTCTTGACGCGCAGGCCGGTGATGAGCGCGGCCATCATGACCGGCGACATCTCGCCGCCCATGATCATGCGCATGAGGTGGAGCATCTCGTCGTGGAAGATCTCGCGGTGCTCGATGGTGCGTTGCAGGGCTTCCTGCGGCGTGATCTTGTGGCTGTGCATGGGTCGGTCTCCGTCGGGGGTCTTTTATGAAGCGGGGGAATCGGTCAGGGCCAGGCGCACGCCGAAGCCGATGAAGAGCACGCCGCTGGCGCGGTCCATCCAGTGCATGGCGCTGCGCACGCGGTCCACACGGCGCGCCGCCCAGGCCGACAGCCAGGCATAGCCCAGTGTGACCGGCAAGGCATTGATGCTGAACAGCAGGCCCAGCGCCAGGAAGGCCAGGGTCTTGCTGGTGGCATCGGGGGCAATGAACTGCGGCAGGAAGGCCAGGAAGAACAGGGCCACCTTGGGGTTGAGCACGTTGGTGAGGAAGCCGCGCCAGAACACGCGCTTGAGCGGCGCGGCCTCGGTGGCGGCATCGGGGTTCCACTGCCCGGGTGCCGTGCACAGCAGGCGCCAGCCCATCCAGACCAGATAGGCCGCACCGATCACCTTGACCACGGTGAAGGCGGTGGCCGAGGCCGCCAGCAGCGCACCCAGCCCTACGGTGGCCACGGCCACATGCACGAAGCAGCCGGCAAAGATGCCCAGCGCGGCCACCATGCCGGCGCGCGCGCCCTGGCGCAGCGAGGTGCTGACGATGCAGAGCACGTCCGGCCCCGGCGTCAGGTTGAGCAGCCAGCCGGCCGCGATGAACAACAGGAGCTGCGGCAGATCGGGCATGGCAGCGCAGGGTTCAGTAGACGGCGGGCGCGCCGGCGTCCCGCGTGCTGCCGGCGGGTGCCATGGCGGGCGCATCGAAGAAGCGCCGCACGCTGTCCACGGCACGGGCAATGCCATCGGCATCGACGTCCAGGTGGGTGACGAAACGCAGGCCGATGAGCCCGGTAGCCAGCACGCCGTCGCGCGCCAGATGGGCCAGCAGGTCGGGGCCGCGGCCACCGTCCACGTCGACGAACACGATGTTGGTCTGGGCCGACCGCACCCGCAGGCCGGCAATGCCCTGCAGACCCTGGGCCAGCTGCTGCGCCAGGGCATGGTCGGCGGCCAGGCGCAGCACATGGTGGTCCAGCGCGTGGCGGGCCGCTGCGGCCAGCAGGCCGGACTGGCGCAGGCCGCCGCCGACCATCTTGCGCCAGCGTCGGGCGCGGTCGATCAGCTCGCGCGAACCGCACAGGGCCGAGCCCACCGGCGCACCCAGGCCCTTGCTGAAGCAGACCGACACGCTGTCGAAGCGATCGACGATGCGGCGCAGCGCGGCCGTCACGTCACCACCCGGGCCGGCATCAGCCACGGCGGCGTTGAACACGCGGGCACCGTCCAGGTGGGTGGCCAGGCCATGCTGCCGCGCCAGGTCGGTGGCCTGCTGCAGGTAGTCCTGCGGCATGGGGTGGCCGTTCCAGGTGTTCTCCAGGCACAACAGGCGGGTGCGGGCGAAGTGGGGATCGTCGGGCTTGATGGCGGCCGCGATGTCGGCCAGCTGCATGCGGCCCTGCGCGTCCTGCACCAGCGGCTGCGGCTGGATGCTGCCCAGCACCGCCGCACCGCCGCCTTCGTAGCGGTAGGTGTGGGCGTTCTGACCGACGATGTACTCGTCGCCCCGGCCGCAATGGGCCATGATGCCGCACAGGTTGCTCTGCGTGCCGCTGGCCATGAAAAGCGCGGCCTCCTTGCCGGTGAGCGCGGCCAGCTGTTCCTGCAGCGCATTGACCGTGGGGTCGTCGCCGAAGACGTCGTCACCCAGGGGTGCGGCCATCATGGCCTCGCGCATGGCGGGCGTGGGCTGGGTGACGGTGTCGCTGCGCAGATCGACCGTCTTCATGCCTGCTCCAGGAAGTTCTTCAGCATCGCGTGGCCGTGTTCGGTGAGGATGCTTTCGGGGTGGAACTGCACGCCCTGGATGGGCAGGGTCTTGTGGCGCACGCCCATGATCTCGCCGTCGTCGGTCCAGGCGGTCACTTCCAGCTCGGCCGGGCAGTCGCTGCGGCGGATGGCCAGCGAGTGGTAGCGGTTGACGGTGAAGCGCGCCGGCAGGTTCGCGAACACGCCCTGCTGGGTGGTGGTGATCTCGCTGGTCTTGCCGTGCATGAGTTCCTGCGCGCGCACGATGGTGCCGCCGAACGCCGCACCGATGCTCTGGTGGCCCAGGCACACGCCCAGGATGGGCAGGCGGCCGGCAAAGTGGCGGATGGCGGGCACCGAAATGCCGGCCTCAGCCGGCGAACACGGACCGGGCGAGATCACCAGCCGGTCCATGCGGCCGGCGTCCAGCCGGGCCTGCAGCTCGTCCACGGTGACCTCGTCGTTGCGCACCACGGTCACGTCGGCGCCGAGTTCGCCCAGGTACTGGACGATGTTGAAGGTGAACGAGTCGTAGTTGTCCAACATCAGGACTTGCATGTTCGTGCTCATTCCAGTCCCTCCTCGACGAGTTCTGC
Source organism: Allobosea thiooxidans (assembly GCA_943370825.1). Classification (GTDB taxonomy): domain Bacteria; phylum Pseudomonadota; class Gammaproteobacteria; order Burkholderiales; family Burkholderiaceae_C; genus Hydrogenophaga. Next base: position 192,102 of record CALRSR020000003.1, on the reverse strand, counting down.
GGCACGCAGCAGCGCACGCGCCTTGTGTTCGGTCTCGCGCCATTCCATCTCGGGCACCGAGTCGGCCACCACGCCGGCCGCCGCCTGCACATGCAGCGTCTGGTCCTTGATGACGGCGGTGCGGATGGCAATGGCCACGTCCATGTCGCCGGCATAGCTCAGATAGCCGCAGGCGCCGCCGTAGATGCCGCGCTTGACCGGCTCGAGCTGGTCGATGAGTTCCATGGCGTGCACCTTGGGTGCGCCGGTCAGGGTGCCGGCCGGAAAGGTGGCCTTGAGCACGTCCATGTTGGTCATGCCCTCGTTGAGGATGCCCTCGACGTTGCTCACGATGTGCATCACATGGCTGTAACGCTCCACCACGAAGGCCTCGGTCACCTTCACGCTGCCCACCTTGGCGATGCGTCCGATGTCGTTGCGGGCCAGGTCGATCAGCATCACATGCTCGGCACGTTCCTTGGGATCGGCCAGCAGCTCGGCCTCGGTGGCCTTGTCCTTCTCGGGCGTGGCGCCGCGCGGGCGGGTGCCGGCCAGCGGCCGGATGGTGACCTTCTCGCCCTCGTCGGTGTGCTCCTGGCGCACCAGGATCTCGGGCGAGGCCCCCACCACGTGGAAGTCGCCGAAGTGGTAGTAGTACATGTAGGGCGAGGGGTTGAGCGAGCGCAGCGCGCGGTACAGCGAGAGCGGGCTCTCGGTGTAGCGCTTGCTGATGCGCTGGCCCACCTGCACCTGCATGAAGTCGCCGGCGGCGATCAGGTCCTTGGCACGCTCCACGGCGGCCAGGTAATCGGCCTTGGCAAAGCTGCGCTCGGCCGGATGGCCCTGGCTGGCCTTGACCACCGGGGCGGCCACCGAGTACTTCAGCGCCTCCTTCAGATCACGCAGGCGTTTCTTGGCGCCGGCGTAGGCCTCGGGCTGGGCCGGGTCGGCATAGACGATGAGGTAGAGCTTGCCCGAAAGGTTGTCGATGACCGCCAGCTCCTCGCACTGCAGCAGCAGGATGTCGGGCGTGCCCAGGGTGTCGGGCGGGCAGCCGGCCTCGAGCTTTTTCTCGATGTAGCGCACCGCGTCGTAGCCGAAGTAGCCAGCCAGACCGCCGCAGAAACGCGGCAGTCCGGGTCGCAGGGCGACCTTGAAGCGCTGCTGGTAGGCGGCAATGAAATCCAGCGGATTGCCGTGGTTGGTTTCCACCACCACGCCGTCGCGCACCACCTCGGTCCGGGCCTGCTCGCCGAAACCGCTGGCGCGCAGCAGGGTGCGGGCCGGCAGGCCGATGAAGCTGTAACGACCGAAGCGTTCGCCGCCCACCACCGACTCCAGCAGGAAGCTGTGGGCGCCGTCGCCCCGGCGGTGGGCCAGTTTCAGGTAGAGGGAGAGCGGGGTTTCGAGGTCGGCAAAGGCCTCGACCATCAAGGGAATGCGGTTGTAGCCCTGCTGGGCCAGGCTTTTGAATTCGAGTTCGGTGATCATGTCGGGTTCTTCTGCGGCACCGGCCCGATGCAGCGGGGCGGTGCGGGGTCCGGGGGGTCCGGCCGTCAGGCCGGGTCGGCGGATGCCGGGCCTGGGCCGGGGCATCCCGCGAGGGGAGGAGGACGTTTACGCTGGCTTGCGCCAGGGCCAGGCTCCCCGGCCGGGGCGGCGCGGCAGCTCGCTGCAGAGGAACTGGGAGGGCGTCGACATGATCGGCGCACTATAGCAAACGCCGTCATGCCCCCGGCAGCCGACCGCAGCCATGCTTTTGTCTTAAGGCGCAACCCGATGTCGCCCGGACGTGGCGCCGGGGACAATCCAAAAAGCACAACCGTTCTATTTTTTCCATGAAGCTGACCGATCTGCGCCTGCTGGCGCGCCCCCTCATCGCCCTGGGCCTGGCGACCGCCCTGACCGGCGCCCAGGCCGCCACCATCGACGTGGCCGGCGTGAAGCTGGAAGACCGCATCACCCTGGCCGGCTCGCCGCTGCTGCTCAATGGCGCCGGGGTGCGCTACAAGGCGGTGTTCCAGGTCTACACCGCCGGGCTGTACCTGGAACGCAAGGCCACCACCCCGGACGAGGTGCTCAACGCGGCCGGCCCCAAGCGCCTGACCATCACCATGCTGCGAGACATCGATTCGGGCGAACTGGGCAAGCTGTTCTCGCGCGGCATGGAAGACAACATGGAGCGCGCCGCTTTCTCCCGCCTGATCCCGGGCGTGCTGCGCATGAGCGAGGTGTTCAGCAAGCACAAGAAGCTGGTGGCCGGCGACACCTTCCACATCGACTGGGTGCCGGGCACCGGCACGGTGCTGACCATCAAGGGCCAGGTGGAGGGCGAGCCCTTCAAGGAGCCCGAATTCCACCAGGCGCTCATGCGCATCTGGCTGGGCCCCAAGCCGGCCGACAACCTGCTCAAGGACGCCCTGCTGGGCCAGCAGAAGTCAGGCCAGCAGCGCCGGAACTGAAGCCAGCGAGTCCACCAGCGCATCGTGCGGTGCGCTGGCGATGGGCTCGCCGTGGTTGTAGCCGTAGGTCACCAGCACCACCGGGCAGCCGGCCGCACGGGCGGCTTGTGCGTCGTTCTGCGAATCGCCCACCATCAGCGTGGCGGCCGGTGCCGTTCCCAGCGCCTCGCAGGTCTTGAGCAGCGGCAACGGGTCGGGCTTGACCCGCTCGAAGCTGTCGCCACCGAACACCTGCGCGAAGAAACGGTCCAGCCCCTTGGCCTGCAGCAGGTCGCGTGCAAAGGCCAGCGGCTTGTTGGTCAGACAGGCCAGGGGCAGTCCCCGATCCCGCAGGGCCCTGAGACCGTCTTCGACACCGGGATAGACCGCGCTGTGGGCGCCGTTGATGGCCCGGTAGTGCGCCTGGTAACGCGTCCAGGCCTCGTCCTGCAGGGCAGCGGCGCCGGCCTCGTCGAGACCGCCGTGGCACAGCGCCGAGCGGATGAGGTGCGCCGAACCCTTGCCCACCATGCGCTCGATGTCGGCCCGGGTGACACCGGGGCGGCCCAGGTCGCGCAGGGTGGCATTGAGGGCAACGTCGAAGTCGCCCAGGGTGTCGACCATCGTCCCATCAAGGTCCACGATGACCGCTGCGATGCTCATCACGCCAGCGCCACCCGCATCTGGTCGATGACCGCCTTGTAGTCGGGCTTGCCGAAAATGGCGCTGCCGGCCACGAAGGTGTCGGCGCCGGCATCGGCCACGCGGCGGATGTTGTCGGGCTTGATGCCGCCGTCCACCTCCAGGCGGATGTCGCGGCCGCTGGCTTCGATGCGGCGGCGGGCCTGTTCGATCTTGCGCAGGGCCGAATCGATGAAGCTCTGGCCGCCGAAGCCGGGGTTGACGCTCATGATCAGGATGAGGTCGATGTCGTCGATCAGCCAGTCCAGCACATCCAGCGGCGTGGCCGGGTTGAAGGTCACGCCGGCCTTGCAGCCCCGGGCCTTGATGGCCTGCACGCTGCGGTGGGGATGGGCGCTGGCCTCAGGGTGGAAGCTGACCAGGTCGGCGCCGGCCTCGATGAAGGCGCCGGCCAGGGCGTCCACCGGCTGGATCATGAGGTGCACGTCGATGGGCACCGGCGTGCCGTCGGGCTTCTTCGCATGCGGCTTGAGCGCCTGGCAGACCATGGGGCCGAAGGTCAGGTTGGGCACATAGTGGTTGTCCATCACGTCGAAGTGGATCCAGTCGGCGCCGGCGGCCACCACGTTGCGGACCTCCTCGCCCAGGCGGGCAAAGTCGGCGGACAGGATGGACGGGGCAATGCGGTAGGTGGGGGCGGACATGGACATTTCCTGATGGATGACCGGCCTTCGGGCCGGAAAAAGCGCATTTTCGCAGGGCTTACGGGGACTTGTGGCTGCGCGGTAACATGCCGGCCATGCCCAAATACCTGTTCACCGTCGAGGCCGAGCCGCAGTACCTGAGCGAGCAGTCCGCGCCCGAGGAAGACCAGTACGCATTCGCCTACACCATCACCATCACCAACACGGGTGAGGTGCCGGCACAGCTGATCGCACGCCACTGGATCATCGATGATGCACGCGGCCACACCGAGCAGGTCAAAGGCCTGGGTGTGGTGGGTCACCAGCCGCTGCTGCGGCCGGGCGAGTCCTTCCAGTACACCAGCGGCACCCGCCTGGCCACACCCACCGGCAGCATGCGCGGCAGCTTCCTGTGCGTGGCCGAGGACGGTGAACGCTTTGAAGCGCCGGTGCCCGAATTCGCGCTGCGCGCCGATGGCGCCGGCCCCGGCGAAGCCCCCGTGCGCGTGCTGCACTGAGCAGCCCCCATCGCGCTGGCGGCCCGCGCACTTTTCCAATGACCGCATGACACCACAGACCCTGCTCGCGGCCCTCGATGCCGACGCGCCGCTGGCGCAGCGCCACCTCTGGCTCATGGACGCCCTGCGCTGGGTGCGCGGTGACGGTGCCGACGTGATCGGCGCCGTGGCCCGCATGCGCGCCCTGCTGGACGCCATCGAGGCCGACCCCGACCTGCGCCAGCGCTGGCGGGCCTGGTGGCGCGTGTTCCACGAAACGGTGGACATCACCCCGCTGCTGGCCGACCACGGCTTTGCGCCGCGCACCGCGTTCCTGAGCGAATTCGGCCACCGGGTGCGGCGCAAGCTGCTGCCCGGCACGCCCGAAACCACCGATCTGGCCGAGCTGTTCAACCTGCTGCTGCCCACGCCCTTCGATGTGCAGTGGATCAAGGCGTTGGACACGGCCACCCTGCAGCACATGCAGACCGTGCTGCTGGAGCCGGACGACAGCGCGCGCTGGACCGCTGAACTCATGGACGCGCTCACCTATTGCGTGAGCCAGGTCAGCGCCACCGGCTTTGCCTCGGAGGTGCGGGTGCGCATGTCGCCACAGGCCCAGCGGGAGCGGGCCTTTCATGCCCTGCCGGCCACGCTGGAAGCCCTGCGCCACGCGGTCCGGCAACATGGCCCGCGCAGCGCCGAGGCGGTGACGGCGGCCGAGGAGCTGGTCCGGCAGCTCGACGCCTGCCGCCATGCCGCCTACACCGTGTATGCCCACCTGGAAGAGCATGGCGTATCGGTGGGCATCGTGTTCCGGCTGCGCCAGCTGCGCGAGCGCATCGTGCGCATCAAGGTGCTGCTGGACTGCCTGCAGAGCGATCAGCCCGGCCGCGCCACCGCCGCCCTGCTGGCCGACCTGGTGCAGGTCGGTCTGGACAGCCGCAGCATCCGTGCCCTGATCGCCGCCAGCTCGCACCTGACGGCTGCCAAGGTGGCCGAACGCAGTGCCGAGAGCGGCGAGCACTACATCACCCGCAACAAGGCCGAGTACCGCGACATGCTGGGCAAGGCCGCCGGCGGCGGGGCGGTGCTGGGCTTCACCACCTGGATCAAGTTCGCGCTGTACGGCCTGAGCCTGTCGGCCTTCTGGGCCGGTTTTGCGGCCGGCCTGAACTACGCGGTGTCGTTCGTGCTGATCATGCTGCTGCACTTCACCGTGGCCACCAAGCAGCCGGCCGTGACCGCGCCGGCCATGGTGGCCAAGCTGCGCGACATCAAGGCCACCGGCGCCGTGCGGCGCTTTGTGGACGAGGTGGCCCACCTGTTCCGCTCGCAGGTGGCGGCCATCGTGGGCAACATCGGGCTGGTCATTCCGGTGGTGCTGCTCATCAGCGCGCTGCTGCACTTCGGAACCGGCTCCGCCATGATCGACGCCGAGAAAGCGGAACACACGCTGCACGGCCTGAGCATCCTGGGCCCCACGCTGTTCTTTGCCGCCTTCACCGGCGTGCTGCTGTTCGCCTCCAGCATCGTGGCCGGCTGGGTGGAAAACTGGTTCGTGCTGCACAAGCTGGACTCGGCCATGGCCCACAACCCGCGCTTCACCGGGGTGCTGGGCCGCGAGCGGGCCGGCCGCTGGGCCGGCTTCATGCGGCGCAACATCTCGGGCCTGACGGCCAACATCTCGCTGGGCTTCATGCTGGGCCTCACGCCGGCCTTTGCGCAGTTCTTCGGGCTGGGTCTGGATGTGCGCCACGTCACGCTGTCGGCCGGCCAGATCACCGCCGCCGGTTTTGCCCTGGGACTGGACGTGCTCGCCCAGCCGGCATTCTGGTCGGCCGTGGCCGCCGTGGTGCTGGTGGGACCGCTCAACCTCACTGTGAGCTTCTACCTGGCCTTCCAGCTGGCGCTGCGCTCGCAGAACGTCAGCCAGGTCAACCGGGCACTGATCCGCGCCGCGCTGTGGCGCCGCCTGCGCGTGGCGCCGCTGAGCTTCCTGGTGCCACCGGCCAACCCGCCCGAGGACGAGGACACCGCCGACGCCGCCCCGCCACAGCATGGGTGAGTTCGAGCTGATCCGCCGCCACTTTCAACGCGCTGCGCCCGCCGGCAGCGCCGTGGTGCTGGGCGTGGGCGACGATTGCGCCCTGCTGCAGCCCCCGCCCGGCGAGCTGCTGGCGGTGTCCACCGACATGCTGGTCGAAGGCCGGCACTTCTTTGCCGGCACCGATGCGCAGGCCCTGGGCCACAAGGCGCTGGCCGTCAACCTGAGCGATCTGGCGGCCATGGGCGCGCGGCCGCTGGGCTTCACGCTGGCGCTGTCGCTGCCGGCGGTGGACGAGGCCTGGCTGTCCGCCTTCTCGCAAGGCCTGCTGACGCTGGCCGAGCGGCACGGCTGCCCGCTGGTGGGCGGCGACACCACGGCCGGACCGCTGAACCTGTGCATCACCGTGCTGGGCAGCGTGGCGCCGGGTCGTGCGCTGCGGCGCGATGCCGCACAGGCCGGCGACGACCTGTGGCTCTCCGGCTGCACCGGCCAGGCGCGGCTGGCGCTGGAGCGTCGCCTGGGCACGGCCTGGGCACGGGCCGTGTCGCTGGATGCAGGCACCCAGGCCGCCCTGGAAGCACGGCTGCACCGCCCCGAACCCCGGCTCGTGCTGGGGCGGGCGCTGGCCGGCGTGGCCCGGGCTGCGCTGGACGTGAGCGACGGCCTGGCCGGCGACCTGGGCCATGTGCTGGCCGCCAGCCGCGTGGGCGCCTGCATCGACGAAGCCGCGCTGCCCCTGGCCGACGGGCTGGCGGACCTGCCCGACGCCGCGCGCCGCGAGTGCCTGCTGCACGGCGGCGACGACTACGAACTGCTGTTCACCGCCGCCCCGGACCGGCGCGCCGAGGTACTGGCGGCGGCCCAGGCCAGCGCCACCCCGGTCACCCGCATCGGCCGCATCGAAGCCGCTTCCGGCCTGCGCCTGAACACGACCGACGGCCGCCAGCAGGAATGGCCGCTGCGCGGGTTTGACCATTTCGGCACCTCCGGATAATCCACGCATGTCCTTCCCCGCCGCCAGCCCTGCCACCGAAGCCGACACCGCACCCACCCTGGTGCTGCGCCCCGGCCTGTCCTTCCTGCTGGCCCACCCGGCGCACTTCATTGCGCTGGGCGCTGGCGCCGGCCTGTCGCGGCTGGCACCCGGTACCGCCGGCACGCTCTGGGCCTGGGTCGCTTTCCTGGTGCTCGACCCCCTGCTGTCGGCCGCCGCCTGGGGGCTGCTGATCGCTGCGGCCACGCTGGTGGGCTGGTGGGCCTGCACCGTGACCGCCCGCCACATGGGTGTGGCCGACTCGGGCCACATCGTGTGGGATGAGGTGGTGGCCTTCTGGCTGGTGCTGTGGCTGGTCATGCCGGCCGGCTTCTGGGGACAGTTGGTGGCGTTTGCGCTGTTCCGGCTGTTCGATGCGGTCAAGGTGGGGCCGATGGCCTGGGCCGACCAGACCTTCAAGGGCTTCGGCCCGCGCGGGGGCTTCGGCATCCTGCTGGACGACTTGGCCGCCGCCTTCTGCACCCTGCTGGTGATCGCGCTCTGGCGCTACTGAGGCCCCTCGCCATGCCGCAGCCCACCGCCGCCCTGGTCGAAGCCCTGGCCCAGGCCCTCACCGCGCGCGGCTGGATGATGGCCACCGCCGAAAGCTGCACCGGCGGCCTGATCGCCGGTGCCTGCACCGACCGTGCCGGATCGAGCGACTGGTTCGAGCGCGGCTTCGTCACCTATTCCAACGCCGCCAAGACCGAACTGCTGGGCGTGCCGGCCGACCTGATCGCCACCCATGGTGCCGTGAGCGAACCGGTGGCCCGCGCCATGGCGGCAGGCGCGCGGGCCCATGCGCCGGTGCAGCTGGCGGTGGCCGTGACCGGTGTGGCCGGCCCCGGCGGCGGCAGCGCGGCCAAGCCGGTGGGCACGGTCTGGTTCGGCTGGGCCACGCCGCAGGGCGTGGACACCGAATGCGTGCGCTTCGACGGCGACCGCGCCGCCGTGCGCCAGGCCACGGTGGTTCATGCCCTGGCCGGGCTGCTGCAACGGCTGGGCTGAACCAACGTCCCGGAGTCATGGCCGAGCCGTTCAAGAACCTCGTCTCGCCGGCCACGGTGCAGCACATGGCACATCACCTGGGCCGCACCATGCCCGACTTCGACGCCATGCGTTTTCAGGCCCTGGCCCTGCACCAGCAGGCCGAGCTGGAGCTCAAGGCCCGCATCCTGCGCATCAGCGAAGCCCTGGCCGAGACACTGCCGCCCGACTTCAACACCGCCTGCGATGCCGTGGAAGCCGCCCTGGCCCCGCCCCTGCCGCTGGACGCCCACGGCGAGCCCATCACCGCCGGATCGGCCCTGCACCCCGAGGGTCTGGCCGGCTGGAGCATCTGGGCGCTGGGCGAGTGGGTGGCCCGCGCCGGCGTGCCGCTCGATGCCGCCCTGTGGCCGCGCGCACTGGCCTGCCTGCACGCACTCACCCAGCGCTCCACGGCCGAATTCGCCATCCGGCCCTTCCTGCAGGCGCACCCGCAGCGGGTGTGGCCCACGCTCATGGCGTGGGCGTCCGACCCCAGCGCCCATGTGCGGCGCCTGGCCAGCGAAGGCAGCCGGCCGCGCCTGCCCTGGGGCCTGCGCCTGCAGGCCCTGGTGGCCGACCCCTCGCCCAGCCTGCCCCTGCTGCAGGCCCTGCAGGACGACACCAGCCGCTATGTGCGGCGCAGCGCGGCCAACCACCTCAACGACATCGCGCGCGACCATCCACACGTGGTGAGCGGCTGGCTGGAGTGCCACCTGCCCGACGCGCCCGAGCCCCGGCGCCAGCTGCTTCGCCATGCCAGCCGGGGGCTGATCAAGGCCGGCCATGCGCCCACCCTGGCGGTGTGGGGCCTGGGTGTGCCGCTGCACGGGCAGGCCCGGTTCTCGCTGGACGCGGAGCAGGCGGCCATCGGCAGCGGCATCGGCCTGCGGGTCGAGCTGGTCTCCACCACGGAACGGCCGCAGGCCCTGGAGATCGACTACGCGGTGCACCATGCCCGGCCGCAGGGCGGGCACTCGGTCAAGGTGTTCAAAGGCTGGCGCTGCCGGCTCGAACCCGGGGCCGGACTGAGCCTGCACAAGCGCCACAGCCTGCGCCCGGTGACCACCCGCACCCTGTGGCCCGGGCCGCACCGCATCGAGCTGCGCATCAATGGCCAGACCCTGGCCGAGGCCGGCTTCGAGCTGATCGGCTGAACCCCTGGGCAGACACACCGATGAACGACATGACCGCATCCCCCTGGTTCGACGGCTTCACCCTGCACACCGTGGCCCTGCCCCATGGCCCGGCCAGCGTGCGCGTGGGCGGCCGCGCCGACGCACCGGCCCTGGTGCTGCTGCACGGTTTTCCGCAGACCCATGTGCTGTGGCACCGCGTGGCGCAGCGCCTGGCCGACCGATACCGGCTGGTGCTGCCCGATCTGCGCGGCTACGGCGCCTCGGTGGCGCCACCGGATGCACCCGACCATGCCCAGGCCAGCAAGCGGGCCATGGCACAGGACGTGGTGGACCTGGCCACTGCCCTGGGGATCGATCGCTTCTTCCTGTGCGGTCACGACCGGGGCGGGCGCGTGGCGCACCGGCTGGCGCTGGACCATCCCGACCGGGTGGCGCGGCTGTGCGTGATCGACATCGCGCCCACGCTGGACATGTACGACCGCACCGACATGGCCTTCGCCCGGGCCTACTACCACTGGTTCCACCTGATCCAGCCGGCCCCGCTGCCCGAGACCATGATCGGCGGCAACGCGCGGAGCTACCTGCACGCCAAGCTGGGCGGCTGGGGCACGGGCGGCCTGGGCCATATCGAGCCTGAGGCGCTCAAAGCCTACGAGGCCGCGTTCTGCCGGCCCGAGGCGATCCACACCGCCTGCGAGGACTACCGGGCCAGCGCCGGCATCGATCTGGCGCACGACCGGGCCGGCCGCGAACAGGGCCAGCGCATCGCCTGCGACACGCTGGTGCTGTGGGGCGAGCGCGGGGTGGTGCACCGCTTCTTCGATCCGGTCTCGCTGTGGCAGGCGCAGTGCGCCGGCACCGTCAGCGGCCATGCCATGCCGGCGGGGCACTTCATTCCCGAAGAACTGCCCGAGGCCACCGCCGAGGCGCTGGCCCGCTTCATGGTGTGACGGCGCTCAGGCGCCGTGGCACTTCTTGTACTTCTGGCCGCTGCCGCAGGGGCAGGGGTCGTTGCGGCCGGGGGTGGGGGCCTGTCGCACCGGCTCGCTGCGCGGACCCAGGCTGCGCCAGATCTGGTGCAGGTCATACACCGCCCAGATGGCGGCACCGAAGGCATTGAGGCGCTCGTCGCTCACGCTGGGCGGACCGTCCTCCACATGCAGGTTCACCTCGGGCCGGGCGGTGTCGTCCTCGGTCAGGGCCACGATGCGGTCGAGCGCCTCGTCGATCCATTCGGCGGTCTCGCGGTCGCGCACCGGCGCCCATTCCTCGCTCCAGTTCTCCACCACGAACATGAAGCCCAGGGCCCAGACCTGGGCGTAGGCCGGCAGGCCCTCGTCGTCGATCTCGGGACGCTCCTCGGCCGGCAGGGCGGCAATCGCCCCGCGCACGTCCATCACCTCGGGGTGGTAGCTGCGCTCGTCCTCCAGCGTCTCCACCGGCGCCTGCAAGGCCTCGCGCACTTCGGTCATGCGCCGATGCCACAGATCTATGAAACGCTGGTAACGGTCGGTGCTGGCGAAATGGGTGCCCTCCTCCTGCGGCACGGTGGGCAGGTCGCCCACGCCCAGCAGCACCGGCAGCCATTCGGCCGGCTCCACCGGACGGCGGGTGCAGGCCAGCGCGGCCATGGCGCCTTCCAGGAATTCCCATTGCGGCACCTCGTCGTCGCGCTCGCGCAACTCGTCCAGCAGCTGGTCCAGGGTGTCGAAATCGGTGGGCTCCAGCGGAGCGGCGGCAGGGGTGGTCATGGTGCGCGGGACGTTGAAAAGCGGGAGATTGACCGGCAAAACCGTGTCAAAAGAGACGAAAAAGGCCGGCCAGTGTAGCGGCGTGCGGTGGCAAGATGCACCCATGCTCGACCGACTCAACCAGCTCTACCCGGTGCGCTACACCGCCCTGGCCTTCTGCGTGGTGGCCAGCCTGCTCAGCCTGTTCACATTGATCGGTTTCGGCATCGGGGGCCTGTGGTTCCTGGTGTTCACCGGCCTGAGCGTGCTGGGCTTTCAGGACCTGCGGCAGACCAAAAGTTCGGTGCTGCGCAACTACCCGGTCATCGGGCACCTGCGCTTCATGCTGGAGACGATCCGGCCGGAGCTGCGCCAGTATTTCCTGGAAAGCGACAACGAGGCCACGCCGTTCTCGCGCAGCCAGCGCAGCCTGGCCTATGCCCGGGCCAAGGCCGAGACCGACAAGCGCCCCTTCGGCACCCAGCTGGATGTGCATGCCGACGGGCATGAATGGATCAACCATTCCATCAGCCCGAGTCAGATCGACTCGCACGACTTCCGCATCACCATCGGTGGACCGGACTGCACCCAGCCGTATTCGGCCAGCGTGTTCAACATTTCGGCCATGAGTTTTGGCGCTTTGTCGGCCCCGGCCATCGAGGCACTGAATGCCGGCGCCCGACGCGGCAATTTTGCGCACGACACCGGCGAAGGCTCCATCTCGCGCTGGCACCAGGTGCACGGCGGCGACCTGATATGGGAGATCGGCTCGGGCTACTTCGGCTGCCGCGATGCGCAAGGCCACTTCGACCCGGTGCGCTTTGCCGAACAGGCCACCGACCCGCAGGTGCGCATGATCGAGATCAAGCTCAGCCAGGGCGCCAAGCCCGGTCACGGCGGCGTGCTGCCCGGCCCCAAGGTCACGCCCGAGATCGCCGCCGCACGCGGCGTGCCAGTGGGGCAGGACTGCGTGTCGCCGGCGGCGCACAGCGCGTTTTCCACGCCGCTGGAGCTCATGGCCTTCGTGGCGCGGCTGCGCGAGCTCTCGGGCGGCAAGCCGGTGGGCATCAAGCTGTGCATCGGCCATGTGTGGGAGTGGTTCGCCATGGTCAAGGCCATGCAGGCCAGCGGCATCACGCCGGACTTCATCGTGGTCGATGGCGCCGAGGGCGGCACCGGTGCGGCGCCGCTGGAGTTCACCGACCATGTGGGCGCGCCGCTGCAGGAAGGTCTGCGCCTGGTGCACAACACGCTGGTCGGGGCGAATCTGCGCGACCGCATCCGCATCGGCTGCGCCGGCAAGGTGATCAGCGCCTTCGACATCGCCCGCGCCATGGCGCTGGGCGCCGACTGGTGCAACAGTGCGCGCGGCTTCATGTTCGCACTCGGCTGCATCCAGGCCCAGAGCTGCCACACCGGGCGCTGCCCCACCGGCGTGACCACCCAGGATACGTTGCGCCAGCAGGCGCTGGTGGTGCCGGACAAGGCCACGCGGGTGTTCCAGTTCCACCAGAACACGCTCAAGGCGCTGCAGGAGCTGGTGCAGGCCGCCGGGTTGCAGCACCCGGGCGAGATCGGTGCGCACCACCTGGTCCGCCGGCTCAATGCCAACGAGGTGAAGCTGCTGTCCAACCTGCTGCCCACGGTGGCGCCGGGCGCGCTGCTGGGCGACACCGGGCCGGACAGCGGCCTGCACCCGGCCTTCACCAGCTGGTGGGCCCGCAGCCGGGCCGACGCCTTCTCGCTCGACTGAAGCCGCTCCTGGAACGGGATCAGAGCCGGCGGGCGTCGTCGGCCAGCACCTCTTCGCGCTCCACCTGGCCGGCCGCGTTGTAGTGGCGCCGGCGCAGCAGTTCGCCACCCGGACCGTGCTCGTCGTCGCGCAGTCGCTGGCCCTTGGGACCGTAGTAACGCTGCCAACCCCACAGGCGGCCGAAGCGCTCGGTGTTCACTGCGGCGGGCTGGCCGTTCTCCCAGAAGCTGCGGGTCTGCCGCTCTTCGTGCCGACCGTTGCGGCGGATCTGCTGGTCGAGCTTGAGCTGACCGTTGAGGTACCACTGCCGAAGGCGTTGCTCGCGGCCCTGGGCCCAGACCACTTCCTGGGTGAGCTGACCGCCATCGGCCCAGTCGCGCACCGTGCCCTCGCGGCCCTCGAAGGTGTCGGCCGGGCGTTCGATCAGCACCGTCTCCGAGCGCAGGCGGCCCGAGGGGTAGTACACCCGCTTGATGCGGCGGTCCGGCTCGCCGGCCTTCTGCTCGAACACCTCGGAGCGGATGACCGCGCCGTTGTCGCCCAGCACGGTGAGCTCGCGCAGCACGCCGCCCTGGAAGGTGACCGTGCCCAGGGTGCGGGCGGCATCGCGCTGCAGCGTGGTCTGGCGGGGCTTGCCGTCATGGCCGCAAAGGTCCAGGTCTTCGGGCAACAGGTGCACCGGCGCACAGCGCAGCTCGGTGGGGCGGCCGTCGGGCAGGCGGGTGAGCGAGAACTGCACCTTGGCTCCGGTGACAAACTGCAGCCGCTCCAGGGCGCCGTTGTCGTGAAACGTCTTTTGCGGCCCGACCGGCGTGCCGGACTCCAGCAGGACCTCGCTGCGCAGCACGCCTCTGGCATCGAAACGCCGCACGATGCCGTCGCGCTGGCCCAGGCCATTGAGCTTGAACTCCTCGCGGCTGCCGTCGGGTGCGGTGCAGCGCAGGGCGCCACCGCCCATGGGCTCGCAGCGGGTGCCGGGGATGGCGTCGGCCGCCACCAGCGGGCCGCTCGCGCACAGCGCCAGCAGCGGCGGGCTCAGGCGGCGGACGAGGGTACGGGCAACAACTCGGGCAACAACTCGGGCAATAGGTCGGGATTCCATTGGCGGCACACGCAAACGCCCAGCCGGCTCAGCCGACGCGCCATGCACAGCACGGCAGCGTCCTTGCTCACCAGGGTGGCGCGGTGCGCCACGGCCAGGTCGATGAACTTCTGGTCGTCGGCATCCTTGCAGGTAAAGGGCGCCTTTGCAGCCGTGGGGACAAGCTGCACCCAGGCATCGAAAACAGCCTCGGCGGCGGCCCGCTGTGGCGAGCCGGCCGGCAGCCGGCGCAGGATCTGCGGGTAATCCAGCACGCGCCGCCATTCCTCGCGGGTGGCCTCGGTGGCGAGCCACCGCAGCCGGCCCTCGGCCAGGGCCTGGCGCAGCGGCTGCACCGCCGGATCGTCGAACACCAGCAGATCCAGGGCGATGTTGGTGTCCAGCACCACCGGGGCGGCGGTGGTCGGGTTCACTGCGGTGCCGCCGGGCGCGGCTGGCGCGCCTGCAGGTCGAATCGGAACAGCCGGCATTCGATCGGGCCGTTCCACAGCGGCACCCGACGCGACTCTTTGAAGCGCATGCGGCCGGGCAGCTTGAGGTCGGGCGTGAGCAGCCAGGCGGTCCAGCCGGCGTAGTGGCCTTTCCAGTGCGCGGCCAGGCGCTCGAAGAATTCGGAGGCGTCGGCGCCATCGCTCATCTGCGCGCTTTCGCGGCCCTGCGGCTCGGCCGGTGCGGGCGCGGTGCGCGCACCCACGGTGAAGGTGCGGGGGGCGCGGGTGCGGGCCCGCTCGGCGGCGTTCTGGCCGGCCACGCCGGCCGCTGCAATGCGCTCGCCATAGGGCGGGTTGAGCAGCAGCACACCGGGGCGGGTGGTGGGCGGCATGCGCTGCAGGGCGTCGCCGCCGCGCAGGTCGAGCGCGTGGGCCACGCCGGCGCGCTCGGCGTTGCGCTGGGCAAAGTCGACCATGCGGAAGGACACGTCGCTGCCGAACACGATGGGGGCATGGCCTTCGGGCCAGACACGCTCGGCCTGCACCGCCTGCTCGCGCAGACCCTGCCACACATGGGCCTGGTAGGGCAGCAGCTTCTCGAAGGCAAAGCGGCGGTTCAGGCCCGGTGCGATGCGCAGCGCCATCTGCGCTGCCTCGATGGCCACGGTACCGCTGCCGCAGCAGGGGTCGTACAGCGGATCGATGTCGTCCACAGACTCGGCCGTGGCGCCGTTCCAGCCGGTGGCGGCGATCATGGCGGCGGCCAGGGTTTCCTTCAGCGGGGCGTCGCCCTTGTCCTCGCGCCAGCCGCGCTTGAACAGCGGCTCGCCCGAGGTGTCGATGTAGAGGGTGACGGTGTCGGTGGTGAGGTGCGCGTACAGGCGCACATCGGGCCAGGTGGTGTCCACGCTGGGGCGTTCGCCCCGCTTGGCGCGGAAGCGGTCGCAGACCGCGTCCTTGATCTTGAGCGCTGCAAAGTTCAGGCTGGTCAGCGGGCTGTGCTGGGCGGTGATCTCGACCTTGATGGTCTGCTTCGGCGTGAACCAGATCTCCCAGGCCACCTCGGACGCTGCGTTGTACAGGTCCTGTTCGCTGCGGTAGCCGCCATGCCACAGCCGCACCAGCACCCGCTGGGCCAGACGGCAGTGCAGGTTGAGCTGCAGGGCATCGCGCCACGAGGCCTGCAGCGACACGCCGGCCCGCGCCTTGTAGACGCGCTCGGCACCGGTGATGCGCTGCACCTCGTCGGCCAGGAAGTCCTCCACGCCGGCGGCGCAAGGCAGAAAGAGATGGATCTGGTTCAAAGTGATTTACGAAGGTTCGCCGGGGCGATGCGCAGCGCCTCGCGGTATTTGGCGACCGTGCGGCGGGCGCATTCGATGCCCTGTTCGCGCAGCAGGTCGGAGAGCTGGTTGTCCGACAGCGGCTTGCCCGGCTCTTCAGACGCGATGAACTGCTTGAGCAGCGCGCGCACCGCCGTGCTCGACGCATTGCCGCCGGTCTCGGTGCCCAGGCTGGAGCCGAAGAAGTACTTGAGTTCGTAGGTGCCGAACGGCGTGGCCATGTACTTGGCGGTGGTCACGCGGCTGATGGTGGATTCGTGCAAGCCCAGCTCGTCGGCGATCTCGCGCAGCACCAGCGGGCGCATGGCGAGTTCGCCGTGCATGAAGAAGTTGCGCTGTCGCTCGACGATGGCGCTGGACACGCGCAGGATGGTGTCGAAGCGTTGCTGGATGTTCTTGATGAACCAGCGCGCTTCCTGCAGCCGCTGCTGCATGCCGGCATGGCCGCCATCGCCGCCGCCCCGGTTCTGCCGCAGCGCGCCGGCGTACACATCGTGCACTCGCAGGCGCGGCATGACCTCGGGGTTGAGCGACACCTTGAAGCCACGCCCAGCGCGCTCGACGATCACGTCGGGCACCACCACGTTGCGCTCCACGTCCACGAAGCGGCGACCCGGCTTGGGCTCCAGCCGCGAGATCAGGGCGAGCGCCCCGCGCACGGTCTCGTCGTCCGCGCCGGTCAGGGCGCACAGCCGCTTGATGTCGCGCTTGGCCATGAGCTCCAGCGGCTGCCCCACGATGGCTAGCGCCACCCGGGCCGCCGGCGTGTTGCGCTGCTCCAGCACCTGCAGGCGCAGGCACTCGGCCAGGTTGCGCGCGCCCACGCCAGTGGGCTCCATGTGCTGCAGCCATTGCAGAGCGATGGCCAGGCGCTGGGTGGTGGCTTCCTGCAGCGCCAGGGCCGCATCGGCATTGACCGCCGTGTCGGTGCCTTCCAGGTGCATCAGGCCCAGGGCCAGCGCGGGCAGGTCTTCCTCCAGATAGCCGTCGTCGTTGAGGGATTCGATCAGGTAGACCAGGGCCCTCAGGTCTTCCTCGGAGATGCGCAGGCAGCGCGCCTGGTCGTGCAGGTGGGACTGCAGCGTGACCGGAATGCTGGCCAGATCGGCCGCGCTGGCGGTGTCGTCGTCACCGTCGTTGCGCTGGCGGGCCGGGGCATCGCCGCCCCACTCGCTGTCGTCGGCCACGATGTCCACCGTGCCGTCGCCGTCCCAGCTTTCCTCCACCGGGGTGGCGCCATCCAGGCGCGCTTCGAGATCGACGTCGGAACCCTCGGTGGCGGCATCGCTGCCCGGGCCGGCGGTGTCGGGCAGGCGGTCGGCCACGGGTGCCAGCACGGTGTCGGCGATCTGCTCACCGGCGCTCACCGGGGCGTCGGTCTGTTCGATGCCGAAGGCCTCGCGCTCGGCCGTGTCGTCGGAGCGCTCCAGGAACGGGTTCTCGTCGAGCATCTGCTCGACCTCCTGCGCCATCTCGAGCGTGGAGAGCTGCAACAGGCGGATGGACTGCTGCAGCTGGGGCGTGAGCGCCAGATGCTGCGAGACCCGGAGCGACAAGCCCTGCTTCATGCTCACATTCGAAAATGTTCGCCGAGGTAGACCCGGCGCACGTCCGCGTTCTCCACGATCTCGGCCGGCGTGCCGCTGGTCAGCACATGCCCGTCATTGATGATGTAGGCCCGGTCGCAGATGCCCAGCGTCTCGCGCACGTTGTGGTCAGTGATCAGCACGCCGATGCCGCGCGAGCGCAGGAAACCGATGATGCGCTGGATCTCGATGACGGCGATCGGGTCGATGCCGGCAAAGGGTTCGTCCAGCAGGATGAAGCGCGGGTTGGTGGCCAGAGCGCGGGCGATCTCGACCCGGCGGCGTTCGCCGCCGGACAGCGCCGGCGCCGGCGAGTCCCGCAGGTGGTCCACATGCAGCTCCTGCAGCAGGGCATTCAGGCGCTCATCGACCACGGCACGGGACAGGGGGCGACCGTCGTCGTCCTCCTGCAATTCCAGCACGGCCCGCACGTTGTCGGCCACGGAGAGCTTGCGGAAGATCGACGCTTCCTGCGGCAGGTAGCCCAGGCCCAGCCGTGCCCGGCGGTGGATGGGCTGGCGCTCGATGGACTGCCCGTCCAGCAGGATCTGCCCGCCGTCCGACCGCAGCAGCCCCACCAGCATGTAGAACGAGGTGGTCTTGCCGGCGCCGTTGGGGCCCAGCAGCCCCACCACCTCGCCCTTGAACACGGCCAGGGACACATCCTTCACCACCAGCCGGCTGCCATAGGACTTCTTGAGGCCCTTGGCTTCGAGCCGGCTGAGCTTGTCGTTGGCGGTCAAGGACGACCCCCCTCGATCTGGCGGCTGGGTTGCAGGGTGGCGCCATCGGCCGGCGTTCGGGCAGCGGGCGCCTGGCCGGCGGGAGCGGGTTTCGGGTTGGGCGTGAGCATGGCGCGCACGCGGCCGGACGGATTGCCCGGTCCCCGGGCAGCCTCGCCGCCGTCCACGGTGAACACATCGGTGGTGTTGTTGTAGACGATCACGTTGCCCAGGGTCTCGTCGTTGAGCTGGGTGCCCTTGAAGCGGCGCATGACGGCATCGCCGGTGAACTTGACGGTGTCGGCGCGGCTGTCGTAATCGATGCGCAGGGCCTCACCCTCGATGAACTCATCCACGCCCTCGCGCTTCTGGCGGAAGAACGCCCGCTGGCCGGTGGCCACACCGAACTGGTTGCCGGCCGCATCCTGCCGCACCTCCACCCGGGCACCGCGGATGACGATGGTGCCCTTGGTGATGATCACGTTGCCGGTGAAGACGCTGGTCTGCCGTGCGTCGTCGTAACGCAGGGCGTCTGCCTCGGCGTTCATGGGCTTGTCGCGGTCGGCTTTTTCAGCATGGGCCGTCGGCGCGCTGCACAGGGCCGCCAGCAGGCACCAGGCCGGCAGGCGGGACAAGCTCAGGAAAGGGAATGCAGGCATGGTCGTCCAGGGCACGAAACTTGCATGCATTGTAACGACGAGGCCCCGTCCGGACGGGGCCTCGCGAGAGAGAAAAAGGCAGGGCCTCAGGCCTTGCGGACCTCGGCAATCAGCGCACTGGCCACCGTCAGGGTGCGGGGGCCCTGGCCGCTGATGTAGTAGCGGCCCGCCACGCCCATGGCCGGCGTGCCTTCCACCGCATAGGCCTCCTGCAGGGCGGCGGCCTGCTGGGCCTTGGTGCCGATGGCGGCCGAATTGAAGATTTCGGTGAACTTGGCACGGTCCACACCCTGCTTGGCCACCCAGTCGGTGATGGGGCCTGCCGTGGTCAGCGGCAGGCGCTGGCCGTGGATGGCCTCGAACACCTTGGCGTGCAGGGCCTTGACCTGGTCCATGGCTTCCAGGGTGTAGTACAGGCGCTGCATCGGCACGAAGGCCGGGCTGAAGGCCACCGGCACGCGGCGCACCGCCACGTAAGCAGGCTGTCGGGCAATCCATTCTTCGAAGGCGGGCTCGAAGTTGGCGCAGTGGATGCAGCTGTAGGCAAAGAACTCCACCACCTCGACCTGGCTGGGCGGCGCCTGCACCGGGGCCGGCTTGGCCAGGCGCTGGTAGTCGGTGCCCTCCTTGGGCGCGACGCGCTGGGCGAAGGCCGGCAGCGCGGCAGTGCCGCTCAGGGTGACGGCACCGGCGGCCAGCAGGGAACGGGAGAAATCACGGCGTTGCATGCGTAGGAGCTCCTGAAGGAATGGCGTTTGGGCGGGGATGGCCGGACAAAAGTTCCCGGGCGACCGTTCGTCAGCGCTGGACGCGCACCAGGGCCGACTCCACCCCGTTCACATTGAGCTGCTCCTGGGTGAGGTCGGCCAGCGCCTTCTGGGTGAACGGGCCGACGCGCACGCGGTAGACGGTGCGGCCGTTCTGCTCACGCTCGCTGACCTGGGCATCGATGCCCATCATGGCCAGCTTGGCGCGCTGGGTCTCGGCGTCTTCGGGAGTGCGGAAGGCGCCCGCCTGAACGAAGTAGTTGAACGGATCCAGCCCCGGCGCGGCGGCCGCCGTGGGCGGCGTGGCAGCACCGGCGGCCGGGGCCTGGCCGGTGCGCTGCTGCATCAGGTCGCCCAGCGGATCGGTCGGGGTCTTGCCGGCTGCCGGGGCGGTGGCGGGTGCCGGCAGGGGCTTGCCGTCGGCGGGCGGCACCGACACCGTGCCGGCCGCCGTGTCGCCCGTGGCCGTGTCGCCCGTGGCCGGGGCGGCCGGGGCGGGGGCGGCGCCCGGCGTGCGGGTGGCCGCAGCGTTCGGGTTCCAGCCCTTGTTGCGCTCGGCTTCCTTGGCATCGGCGCCGGCATCGCGGGACAGGCCACGGTCCACGAAGGGCACCGGCACCTTGGTCACGTACACGGCCACGGCCAGGGCCGCGCCCAGGCCCACCAGCAGGCCGGCCACGAAACCGATCAAGGTGCCGCCCAGGGCATGGCGGGGACGGGAAACGGGAATCTTCTTCATGGTTGGTGGGCCCTTACATCTTTTGCGGAGCACTCACGCCCAGCACGGCCAGGCCATTGTGCAACACCTGTGCGGTGGCGGCGACCAGGGCCAGGCGGGCCCGCTTGACCGCCTCGTCGTCCACCAGGATGCGCTCGGCGTCGTAGTAGCTGTGATAGGCCGCTGCCAGTTCACGCAGGTAGAAGGTGACGTCGTGCGGGGCAAAGTCGCGCGCGGCGTCGCTCAGCATGCCCGGGTAGCGGGCGAGCAGCAGCATGAGGGCCTGCGCGGCCGGGGTGTCCAGGGCCGAGAGGTCGGCGTCGCGCAGGGTGGCCGCATCGCCCCCCCAGCTGGCCAGCACCGAGCAGATGCGGGCATGGGCGTACTGCACGTAGTACACCGGGTTGTCGTTGTTCTTCTGGACCGCCAGATCGACGTCGAAGGTGTATTCGGTGTCGGGCTTGCGGCTGAGCAGGAAGAAGCGCACCGCGTCCTTGCTGGTCCATTCGATCAGGTCGCGCAGCGTGACGTAACTGCCGGCGCGCTTGCTGATCTTGACCTCTTCGCCGCCCCGCACCACGCGCACCATGGTGTGCAGCACGTAATCGGGGTAGCCCTGGGGAATGCCCACGCCGGCGGCCTGCAGGCCGGCGCGCACCCGGGCGATGGTGCCGTGGTGGTCGGTGCCCTGGATGTTGATCACCTTGGTGAAGCCGCGCTCCCACTTGGCGATGTGGTAGGCCACGTCCGGCACGAAGTAGGTGAACGAGCCGTCGGACTTGCGCATGACGCGGTCCTTGTCGTCGCCGTAGTCGGTGGACTTCAGCCACAGGGCGCCGTCCTGCTCGTAGGTCTTGCCGGCGGCCACCAGCCGGTTCACCGCCGCTTCCACCCGGCCGCTGGTGTAGAGACTCGACTCGAGGTAGTAATGGTCGAACTTCACCTGGAAGGCCTGCAGGTCCAGGTCCTGCTCGTGGCGCAGATAGGCCACGGCGAACTGGCGCATGCCGTCCAGGTCGTTCACATCGCCGCTGGCGGTGAATTCGCGGTCGTCGGCCTTGACCGTCTTCTTCGCCAGGAAATCGTTGGCGATGTCCTGGATGTAGTCGCCGTTGTAGGCGGCCTCGGGCCAGCCGGCGTCGCCCGGCTTGAGGCCTTGTGCGCGCAGCTGGGTGCTGGTGGCCAGCGTCCCGATCTGCACGCCGGCGTCGTTGTAATAGAACTCGCGCCACACATCCCAGCCCTGGGTGCTGTAGAGATTGCAGATGGCATCCCCCAGCGCGGCCTGGCGGCCATGACCCACATGCAGCGGGCCGGTGGGATTGGCCGAGACGAACTCCACCATCAGGCGCTGGCCATTCGCGGGCTGGCTGCCGAAGGCGGTGCCGGCCTGCAGCACCTCGCGCACGATCTGCTGCTTGGCCTCGGGCTTGAGGCGGATGTTGATGAAACCGGGGCCGGCGATCTCGATGTCGGCCACCCACTGCTGGTAGACCGGCTGCGCGAGCAGCGCGGTGCGCAGCGATTCGGCCACGGCGCGCGGGTTGAGCTTGAGCGGCTTGGCCAGCTGCATGGCGGCCGTGACGGCAAAGTCGCCATGGGCCGCCACCTTGGGCGATTCGAAGGCGGCGCGGGCGCCGGCGCCGGGGGACAGCTGTTCCAGTTCGGCGGCCAGGCCGGCCAGCAGGTCATTCTTGATGGTGAGCATAGAGGCCGGATTTTAGGCGGCGGCCCCCAGATGCTCCCGCGCTGCGGCCTTCACCGCCGCCGTCAGGCGCTGGGCCGACGGCGGCTCGTGCGCCCAGTGCTGCCAGTACAGGGCCACGTCCACCGTGGCACCGGGCAGCAGCTCCTGCAGCTCCGGGCGGTGACGCAGGTTCTGCTCGGGCACCATGCCCCAGCCCAGGCCCAGGCCGATGGCGGTCTCGAAGGCGTCCACCGCCGGCACGAAGTGGCGCGGGTAGTTCACATCCTTCAGGCCGAAGTGCTGGGCCAGAAAGGCGTCCTGCAGCGCATCCTTGCGGTTGAAGATGACGGCCGGGCAGGCCAGCAGCCGGTGCGCCGACACCGCGCCGCGCGGCGTGCGGCAGCGCTGCACCACCGAGGGTGCGGCCACACAGCGGTAGCGCATGACCCCCAGCGGCTCGGCCACGCAGCCGCGCATGGGCTCGGCCAGGGTGGTGACGCAGCCGATCACGTCGCCGCTCTTGAGGGCGTCGTGGGTGTGGTCCTGGTCGTCGATCAGCACCTCCAGCGTGAGCCGGTGGCGCATGAGCAGGGCATTCACCCCCGGCAGGAACCAGCTGGCCACCGAATCGGCATTGATGGCCACGCTCAGGTTCTGCCAGGCTCCACGGCCGGCCTCGGGCGCGCCCCGCAGGCCGGACAGCAGGTCGGCCTCCATCAGCCGCACCTGACGCACATGGCCCAGCAGCGCCTGCCCGGCCGCTGTGGCATGCACCTTCTTGCCGCGCACCAGCAGGCGCTGGCCCAGCACGTCTTCCAGCGAACGGATGCGCAGCGAGACGGCCGCCACCGTCAGCGAGAGCTGGCGGGCAGCGGCGGCAAAGCTGCCGGTGTCGGCCACGGCGGCCAGGGCATCGAGTTGGCGGGCGTCGAGCATGATGATCCCGGGAAAACATTATCAAGAAAATCTTGATGGAACCGAGAAGAAGCTAATCCAGTTTAAACCCGGACG
Source organism: Allobosea thiooxidans (assembly GCA_943370825.1). Taxonomy (GTDB): domain Bacteria; phylum Pseudomonadota; class Gammaproteobacteria; order Burkholderiales; family Burkholderiaceae_C; genus Hydrogenophaga. Next base: position 169,103 of record CALRSR020000003.1, on the reverse strand, counting down.
GTTTCCCGGCACCATGCAGCCATGCCTGAAAACACAGGCTCCCTTTTCCGGATGTCTCCCATGGTCCTCACTGTTCCCACCTTCACCGCCGGCATGGTGCTCAGCCTGTCGCTCATCATGGCCATCGGTCCGCAGAACGCCCATGTGCTGCGCATGGGCCTGCAGCGCCAGCACCTGTGGATCACGGTGGCCACCTGCGCATTGGCCGACATCGTGCTCATCGGTCTGGGCGTGCTGGGGCTGGCGCAACTCGGGGGCCTGTCGGACAAGCTGCAGGGCGCGCTGATCGGGGCCGGCGTGCTGTTCCTGGGCCTGTATGGCTGGCAGGCCTTCCAGCGGTTCCGCCATCCGGCCGCACCGGCAGCGGGCGCGGCCAGCGCCGTGGCCGGCCCGCCGCCCACCAGCCGCCGCCAGGCCGTGCTCTCGGCGCTGGCCTTTTCCTGGCTCAACCCGCACGCCTGGCTGGACACCGCCGTGCTGATCGGCACCGCGTCGCTGGCCTACGGCGAAGCCAGCCGCAGCTTCGGCCTGGGCGCGGCCGCCGGCTCGGTGGTGTGGTTCCTGATCCTGGGCTGCGCCGCCTTCTGGCTGGGCCGGCGCCTGAATTCGCTGCACATCTGGCGCCTGCTGGACGGCGCGGTGGCGCTGATGATGTGGGGCACGGCCGCCTGGCTGCTGGCCTCGCTGGTGTGAGGCGCGGCGGGCCGCTCAGCGCCCCGCCCAGTACTCCGCCCGCCCGTATTCGTGCTTGAGGAAGTCGATCCACAGCCGCACCCGCAGTGCCAGGTGGCGGCGCTGCGGAAAGAGCGCATAGATGCCGTTGGGAGGTGCGGCAAAGTCGTCGAGCACGCTGACCAGCCGGCCGGCGCGGATGTCGGCCTCGACCTCCCAGGTGCTGCGCCAGGCAATGCCCTGGCCGCCCAGGCACCACTCGTGCAGCACCTGGCCGTCGCTGCAGTCCAGCGGGCCGCCGGGGCGCAGGTGCACGATCTCGCGGCCGCCGCCGGAGGCGGCCGGCACCGAGAAGGCCCAGCCCCGGGTCTGTGAGGCGTCGCTGGACAGGGTGAGGCAGTCGAAGCGCACCAGGTCGGCCGGCGTGGCGGGCTTGCCATGGCGCTGCAGGTAGGCGGGCGCGGCCACGCACAGACGGCGGTTGTCGGCCAGCCGCACGCTCACCAGGGACGAGTCGGGCAGATCGCCCACGCGCACCGCGCAGTCGTAGCCCTCGCCGGCCACATCGACCACCCGGTCCGACAGGTTCAGGCTGAGCGTGACCTCGGGGTGCAGCTCGCGAAAGCGAGGCACCAGCGGCGCCACATGGCGGCGCCCGAAGCCGGCCGGCGCGGTGATGCGCACATGCCCGCTGGCCTTCACACCGCCGGCGCTCACGCTGGCCTCGGCATTGGACAGATCGGTCAGCAGGCGCTGACAGTCCTCCAGGAAGGCGCTGCCTTCGTGGGTGAGCGTGATGCGCCGGGTGGTGCGGACCATGAGCTTGACGCCCAGACGCGCTTCCAGCGCATCGATGCGTCGGCCGATGATGGCCGGGGCGACGTTTTCCTGGCGGGCCGCCGCCGTCAGACTGCCGCGCGAGGCGACCGCCACAAAGGTTTCCAGTTGCTTGAGCTTGTCCACCGGGGCAGGTTACCGCACCCGGCAGGGGTGGACACAGGGCTGGCGATATTGACAAGCCCCATGGCGCCCCGACAATGGCCGACATACACGGAGGGGTAAGGAGATTCATGGCCATGACGGGCACTGCGTTGCCGGACGTCGTGCGGCCTTCTGCGCGCCTGCCGGCGCACGCCGAGGGCCGCACCGGAGATGCTGCCGGACCGCACGACGGGCCGGTGGCCGCGCCTTTCAGCCTCCGTCGGCGCTTTGCGCTGGCCAGTCTGGTGGTGATCACCGTGATCGCCATCGGCCTGGGCTGGATGCTCTCGCGGGTGCTGACCGAGCGCATGCTGCAGCGCGAGGCCGAGGTCACCATGCACTTCGTGCAGAACGTGCTGAGCACGGACCACACCTGGCAGTACTTCCAGCAACCGGACAACGCCCTGCTGCGGGCGGCGTTCCTGCAGTCGATGCGGCACGTCGTCACCATGCGCGAATCGGTGCGGGGCAATGCCTACGACCTGCGGGGCCACGTGCTGTGGTCCACCGACGAGGAGCTGATCGGGCAAAGCTTCGAGCACAACGCCGAACTCGCCGAAGCCCTGCAGGGACAGATGGTGGTGGAGGCCGACGTGACCGAACCCGGTCAGTTCAGCAAGGCCGAGCACCAGGGCCTGACGGTGCGGGGCGCCTTCTTCGTGGAAACCTATTTCCCGGTGCGCGACCCCGAAAGCGGGGCCGTGCTGGGCGTGATCGAGATCTACAAGATCCCGGAAAAGCTCTCCAGCGACATCCATGAAGGCCTGCGCCAGCTGTGGCTGGCCTGCTTCGGCGGGGCGGTGCTGCTGTTTGCGGTGCTGTACTGGATCGTGGCGCGTGCCGACCGCCTGATCACGCAGCAGCAGCAGCGGCTGGCCGACGCGCAGCGCACCGCCTCCACGGTGGAGCTGGCCAGTGCGGTGGCGCACAGCCTGCGCAATCCGCTGGCCTCCATCCGGTCGGCGGCCGAGCTGCTGCAGGACGGGCCGGGCCGGTCGGAAGACGTGCGGGAGCTCAGCGGCGACATGATCGAGTCGGTGGACCGCGCCAACCGCTGGATCACCGAGCTGGTGCATGTGGCCCAGGCACCGCAGCTGCATCCGCAGGCCCTGGACCTGGTGGCCCTGGTGCAGACCTGTCTGCAGGAAATGGCGGGCGAGCTGACCCGGCGCCACATCCAGCTGCAGGTGGGTCCCACCGAGGCGCTGCCGGTGCTGGCCCACAGCGCCACCCTGCGGCAGGCGCTGCTCAGCATCATCGCCAATGCAGCCGAAGCCATGCCGAACGGCGGCCGGCTCGAGGTGGGCTGGACCCAGGGCGACGGGCTGCTGGGCGTGTACCTCACCGACAACGGCACCGGCCTGTCCGCCGAGGCCCGGCAGCGCCTGTTCCAGCCGTTTGCCAGCAACAAGGTCGGCGGACTGGGCATGGGCCTGGCGCTGGTCAAGCGCATGGTGGAACAGTGGCAGGGCGAGCTGCTGGTCACTGCTGAGCAACCCCGCGGCACCCGGGTGGAGATCCGTCTGCCGCACCCCTCGGCCCCGAGACCGGGCCGTTGATCCGGAGACCCCATGGCGACCTTGCTGGTGATCGAGGACGAACCCGCGCTGGCGCGCCACATGGCCCGCTACCTGCGCCAGTACGACCATGTGGTGGAGGTGGCCAATGACGGGCCGTCCGGCCTGGAGGCAGCCCGGCGGCTGCAGCCCGATCTGGCCATCGTGGACTTCCAGCTGCCCGGACTGGACGGGCTGGAACTCATCCGCGAACTCAACCGCGAGCACCGCCGCATCCGCACGGTGATGGTGTCGGGTCATGCCAACGTGGCGGTGGCGGTGCAGGCCATGAAGGCCGGCTCGTCCGATCTGCTGACCAAGCCGGTTCCGCTGCGCAGCCTCAAGCAGGCGGTGGACCGGGCGCTGGAGGAGCCGCTGCAGCCTGGCGGCGAGCCGCCGCGCTCCACCGCCGTGGCGCACACCATCCTGGGCCAATCGCGGCCGCTGGCCGCGCTGCGCGAGCAGGTGTCGGCGCTGGCCCGGCAGGAGCCCGGCGACGGCTCGGCGCCGCCGCCCATCCTGTTCTGCGGCGAGACCGGCTCGGGCAAGCTGCACGCGGCACGGGCGGCTCATGCCATCGGGCCGCGCGCGGCCGAGCCCTGGGTGGAGATCGACTGCCTGGCGCTGCACCAGGGGCTGGACGCCGCGATGTCTGCCGCCGAGCCCGGTGGCGGCACGGTCTTCCTGAAGGATGTCGGTGACCTGGACGAGCACGGGCAGGTCAGCCTGCTGCAGATGCTGGAGCGGCGCCAGTACCGGCTGCCCCGGGGCGGCGTGGAGCCCCTTCGGGCACGCCTCATGGCCGCATCGGGGCACGACCTGGATGTCCTGGTGCGCCAGGGGCGTTTCAAGGCCGAGCTGCTGTACCGGCTGCAGACCTGCGCGGTCCGGCTGCCGCCGCTGCGCGCCTGCCCCGACGACCTGACGCTGCTGGCGCGCCACTTCGTGGACCTGCACACCGGCCGCTACCGCCTGCCGGCCATGCAGCTGGCGCCAGCCGCCGAGGCTGCCCTGATGATGCACAGCTGGCCGGGGAACCTGCGCGAGCTGAGCAACGTGATCGAGCGCGCTGTGATGATCTGCCCCGGCGGCCGGCTGGAGGCGTCGCACCTGCTGCTGCCCGCCGGGCCGGCCACCTCATCCTTCGGCGCCCTGTCCGAACTCAGCGACTGCCTGCGCACCGACGAGCTCGACCGCGCCGGGCTGGTGCGCGCCCTGGAAGAGCACCGCTGGGACCTGCACGCCACGGCGCGCATGCTGCAGATCGAGCCCGACCAGCTGCAGCGGCGCATGGACCGCCATGGGCTTTACGGCCCGGCCTGAGGGGATTACCCCACAAAAAGTGACGAATCCCTCGCTTGGCAAGGGATGAATCGGCGCTGAGGTTGCGAATACAGTCCACGGTATGGACCAACCCCGTGCCGTGCTCTTTGACGCCTATGGAACGCTGTTCGACGTGTACAGCGTCGGGCTGCTGGCCGAGCAGCTCTACCCCGGGGTGGGCGCGGCCATCTCCCGCCAGTGGCGGGACAAGCAGATCGAATACACCCGGCTGGTCACCACCAGCAACCATGGCGAGCACTACCGCCCGTTCTGGGACCTGACCGAACGCGCCCTGCGCCACACCCTCAAGACCCTGGTGCCCGGTGCCCGCACCGACTGGGCGGCCCATGCGCCGCAGGCCAGTCAGCTCATGAACCAGTACCGCCACCTCTCGGCCTTCCCCGAGAACCGGGAGGTGCTGCAGGCCCTGCGCGAGCGCGGCATCACCACCGGCATCCTGAGCAACGGCGACGCCGACATGCTGGGCATCGCGGTGCGCAGCGCCGGCCTGGACGGCCTGCTCGGCCATGTGATCAGCGTCGATCCCATCCGCCTGTACAAGACCCATCCCCGCGCCTACGCACTGGGCGAAACCGCCACCGGCCTGAAGGCTGCACAGGTGCTGTTCGTCAGCAGCAATGCCTGGGACGCGCTGGCCGCCACCTGGTACGGCTACCGCAGCCTGTGGGTGAACCGCCAGAATCTGCCCTTCGAAGAACTGGACACCCAGCCCGAACGCACCGCCAGCTCGCTGCGCGGCGTGCTCGACTTTTTTTCCTGATCCACCCTTCCAACTTCAACCCACCACCACCATGACCCAGCGCACCACCATCCACGGCCTGCAAGTGGCCACCGAGCTGTTCGATTTCGTCAACCAGAAGGTGCTGCCGGGCACCGGCATCGACCAGGCCGCGTTCTGGAAGGGCTTCGACCAGATCGTGGCCGACCTCGCTCCCAAGAACGCCGCCCTGCTGGCCGAGCGCGACCGCCTGCAGACCGAACTGGACAAGTGGCACAGCGCCAACCCCGGCCCGGTGCGCGACATGCTGGCCTACCGCAAGTTCCTGGAGACCATCGGCTACCTGGTGCCGCAACCCAAGAGCGTGAAGGCCACCACCAAGAATGTGGACGCCGAACTCGCCACCCAGGCCGGCCCGCAGCTGGTGGTGCCCATCCTGAACGCCCGCTATGCACTCAACGCCGCCAACGCCCGCTGGGGCAGCCTGTACGACGCGCTGTACGGCACCGACGTGATCAGCGAAGAGAAAGGCTGCGAGAAGGTCGGCAAGAAGGGCGGCTACAACCCCAAGCGCGGCGCCAAGGTCATCGAATGGGCCCGCCACGTGCTGGACCGCACCGCCCCGCTGAAGAAGGGCTCGCACGTGGGCTCGACCGGCTACAAGATCAACAAGGACGGCGAGCTGGTCGTGTCGCTGGCCGACGGCGGCACCAGCAAGCTGGCCGACAAGGCCCAGCTGGTGGGCTACCAGGGCGAGGCCAAGAACCCGTCGTCGGTGCTGCTGGTGCACAACGGCCTGCACCTGGACATCCGCATCGACCGCAACACCCCCATCGGCAAGACCGATGCCGCCGGCGTGTGCGACCTGGTGGTCGAGGCTGCCCTGTCCACCATCCTCGATCTGGAAGACTCCATCGCCGCCGTGGACGCACAGGACAAGGTGGTGGCCTACAGCAACTGGCTGGGCATCCTGCAGGGCACCCTGGTGGAGACCTTCCAGAAAGGCGGCCAGACCCTCACCCGCGGCCTCAATGCCGACCGTGAATACACCGCCCCCAACGGCAAGACCGTGCGCCTGCACGGCCGCTCGCTGATGTTCCTGCGCAATGTGGGCCACCTCATGACCAACCCCGCCATCCTGTGGGGCAAGGACGGTCAGGAGATCCCCGAGGGCATCATGGACGCGGTGGTCACCACCACCATCGCCCTGCACGATCTGAAGCGCACCAAGAAGGACGCCATCCGCAACTCGCGCAAGGGCTCGGTGTACATCGTCAAGCCCAAGATGCACGGGCCGAAGGAAGTGGCCTTTGCCGCCGAGCTGTTCGGCCGCGTCGAGCAGCTGCTGGGCCTGCCGGATTCCACCGTCAAGCTGGGCATCATGGACGAGGAGCGCCGCACCTCGGTCAACCTCAAGGCCTGCATTGCTGCCGCCGCCAGCCGCGTGGCCTTCATCAACACCGGCTTCCTCGACCGCACCGGCGACGAGATGCACACCGCCATGCTGGCCGGCCCCATGGTCCGCAAGGGCGACATGAAGGCCAGCGCCTGGATCCAGGCCTACGAGCGCAACAACGTGCTGGTCGGCCTGCAGTGCGGCCTGCGCGGCAAGGCCCAGATCGGCAAAGGCATGTGGGCCATGCCCGACCTCATGAAGGCCATGCTGGAGCAGAAGATCGCCCATCCCAAGGCCGGTGCCAACACCGCCTGGGTGCCCAGCCCCACCGGCGCCACCCTGCACGCCATGCACTACCACCAGGTGCTGGTGAGCGACGTGCAGAAGGGCCTGGAGAAGATCGATGCCGACGCCGAGCGCGACAACCTGCTCACCGGCCTGCTGACCGTGCCAGTGTCGAGCAACCCGAACTGGAGCGAGGCCGAGAAGCAGGCCGAGCTCGACAACAACGTCCAGGGCATCCTGGGCTATGTGGTGCGCTGGGTCGACCAGGGCGTGGGCTGCTCCAAGGTGCCCGACATCAACGATGTGGGCCTGATGGAAGACCGCGCCACCCTGCGCATCTCCAGCCAGCACATCGCCAACTGGCTGCACCACGGCATCGTCACCGAAGCCCAGGTGCGCGAGACCTTCGAGCGCATGGCCGCCAAGGTGGACAAGCAGAACGCCGGCGACAAGCTCTACCAGCCCATGGCCGGCAACGCGAAGACCAGCAAGGCCTACCAGGCCGCCCTGGACCTGGTCTTCAAGGGCAAGGAGCAGCCCAGCGGCTACACCGAGCCGCTGCTGCACGCCTGGCGCCTGAAGGTGAAGCAGGGCTGATCGGCCGCCCGGTTCATGGTTTCGTCAAGACTTGAACCGGGCCCACACCTATGCTGCGGGCTCCCCCGATCACAGAGGAGCCTTTCATGCAAGCCGACGCCCGTCATCTGCGGCCCTGGTCGCCGCAACACAGCCTTGACAGCCTGCAACCCCCGAGCGAACTGAGGCCCTGGCTGCTGCACACCGGATCGCTCACCGAGCGGCTGACCAGCCACTGGCCCGACCTGCAGGTATCGCTGGTCCATGTGGGCGTCGGCCGCCTCACACCCGAAGAATGCGCCCGGCTGGACTGCGGGCTGCAAGCCACCGGCTGGATCCGCTGCGTGTCGCTGCGGGGCGGCGGACGCACCCGGGTCAGGGCGCGTGCCGTCATCCCCGAGTGGCACAGCTACAACCCGTGGTCGGATGTGGCCTACCTGGGCGAGCGCCCGCTGGGCGACTGGCTGTTTGCACAGACCAGCGTGCTGCGCAGCCCCTTCGAATGGGCCAGCCCCGACGGTCCGGAAGGCGCGGGCAGCTGGGCCCGGCGCTGCTGCTACACCCGCCATGGCGCACCCCTGCTGCTGACCGAATGGATGGTGGACCTGGGCACTGGATGCGCGTCGGACGACCATCGCGCCAACACCCTGCATTCCCGAGAAACGGCATGACCACTGCGGCACCCCGGTGCACTTTCCTGGCGTTCGACGCCACCGACAACGGCGACGACACCGGCACATGGGAAGCCATGGCCAGTGCCCCGGCAGGCGACCTCATGCTGCAGCGCATCGGCCAGGAAATGCAGGCGGTGGTGCAGTGGGTGGCCGAGCAGGCACCCGGCCCCCAGGGTCCGCAGGAAGACGGCGGCGAATGGGACGCCGACATCGCCGCCACCCAGGACGGTGGCTGGACCACCCTCACCCTCACGCTGACCGGCCCCTGGGCATGGGGATCGGCCTGCGTGTCGGCGCTTCAGGAAGCGGGTGGCCCAGGGGTTGCTTGAAGCCGGGGCATGAACCGCCCCGACCCATCCGCCCCTGCCGCTGCCCCCACGTCTGCCCCGGCACTTCATTCCGCCGATCTGCCGGCCCTTCCAGGGGCCGCGCCGGTGCTGAGCAAGCTCGACAGCGCCCTGCTCAACATCCTGGTCAAGGACGGGCGGGCCTCGTTTGCCGACATCGCCCGGCAACTCGGCATCTCACGCGCCCATGCCCGTGCCCGGGTGCAGGCACTGCAGGCCAGCGGGGTGATCGAGCTGTTCGGCGCCGTGATCAACCCCGAGAAGCTGGGACAGGTGGTGTCCACCTTCCTCGACATACAGGTTTCGCCCGTGGCGCTGGAGGCGGTGGCCCAGGAGCTGGCCGACTGCCACGAGGTGGTGAGCCTCTACATCATGAGCGACCTGCGCAGCCTGCATGTGCATGCGCTGACCGACAGCGTGCAGACCTTCGAGGCCTTCGTGCGGCGGCACCTGTTCAACCGGCCCGAGATCCTGTCGGTGGATTGCAAGACCCTGCTCACCCGGGTCAAGAACCGGCGCGGCGGCGCTCGGCTGTGAGCCGGGCGCCGCATTTGGTGCGCCCGCACCGCCAGGGTGCGCGATGAACATTTGTCAACGATGCGGCGGCGGCGGCCAACGTTGGCATGCCAACAGTCACCAAATGGAGCCGGCGACCCACCAAACGATCGCCAGATCGGCCGATTGAAAACATTCGGCACCGAACCCGGCCCGGACCATGCCCAGGAACGGGCTCCTCGAGCCGGGGCTCCGGAACCCCGAGGAAGCCGGAAATCCTTTTCAAATCAATGTCTTATCGGAATTCTCACGGTTGGCACGGTGGTTGCTGAACGGGTGGCAGTCTGCCGAACAAATGAACAAACGGCAGCCAGCGACCCCCGCCCACCCCCACCTCACCCACAGGAGTTCCGCCATGTCCCTGATCCGTCGCCAATTCCTTTCTCGTGCAGCCGTTGCCGGCGGCGTTCTCGGCGCCCCGGCCATTGCCACCGCCCAGACCGCTCGTTTCAACTGGAAGATGACCAGCGCCTATGGCAAGGGCTCGCCTTTTTATATGGAAGGCCCCGGCAGCGCCACCGATCTGGCCAAGCGCATCCGCGAGATGTCGGACGGCCGACTGAACATCCAGGTGTTCGGTGCCGGTGAACTGATCCCGGCCTTTGAAGGCTTCGACGCGGTGCGCGCCGGCACGGTGGAGATGAACCATGCCAACGCCTATTTCTGGACCGGCAAGACCGCAGCGGCCCAGTACTTCACCGCCGTGCCCTTCGGCATGAACTTCCAGGGCATGAACGGCTGGCTGTACGACGGCGGCGGCATCGACCTCTGGAACGAGGTGTATGCCCCGTTCGGCATGGTGGCCATGCCCTGCGGCAACACCGGCGTGCAGATGACCGGCTGGTTCAAGAAAGAGATCAAGAGCGTGGCCGACCTCAAAGGCCTGAAGATGCGCATCCCCGGTCTGGCCGGCAAGGTGTACGCCAATCTGGGCGTGGACGTGAAGGTGCTGCCGGGCGGCGAGATCTTCCCGGCGCTGGAGCGCGGCGTGATCGATGCGGCCGAGTTCGTGGGTCCGTTCCAGGACCGCCGCCTGGGCCTGCAGAAAGCCGCCAAGTTCTACTACACCACCGGCTGGCACGAGTCGTCCACGGTGTCCGAGCTGCTGATCAACAAAGCCGCCTGGAACAAGCTGCCCAAGGACCTGCAGGCCATCGTGAGCAACGCCGCCGCGGCCTGCAACGTGATCAGCGAGGGCTGGTGCCAGAAGGCCAACTCCGAGGCCATGGAAGACCTGATCAAGAACCAGGGTGTGATCGCCCGTCCGCTGCCGGACGACGTGATCAAGGCCCTGAAGGCCGAGACCGACAAGGTGCTGGCCGAGGCCGCCGCCAAGGATCCGCTGACCAAGAAGGTTCACGACTCCTACATGGGCTTCAAGGCCAAGTACGACCGCTGGAGCGAGATCAGCGAAGAGGCCTACCACCTCAAGGTTCGCGGCTGAGTCGGAGGCAACATGCAACAACCCCTGTCGAAGGCGGCAGGGGGCATCGAGGCGGTCATCGACCGCCTCGGGTCCCTGACCGCCTGGATCGCCCTGATCATGATCGGCCTGGTGGCCACCAACGTGATCCTGCGCTACGCCTTCAGCTTCGGCTCGGTGTGGGCGCAGGAGCTGGAATGGCACCTGCTGGCCGCCCTCATCCTGCTGGGCATGAGCTACGCGCTCCAACGCGGCGACAACGTGCGCGTCGACCTGTTCTATGCGCGCTTCTCGCCGCGCACCAAGCAGGTGGTGGACGTGGTCTCCGCGCTGCTGCTGATCGCCATCAGCATCCACTTCATCCAGCTCTCGCTGGGCTACGTGGAACAGTCCCGCTCCATCAACGAGGCCTCGCCCGACCCGGGCGGCATTCCCTACCGCTGGCTGGTGAAGTCGCTGATCCCGCTGGGCTACGGCCTGCTGGTGCTGCAGCAGCTGGCGCATCTGGTGCGGCTGCTCCAGCAGAAGCACCCGGCGCCCGGCACCACTGCGAAGGAGGACGGCCATGTTTGAGTTGTCGACCTACGCCATCCTGATGCTGGTCGGGTTCTTCGTCCTGCTGATGATCGGCATTCCGGTGGCCATCAGCCTGGCCACCGTGGGCTTCGTGTTCGGCTGGCTGGGCTTCGGCGACGGCCTGTTCAACCTGCTGCCGGCCCGGTTCTACGGCATCGTCTCCGGCTACCAGTGGATGGCCATACCGCTGTTCGTGTTCATGGGGGTGATGCTGGAGAAGTCACGCCTGGCCGACGACCTGCTGGACGTCATGGGCCACATTGCCGGCGGCACCAAGGGCGGCATGGCGGTGGGCATCGTGCTGTTCGGTGTGCTCATGGGTGCGACCACCGGCATCGTGGGTGCCACCATCATCACGCTCGGCCTGCTGACCCTGCCCACGCTGATCCGGCGCGGCTACGACAAGAGCGTGGCCTGCGGCGTGATCTGTGCCTCCGGCACGCTGGGGCAGATCATCCCGCCCAGCCTGATCCTGATCCTGCTGTCGGACATCATGCAGCTCTCCGTGGGCACGCTGTTCGCGGCCGCCGTCGGCCCGGGCATGCTGCTGGCCGGCGTGTACATCGTCTACATCCTGGTCATGGGCTGGCTCAAGCCGGACTCGATGCCCCCGATCCCGGTGGCCGAGCGCGACGCGGTGTCGCGACGCGAGCTCTGGGTGCGCTTCTTCAAGGTGCTGCTGCCCCCGGTGCTGCTGGTGGTGGCGGTGCTGGGGTCCATTGTGGGCGGCGTGGCCGCCCCGACCGAGGCCGCATCGATGGGCGCGGTGGGTGCGGTGCTGATCACCGCCTTCTCCGGCCGCTTCACCATGAAGACGCTCAAGGACACGGCGCTGGAAACCAGCAAGATCACCGCCATCATGATGTTCATCCTCATGACGGCCCAGGTATTCGCGCTGTCGTTCCGGGGCCTGCACGGCGAGGAACTGATCGCCAGCCTGTTCGAGGCCCTGCCGGGCGGCGTGAACACCGCCATCTGGTTCATGATGCTGATGATCTTCGTGCTCGGTTTCTTCATCGAGTGGATCGAGATCAGCTACATCGCGGTGCCGCTGTTCCTGCCCATCCTGCTCAACCTGGGCGTGGACCCTGTGTGGCTGGCCATGCTGATCACCATCAACCTGCAGTCGAGCTTCCTGACCCCGCCCTTCGGCTGGGCGCTGTTCTACCTCAAGGGGGTGGCGCCACCGGAGGTGAACATCAAGGACATCTACCGTGGCGTGGTGCCCTTCATCGGTCTTCAGCTGCTCACACTGGCCCTGGTGTTCTTCTACCCGTCGATCGCGCTCTGGCTGCCCAAGGCCATCGGCTGGTAAGGACCCGACATGGAACTCCTCGCACAACACAGCGGCCTGTGGCTGCTGGGGCTGGCTGCGGCCCTGGCGGTCACCGGACTGATCGCCGGCGTCATGGCCGGGCTGCTGGGCGTGGGCGGCGGCATCGTCATCGTGCCGGTGCTCTACCACCTGTTCACGCTGCTGGGCATCGACGAGTCGGTGCGCATGCATGTGACGGTGGGCACCTCGCTGGCCACCATCGTGCCCACCTCCATCATGTCGAGCCGGGCGCACCGGCGCAAAGGCAGCCTGAACATGGACCTGATCCGCGCCCTCATGCCCGGCGTGGTGGTGGGTGTGGCGCTGGGCTCGGTGGCCAGCCGCTTCCTGGACGGCAGCGTGCTGACCGCCGTGTTCGCCTGCGTGGCGCTGCTGGTGGCGCTCAACATGGCCTTCAAGCGCGACGGCTTCGCCGTGGCCGACGGCCTGCCCGGGCGCGCCGGTACCGCCGTGCTGGGCGGGGGCATCGGCGGCGTGTCCACGCTCATGGGCATCGGCGGCGGCACACTCTCTGTCCCGCTGCTCAATGCGCTGCAGGTGCCCATGCACACCGCCGTGGGCACCGGGGCCATGCTGGGCATGGTCATCAGCATCCCGGGCGCGCTGGCCTTCGTGGTCAACGGTCTGGACGTGCCGATGCGCCCGCCCTTCAGCCTGGGCTATGTGAACCTGCTGGGCTTTGCCCTCATCGTGCCGGCCACGCTGATGACCACCGGCTGGGGTGCGACACTCGCCCACCGCATCGACGCGCGCCGGCTGCGCCAGGTGTTTGCCGCCTTCCTGGCGCTCACATCGCTGCGCATGTTCTACGGCCTGCTGACCTGAACCCGACCGACATCCACGGAGACAAGACATGATCCACACCCTCAAAGCCCTGGGCGGCATGCAGGTGGCACCGCACCACCTGGCCGCGCAGGCCGGCCGCGACGTGCTGCGCGACGGCGGCAACGCGGTCGAGGCCATGGTGGCCGCTGCGGCCGCCATTGCCGTGGTCTACCCCCACATGAACGCCATCGGCGGCGACGGCTTCTGGCTGATCCACGAGCCCGGCAAGGCCCCGGTGGCCATCGACGCCTGCGGCCCGGCGGCTGCACTGGCCACGCCCGAGTTCTACGCCGGGCTCGATGCCATTCCGCCACGCGGTCCCACCGCTGCCCTGACCGTGGCCGGCACCGTGGGCGGCTGGCAGAAGGCCCTGGACGTGGCCTCCGCCTGGGGCCTGGGCCTGCCGCTCTCGCGCCTGCTGCAGGACGCCATCCGCCATGCCCGCGACGGCGTGGCCGTGACCACCAGCCAGTCAGCGCTCACGCGCGAGAAGCTGCCCGGCCTGAAGGACGCGCCCGGCTTTGCCCAGACCTATCTGGTGGACGGCCAGCCGCCTGAGCCCGGCCATGTGCTGAAGCAGCCCGCACTGGCCCGTACCCTGGCCCAGCTGGCCGAACGCGGCCTGGACGATTTCTACCGCGGCGAACTGGCGCAGCGCATCGGCGCCGAGCTGGAACGCGTGGGCAGCCCGGTGCGCACCAGCGACCTGGCCGCCTACCGCGCGCAGATCGTGGAGCCGCTGGCGGTGCGCCTGAACGACAGCACGGTCTACAACCTGCCGCCGCCCACGCAGGGCCTGTCGGCCCTCATGATCCTGGGGCTGTTCGAGCGCCTGGGCGTGACCGAGGGCGAGGGCTTTGCCTACCTGCATGGTCTGGTGGAGTCGACCAAGCGCGCCTTCCGGGTGCGAGAGCGGGTGGTGACCGATCCGCAGCGCCTGCCGGCCGACCCGCGCAGCTTCCTCACGCCGCAGGCACTGGACGAGCTGGCCGCGCAGATCGACCCCGCCCGCGCCCTGCCCTGGCCCGACGCCACGAAACCCGGCGACACCATCTGGATGGGCGCCATCGACCGCGAAGGCCGTGCTGTGAGCTTCATCCAGAGCGTGTACTGGGAGTTCGGCTCCGGCACCGTGCTGCAGGACAGCGGCATCTGCTGGCAGAACCGGGGCACCAGCTTCTCGCTCGACCCGAAAGCGCTCAACTCGCTCAAGCCCGGCCACAAGCCGTTCCACACGCTCAACCCGTCCCTGGCGCTGTTCGACGACGGCCGCGTCATGCCCTACGGCACCATGGGCGGCGAAGGCCAGCCGCAGACGCAGGCCGCCGTGTTCACCCGCTATGCCCGCTTCGGCCACAGCCTGCAGCAGGCGGTGACCGCGCCGCGCTGGCTGCTGGGCCGCACCTGGGGCGATGTGAGCACCACGCTCAAGCTGGAGAGCCGCTTCGATCCGGCCCTGGTGCAGTCGCTCAAGGACGCCGGCCATGTGGTGGAGGTGCTGCCCGAGGCCTTCAGCGACACCATGGGCCATGCCGGCGCGCTGGTGCGGCACCCGAATGGCGTGATCGAAGGCGCGGCCGATCCGCGCAGCGACGGCTCGGTGGCCGCCGTGTGAGTTCAGGCCGGGCGCAGGGCCACGGTGAAGACCGCGCCCTCGCCCGGCCGCCCCTCGGCGGTGACGGTGCCGCCGTGGCGTTCCACGATGCGCTTCACATTGGCCAGGCCCATGCCCTCGCCGGTGAAGGTGCCGGTGGGGTGCAGCCGCTGAAACGGCCGGAACAGCCGGGCCGCCAGGGCGGGATCGAAACCCACGCCGTTGTCGGCCACCTGCAGCCGCAACAGACCGTCGGGGCCCGGCGGCACGGCGCTCACCGTGACCTGTGGTTGCGGGCGCGAAGCGCTGTACTTCACGCCGTTGCCCAGCAGATTGACGAACACCTGCTGCAGCAGGCCGGCATGACCCAGCACCACCGGCAGGGGCTCGATCCGGATGCAGCAACCCTGCGGCGGGAACAGGGCCTTCACGTCGGCACAGGCCTGGTCGAGCAACGGCCCCAGATCGACCGGCTCCAGCGTGAGGTCGCGGTTGCCCAGGCGGGCGAAATCCAGCAGGTCGCGCACCATCTTCAACGCCGTATCGCCCGAGCGCACGCCAGCCTGCACCAGCGTGGCCAGGTCGGGCGGGAGGGCGGCGCCATGCTCGTCCACCACCAGCTGAAGAATGCCGCGCATGTTGGCCACCGGCCCGCGCAGATCGTGGGACAGCCGTGCCGCAAACGCATCAAGCTCCTGGTTGACGACCAGCAGCTGTTCGTACTGGCGCCGGATCTCGTCCTGCAGCTGGTGGTTGCGCCGCCGCAGCCGCTGCAGGGCCAGCGCCCGCTCCACGGTGGAGATCATGGTGCTCAGCCGGAACGGCTTGGGCACGTAATCGACCGCGCCGCTGCGCATGGCGTCCACCGCGCTCTCGATGCTGGCATGGGCCGTGACCAGGATGGCCGGCAGATCGGGGTGCAGGGCCTGCACGCGCCGGATGAACTCGATCCCGTCCACCCCGGGCATCTGCAGATCGGTGATCAGCAGGTCGGCATCGGGGAAGCAGGCGGCTTGCAGGGCAGCCTCGGCGCTGTCCCAGCCCTGCACCTCGTAGCCCTCCAGCCGCAGCACGTCCACCAGGGCCTTGAGCTGCATGGGCTCGTCGTCCACCACCAGGATGCGGGTGCGCTCGGGTTCGGGCAGTTCGGGGGAATTCATGCTGAGCCGGTGTCGGGTGTGGCGAAATGCTATGCCAATAATCACAACCGGATACAAAAACCTGGGGGAGCGCCATGAACAAACGCATGGGGATGCGCGGTCTGCTGCTGGTGCTGGTGGCCCTGGCGGTGCTGCCGGCGCTGCTGATGGCCCTGATCAATTACCGGGAAGACCGGCGGCTGGCCACCGAAGCGGTGCGCCAGGAACTCACCACCGTGGCCCAGGTGGCCCAGGCCGGCCAGGAGGCCGTGGTGGGCGGCGTGCGCAACATGCTGGAGACCGTGGCCAGCGGCCCCTCGGTGCGCCGCACCGACCTGCGGGAGCTGTGCTACGAATTCCTGGGCAACATCGTCCGGCAGTCGGTGGACTTTGCCAACCTGGGCTTTGCCAACCGCAACGGCGTGATCGAGTGCATGGGCCGCCGTTCTGCCACCACCATCGAGGTGCGCGACCGCGACTACTTTCGCCTGGTCATGGCCACGCCGCAGTTCACCGTGGGCAGCTACATGATGGGGCGGGTGTCGGGTACGCCGGCACTGGGCTTCGGCATGCCGGTCTATGACGACCAGTCGCGGCTGGTGGGTGTGGCCTTTGCGGCCATCGATGTCCGGCGGCTCGCCCACGCCTTCGAGCAGCTCGACCTGCGGCCCGACCTGCATGTGACCCTGCTGGACCGCAACGGGGTGCTGCTGGCGACCACGCGACAGGATCTGGTCGAGGCCGGGCAGGCCCTGCCGGATGGCCCGATCCGCACGGCGCTGGCCGAGAGCCGGCACCTGCCCCTCCAGTTGCAGACGCGGGAGCCGGGAGCAGGCACCTGGCTGCACGAGATCCGGCCGATCTCGGTGGGCGACAGCGGGTCGCTGCAGCTGGTGGTCAGCACGCGGCTCGATGCGCGGCTGGCCCCTGCGCTGGATCGGCTGCAGCGGCAGCTGCTGGTGCTGGCCGGCGTGCTGGGCGCGGTGCTGGTGCTGGCGTGGCAGCTCTCGGTGCGGGTGCTGGCGCGGCCCATCTTCCGCCTGCGCCAGCGGATGCAGGAGGCCGCCAAAGGGAATGCGGTGCCGGCATCCGGTGCCCTGCCCCTGACCCGTGAACTGGGCGAGCTGGAGCAGGGATTCGACGACATGATCCGGCAGCTGGAGGAGGGCCGCGCCCAGCTCAGCCGTGCCCAGAAGCTGGCCAGCATCGGCTTCTACCGCATCGATCTGGCCCGGGGTCAGCTGACCCTGGATGCAACGCTGGCCGCGCTGCTCAAGCGCCCGCACCAGGCCACCGAGATGCCGCTGGACGCCTTCGACGCCATGGTCCACCCGGAGGACGTGCAGCGACTGCGCGTCAACCGCCAGCGGCTGCGGCAGTCCGGGGGCGAGGGCCGCATCCAGTTCCGCATCCGGCATGCCGACGGCAATGTCAGGTGGCTGGAGAGCTTCAGCCTGGCCCAGGCTGGCAACGACGGCACCGACCAGATGACCGGCGCGCTGCAGGATGTGACGGTGGGTGTGCGGCTGCAGCGCGTGTATGCGCTGCTCAATGCCATCAACGAAAGCACCTTCGGTTCGGACACCGACGGCGCGTTGTTCCGCACGCTGTGCCGGGTTGCCGTGGAGGTGGGCGGGTTCCGCATGGCCTGGGTCGGGCAGGTGGTGCAGGCGCCGGATGCCCGGGCCGGGCTCATCCTGCCGCTGACCAGTGCGGGGCACGACGAGGGCTACACCGCCAGCATTGCCGCCGACCCCGCCGGCTTTGGGCGCACCCGGATGGTGGCGGTGCGGGCACTGGCGGCCGGCAGCCTGTCGGTGATCGACGATCTGACCCGCATGGAAGAGATGGATGCCTGGGTGCAGGCCGGGGTGGAGCGGGGCTATCGGGCGGCCGCCGGCATACCGGTGCGCCAGGGCGAGCGCATCGTGGCAGTCATGGTGTTCATGTCGGACGAGCCCAACCGCTTCGACGGCGCCGAGCGCGAGCTTCTGGTGTCGCTGGGCCGCAGCATGTCGCGGGCACTGGACTTCATCGAGACCGAACGGCAACGGCAGCTGGCCCTGCAGGCCGCACAGACCAATGCCGCACGGCTGGCGCGCGCCCAGAAGCTCGCCCGGCTGGGGCACTGGGTGCGGCATGCGCACGACCGGTCGGCGGAGTGGTCCGAAGGGCTGTTCGCCATCATCGGCCGGGACCCGGCCCTGGGCGCACCGTCGGTGGAGGAAACCATCGCCACGGTGCATCCGGACGATGTGGATGCCTACCTCCGGGTCATGAACGACGCACTGGAGGGGCGCGGCGGATGCACCCTGCGCTACCGGTGCACCCACGCGGACGGCAGCCTGCGCTGGTACGAGGAGAACATCGATGCGCCGGTGCTCGATGCACAGGGTCAGGTGGTGTCGGTGGGTGGCACGGTGCAGGACATCACCGAGCGCATGCAGGCCGAGGCACGGCTGCAGCTGCAGCTCTCCAGCACCGAGCTGCTCAACCAGATCGCCCGGGCGACCGAAGAGCGCCACGATCTGCGCAGCGTCTACCGGGTGGTGTGCGAGAAGCTGGACACCCGGTTCGAGGTCGATCTGTCCCTGTTCCTGGAGCGGCAAGGCCAGGGCCTGAAGGTGCGGGTGGTGCATGTCGGCCCGCACGGCACCGAGGCCGCACGCGCCGCCGAGCTGACCGTTGGCGCCGAGGTGGAAGCCGGCCGCAACGGCCTGGCCCGCTGCCTGGGCGGTGTGCTGGTGCATGAACCCGACACACAGGCGCTGGATTTCGAGCTGCCGCGCCGGCTTTACCGGGCCGGGCTGCGCAGCGTGGTGCTGGTGCCGGTGCAGGCCTCCGGCGCGGTGTTCGGGGTGTTGCTGGTGGCCCGGCAACGGGCTGGGGCCTTCGTCAGCAGCGAGTGCGAGTTCCTGCGGCAGGTGGGAGAACACGTCACCCTGGCCGCCGGACAGGCCCGCCTGCTGGCATCGCTGCAGCAGGCCTACGACGATCTGCGCGAGGCCCAGCAGGCCGCTCTGCAGCAGGAACGGCTGCGGGTGCTGGGCCAGATGGCCAGCGGTATTGCCCACGACATCAACAACGCCATCTCCCCGGTGGCGCTCTACACCGAGTCGCTGCTGGCGCGCGAAAAGGGACTGAGCGAGCAAGGCCGGCAACAGCTCACCACCATCCAGCTGGCGGTGGACGATGTGGCCGACACCGTGGCCCGCATGCGCGAGTTCTATCGGCCGCGCATCGGCCAGGCGGAGCGGAGGCGGGTGGACATGAACCGGCTGGTGGAGCAGGCCATCGGCCTGACCCGTGCCCGCTGGCGCGACCTGCCCCAGGAGCGCGGCCTGCACTTTGAAGTGCAGACCGAGCTGGTGGACCCCTGCCCGGCGGTGCTGGCGGTCGAAGGCGAGGTTCGCGATGCCCTGGTCAACCTGGTGCTCAATGCCATCGACGCCCTGCCCGGCGGCGGCCGCATGACGGTGAGCACCCGGTGCGTGCGGGGAGACGATGGCAGCGACCAGCTGGAAGTGGCGGTGACCGACAACGGCATCGGCATGGACGAAGACACCCGGCGGCGCTGCATGGAGCCGTTCTTCACCACCAAGGGCGAGCGCGGCTCAGGGCTCGGGCTGGCCATGGTGTTCGGCTGCGTGCAGCGGCACGACGCCTCGGTGGACATCGAGAGCGCGCCGGGTCAGGGCACCCGGGTGCGCCTGCGGTTTCCCGTGGTGGCTGCTCAGGCGGTGGACGCCACCAGCGGCCTGCTGCTGGCCGAGGCGGCACAGGCCCTGTCGCCGATGGAGGTGCTGCTGGTGGACGATGATCCCCTGCTGCTGGAATCGGTCGCCGAAGTGCTGACCCAGGCCGGCCATCGGGTCACGCCGGCCGAAGGCGGAGCCGCCGGCATCCGGCTGTTCGAGGCCGCGCTGGCCCAGCGCCCGTTCGACGCGGTCATCACCGACCTGGGCATGCCCGGCATCGACGGGCGCCAGGTGGCACGGCGGGTGCGGGAGCTTGCCCCCGGCACCCCGGTGATCATGCTGACCGGTTGGGGCCGGCGCATGGAGGAAGAAGCCGACGTGCCTGCGGGGGTCGACATCCTGCTGTCGAAACCGCCGCGACGGCACCAGCTGCTGGGTGCCCTGCAGCGCCTCAGCGCAACCGGGCCACGTCCAGCGCCGTGACCTCGCCGGCCCGGTTGCCCCAGGACTGGCGGATGAAGCTGGCCACGGCGGCCACTTCGTCGTCGTTGAGCTGGCTGCGGTAAGGCGGCATGCCGTAGGGCCGGGGGTGGGCCGCCGTGGCCGGCGCAAAGCCGCCGCTGAGGATGGCCTGCACCGCATTCACCGGGCTGCTCTGGGTGACCGCGCGGTGGCCCGCCAGCGGCGGGTAGGCACCGGCGGCGCCCTCGCCTGCATCGCCGTGGCACTGGGCGCAGTGCTGCTCGTACAGCTGGCCGCCCCGGGTCAGCACCACATCGGGGGCCGGCTCGACATCGGGCTGCCTGACCGGCTGCACCGGCAGCTCGGTCAGGTACACCGCCATGGCCCGAAGATCGGCCTCGGGCAGGTGCTGGGTGCCGTGCAGCACCACCTCGGCCATCGGTCCCAGGGTGGACGCCTGGCCCGTTGCATGCGTGGTGCGACCGCCGGCCAGCAAGGCCACGGTGGCGTCCACGCCCCAGCCCTGGGTGCCACCTTCGGCCGGGTCGTGCAGCGAGGGCGCCCACCAGCGGCCGTCGGGCATGAGCCCGCCGGCAAAGCGATCCACCGAACCACCCCCGAACGCATCGCGCTCGGCATGGCAGGCCGCGCAATGCGCCACACCGGTGACCAGGTAGGCACCCCGGTTCCATTCGGCGCTGCGCGCGGCATCGGGCTGGTAGGTGCCCGGCGTGAAGTACAGGATGCGCCACAGCGCCAGCGCGGCCTGGGTGTTGAACGGGAACCGCAGGCCGTGTTCGCGCGCCGGCTGCGACACCGGCGGCAGGGTGCGCAGGTGGGCGTACAGCGCATCCACGTCCTCGGGCGTCATGCGGGTGGTGTGGTTGTAGGGGAAGGCCGGGTAGAGCAGACGGCCGTCCCGCGACTGGCCGTTCTGCAGGGCACGGCGGAAATCGCCAGCGGTCCAGCGGCCCAGGCCGGTGTCGGGATCGGGCGTGAGGTTGCCGGCGTAGATGGGGCCGAACGGCGTGCTGACCGGGCGGCCACCCGCCCAGGGCTCGCCACCGCGCGCGGTGTGGCAGGCCATGCAGTTGCCGGCGGCGGCCAGCTGCGCGCCGCGCTCCAGCACGGCCGGGGTGACGGTCACATCCACCGGATTCACCGCCACGCCCCGCAGCTCGGTGCGCACCGCAAAGGCCATCAGGGCCGCGCCCAGGAGCAGGCCGCCGGCCACCCACCAGCCGGCCCGCACCGAACGCCCAGCCATGCGCTGTGAAGGTGTGCTCATCGCGCAGCCCCCTTGGCCACCGCAGGGCCTTGCAGGTCGCGGCCGCAGTCCATGGGCAGCGGGGCCGGCAGGCGCTCGATCGGCTTGGCATCGGCCGGCACAGGCTGGGCCGCCAGCCAGGCGGCCACGGCGGTCACGTCGGTGCCGCTCAGGCGCTTGGCGACGGTGCCCATGCAGTCGGGCGCGGTGGCCCGGCGCAGGCCGGTCTGCCAGCCACCCAGCTGGCTGATCAGGTAATCGCGCGGCAGACCCAGCAGCCCCGGGATGGCCGGCTGCACGCCGGTCATGCGGTCGCCGTGGCAGCTGTTGCACGACGGGATCTGGCGCGAGGCATCGCCCACCTTCACCAGCTGCTCGCCCCGGCGCAGCTGGGCCGGGTCCACGCTGGCGGGCGCGGGGGGCGGATAAGGCAGGTCAAGACTGGCGAAGTACTGCGCCATCTCCAGCAGGTAAGCGTCGGTCAGCGGATCGAGCAGCGCGGTCATGCCCACCGCCTGGCGGCGGCCGGCCTTGAAGTGCAGCAGCTGGTTGTACAGGTAGCCGGCCGGCTTGCCCGCGATGCGGGGAAAGTAGCCGTCGGGCGTGGCGCGGCCCTCGGTGCCGTGGCAGGCGGTGCACACCAGCATGCGCTGGGCCATGGTGTCGGGCACGGTGTGCGGGGGCGCGGCCAGCGCCGGGAAGGCGAACGCGGCTGCTGCGCTGAGGGCCAGGGGCCAGCGCCGCAGCTGCGACAGGAATTCAGGGAACATGACTCGCTCGAGACCCCGGCAGGTGTGGGGGCCAATCTTTGAAATTACCATACCCTCTCCCCCCATGAACGCCTCCATCCCGGCCGACCCCACCCGCTGCCCCCTGTGCGGCGCCGACAACCGCTGCGCGATGGAGCTGGAGCGCGCCACCGGACAGGCCCAGCCGCCATGCTGGTGCACCACCACCACCTTCCCGCCCGACCTGCTGGAGCGGCTGCCCGAAGCCGCGCAGGGACAGGCCTGCATCTGCGCCGCCTGCGTGGCCGCCCACCGGAGCGCTCCCCGACCATGAGCCAGGGCAGCGTGCAGGCCCTGCGCGAACGCCACGGCGAGCGCTACCGCTGGCTGCTGCTGCTGTCGGTGATGGTGGGGACCATGGCGTCCATCATGTCGTCCACCATCATCAATGTGGCCATTCCGGACATGAGCCACCACTTCACGCTGGGCCAGGAGCGTGCGCAGTGGGTGAGTTCGGGCTTCATGGCCGCCATGACGGTGTCGATGCTCACCACGCCGTGGCTGCTGGCCCGCCACGGCTACCGGGCCACCTACGCCGGCTGCATGTGGCTGCTGATGGTGGGCGGCGTGGCCGGCGGCCTGGCCAACGACTACCCCCTGGTGCTGGCCGCCCGCGTGGCCGAAGGGCTGGCTGCCGGCGTGGTGCAGCCCATTCCCGCCATCATCATCCTGCGGGCCTTCGAGCCCAGCGAACAGGGCCGGGCCAGCGGCATCTTCGGCATGGGCGTGGTGCTGGCGCCGGCGCTGGGCCCGAGCATCGGCGGCCTGCTGGTCGACTTCTTCGGCTGGCGCTCCATTTTCTTCATGGTGGTGCCGTTCTGTCTGGCTTCGTTGTGGCTGGCGCGTCGCTACGTGCCCGACGTGGCACCGGGCGGCCAGGCCGCCAACCCGCAGGGTGCCGCACTCGACTGGCGCGGCCTGCTGCTGGCAGCGGCCGGCACGCTGTGCCTCCTCAATGGTCTGGTGGAACTGCAGGGCGGCACGCCGCTGACCGCCACCATGCTGCTGGGCTCGGCCGCCGCGCTGCTGGTGGGCTTCGTGGCACTGCAGCGCCGCACCCTGATGGCCCGGCGGCGCCATCCGGACCAGGGCATCGACCCGCTGATGAACCTCTCGCTGTTCGCTGACCGGCGTTTTGCCATGGGCAGCATCGTGGCCTTCATCTATGGCGTGGCCCTGTTCGGCTCCACCTACCTGCTGCCGGTGTTCATGCAGCTGGGGCTGGGGTTGTCGGCCTCGTATGTGGGCACCATCCTGCTGCCGGCCGGGCTGGTGCTCGCGGTGTGCATCGCGGTGGTGGGCCGCCTGGCCGACAAGCAGCCCACCCACCGGCTGGTCAGCATCGGGCTGGTGCTGCTGGCGGCCTCGTTCGCGCTCATGACCACCATCCGGCTCGAGCACCCCACGCTGATCGTGCCGCTGCTGGTGATCTGGGCCATCCTGGGGCGCATCGGGCTGGGCTTCATCCTGCCCTCGCTCAACATCGGCGCCATGCGCGGGCTGGAGCGGCACCACATTCCGCAAGGCTCGAGCGTCATCAACTTCCTGCGCATGCTCGGCGGAGCGGCAGGCGTGAGCCTGTGCGGCATCGTGCTGGAGTGGCGCCTGGCCGCCCGCGGCGCCGGGCTGGACGCTGGCGCCAGCACCCCGGCGCGCATCGCTGCCTTCGACGACACCTTCCTCATGCTGGCCGGCATCTGCGCCCTGGCGCTGGTGGCAGCCCTGCGCCTGCGCGACAGACCTTGAGGGAGAATGACCGGATGTGTCAGCTCCTCGGCCTGAACTGCGCCACCCCCACCGACGCCACCTTCAGCTTCACCGGCTTCCGGGAGCGGGGCGGTCACACCGACCACCATGCCGACGGCTGGGGCATCGCCTTCTTCGAGGGCAAGGGCCTGCGGCTGTTCATCGACCACGAGAGCGCTGCCCAGTCGCCCATGGCGGCCTTCCTGCAGGCCTACCCGCTCAAGAGCCGCAACATCGTGGCCCATGTGCGCAAGGCCACGGTGGGCGAGGTCGCCCTGGAGAACGCCCACCCCTTCGTGCGCGAGCTGTGGGGCCGGCAGTGGGTGTTCGCCCACAACGGCGATCTCAAGGACTACCAGCCCCGCCTGCACAGCCACTTCCGGCCGGTGGGCAGCACCGACAGCGAGCGCGCGTTTTGCTGGCTGATGCAGGAGCTGCACAAGTCGCACGCAGCCCTGCCCACGGTGGAAGAACTCACCCGCACCCTGCGCGAACTGGTGCCACAGGTCCGGGCCTTCGGCACTTTCAACTTCCTGCTCTCCAATGGCGAGGCCCTGTGGGCCCACTGCAGCACGAACCTGCACTGGCTGGTGCGCCAGCACCCGTTCCAGGCCGCCACGCTCAAGGACTGCGACTGGACGGTGGACTTCGCTGCCGTCAACCAGCCCGGCGACCGCGCAGCGGTGATCGTCACCACCCCGCTGACCAGCGACGAGACCTGGACCGCCTTCGAGCCCGACGAGCTCAAGGTGTTCGTGGACGGGCTGCCGCTGGACGCAGCCTGAGGCGGTACCCCCGGGGGCTACCGCCCGTCGCGTCTCCCTAGGATGTCCGGCCGATTGCCGGGCCGGCTGCAGCTCTGGCGCCTCAGGGAGACATCACATGGCATCCACCGTCCGGGCCTTCGCCCGACCGCTGCCGGAACCTCATCGCCGCGATCTTTTCAGCGGCCAGTCGACCAGCGAGATGCTGGCCTCCACCCACACCGAAGAGCTGGTCATAGCCCTGTGCGGGCCGATCGGTTCTCCGCTGCATGAAGTGGCTGAAAAGCTGCGCGAGATGCTGACCGACACCTTCGGCTACGAACCCTGCGAGGTGGTGCTGCTGAGCCGGTTCATCGAGGAGCACGCCCGACGCGCCAGCAAGTCGATACCGCCCGATCCGGCCGGCCGGCGCAATGCACTCATCAACCTGGGCAACGAGATGCACCAGACCTACGGACGCAGCGTGCTGGCCGAGCTGGCGGTGCATCACATCCGGGTGGACAGGGAGCAGCACGCCCGCGATCCGGAGTCGGGTCAATACACCCCCCGCCGCGCCTGCCACATCATCGATTCCATCAAGAACCAGCAGGAACTGGACTTGCTTCGCATGGTGTACCGGGAGGCGCTGCATGTGGTCGGTGTGTTTGCGCCGGTCGAAACCCGCGAGCAGTCGCTGCGTGCGCAGGGACTGGACAACGCCGCGATTGCCGCGCTGATGGACCGCGATTCCGGCGAAGAGCACGACGACGGCCAGACCGTGCAGGAAACCTTTCCCCAGTGCGACTTCTTCCTTCGGATGGACACCAACACCGACACCCAGCTGCGCGGCCGGGTGGAACGCTTCCTGCACCTGATCCTGGGCACCCGGGTGATCACCCCTACCCGTGCCGAGACCGCCATGTACGCAGCAGCGTCTGCGGCGGCCAACTCGGCCTGCCTGTCGCGCCAGGTCGGTGCCGCCGTGACCGACGCCGACGGCGAAGTGCTGGCCATCGGCTGGAACGACGTGCCCCGTGCTTTTGGCGACCTGTACGTCACGGAGCTGCAGGCTGGTGTGCCCAGCGGCAACGACATGCGCTGCTGGAACTTCGGGGGCAAGTGCTACAACGACGAAGAGAAAGACGGGCTCGCGGGGCAGCTGGTCGATTCGCTGAGTGACCTGATCGGCCACGCGCAACGGGCCGCTGCCATCGAACGCCTGCGCAAGGACCGCAAGCTGCGCGGCCTGATCGAGTTCTCGCGCTCCATCCACGCCGAAATGCACGCCCTGCTGACCGCGTTGCGACAGAAGGGCGACCGGGTGCGCGACGGGGTGCTGTACGTCACCACCTACCCCTGCCACTCATGCGCCCGGCACATCATCGCTGCAGGCATCCGTACCGTTTACTACATCGAGCCGTACAAGAAGAGTCTGGCCATCCGTCTGCACGGCGACGCCATGACCGAAAGCGAGGACTCACAGGACAAGGTCCGGGTGCTGCCGTATGACGGGGTGGCACCGACCCGCTTCCTGAGTCTGTTCCGCATGCGGCCGGATTCACGCAAGCGGGACGGACGGGTGATCCGCGTAGCGCCGGAACGGGGCAGCCCCCGGTCGGAGAAAAGCCTGGAGGCCCTGCCTGCACTGGAGGGCCTGGTCCTACAATCGCTCCGAGAAAAACGGCTCGTGGCCGAAGACCCCGTCGGAGACCCTCCCAGTGAACCCACCGGAACAACTGCAGCTTGATTTTTCGCAGCCGGATGCCTCGGAGCCGGATGCCCCCGGGCCTGCGGTGGATGACCGGGCCGTGGTGGTCGATCTCGCTCGGCACCGCCACGCACGCGAAGCGCGGCGCATGCAGGCGGTTTACCAGGCCATCTTCGATTCCATCCGCCACATCGATGTGCACCGCCCGCGGCCGGCCGGGACGCGTCGTCCGTCCTGACCGAGCCGCTCAGCCGCCGCGCCGCCGCTGCTCGCGCAGCATGAACAGGTACAGCCCCTCCACCTTGTCGCGCGCCCACGGGGTCTTGCGAAGAAAGCGCAGGCTGGACGTGATGCTGGGGTCGATGTTGAAGCAGCGCACCGGGATGCGCTCGCCCAGACCGTCCCACCCGTAGCACGCCACCAGCGCGGTCACCATGGCCTCCAGGGTCACGCCGTGCAGCGGATTGTTGGCCTGCGGGACCGGGGTGGTGTCGGGCGGCGTCATGCCAGCGCGACCTCCAGCGCATCGACGAACATGGCCGGCACATCGAAACCGGTCTGCTGCTGGATCTCCTGGAAGCAGGTCGGGCTGGTGACGTTGATCTCGGTCACCTTGTTGCCGATCATGTCCAGCCCCACCAGCAGCAGGCCGCGTGCGGCCAGCGCCGGCGCGATGGCCTCCGCCACGGCACGGTTCTCGTCCGACAGCGGCTGGGCCACGCCCTTGCCGCCGGCGGCGAGGTTGCCGCGCACCTCGCCGCCCTGCGGGATGCGGGCCAGCACGAAGGGCGCCACCTTGCCGCCGATCAGCAGCAGGCGCTTGTCGCCCTGCACGATCTCCGGCAGGTAGCGCTGCACCATCACGCTGGTGGCGCCGCCCTGGTTGAGAGTCTCGATGATAGAGCCCAGGTTCATGCCGTTGTCGGTGACCCGGAAGATGCCCATGCCGCCCATGCCGTCCAAGGGCTTGAGGATGATGTCGCGGTGCTCGGCATGGAAGGCGCGGATGGCGTCGGATGAGCGCGTCACCAGGGTCGGCGGAGCGAACTGGCCGAACTCCATGAGCGCCAGCTTTTCGGGGTGGTCGCGCAGGGCACGCGGGCTGTTGAACACGCGCGCGCCCTCGCGCTCGGCCTGCTCCAGCAGGTGGGTGGCGTAGAAGAACTCGCTGTCGAAGGGCGGGTCCTTGCGCATGAGGATGGCGGTGAATTCGCGCAGCGCCCGGCGGCCGGTGGTCTTCACCTCGAACCATGCGTGCTCGCGGCCGGTGAGCTCGATCTCTCGCACCTCGGCGCTCACCAGGCCGCCGGTCTGCCACTGCAGGTGCTGCGGTTCGCAGGCCGCCAGTGCAAAGCCCCGGCGCCGCAGCTCGCGCATCATGGCAAAGGTGGTGTCCTTGTAAGTCTTGAAGGATTCGAGCGGATCGGCGACGACGAGGATGGTCTTCATGCGGTTCAGGCTTTCTTGGGCAGGCCGTACTGTTGCACAAACAGCGCCAGCGCGCCGGCCACCACGCCCCAGAAGGCCGAGCCGATGCCGGCAATCACGACGCCGCTGAGGGTGACCAGAAAGGTGATGAGGGCGGCCTCGCGGTGGCGGTCATCCTGCAGTGCGGCCTGCAGCCCGCCGCCGATGGTGCCCAGCAGCGCCAGCCCGGCAATGGCCAGCACCAGCTCGCGCGGAAAGGCGATCAGCAGCCCGGTGACCAGCGCCCCCACCAGGCCGATGGCCAGGTACAGCGCGCCACACACCACGGCGGCGGTGTAGCGGCGCTTCGGGTCAGGGTGGGCCTCGGGCCCCATGCAGATGGCCGCGGTGATGGCGCTCAGGTTGAGGGCAAAGGCCCCGAAGGGTGCGAGCACCAGGGTCACCACGCCGGTGAGGGTGATGATGCGCGAGATCGGCATGGCATAGCCGGCCGCGCGGATGGCCGCCACGCCGGGCAGGTTCTGCGAGGCCATGGTCACGATGAACAGCGGCAACGCCAGGCTCACGAAGGCCTGCAGCGAGAACTCGGGCGCCGTGAACACCGGGCGGGCCCAGTCCAGCGTGACGGCGGCGGCCTGGAACTGCCCCTTCGACACCACCCAGAACACGGCCACCAGCAGCGTCATCGGCACCGCATAGCGCGGCAGCCAGCGGCGCCCCAGCAGGTAGGTCAGCAGCATCAGCACCACCAGCACCAGAGCAGTCTGGGCCGCCGCGAAAGCCTGCAGACCGAACTTGGCCAGCACGCCGGCCAGCAGGGCCGAGGCGATGGCCATGGGGATGCGGTTCATCAGCCGCTCGAACAGGCCGGTGGCGCCGGCCAGCACGATGAGCACCGCACACATAATGAAGGCGCCCACCGCCTGACCCATGCTGAATCCGCCGGCAAGCCCTGCCGTGGCCAGCACCGCCGCACCGGGCGTGCTCCAGGCCACCATGACCGGCTGGCGCAGCACCAGGGACGGCACGGCCGAACACAGGCCCATGCCCAGCCCGAGCGCCCACATCCACGAGGTGATGACCTCGGGCGTGGCCCCGAAAGCCTGGGCAGCCTGGAACACGATGGCCACCGAACTGGTGAAGCCCACCAGCACGGCCACGAAGCCGGCGGTGGCGGAAGACAGGCTCAGGTCACGGAAGAAACGCATCCGGCGATTGTCGCCGGGCGACCCGTCAGATCTCCACCTTGGAGCCCAGCTCGATCACCGCGTTGGCCGGCAGGTTCAGGAACGCCGCCGCCGCACCGGCGTTGTGGTGCATCTGGGCGAACAGCTTCTCGCGCCAGGGCGCCATGCCGCTGCCCAGCGTGGGCGTGACCACATCGCGCGACAGGAAGTAGCTGGTGGTCATGGGTTCCAGATCGCAGCCCCGGCCGCGCAGACCCTGCAGCGCCTTGGGAATGTCCGGATCGTTCTTGAACCCGTAGTTCACCGTGACGGCCCAGCAGTCGCGCCCCAGCGGCTCCACCTGCACCCGTTCGTCCAGGCCGATCCAGGGCACCTCGTGGCTGCGCACCGTGACGAACAGGTTCTGCGCGTGCAGCACCTTGTTGTGCTTGAGGTTGTGCAGCAGCGCATTGGGCACGATGCCCGGCTCGGCCGACAGGAACACCGCTGTGCCCTCCACCCGCTGCGGGGGGCTCACGAACACCGCTTCCAGAAACGACGACAGCTCGATGGCGTCGGCCTCGTGGGCCTTGCGCATCAGCGACCGCCCCTGCTTCCAGGTCATCATGAGCATGAACACCACGCCGCCGATCACCAGCGGGAACCAGCCGCCGTCGAACAGCTTGAGCATGTTCGAACTGAAGAACGCGAGGTCGATGACGAAGAACACGCCGGTGGCGGCCAGGCACAGCCACAGCGGGTACTTCCAGCCGTAGCGGATGACGAAGAAGGTCAGCACCGTGGTGATGAGCATGTCCAGCGTGACCGCAATGCCGTAGGCCGCGGCCAGGTTGGAGGACGACTTGAACATCACCACCGCCAGGACGATGGCCGCAAACAGCGCCCAGTTCACGAAGGGGATGTAGATCTGCCCGGTGTCGCGCACGCTGGTGTGACGCAGGTTCAGCCGCGGCATGAAGCCCAGCTGCACCGCCTGCTTGGTGACGCTGAAGGCGCCCGAGATGAGGGCCTGCGAGGCGATCACCGTGGCCATGGTGGCCAGCCCCACCAGCGGCAGCAGTGCCCATTCGGGCGCCATGTTGAAGAACGGGTTCTTGACCGCCTCGGGGTTGTCCAGCAGCAGGGCGCCCTGGCCGAAGTAGTTCAGCGTGAGGGCCGGCATGACGATGCTGAACCAGGCCACCCGGATCGGCTTCTTGCCGAAATGGCCCATGTCGGCATACAGCGCCTCGCCGCCGGTCACGCACAGCACCACCGCCCCCAGGATGATGAAGGTGGTGCCCGGCTGCTCGATCATGAAGCGCAGCGCATGGTGCGGGCTGATGGCGCCCAGGATCTCGGGGTGGTGGACGATGTGGCTGATGCCCAGGAGCGCAATGGCGGCGAACCACACCAGCGTGATCGGGCCGAAGAATTTGCCGATGCCGCCGGTGCCGCGCTTCTGCACCGCAAACAGCGCGAACAGCACCACCAGGGTGATGGGCAGCACATAGCGCTTGAAGTGGGGCGACACCACTTCCAGGCCTTCGACCGCCGACAGCACCGAGATGGCCGGGGTGATGACGCCGTCGCCATAGAACAGGGCCGTGCCGAACATGCCGATCACCACCAGGGTGGAGCGCAGCCGGGGTTTGTCCTTCACCGCGGTGGAGGCCAGCGCCAGCATGGCGATCAGGCCGCCTTCGCCGCCGTTGTCGGCCCGCAGCACCAGCACCACGTACTTCAGCGAGACGATGGTGGTGAGCGTCCAGAAGATGATGGACAGCACGCCGTAGACGTTGGCATGGGTGAACGGCACATGGCCGGAACCGAAGATTTCCTTGACGGCATACAGCACGCTGGTGCCAATGTCGCCGTAGACCACGCCGATGGCGCCCAGGGTGAGCGCGGCCAGGGATGACTGGGAACGAGACACACAGGAACCCCGCAGCAAGGCGGGGTGTTTGTCGGTAAGCCGCCATTCTGCCTTCGGTTGCTGCGTCGCAGCAACCGGGAGGAAGGCCTAAACCGGCCGGCGGTTCAGTCGTAGTTCTCGGCGTCGGGGTCGGTGGCTTCGAGTTCGTAGCTCGCCGCCAGCATGGCCAGACGGCCGATCACGCCGTACATGTAGAACCGGTTGGGCACGCTGGCGCCCGGCTTGGCGCCGGGCTGGGGCAGCTGGGCGCTCTGCT
Source organism: Allobosea thiooxidans (assembly GCA_943370825.1). Lineage (GTDB taxonomy): Bacteria > Pseudomonadota > Gammaproteobacteria > Burkholderiales > Burkholderiaceae_C > Hydrogenophaga. The sequence goes on along the minus strand of CALRSR020000003.1, from coordinate 137,908 downwards.
CGAAGGCCAGCGGCACGAAGCTCGATCCGGGGGCATTGAGGTTCTCGTCCACGCCCCGGTCGGCATGGATGCGGTAGAAGCCGCCCACCACGTAGCGGTCCATCATGTAGACCACCGGCTCGGCCACGGCGCTGTTGATGCGTTCATGGGTGAGCACGCCTTCCTGGATGATCACCTCGCTGACCGCGCGGCCACCCTGGGTGGTGGCCATGCGGGCACGCGCCTGGGGCGACAGCGAGTCGATGTCCTTGGCATCGCGCACCGTCATGATGCCCATGCCACCGGTACCGTTGTCGGCCTTGACCACCACGAACGGCTTCTCGTTGATGCCGTATTCCTTGTACTTGCGGCGCACCTTGGTGAGCAGCGCGTCGGCATGGCTGCGCACGCACTCCAGACCCTGGGCCTCGTTGAAGTCGACCTCGCCGTACTGGCTGAACATGGGGTGGATCAGCCAGTGGTCCATGCCCAGCAGCTTGCCGAAGCGCTTGGCCACCTCTTCATAGGCCTTGAAGTGGGTGCTCTTGCGGCGGGTGGCCCAGCCGGCATGCAGCGGCGGCAGCAGGTACTGCTCGTGCAGGTCTTCCAGGATGCCCGGCACGCCGGCCGAGAGGTCGTTGTTGAGCAGGATGGTGCAAGGGTCGAAGTTCTTCAGGCCCAGGCGGCGCTTGCTGCGCAGCAGCGGCTCCAGCACGATGCTGCCGCCACCGGGCAGCTCCTTGGTGATCGGCTCGGTGATGTCGTTGGACAGCGACCCCACCCGCACGTTCAGGCCAGCCATGTAGAAGATCTGCTGCAGCGTGGCCAGGTTGCTCAGGTAGAAGCTGTCGGTGGTGTTCTCGGGCACCAGCAGCAGGTTCTTGGCCTCGGGGCAGATCTTCTCGATGGCCGCCATGGCGGCCTGGACCGCCAGCGGAATCATCTCGGGCGTGAGGTGGTTCCAGCCGCCCGGGAACAGGTTGGTGTCCACCGGCGCCAGCTTGAAGCCGGCGTTGCGCACGTCCACCGATGTGTAGAACGGCGGCGTGTGCTCCATCCACTCCAGCCGGAACCAGCGCTCGATCACCGGCGTGGACTCCAAGATGCGCTGCTCGAGTTCGTTGATGGGGCCGGTCAGGGCGGTGACGAGATGAGGAACCATGGTCGGGGGTACGTGGGGCCTGCGGCCGTGCTTGCAAGGGTCTGGGTGCGTTCAGGTGCGGATTTCGCCTTCGCCCAGCACCACGTACTTGAGCGAAGTGAGCCCCTCCACACCCACCGGCCCACGCGCGTGGAACTTGTCGGTGCTGATGCCGATTTCGGCGCCCAGCCCGTATTCGAAGCCGTCGGCGAACCGGGTGCTGGCGTTCACCATCACGCTGGACGAATCCACCTCGCGCAGGAAGCGCTGGGCATGGATGTGGTTCGTGGTCAGGATCGACTCGGTGTGGTGGCTGCCGTAGCGGTTGATGTGGGCGATCGCTTCGTCCAGACCGTCGACCACCCTGATGCTGATGACCGGGGCCAGGTACTCCTCGGCCCAGTCCTGCTCTGTGGCGGCGGTCAGCGTCGCGCCGGGCACTGCGGCCAGCAGGGCCAGGCTCTCGGGGCAGCCGCGCATCTCCACGCCCTTGGCCGCATACACCGCACCGATGCGGGGCAGAAAATCTGCCGCCACACCGCGCGCCACCAGCAGGCTTTCGGTGGCGTTGCAGGGGCTGTACTTCTGGGTCTTGGCGTTGTCGGCCACGCGCACCGCCATGTCGATGTCGCAGGGGTCGTCCACATAGGTGTGGCAGTTGCCGTCCAGGTGCTTGATGACCGGCACCTTGGCTTCGGCGCTGATGCGCTCGATCAGGCCCTTGCCGCCGCGCGGGATGATCACGTCCACGTACTGCGGCATGGCGATCAGCTGGCCCACCGCGGCGCGGTCGGTAGTGGGCACCAGCTGCACCGCCTCAAGCGGGAGACCGGCGTCGGTGAGGGCCTGCTGCACCAGGGCCGCCAGGGCGCGGTTGGAATCGATGGCCTCGGAGCCGCCGCGCAGGATGCAGGCATTGCCGCTCTTGATCGACAGGCTGGCCGCCTCGATGGTCACGTTGGGCCGGCTCTCGTAGATCATGCCGAACACCCCGATGGGCACCCGCATCTGGCCCACGCGGATGCCGCTGGGCATCTGCCGCAGGCCGGAGATCTCGCCGATCATGTCCGGCATGGCGGCCAGCTGCTCGCAGCCCAGTGCGCAGGTCTCGATGACCTTGGGCGTGAGCTTGAGGCGATCGACCATGGGCTCGGCCAGACCGGCCGCGCGGGCGCGGGCCAGGTCGATCTCGTTGGCGGCCTGCAGGCTGGCGACATTGGCCCGCAGCAGCCGCGCCAGGCCCTGCAGCGCCGCCACCTTGGTGGCCGCACCGGCCCGGGCCATGTGCCGCGAGGCGGCCTGGGCCTGCTGGCCCAGGGTATGCATGAGTTCGGTGGTGTTGCTGGCGTTCATGCCCCCGATTGTCTCACCCGCCCCGGTATCGGGGACCGAGCGATCAGAACGGGTAGTGGCGCGGCGTGGTCTGGATGGTGATCCAGCGCAGCTCGGTGAATTCGGCCACGCCGGCCTTGCCGCCGAAACGGCCGAAGCCGCTGCCCTTGACGCCGCCGAACGGCATCTGGGCCTCGTCGTGCACCGTGGGGCCGTTGACGTGGCAGATGCCGCTGTCGATCTTGCGGGCCACGTTGTAAGCGCGGGCGATGTCGCGGCCGAACACGGAAGCCGACAGGCCGTACTCGTTGTCGTTGGCGCAGGCAATGGCCTCCTCGGTGTTCTTCACCCGCACGATGCACTTCAGCGGCGCAAAGGTTTCCTCGCGGTACACCCGCATGGCCGGGGTCACGTGGTCCAGCACGGTGGCCGGCATCAGGGTGTCCTGGCTCTTGCCGCCGCACACCAGCTTGGCGCCCTTGGCCAGGGCGTCGTCGATGAGTTCGTTGCAGAAGTTGACCGTGGCCATGCCGATGACCGAGCCCAGCACCACCGGGTCGGGCTTGCGCGGATCGCCCACCGGCAGGTTGCGGGCCTTGTCGCCGAACTTCTTCACGAAGTCGTCGGCGATCTTCTGGTCCACGATGATGCGTTCGGTGCTCATGCAGATCTGCCCGCTGTTGGCAAAGCTGCCGAAGGCCGCACCGTTGACCGCGTCGTCCAGGTCGGCGTCGTCCAGCACCACCATGGGCGCCTTGCCGCCGAGCTCCAGCACCACCGGCTTGAGGTAGCGGGCGCAGGTGCCGGCGATGATCTTGCCCACCTTGGTGGAGCCGGTGAAATTGACCCGGCGCACGGCCGGGTGCGACACCATGGCTTCGACCACCGCGCCGGCATCGGCCGGGGCGTTGGTGATGTAGTTCACCACGCCCGGCGGGAAGCCGGCATCCTCGAACGATTCGATGATCAGCTGGTGGGTGCGCGGGCAGTTCTCGCTGCCCTTGAGCACCACCGTGTTGCCGCAGGCAATGGGCACGCAGATGGCGCGCACGCCCAGGATGACCGGGGCGTTCCAGGGTGCGATGCCCAGCACCACGCCGGCCGGCTGGCGCACCGCCATGGCCATGGAGCCCGGCACGTCGGAGGGGATCAGCTCGCCGCTGATCTGGGTGGTCAGGCCGGCGGCCTCGCGGATCATGCCGGCGGCCAGCATGCAGTTGAAGCCGGCCCACATGGCGGTGGCGCCGGTCTCGGCGGCCATGGCTTCGATGAAGCGCGGGGTCTTGGACTCCAGCGCATCGGCGGCCTTGAGCAGCAGGGCGCGGCGGGTGCCGGGGCCGGTCTCGCTCCAGGTCTTGAAGGCTTCGGCGGCAGCCTCCACCGCCATCACCGCGTCGGCAGCGCTGGCGGCCGGGGCGCGGGTGGCCACGCTGCCATCGAGCGGATTGCGGCGCTCGAAGGTGGCGCCTTTTTCGGCCGTCACTTTCAGGCCGTTGATGAGCATGGACAGATCGGACATGGGGTTCTCCTGATGGGTGTCGAGGGATGTACGGATGGGGTTCAGGCGGTGGCGGCCACCGGCTTCTTCACGGGCTCGCTGCCGGCGCCCAGGTAGGCCTCGCGGATGACGCTGGAGCGGGCCAGGAGGCGGGCGGGGCCGCTGGCCACCAGGCTGCCGCGCTCCAGCACGTAGCCGCGGTCGGCCACGGCCAGGGCCTTGCGCACGTTCTGCTCCACCATCAGCACGGTGGTGCCGGCGTCGGCGATGCGGCGGGCAATGGCCAGCAGCTCATCCACCATGCGCGGGGCCAGACCCAGGGAAGGTTCGTCGAGCATCAGCAGGCGGGGGGCGGACATCATGGCGCGGGCCACGGCCACCATCTGCTGCTCGCCGCCGCTCATGGTGCCGGCCAGCTGCTGGGCGCGCTCACGCAGCTTGGGGAAGTCGGCAAAGGCCTGCTCCAGGCGGCGGGCGCGTTCGGCCTTGGGGCAGAGCCAGCCGCCGAGTTCCAGGTTCTCGGTGACGGTCAGCTGCGGGAACAGCTGCCGGCCTTCGGGCACCAGGGCCACGCCGGCCTGCACGATCTCGTGGGTCTTTTCCGGCAGGTCGGCGCCGTTCAGGCGCACATCGCCCTGGCGGCGGATCAGGCCGTTCAGCGCCTTGAGCAGCGTGGTCTTGCCGGCGCCGTTGGGGCCCAGCACCACGGTCAGGCCGGGGCGGATGTCGAGCTCGATGTCGCGCAGCACCAGGAAGGCGCCGTAGCCGGCGCTCAGGCCCTGCACCTTCAGGTGGGCGCGGTCCGAGCCGCCGAGCTCGAAGGGTTGGGGGCGGTACCACATCATGCGGCGGCTCCTGCGGTCTCTTCGGTGGCCATCTCGTCGCCCAGGTAGGCCTCGATCACCTCGGGGTCGCGCACCACGTCGGCGGGTTTGCCGTCAGCGATCTTGCGGCCCTGGTGCAGCACGATGACGCGCTCCACATGGCGCAGCAGCGTGGTCACGGCATGCTCGATCCAGACCACGGTCAGGTCGAGCTCGTCGCGCAGGCGGCGGATCAGGCGGGCCATCTCTTCCACCTCGCTTTCGGTCAGGCCGGCGGCCACCTCGTCGAGCAGCAGCATGCGCGGGCGGGTGGCCAGGGCCATGCCGATCTCCAGCAGGCGCTGCTGCGACGGCGTGATGGCCGCAGCCGGCAGATCGGCCTGGGCCGACAGGCCGATGAGGTGGAGGATGCTGTCGGCGGTGCGCAGCGCCCACGGCACCGAGGCCTCCTCGCCCCACAGCCAGTAGCGGCGCGGGCGGCGGCCGGCGAACTTGAGGCCGAACTCGATGTTCTCGCGCACCGCCATGTCGGCAAAGGTGCGTGGCGTCTGGAAGGTGCGGGCCAGGCCGTTGGCGGCAAAGCGGTGCGGCCCGCGCCCACTCAGGTCGCGCCCGGCCACCACCAGGCGGCCGCTGGTGGGCCGGGTGACGCCGGAGATGGCATTGAAGAAGGTGGTCTTGCCGGCGCCGTTGGGCCCGATGATGCCCACCAGCTCGCCGGGCATGAAGGTGGCCGACACGGCATCGACCGCCGTGAGGCCGCCGAAGCGCACCGTCACCGCCTCGGCCTGCAGCAGGGGTTCAGTAGCCATGGCGACGCTCCCGCAACTGCTTCTCGCGCGCTTCGCGGCGGCGCTTCTCGCCGCTGAGCTCGTCGCGCAGCTCGGCCCAGCTGGCCTTGATGTCGCGGCCCCAGGCGCGGAAGGTCTCGGCGCGCACCGAGGCCAGACCGCCCGGCAGGTACAGCACCGACAGGATCAGCAGCAGGCCCAGCGACATCATGTAGATCTGCGGCACCTGCAGCCGCAGGGTCTCGGCCAGCACGCTGAAGACGATGGCCGCGATCAGCGGGCCCCACAGCGTCATGGCGCCGCCGATGAGGGCGATCAGCACCGTCTGGAATCCGATGAAGGGGTTGAACACGGTGTGCGGGTCGATGTAGGTCCAGCGCACGCTCATGGCCGCGCCCACCGCGCCGGCCACGGCGGCGGTGAGAGCAAAGCCGGCGATCTTGATGATGCGGGTGTTCACGCCCAGGGTCTGGGCGCGCTGCTCGTCCGCCCCGATGCCCAGCATGGCCAGGCCGAAGCGGGTGCGGCGGATCACGATGGACAAGGCCACCGCCAGCACGGCCAGCAGCAGCACGGTGTAGTACACGGTGCTGGCCTCGGGCACCACCATCAGCACCCGGCCCACGGTGCCGGTCACGCTCTTCTCGAAATAGCTGATGGCATGGCGGATGAGTTCGGTCATGCCGAAGGTGAGCACCGCAAAGTAGGTGCCACGCAGGTGCAGCACCGCCGCGCCCATGACGATGGCCACCGCTGCTGCAATGAGCGCACCCAGCGCCACCGCCTGCGCCCAGGGCATGTGCTCCAGCGACAGTGCGCTGGTGTAGGCGCCGATGCCGAAGAAGGCCGAGGTGGCCAGCGACAGGTAGCGGGTGGTGCCGCAGAACAGCGCCCAGCTCGATGACAGCGCCACGTACATCAGGCAGGTGAGTGCCATGGAGGTGACGAACTCGCTGGCAAAGCCGGGCAGCGCCACGGCCCAGCCGGTCAGGCCGAACAGGACCAGCAGGTCGCGGATGAGGATCTGGCGTGAGGGGTTCATGCTTTACGTGTCTTGCGGGCGAAGAGTCCCTCGGGCCGCAGCAGCAGCACGCCGATGAACACCACGTAGCTCAGCAGGGCCTTGAGCGACGGGTTGGTGAAGTGCATGCCCAGGGCCTCGATCACGCCCAGCAGCAGGCCGCCGGCCAGCGCACCACCCATGCTGCCGAAGCCGCCCAGGGTGATGACGATCAGCGCGGTCACGGTGTAGGGCTCGCCCATGGACGGGCTGATGGTGTAGGCCATGGACAGCAGGCAGCCGGCCACGCCCGACAGCCCCAGGCCGATGCCGAACATCAGCGGGTGCAGGCGCCGGGTGTCGATGCCCACCAGCTGGGCACCCACCGGCGACTGCATCAGCGCCCGCACCCCCTTGCCCAGCAGCGTCATGCGCAGCAGCACGATCAGCGCACCGGCAAACAGCAGCGCCAGGGCAAACACCAGCAGCTTGTTGACAGCGAACTGCGCCTGGCCGCCCGGCAGCGGAATGGCCAGCGGCTGGGTCAGGAAGTCGTAGCCGCGCAGGTCACCGCCCCAGATCCACGAGATGGCGTTCTGCACCAGGAACATCAGGCCGAAGGCCACCATCAGGCCGCGCGCCTCGAACACATCGAGGTTGGGCGAGGTGGCGGTGAGCCGGCGGAAGCACAGCCAGTGCACCGCCACACCGATGCCCATGAGCAGGGCGAACGACACCGGGATCATCCACAGCGGCGACAGGCCGAAGGAGGTCTGCACCATCCAGGTGATGAAGGCGCCCACCATGAGGAACTCGCCGTGCGCAATGTTGAGGATGCGCATCAGCCCGTACTGCAGGTTCAGCCCGAGCGCCACCAGGGCGTAGATGCCCCCGGTGATGAGACCGGAGGCGATCAGTTCCAGCCAGGACGAGAAGGACATCACTTCCAGGCGGGCTTGTTCGGGTTGAGCTTGGCGGTGGCGATCTTGGCCGGCCACACCACCTCGAACTCGCCGTTCTGCCACTGGCCCACGCTGCCCGGAGTGCCCACGTTCTCGCTGCCCTCGAAGCGGATGTCGCCCAGGATGGTCTTGTGGGTGGTGTTGGCCACATAGTCGCGGATGGCCTTGCGGTCCAGGCCTTGCGCCTTGACGGCGGCGGTCAGGATCTCCAGGCCGGCCCAGCAGGCGCCGCTGGCCCAGCGATCGGGTTCCTTCTTCTGGCTGGCCACATGGGCATCGAAGTAGGCCTTGGCACCCGGGCTGGTCTTGCTGTTCCAGCTGCCCATGCCCAGCACGCCTTCAGCGCCGGCGGCGGTGATGACGTTCTTGTACAGCGGGAAGGCGGTGCCCACCGAAGCGTAGAAGAACTTCGGGTTGAAGCCGATCTCCTTGGCCTGGCGGCTGGCCAGGATGGTGTCGGGCGGGTAGGTGAAGCCGACGAAGGCGTCGGGGTTCTTGTCCTTGATGGAGCGCAGCGTCGGTGACAGGTCTTTCACGCCGCCGGGGTAGCTCTTGTCCTCGACCAGCTGGATGTTGGTGCCCTGCAGCGCCACCTTGAGCGCGGCGTAGTTCTCCAGACCGAAGAGGTCGTCCACATAGATGCAGGCCAGGGTCTTCACGCCGTTGGCCTTGAGCATGTCGACCACGGCATCGCACATGGGCTTGGGCTGCTGCAGGAGCGAGAAGAAGAAGGGCATCTTCATCTCGATCAGGCGGCGCGACAGCGCGGTGGGCGCCAGGAAGGGGTATCCAAAGCGGTTGGCCAGCGGGGCGGTGGCGAAGTTGGCGTTGCTGCCCCAGGGCGGCAGCACCAGATCGACCTTGTCGCTGCCCATGAGCTTCTGGTAGGTGCGCACCACGGTTTCCACATCGCTGCGGTCGTCGCTGCTGATCAGCTCGATGCGGCGGCGCACGCCCTTCACGTCCAGACCGCCCGCCGCGTTCTGCTGCTCGGCCCACAGCAGGTAGTTGGGCTCCTGGCTGGTCTGGGCACCGCCGGTCCAGGGACCGGTGCGGGACATGGAGTAGCCCACCCGCACCGGGGCGGACTGGGCCAGCAGCTGCGGTGCAACGGACAGCGCGCCCACCGTGGCGGCGGTGCGCTGGATCATGACTCGGCGGTTCGTGTTCACCATGGTGTTGTCTCCGGTTGTGGGTTGACTGACCTTGGCATGGTAGGTGGCCGATCCGCTTTGCGCTTGGCTGGCGGCGCACTACCTGTTTGATCAATCGTGCATGGAGCTCAGGGTTTACCCCGGTTCGATGGCCCGGCACGGGACAGCGCTGCGGGGCTTCCCGATAATCCGCACGCCATGTCCCACGCCCCCGCCATGAACACCGACCACGTTGCGCCTGCCGAGCGCGCGGCGGTGTGGCGCGACTGGATCTGGACCCACTTCGGCGGGCTGGAATCCGACCTGTACGGCGACGACAGCTTCGACGGCCGCATGGCGGCCTCGAAAGCGGGCGACGTGATCCTCACCCGCCTGGAGGCCAACCGCCACCGCGTCATCAAGAGCCCGCGCATGGCGCAGGCGGCCGACCGGGCGTACCTCAAGATCGTGGCGCCCTGGCAAGGCAGTGCGGGCGTGCAGCAGATGGGCCGCCAGACCTGGGTGCGACCGGGCGGCTGGGCCATCTACGACACCTCGGGCGATTACGAGGTGGCCAACCCGGAGCGGGTGGAGCACCTGATCGTCATGCTGCCCAAGGACGAACTGGCCGAGCGCGGCGTGCGCCTGGAGCCGCTGATGGCGCGGCATGTGGGCGGCGTCAGCGGCATCGCCCGCGTGGCGCTGGAGACCATGCGCACCACCTACCAGGAGCTGCCGGGCATGAGCGAGACCGCTGCGCGCGGGGCGGGCGAACTCATCCTGCAGCTGGTGCGGCTGTCGCTGCAGGAGCTGGCCGGGCGGGCCGATGCCACCACCCAGCTGCAGGCCTTCCGAGACCGCATCCGGCTGCACATCGGGCAGCACCTGCGCGACCCGGCGCTGACGCTCGACCAGATCGCCAGCTCGCTCAACTGCAGCAAGCGCCATCTGCACAACGCCTTCCAGGACGAGGAAGACACACTGGCCCACTACATCCAGCGCCAGCGCATCCAGGGCTGCATGCGGGAGCTGGCCGACCCGGGCCGGGCGCAGCGCACCATCACCGAGATTGCGATGTCCTGGGGGTTCAACAGCACCGCGCACTTCAGCCGGGTGTTCCGCGAGCACACCGGCCGCTCGCCCAGCGAGTGGCGCGCCAGCGCCATGAGCCACCTGGCCTGAGAGCCGGCGCCCGGTCAGCGCAGGGCGCAGCCCTGGGCCACCTTCATGGCCAGCTGGTGCAGCGCCAGCCAGGGGTCGGCCGGCCAGCCCGGCGACTTCAGGCCCTTGGCGATGCCGTCCACCACATGGGCATCGTCCAGCCAGCGGGCCAGGGTGGCGGGCGCCAGCAGCGGCAGCAGCCGTTCCATGAGCTTTTCGCGCACGCCCCACACGCGGCTCTCGCGCAGCGCCACCGGCAACGGTCGGCCATCGTCCATGGCCGCGCGCACCCGATTGAGGGTGCGGATGTCCTCGGCCAGCGCGTAGTGCACCAGCACCGGCGTCTCGCCCTCGGCCCGCAGGCCATCCAGCATGCGCTGCACCCGGTGCACCTGCCCGCCCAGCACCGATTCGGCCAGTTTGAAGGCGTCGTACCGGGCCACGTTGAGCACCGCCGCCTCCACCTGGGCAAAGCCCAGTTCGCCCGGCGGGTGCAGCAGGGCGAGCTTCTGGATCTCCTGGTGGGCGGCCAGCAGGTTGCCCTCCACCCGGTCGGCAAAGAACTGCAGGGTGCGCTGGCCCTCGTCGCCGGCCACCACACGCTGACCCTGGGCCTGCAGGCGCTGGGCGATCCAGGCCGGCAGCGCCTTGCGGTCCACCGGATCGATCTTCACCGTCACGCCGTGGGCGTCGAGCGCGGCGAACCAGGCCGACTTCTGGGTGGCCATGTCCAGCCGGGGCAGCAGCACCAGCAGCAGGGTGCTGTCGTTGCCGTCGGCCGATTCGGCCAGCTGCTGCAGCGCCTGCGAACCGTCCTTGCCCGGCTTGCCGGACGGAATGCGCACCTCGATGAGCTGGCGGTCGGCAAACAGGCTGAGCGAGGCGCCGCTGGCCAGCACGCCGCTCCAGTCGAAGTGCGCCCCGGCCACGGTGTGCACCGTGCGCTCGGCATGGCCCTGCGCGCGAGCGGCGGCGCGGATGGCATCGGCCGCCTCCTGCACCAGCAAGGGGTCGTCGCCGTGCAGGGTGTAGAGGCTGCGCAGGCCGCGCTGCAGCTGGGCGGCCAACTGGGGTGCCGCCACCTGCATCAGCGCACCTTCACCGTGGCCAGGCGCCGCACCACCTGCTGCACGATGTCGTTGGTCATGTCCTCGTACAGCCGGGTCTCTTCGGCCGCCTTGGACAGGGCCACGGTCTCGTTGAAGCTGAGTTCGCGCTCGATCAGGATCTCGGTGTCGTCGATCAGGTCGCGACCGTCGGCGCTGCGCAGCCGGAAACGGAAGCGCACCCGCAGCTGCAGCTCGCGGATCTGGCCGGCCGCCGTCTGGCCCACCGCCGCGCGCTCGCGCTGGTCGGTGAGCACAGTGAGCACCACATCGGGCCCCGGCGCCGCCACGCCATTGACCGGCGGGGCCACCGGGTCGGCCCCGTTGACCGCCGGCAGGCCGTTCAGGCGCAACTCACGCCGCAGCTCGATCGCCACGGTGTTGTTCTCCAGCCCGGCGATGCGCAGCGAGGCAAAGTCGAACTTCGGCGCCTGCCGCAGGCGGAATCCGCAGCCGGCCAGCAGCAGCGCAGGCACGGCCAGCAGCAGGGATCGGCGGGTGGACGGCGCGGCCATGTCAGACCACCACGTTGACCAGCCGGCCCGGCACCACCACCACCTTCTTGGGCGCAGCACCGGCGGCGGCTTTCTGGAAGGCCTCGCTGGCCAGGGCAGCGGCCTCGATGGCGGCCTTGTCGGCACTGGCCGGCACCGTCACGCTGCCGCGCAGCTTGCCGTTGACCTGCAGCACCAGCTCGATCTCGTCCTGCACCAGGGCAGATTCGTCCACCGCCGGCCAGGGCGCGTCCAGCAGTTCGCCCACGGCGCGGGCGTAGCCCAGTTCGGTCCACAGCGCATGGGTGATGTGCGGGCAGGCCGGGTAGAGCATGCGCACCAGCAGCGACATCCCCTCGCAGCGAACCGCGGCGTCGCCAGGGCTGTCGTCGAAGGCAAAGTCGTCCAGCGCATTGAGCAGCTTCATGCAGCCCGACACCACCGTGTTGTATTGCATGCGCTCGTAGTCGTAGCTCACCTGCTTGAGCACCAGGTGCATCTCGCGGCGCAGCTTGCGCGCCTCCGGGCGCAGGGTGGCGTTGCTCAGGTCGGCGGCCGTGGCGGCCCGCAGCGCATCGGCATGGCGGTGGCCGAAGGCCCAGACGCGGCGCAGGAAGCGGTAGCTGCCCTCCACCGCCGCGTCGTTCCACTCCAGCGTGGCCTCGGGCGGGGCGGTGAACATGGTGTACAGGCGCGCGGTGTCGGCGCCGTATTTCTCGATCAGGTCCTGCGGATCGACGCCGTTGTTCTTGGACTTGGACATGGTGCCCACGCCCTCGTAGTCGATGGGCGTGCCCACCGGCAATGCTCCCACCGCGTTCTTGAGCTTTGCGCCGACGATCTTGCCGCCCTCGTCCAGCACGTGTTCCACGTCGTGCGGCCAGAAATACTCCTTGCCGCCCTTTTCGGTGCGGCGCGAGTAGATGTGGTTGAGCACCATGCCCTGGGTGAGCAGGCGGGTGAAGGGTTCGTCCACCTTCACCAGGCCCAGATCACGCATCACCTTGGTCCAGAAGCGCGCGTACAGCAGGTGCAGGATGGCGTGCTCGATGCCGCCGATGTACTGGTCCATCGGCATCCAGTAGTCGGCGCCATCAGCGACCATCTTGTCGCTGTTGGTGGGGTCGCAGTAGCGCATGAAGTACCAGGACGAATCCACGAAGGTGTCCATGGTGTCGGTCTCGCGCCGGGCAGGCTTGCCGCAGCAGGGGCAGTCCACCTTCAGGAAGGCCTCGCACTTGTTGAGCGGGTTGCCGCTGCCGTCCGGCACCAGGTCTTCCGGCAGGCGCACCGGCAGGTCCTTTTCGGGCACCGGCACCGGGCCGCAGGCCTCGCAGTGGATGATGGGGATCGGCGTGCCCCAGTAGCGCTGGCGGCTGATGCCCCAGTCGCGCAGGCGGAAGGTGGTCTTCTTCTCGCCCAGGCCCTTCTCGGCCAGCAGCGACGCCACCTTGTCCACCGCCGCCTTCTGGTTCAGTCCGTCCAGCACACCCGAGTTCACGCACACGCCGCGCTGCTTGTCGCCGTACCACTCGGCCCAGGCGTCGGTGCTGAAGGTCTCGCCCTCCACCGCCACCACCTGCCGGATGGCGATGCCGTACTTCTTGGCAAAGGCGAAGTCGCGCTCGTCGTGCGCCGGCACGCCCATCACCGCACCGTCGCCGTAGGTCATGAGCACATAGTTGCCCACCCACACGTCCACCTGGGCGCCGGTGAGCGGGTGCGTCACCTGCAGGCCGGTGGGCATGCCCAGCTTGTCCTGGGTGGCCAGCTCGGCCTCGGTGGTGCCGCCCTTCTTGCATTCCTCGATGAAGGCCGCGAGCTGCGGCTGGGTGGCCGCAGCATGCAGGGCCAGCGGATGCTCCGGTGCCACGGCACAGAAGGTCACGCCCATGATGGTGTCGGCCCGGGTGGTGAACACGTACAGGCGACCGTCGTTGATCAGCGCGCCGTCGGCACCGCGGATCTCGTGCGGGAAGGCAAACCGCACGCCTTCGCTCTTGCCGATCCAGTTCTCCTGCATCAGCCGCACCTTGTCGGGCCAGCCATTGAGCGTGGCTTTGTCGTTGCCCAGCTGCACATGGTCCAGCAGCTCGTCGGCGTAGGCGGTGATGTTGAGGTAGTAGCCCGGGATCTCGCGTTTTTCGACCACCGCGCCGGTGCGCCAGCCCTTGCCGTCGATCACCTGCTCGTTGGCCAGCACCGTCTGGTCCACCGGGTCCCAGTTGACGATCTGGGTCTTGCGGTAGGCAATGCCCTTCTCCAGCATCTTCAGGAACAGCCACTGGTTCCACTTGTAGTAATCGGGCGAGCAGGTGGCCACCTCGCGGCTCCAGTCGATGGCCAGTCCCATCGCCTGCATCTGCTTCTTCATGTAGGCGATGTTTTCGTAGGTCCACTTCGCCGGCGGCACGCCGTTCTTGAGTGCCGCGTTCTCGGCCGGCAGGCCGAAAGCGTCCCAGCCCATGGGCATGAGCACGTTGTAGCCGCTCATGCGCAGGTGGCGCGTGAGCATGTCGTTGATGGTGTAGTTGCGCACATGGCCCATGTGCAGCTTGCCGCTGGGGTAGGGCAGCATGGAGCAGGCGTAGAACTTCTTCTTGCCGCCGTCTTCGGTCACGCGGTAGGCGTCGCGGGCGGTCCAGTGGGCGTGCGCGGCGCGCTCGACGTCTTGGTGGGCGTATTTGTCTTGCATGAACCAGGTGTCCGGCACAGGGCCGGGTGCGATGGAGATTCGGGAAGGCCGCAGAACGGGCGCAGGCCCGGCAACGCCGGGCGGATCGCGGATTTTAGGCCGGCACCGCCATGGCGGGCCGTCGCGGCGGGCTCGACCCGCTCTCAGCGGGGCAGCGGGCCGGTGGCAGCGTCGGGATCGGCCGGCGTGGCCACGAAACCGATCCGGGACAGACCAGCCGCCTGCGCCGCACCGATCAGCGCGGCGACCCGGCCATACGGCACGGCCGTGTCGGCCTGCAGCAGCAGCTCGGTGTCGGGGCGGGTGGCGGCCGCTGTCTGCAGGCGCTGGCGCAGCTGGACGTCGGACACCGGCTGATCGTCCAGCGAGACCTCACCGGACGCGCTGACGGCCAGCCGCAGGCCCGCAGCCGGCACGCCCGGCACGGTGCCCTCGGCGCGCGGCAGCTGCAGCGCCAGTCGACCGGCCATCAACGGTGCCGCCACGATGAAGATGACCAGCAGCACCAGCATCACATCCACCAGCGGCGTGACGTTGATCTCGCTCATGGGCTCAGCCCGCCGCCCGCCGGAGAGACGGCCGAAGCTCATGCCCGGAGGCTGGCAGGCGCCAGCAGTTCACGCAGGTCGTGGGCAAAGCCTTCCAGATCGGCCTCCAGGCGGGCGATGCGCCGGCCCATCAGGTTGTAGGCCAGCACCGCCGGCAGGGCCACGGCCAGGCCGGCGGCGGTCATGACCAGGGCCTCGCCCACCGGGCCGGCCACCAGCTCGATGCGCATGGCCCCTTCGGAGCCGATGGCAGAGAGCGCCTGGTGGATGCCCCACACCGTGCCCAGCAGCCCCACGAAGGGTGCGGTGGCCCCCACCGTGGCCAGCCACACCTGACCGGTCTGGAGCCGGCGGATCACATCGGTCAGGGCATCCCGCAGCAGGCGGGTGAGGCGAGCGGTGCGCTCCCCGGTGGCGGCCAGGGTGGTGCCGGGCTCGCCATCCAGGCGAAGGGCTGCGTCCACCAGCGGGCGCAGCAGGCCGAGCGGATCCAGCGTGCCCAGCCGACCGGGGGCAGCGGACCAGTCGGGTGACTGCCAGAACGCCGCCAGCGCCAGCGGCAGATCGCGCGACGCCCGCTGCAGCAGCCAGCCCTTGCGCAGGATCAGCACCCAGCTGGCCAGCGACATGAGCAGCAGCAGCAGGGCCACTGCCCGGCCCACCATGTCGGCTCGGGCGAACAGCTCCAGCATGCGGACCGCCCGGGGAAGGTTCGGCTCAGCGCAGGCCGAGCACGTCGAACATGTCGTGCAGGCCGGCCGTGCGGCCCGCCAGGTACCGCACCGCCCGCAGGCTGCCCTGGGCATAGGTGGCGCGGCTGCTGGACTTGTGGGTGATCTCGATGCGCTCGCCGGTGCCGGCAAACAGCACCGTGTGGTCGCCCACGATGTCGCCACCGCGGATGGTGGCAAAGCCGATGGTGGACGGATCGCGCTCGCCGGTCACGCCCTCGCGGGCATAGACCGCGCAATCCTTCAGGTCGCGGCCCAGGGCATCGGCAATCACCTCGCCCATCTTGAGCGCGGTGCCGCTGGGGGCGTCCACCTTGTGGCGGTGGTGCGCCTCGATGATCTCGATGTCGTAGCCGGTGGCCATGGCCTTGGCCGCCATCTCCAGCAGCTTGAGCGTCACGTTCACGCCCACGCTCATGTTGGGCGCCATGACGATGGCGATGTGTTTTGCGGCCTCGGCGATCTCGGCCTTCTGGGCGTCGGTGAAGCCGGTGGTGCCGATCACCAGGTTGACGCGCTGCTTCACGCATTCGCGCAAGTGCAGCAGGGTGCCCTCGGGGCGGGTGAAATCGATCAGCGCATGGCTGCCCTGCAAGCCGGCGGCCACGTCGGCGGAGATGGCCACGCCCAGCGGCTGCCCGGCGTAGGCACCGGCGTCCTGGCCGATGGCCGGGCTGGCGGGGATGTCCAGCGCGCCGGAGAGCACGCAGTCGTCGGCGGCGCGGACGGCGTCGATCAGCATCTGGCCCATGCGCCCGCTGGCGCCGGCCACGCAGATACGGTGGCTCATCGGGCGGCTCCGGGGTCCAGCGGCGGGAAGCTGGAGGTGGTGGGCACCGGCTCGGCTGCCGGGGCGGGGGCCGGGTTGCGCGGCTTGTTGGCTTCCTCGAACTTCTTCAGCTGCTCCTCGGTGGCTTCGAGCACCGGGGTCTTGCCGCTGCCGCGCTTGACATCGAGCGAGGCCACGAACTCCAGCTCGCTGGGCAGCTCGTCGGCCTCGAAGCGCTCCAGCACATCGTTCTTGAAGAACACCGCCACCTTGCGCTGCTGCCGTGGCTGGCCCTGGCGCGAGAAGCTGAACACGTAGTCCCAGCGGTCGGCATGGAACACGCTGGCCACCAGCGGCGAGCCCAGGATGCCGCGCACCTGATCGCGCGACATGCCGGTGCGCAGGGCCTGGGCCTGTTCACGGGTCACCACGTTGCCCTGCACGATGTCGATGCGGTACGGCGTGACCAGGCTGGTCACCGAAGGCAGGCGGTCGGTCACGCTGGAGCAGGCACTCAGGGCAGCGACCGAGACCAGCAGCGCCAGCCGGGCGGCCGCTCGGGCCACGGCAGATCGGACGCGCGACGATGGGTGGAGCAAGGGCACGGGTGGCGATATCATGCGGCCATTGTAGCCATCGGGGTGGTCTGGCCGCCCCGCATCAGCGCCCGCGCACCGACCATGACCAACATCGAAGAACTCAAGAGCACGGGCCTCAAGGCAACGCTGCCGCGCCTGAAGATCCTCGAAGTCTTCCAGTCGGCCAAGCAGCGACACATGACGGCCGAAGACGTGTTCCGGGTGCTGCTCGAAGAGCGTTCCGACATCGGCCTGGCCACGGTGTACCGGGTGCTCATGCAGTTCGAGCAGGCCGGTCTGCTCACCCGCAGCAACTTCGAGTCAGGCAAGGCGGTCTACGAACTCAACGAAGGCCAGCACCACGACCACCTGGTGTGCCTGGACTGCGGTCGGGTGGAAGAGTTCTTCGATGCCGAGATCGAGAGCCGTCAGCAGATGGTCGCCCAGACCCGGGGCTTCAAGCTGCAGGAGCATGCGCTCTCGCTCTACGCCAACTGCACCAAGACCGACTGCGAGCACCGCCAGAAGAGCGGGCAACGCTGACGCGCACGCGGGTCACTCGCCCCGGCTCATGGCGGCCCGGTGACGGGCCACGAATTCCTGGTAGGTGTCGATGCCGCGCAGCTGCAGGATGGTGTTGCGCACTGCCGCCTCCACCAGCACGGCAATGTTGCGTCCGGCCACCACCTGGATGACCGCCTTGCGCACCGGCACACCCAGCACATCCTGGTACAGCGGCTCGTGGGGCATGCGCTCGTAGTCGCGCTCCATGGTCTCGCGACGCACCAGATGAACGATGAGCTGCAGCCGCATCTTGCGGCGCACCGCCGTCTCGCCGAAGATGGCCTTGATGTCCAGCAGACCGATGCCGCGCACCTCGAGCAGGTTCTGCAGCAGCTCGGGGCAGCGGCCCTCGATGCTGGTCTGGTTGATGCGGTACAGATCGACCGCATCGTCGGCCACCAGACCATGGCCGCGCGAGATCAGCTCCAGCCCCAGCTCGCTCTTGCCCAGGCCGGACTCGCCGGTGATCATCACGCCCATGCCCAGGATGTCCATGAACACCCCGTGCATGGTGGAGCGGTCGGCGAAGTGGCGCGACAGGTAGGCGCGCAGCACGTCGATGACGAAAGCCGCCGACTCCTGCGTGGCGAACATCGGGATCTGCGCCCGCTCGCACATGGCGATCAGCTCATCGGGCGCCGTCTGGCCATCGGCCACCACCAGCACCGGCGGCTCCAGCGTCACGATGCGGGCGACGCGCCGACGGTTGTCGTCGGTGTTCGGGCTGGTGAGGTAGGCCACCTCGCGCTCGCCGATGACCTGCAGCCGGTAGGGGTGGATGTAGTTGAGGTAGCCGACCAGGTCGGCACCGGAACGGGCGGCACGCACGGCCACCTCGTCGAAGCGGCGCTCGGACGCGCCCAATCCGGCGATCCATTGCCACTTCAGCGGCTCACGGTGGTCCTCGAAGAGGACGTCGGCGCTGACGACGGTGGGTTTCAAGCCGGTGCGCCGTTGGCCGGCATCAGGCGGCAGCGTGGGCCGATTGCCAACCCGAGATCAGGGCATGCAGCGCGGCTGCATCGCTCGATGCCTTCATCCGCTCGCGCAGGGCGCTGTCACTGAGCAGCTCGGCGATCTCGGACAGGATTTCCAGGTGTTTCTGGGTGGCTGCCTCGGGCACCAGCAGGAAGATCATCAGCTGGACCGGCTGCTCGTCAGGTGCATCGAAGCCGATGGCCTGACCCAGCTGGAACACGGCGGCCAGCGGCTGCTTCAGGCCCTTGATGCGGCCGTGCGGAATGGCCACGCCATGACCCAGGCCGGTGGAGCCCAGCCGCTCGCGGGCAAACAGGCTGTCGGTGATGAGGGCGCGGTTGAGGCCGTGCAGGCTCTCGAACAGCAGACCGGCTTCTTCGAACGCGCGTTTCTTGCTGGTCGCTTCGACGCTGACCAGCACCTGTGCGGCAGGCAATATGGCGGATAGACGGTTCATGCGGGCCCTTTCGGACCGCGAATTATGCCGAGTTGGTCACCCATGGCTAGGCATGGGCGACAAAAAAGCCGCTTGACAAAGCGGCTGATTGCTGCGGCGCAACACACGGGGCCGCCAGGGGCGGCTGGCCGTGCGAAGCATCACGACGGGGGATCACATGAGGCGCTTGGCGGCCTCGTGGTGATGGTCCTGCGCCTTGTCCTTGTAACGCAGCACCTGCCGGTCCAGCTTGTCGGCCAGATCGTCGACGGCGGCATACAGGTCGGCATGGGCACTCTCGGCGAACAGGTCGCGTCCCTTGACATGGATGTTGCACTCGGCCCGCTGGCGAAGGTCCTTTTCCTTGAGATTGTCCACCGTCAGCAGGACCTTGATGTCGACCACCTGATCGAAGTGCCGCGATATCCGTTCGAGCTTGCTGGTGACGTAGCCGCGCAGGGCGGGCGTGACTTCCAGATGGTGACCGCTGATCGTCAGGTTCATGGATGAGCCTCCTATTGCTCCGGGTTGACACAGGCCGCCGGCCAGATGGCCACGGCCACGGGGATGGCTTGAGACCACTATGCCCCCGATGCGGGCCGGTGGCAAGCCGACCGTCGGAAATCATGCTTTCGGATTAGCCTGCGCCGCCATATCGCCCTTCAGCCGCATGCTTTGTGACGCCTGAAACCCCACCGGCCCCGCAGCCATCCACCTCCGCGACCGACGGCAGGGCGGAGTCCAGCAACGCCATGCGACATGGTGGCATCGCCCGATCTGCAGGTGTGGCACAAGCCGGTGGACCCCGGCCTGCTGCGCCACCGCAGCCCGCCGCAGGAATGAGCACAATCGGGTCCATTGCCGCGGAGCCCGACATGTCACTCGACACGCTGATCAGCCACAACCTGGGCCATGCCAGCCAGCCCATCCACGATGGCGGCTGCGCCCTGGTGCTCATGGGCGGCGGGGCGCGCACCGCCTACCAGGCCGGCGTGCTCAAGGCGGTGGCGGGCATGCGCCGGCCTGGTGGCAGCATCTTCCCGTTCCGCTGGTTGTTCGGCACCTCGGCCGGCGCACTCAACGCCACCTATCTGGCCAGCCAATCGGCACGGGGCCTGGACGCCCTGGACAGCATGGCGACCTTCTGGTCGCAGCTGCGGTCCGAGCGGGTGTACCGTCTGGAAGCGCCATCCTGGGTGCGCGCCAGCCGGCTGCTGGCGGGCTGGACCCTGGCCCGTCAGGTCAAGCGGCACCGCGCGCTGCTCGACACCCTGCCCCTGGTCGACACGTTGCACAAGGCCATCGACCTGCGCCAGCTGGAGGCAGCGCTCGAGTCCGGTGTGATCGACGGCCTGGGCGTGACCGCCTCCAGCTACACCACCGGCGAGCACTGGACCTTCTGCCAGACCGCCAGCGGCTGCGACCTGCGTCCCTGGCGCCGGCCCGGCCGCCGCGCCGAATTCCAGCCGATCACCATCGAGCACCTGATGGCCTCCAGCGCCATCCCGTTCCTGTTTCCCTCGGTGCCGCTGTGGGTGGAAGGTCACCTGGAGCATTTCGGTGACGGGTCCATGCGCCAGCTCTCGCCGCTGTCGCCGGCCATCCAGGCCGGTGCCCGGCGGGTGCTGGTCATCGGCGTGGGGCAGCCCCAGCGCGCCGGCCTGGCCCCGGCCCATGCCGGACAACCCACGGCAGGCACCATCGCCGGACATGCGATGGCCAGCGTGTTTCACGACACGCTGCAGGCCGATGTGGAGCAGACCACCCGGGTCAGCCAGACGCTGGCCCGACTCCCGCCCGATCTGGCTGCCGCACTGCCCTACCGGCCGGTGGAAGTGATGGCCATCCAGCCCAGCCTGTCGCTGGACGAACTGGCCATGAAGCACCTGAACGAGCTGCCGGCCTCCACCCGCAACACGCTGGTGGGACTGGGCGCCCTGGACGATGCGCGGGGTGCGGCCGGCAGCGCGGCCGCACTGGCCAGCTACCTGCTGTTCGAGCCCGGTTTCGTGCAGGCCCTCATCCAGCTGGGCGAACACGACGCCTGGCGACGCAAGGAAGAACTGACCACCTTTCTGGCCGATGACGCGGCGATGGCCCGCCATGGGCCGGTGACATAATCTGCCGATCCCTACATGGAGAACCGCATGGACAGCACGCCACCCAGTTGCGTGCTTTCAGCCTGCCCCGCCGCCGTCTGACGAAACCGGCGGTCTCGCTGGCTGAAAGCAGCCCCGAACCGCCCCACCCAGACCGCAGACAGCACACCGCCGGGAGCCATCCATGCTCAACGTCTTCACCCTGGCCAACGGCCGCCTCTTCCAGGAAGAGATCGAGTCGCTGGAAGAACTCGCCAGGTTCAAGCCCATCTGGGTCGACCTGGAAGACCCCACGCCCGAGGAGCGGCGCTGGGTCAAGCAGCATTTCGGCCTGTCCATCCCCGAAGACGCGATGGACGAGGACATCGAGGAGTCCGCCCGGTTCTTCGAGGAAGACAACGGCGAGCTGCATGTGCGCAGCGACTTCCTGATCGACGATCCGGACAACCCGCGCGCGGTGCGGGTGGCCTTCATCCTCAACGAGAACAACGACCAGCTCAAGAGCCGGGGCGTGCTGTTCTCGATCCACGACGAGGACGTGCCGGTGTTCCGTCTGCTGCGCATGCGGGCGCGCCGCATGCCCGGCCTGATCGAGAACGCCAAGGACGTGCTGCTGATGCTGTTCGACGCCGACGCCGAGTACTGCGCCGACACGCTGGAGGACATCTACGACGACCTGGAGAAGGTCAGCCGCCAGGTGCTGGCCGGCGAGGTGACCGACAACAAGGCCGGCGAAGCGCTGGCCGCCATCGCACGCCACGAGGACATGTCCGGACGCATCCGCCGCAACGTGATGGACACACGCCGCGCAGTGAGCTTCATGATGCGGAGCCGGCTGCTGAGCGCCGAGCAGTTCGAGGACGCCCGCCAGATCCTGCGCGACCTCGATTCGCTGGACGGCCACACCGCCTTCCTGTTCGACAAGATCAACTTCCTGATGGACGCCACGGTCGGCTTCATCAACATCAACCAGAACAAGATCATCAAGATCTTCTCGGTGGCCAGCGTGGCGCTGCTGCCGCCCACGCTGATCGCCAGCGTGTACGGCATGAACTTCCAGCACATGCCCGAGCTGGCCCAGGAGTGGGGCTACCCCTATGCGCTGGCGCTCATGGTGTTGTCTGCCGTGGGGCCGATGCTGTACTTCCGGAAACGGGGCTGGCTGAAGTGAGCAGCGCCGCGATGATGGCGGCGCTGTAGCGGCTGGCCACCTCGCGCAGGAACAGCGGAAAGTCCACGTGGGCCGCGTCATCGGCCCGGTCGGAAATGGTCCGTACCACCGCCAGCCGAACCCCCAGGTCGTGACAGACCTGGGCCATGGCGGCGCCCTCCATTTCCACCGCCAGCGCGTCGGGCAGTTCCTGCTGCAGCGCCCGGCTTTCCGCCGTGGTGGCCACGAACCGGTCACCGCTGAGCAGCAGGCCCTGGTGCAGCCGGGGCGATTGCAGGCCGAAGGTCTGCACCGTATCGGGCGGCAGCAGCGCCGGCAGGCCGCCCAGCATGCGCTCGCACGCCAGCTCCAGCGCCTCGGTGATCAGGGGATCGGCCTCGAAACGCGCTCGGCCGTGGCCCGGTACCTCGTGACGAGGGAACAGCGGCGAGGCGTCCATGTCGTGCTGCAGGAACTGCCGAGCCAGCACCACATCGCCCACCCGCACGCCCGGCCCCAGACCACCGGCCACGCCGGTGAACACGATACGGCCGACCCGGTAACGTTCGGCCAGCAAGGCCGCCGTGGTGGCTGCAGCCACCTTGCCGATGCCGCACAGCACCACCACCACCGGCTGACCGTGCAGATGGCCGCGCCAGAAATCGCGGCCTGCATGGCGCTCGCGCTGCTCATCGGGCATGCGGGCGATCAGGTCGGCGATCTCTTCGTGCAGGGCGGCCACGATGGCCAAGGGGGAACCGATAGGGGCATGGGTATGCATGCCCCGGATTGAACCAGAACCGGCTTGGGCCGGCTGCGGTCCGGGTCAGGTCCGCAATTCGCGTCGCAGGATCTTGCCCACCGGCGTCTTGGGCAGTTCGGCGCGGAACTCGACCACCTTGGGCTGCTTGTAACCGGTGAGGTTGGCGCGGCAGTGGGCCCGCACCTGCTCTTCGGTCAGGCCTTCGCCCTTGCGCACGATGACCAGCTTGATGGCCTCGCCCGCCTTCTCGTCCGGCACGCCGACCGCGGCGCACTCCAGCACCCCGGCGAGCTGCGAGACCACGTCCTCGATCTCGTTGGGGTACACGTTGAAGCCGGCGCACAGGATCATGTCCTTCTTGCGGTCGACGATGCGGAAGAAGCCGCGCTCGTCCATGATGCCGACGTCGCCGGTCTTGAAATAGCCGTCCGGGGTCATGACCTTGGCGGTCTCGTCCGGCCGCTGCCAGTAGCCGGCCATGACCTGCGGACCCTTGATGGCGATCTCGCCGGTCTCGCCGGGCGGCACCGGCCGGCCGTCGTCGTCCAGGCAGACCATCCAGGTGCCGGGCAAAGGCACGCCGATGGTGCCGGTGAACTCGGTGCTGGTGGTGGGGTTGCAGCTGGCCGACGGGCTGGTTTCCGAAAGCCCGTAGCCTTCGCAGATGGGGCAGCCGGTCTTCTCCAGCCACAGCTTGGCCGTGCCGCTCTGCACCGCCATGCCGCCGCCCACGGACACCTTGAGGTTGCTCCAGTTCACCGTGCCGAAGTCGGGGTGGTTGGCCAGGCCGCCGAACAGGGTGCTGACCGCCGGGAAGCTGTGGAAGGTGTGCCGCGACAGTTCCTTGAGCACCGCCGGCAGGTCGCGCGGGTTGGGGATGAGGATGGCTTTGCCGCCGGTGCGCATGCCCAGCATCATGTTCACGGTGAACGCGAAGATGTGGTACAGCGGCAGGGCGCAGACCGCCGTGGGCTGCTCGCCGGCCGGCACACGCGACATGACCGGCTGGTTCCAGGCCTCGGACTGCAGCACGTTGGCCAGGATGTTCCGGTGCAGCAGCACCGCGCCCTTGCTCACGCCGGTGGTGCCGCCGGTGTACTGCAGCACGGCCATGTCGTCGGGCTGCAGCTCGGGCTGCTTGAGCGCTCCCCGCGTGCCGCGGGCAATGGCCTCGTTGAACCGCACCGCACCCGGCAGGTGGAACGGCGGCACCATCTTGCGCACATGGCGAACCACGGTGTTCACCAGCGTGCCCTTGAGCAGGCCCAGCAGGTCGCCCATGGCGGTGAGCACCACATGCTTGACCGGTGTCTGCCCGATGCATTGCTGCAGCGTGGTGGCGAAGTTCTCGATGATGACGATGGCCTTGGCGCCGGAATCCTTGAGCTGGTGCTCCAGCTCGCGTGCGGTGTAGAGCGGGTTGACGTTGACCACCACGAAGCCGGCGCGCAGGATGCCGGCCACCGCCACCGGGTACTGCGGCATGTTCGGCATCATGATCGCCACCCGGTCGCCCTTGACCAGCCCCAGACCCTGCAGATAGGCCGCAAAGGCCTGTGAGAGGCTGTCCACCTGGGCAAAGCTCACGTCCTTGCCCATGAAGCTGTAGGCGGGCTTCGATGCGTGGCGCTCGAAGCTCTCCTCCATGAGGTGCACCAGGGAGCGGTACTGGCTGACGTCGATATCGGCCGGCACGCCCTGCGGGTAGGCGGCCAGCCAGGGCCGGTCGGCAGTGGCTGGGATCATGGCTTCGGTCTCCTCGCGGGCGGGATCACTCGATGGCTTTGGTCATGTCCTCGACCACCTTCTTGGCGTCGCCGAACACCATCATGGTCTTGTCCATGTAGAACAGCTCGTTGTCCAGACCGGCATACCCGGCGGCCATGGAGCGCTTGTTGACGATCACCGTCTTGGCCTTGTAGGCCTCCAGGATCGGCATGCCGAAGATGGGTGAGCCCTTCTGCAGCGCCGCC
Organism: Allobosea thiooxidans; assembly: GCA_943370825.1. GTDB lineage: Bacteria > Pseudomonadota > Gammaproteobacteria > Burkholderiales > Burkholderiaceae_C > Hydrogenophaga. The sequence continues at coordinate 113,203 of CALRSR020000003.1, read as the reverse complement.
GGGTTCACCACGTCGTTGGCGCCCAGGATGATGGCCACGTCGGCCTGGCCGAACTCGCCGTTGATGTCTTCCATCTCGAAGACCTGGTCGTAGGGCACCTCGGCCTCGGCCAGCAGCACGTTCATGTGGCCGGGCATGCGGCCGGCCACCGGGTGGATGGCGTACTTGACGGTGATGCCCTTCTCGGTGAGCTTGTGCGCCAGCTCCTTGACCGCGTGCTGGGCACGGGCCACGGCCAGACCGTAGCCCGGCACGATCACCACCGTCTCGGCATTGCCCAGGATGAAAGCCGCATCGTCGGCGCTGCCGCTCTTGGCGGTGCGCTGCACGCCGCCGCCGGCCGCTGCGGTGCCGGCCTCGCCGCCGAAGCCGCCCAGGATCACGCTGACGAACGAGCGGTTCATGGCCTTGCACATGATGTAGCTCAGGATCGCGCCCGAACTGCCCACCAGCGAGCCGGCAATGATCAGCATCGGGTTGTTCAGCGAGAAGCCGATGCCGGCTGCCGCCCAGCCCGAGTAGCTGTTGAGCATGGACACCACCACCGGCATGTCGGCGCCGCCGATGGGGATGATGATCAGCACGCCCAGCACGAAGGACAGGGCCAGCATCACCAGGAAGGCGGTCCAGTTCTCGGTGAACGCAAAGAACACGCCCAGACCGATGGTCAGCAGGCCCAGCGCCAGGTTGAGCAGGTGCTGGCCGCCGAAGGTGACCGGCGCGCCCTGGAACAGACGGAACTTGTACTTGCCCGAGAGCTTGCCGAAGGCAATGACCGAGCCGCTGAAGGTGATGGCACCGATGGCCGCGCCCAGGAACAGCTCGATCTTGTTGCCGAACGGGATCTGGGAACCCTTGGCAGCAATGCCGAAGGCCCAGGGCTCGGCCACCGCGGCCACAGCGATGAACACGGCTGCCAGACCGATCATGCTGTGCATGAAGGCCACCAGCTCGGGCATCTTGGTCATCTCGACCCGCTGGGCCATGACGGCGCCGGCGCCACCACCGATGACCAGACCGATCAGGACCCAGACCATGCCCTCCGCCTGACCGCTGGAGAGCTCGACGATCAGCGCCGAGGTGGTCAGGATGGCAATGGCCATGCCGGTCATGCCGAAGACGTTGCCCCGGATGGAGGTGGTGGGATGGGACAGCCCCTTGAGCGCCTGGATGAAGAACACCGAGGCCACCAGGTACAGCAGGACGACCAGATTCATGCTCATGCTTTGTCCCCTGCGGCCGGGGCCTTGCGTTCTTTCTTCTTGAACATCTCGAGCATGCGGCGGGTCACCAGGAAGCCGCCGAACACATTGACCGCCGCCAGGGCCACGGCCAGCACGCCCATGGTCTTGCCCAGGGGCGTTTCAGTCAGGGCGGCAGCCAGCATGGCGCCGACGATGACGATGGCGGAGACGGCGTTGGTCACGGCCATCAGCGGCGTGTGCAGCGCGGGCGTGACGTTCCAGACCACGTGGTAGCCCACGTAGATGGCCAGCACGAAGATGATGAGGTTGATGAGGGTCGGGGATACGGCGTCCATGTCACTTCCTTTTGAGTTCACCGGCCTGGGTCATCAGGCAGGCCGCGACGATGTCGTCGTCCATCGGCACCTGGACCGCTGTGGCGTCCTTGGGCAGCACGAGCTTGAGGAAATCGAGCACGTTGCGGGCATACAGCGCCGAGGCGTCTGCACCCACCATCGCCGGCAGGTTGGTCTCGCCGATGATGGACACGCCGTGCTGCACCACGGTCTGGTCGGCCACGGTCAGCGGGCAGTTGCCGCCCACGCCGCCCGGGCCCTTGCCGGCGGCCAGATCGACGATGACCGAGCCCGGCTTCATGCTGCGCACCATGTCCTCGGTGATGAGGGTGGGTGCGGCGCGGCCGGGGATGAGTGCGGTGGAGATGACCACATCGGCCTGGGCCACGCGCTTGGCCACTTCGGCCTTCTGGCGGTCCAGCCAGCTCTGCGGCATGGGACGGGCATAGCCGCCCACGCCTTCGGCCGCTTCCTTCTCTTCGGCGGTCTCGTAGGGCACGTCGATGAACTTGGCGCCCAGCGACTCCACCTGCTCCTTCACCGAGGGGCGCACGTCGCTGGCCTCGATGACCGCACCCAGGCGCTTGGCGGTGGCAATGGCCTGCAGGCCGGCCACACCCACACCCAGGATCACCACCCGCGCGGCCTTGACCGTACCGGCCGCCGTCATGAGCATGGGGAAGAAGCGCTGGTAGCGGTTGGCGGCCAGCATCACGGCCTTGTAGCCGGCGATGTTGGCCTGCGACGAGAGCACGTCCATGCTCTGGGCCCGGGTGGTGCGCGGCGCGGCCTCCAGCGCGAAGCTGGTCAGACCGGCGGCGGCCAGTTTCTGCAGGCCAGGCGCATCGAACGGGTTGAGCATGCCCACCAGGGTGGCGCCGGCCTTCATGTGGGCCAGCTCGGCGTCGGACGGGCTGCGCACCTTGAGGACCAGCTCGGCGCCCAGGGCGCCGGCAGCGTCGGTGATGGTGGCGCCGACCGCCGTATAGGCCTCATCGGTGGCGCTGGCCGCCAAGCCCGCGCCGGACTGCACCTGCACGGTGTGGCCCTGGGCCACCAGTTTCTTGGCCGTCTCGGGGGTGACGGCAACGCGGGTTTCGCCCACCGCGGTCTCAGTGGGTACGCCTATCAGCATCGGAGGTCTCCTCGCTCTGTGTGATCGATCGCGCGGGAGCTTACCCGAAAGCCCGCCGTCAGCTTCGTCTCTCAGGCGGCAACCGCACCCCTGGCGCTGATAATCCGGCGATGGACACCCGATGGAAACCCAGCGTGACCGTGGCCGCCATCATCGAGCGCGACGGCCGATACCTGCTGGTGGAAGAACACACGCCCGAAGGCCTGCGCCTGAACAACCCGGCCGGCCACCTCGATCCGGGCGAGAGCCCGCAACACGGCGTGGAGCGCGAGGCGCTGGAAGAGACCACCCGCACCTTTCGCGCCGAGGCCTTGGTGGGCGTGTACCTGTCGCGCTTCCAGCGCGGCGATGAGGACATCACCTACCTGCGCTTCGCGTTCTGCGGCAGTGTGGGCGAGCCGGACCCGAAGCGTCAGCTCGACCACGGCATCGTCAGGACCCTGTGGATGACGCCCGACGAGGTGCGCGCCAGTGCCGACCGCCACCGCAGCCCGCTGGTGCTGCGCTGCATCGAAGACCACCTGGCGGGGCGCCGCTTCCCGCTGGACCTGGTTCACACCGACGCAGCGGTGACCTTGTCCTCGACCTGATCGCTGCCCGGCCCCAGCGGCACCCGAAGCCAGAAGCAGGAGCCGCGCCCGGGCCGGCTGCGCATGCCCACCTGGATGCCCAGCAGATGCGCGCTCTGCCGGACGATGAACAGCCCCAGGCCCACGCCGCTGTCGGTCTCGGTCGCCGGCACGCCCCGGAAATAGGCATGAAAGATGGCTTCGTGCTCGTGGTCGGGAATGCCGATGCCGGTGTCCCAGACCTGGATCAGCAGTGCTTCGCGTCGCATCCGGCAGGCCACCAGCACCCCGCCCGACGTGGTGTACCGCACCGCATTGGCGGCCAGATTGCCCAGCATGCGCTCCAGCAGGATGGGGTCGCTGCGCACCCTGCACAGGCAGGGGGTGACGGTCCAGCGCAGGCCCTTGGCCCGGGCCTGCAGGCCGTACACCACGTCGATGCGCTCCAGCATGGCCTCCAGCGAGAACTCGCTGAGCCGGGGGCGCAAGGCGCCTGCCTCCAGCCGTGACATGGTGTGCAAGGCGCCCAGCAGGTGGTCGGCCGAAGAGATGGCAGCGCGCAGCTGATCCAGCGTCGGCATGGGCACGCGATGGTCCGACCGGTGATCCAGGCTCTCGGTGGCCAGGGCGATGGCGTACACCGGCTGGCGCAGGTCGTGGCTGATGGCGGCCATGAGGCGCGACTTTTCGGCCGAAGCCCGGCGTGCCTCGTGGGCCCGGGCGGCCTCCCGGATCTGCAGCGCCTGGGCGCGCTGTTTGGCCCGCCGCTCGGCGCGGATGCGTTCGGCCAGCGCGAAGCACATCAGCAGCATCTCCAGGCCTGAGCCGATCACCAGCGGCTGCCCGATGACATCGGGCCTGGCCCAGTAGCCGCAGCGGATGACCACCTCCAGGGCGGCGCCGCCCAGCAAGGCCATCCAGGCCAGCAGGAAATACAGCCCGCCCACCCGGCGCTGCCGCATGGCCAGCATGCCCAGCAGGGCCAGCACACCGGCCGTCACGGCGGCCAGCACCAGCAGGACCGGCGCCAGCGGGTTGTCCAGCCAGGCCAGCGACACCACCATGAAGGCGAGCCAGGCCACGACCATCAGGCGCAGGAATCGGTCCAGCCGCGGCATGCGCTCGGCCGTGAGCATGAAGCCCCGCCCGAACTCCACTGCCAGGGCGCCCGCAACGGTGAGGCCGGCCAGCTGCCAGATCCGGTTCCAGTCGCCGCCGCCGGGCCACAGGAACTCGGCCCCCAGCCCCGACAGGGCCAGCAGCCCCACGCCGACCGCCAGGCGCATGCCGGCATACAGCAGGTACACGCGATCCCGCATGGCCGCATACAGGAACAAGGTGTAGACGACCATGCCGGCCATCATCCCGAAATACAACCCCAGGCCCATGTAGTGGCGGTGGTCCTGCCGGATCAGGCGGTCGGACTGCCAGAGGGTGACCGGCGCCTCCATGGAACTGCGCGAGGCGACCCGCAAGTGCAGGTCGATCACCTCGCCTGGCTTGAGCTGCAGCGGGAACACGTGGTGTCGATGAGGCACCTTGCGCTGGTCGAACGGCAATAGGTCGCCGCCCCGATCGTGGGTGAGCAGCTGCCCGCCCTGGCTGACCAGCAGATCGATCCGGTCCAGCTGGGGATTGGCCACCACCAGCCACCAGCGGGTCGGGGCATCGGGCGCCAGCCGGAGCTGCCAGTGAAACCACAGGGCAGAGGACGTGAACCCGATGGTCAACGGTGTTTCGCCCGATCCCGGGGGCCGGAATTCCATCCCCGGTGCGGTGGGCAGTTGCCGGCCCTCGGCATCGAAGGGCCACCAGCCCAGCGAGGTGTCGCGCGCCATCCGGGCCTGGTCGGACAGGACATGCCTGGATGCTTTGTCGATCTCCAGCACTTCCGCTGGCTGTACCGTCGGGTGCACCGCAATGGCCGTGGCGATCTGCAGGGACAGCCAGACGCCGACTGCGGCCAGCAGGAGTGTCAGCGTCGCCGGCAACCATTTACCCATGCATCCTCCAACGGATCCGTCCGCCCCGGCGGAGTATCGAAAGCCGCCAAGTGCACGCCCATACTACGGGTGAAGTATTCCCAGGCCCGGTAAAGTCGAGCCAGTAGGCGGCTTTCGCATACAGTGGCACATCACCACCGCCTGGCACTCCCATGCAAGACACGGCCGACGCGCTCCATACCCACCTGCCGCCCGACGATCCGCTGCGCCAGGAGCTGCACAACGAGGTGCATGCCCGGCCCCCGGCGCGCATCCAGCTGCCGGCACTGGTGGTGTTCGTGGCGGTGCTCAATGAAGGCATCGGCCGTGCGGCCGAGTGGGAGCACCTGCGACAGCTGCCGGGTCAGCAGGACCTGTCCATCGACGATCTGGCAGGCAACTTCGTGCGACTGCAGCTGGGCAGCAGCACCCTCAAATGGGAGCGGCACACCGAATTCACCCGCTATTCCATCGTGCTGCCGCTGCCGGCGAACACCACCCTGGCCGACACCGCCGCGCTGCATCTGGATCCGGCCGAGGTGCCGGCCGACTGGCTGCGGCAGATTCCGGGCCGCACTGTGGCGGCGATACGGCTGGCCATGGTCCAGGCCGACCTGCCGGATGCCACACCGGCCGCACAGGCCCGGCTGATGGAGCCGGCGGCCCGCTGGTTCGATGGCCGCACCGTGGTGGCTTCGCAACTGGGCGGAGGGCATTCCTGGGCCGTCACCGATTTCCACCTGCGGCCCTCCGGCTTCGAGCACATGCTGGTGATCGCCCCGCCCGGCACCACCGCCACCCGCGCCGGCCGCGTCTCGCAGCGGCTGCTCGAACTGGAAACCTACCGCCTGATGGCCCTGCGGGGTCTGCCGGTGGCCAAGGCGCTCGGCCCCACCCTGGCCCAGGCCGAACAGCAGCTCTCGGTCATCACCGCCCAGCTCGAAGGCAAGGCCACCTCCGAGCAGGAGCTGCTGGACGCCCTGGTGGCGCTGGCGGCCAGCGTGGAGCGGGCCACGGCCGAGAACGTCTACCGCTTTGCTGCCACCCGGGCATACGACGCCCTGGTGTCGCAGCGCATCCACGAACTGCGCGAGAAACCGATTCCCGGCACGCAGACCATCGGCGAATTCATGCAGCGCCGGCTTTCACCAGCCATGGCCACGGTGGCGGCCTCGGAGCGGCGGCTGACCTCGCTGTCCGAGCGCATCGCCCGCACCAGCGCGCTGCTGCGCACCCGGGTCGACATCGTCACCGAGGCGCAGAACCAGCAGCTGCTGGCCAAGCTCACGCGCGGACAGGAACTTCAGCTGCAGCTGCAGACCACGGTGGAGGGGCTGTCGATCGCGGCCATCTCGTACTACGTGATCAGCCTGCTGCTGTACGCCGGCAAGGGCGCCAAGGCGGCCGGCCTGCCGATCCAGCCGGAGATCGCGGCCGGCGCCATGGTGCCGCTGGTGCTGTGGGCCGTGTGGCGCACCACGCGCCGCATCCACGCCCGGCTCACCCGGCCGGCGGACTGATCCGGCGGACCGGATGGATCAGGCCGTCTCTGCCGAGGTGGTGATCACCCCGCCGCCCAGGCACACCTCGCCGTCGTAGAGCACGGCGCTCTGGCCGGGCGTCACCGCCCATTGCGGCGCATCGAATTCGAGCGCGAAGCCGCCCTCCCCATCGGCCTGCACCGAGCAGCCCGCGTCGCTCTGGCGGTAGCGGGTCTTGGCGCCAAGGCGCCCCGACGCGGGTGGCGTGCCGGCCACCCAGCTGGCGTCCTGCGCGGCCAGGCGTGGCGACAGCAGCCAGGGATGGTCATGCCCTTGCACCACCCACAGCGTGTTGGCCGCCATGTCCTTGCGGGCCACGAACCACGGCTCATGTTCGCTGCCGCCCTTCTGCGCACCCTTGGCCTTGACGCCGCCGATGCCCAGCCCCTGGCGCTGCCCCAGGGTGTAGAAGCTCAATCCCACATGCTGGCCGATGGTGCGGCCGCGCTCGTCCTTGATCGGGCCGGGCTCCTTGGCGATGTAGCGGTTGAGGAAGTCGCGGAACGGCCGCTCGCCGATGAAGCAGATGCCGGTGCTGTCCTTCTTGCGGGCATTGGGCAGACCGATCTCGGCCGCAATCCGCCGCACCTCGGTCTTGGGCAGCTCGCCGACCGGGAACAGGGTTTTGGCCAGTTGCGCCTGGGTCAGGCGGTGCAGGAAGTAGCTCTGGTCCTTCAGCGGATCCAGGCCCTTGAGGAGCTGAACCTGGCCGTCCTGTTCGCGCACGCGGGCGTAGTGGCCGGTGGCGATCTTCTCGGCACCCAGCCGCATGGCGTGGTCGAGGAAGGCCTTGAACTTGATTTCGGCATTGCACAGGATGTCGGGATTGGGTGTGCGACCGGCCTGGTACTCGCGCAGGAACTCGGCGAACACGCGGTCCTTGTATTCGGCTGCAAAGTTGACGTGCTCCACTTCGATGCCGATCACGTCGGCCACGCTGGCCGCATCGATCCAGTCCTGGCGGCTGGTGCAGTGCTCGCTGTCGTCGTCGTCTTCCCAGTTCTTCATGAAGATGCCGACCACCTCATGCCCCTGCTGCTTGAGCAGCCAGGCGCTGACGGCGGAATCCACACCGCCGCTGAGGCCGACCACCACACGCTGGCGGACATGCTGTTTGTTACTCATGTCGCAATTATCCGCAGGGCGGGTTAAGGCTCGGATCACCCGAGGGCTTTGCAATACGGCTACCGGTTCACAGAAACCGGCCTAGCCATCCCTCACCCACGAAAGATCCCTCATGAAACACCTCGTCACCGCTGCCGCCCTGACCCTGACCGCTGTGGCCGCCTCCGCCGGTCCGACCTGCACCGCGCCGAAAGACAGCTGGAAGCCCGAAGCCCAGTTCCAGCAGGAACTCAAGGCCCAGGGTTACAGCATCAACAACTTCAAGGTCACCAAGGGCCAGTGCTACGAGATCTACGGCACCGACAAGACCGGCAAGAAGGTCGAGATCTATTTCGACCCCGCCACCGGCCGGGCCATCGAGAGCAAATGAACGCCGCATCCGCCACGGGCCCGGCATCCCGGGTTCGCGTCTGGGACCCGCTGGTGCGGGTCTTCCACTGGTCGCTGGTGGGCTGTGTGGTGCTCAACAGCTGGGTGGTGGAAGAAGGCGAGTGGCTGCACGAATGGATCGGCTACACCGCCACCAGCCTGGTGGCCCTTCGGCTGGTCTGGGGTCTGATCGGCAGCCGCCATGCCCGCTTCGCCGACTGGTTCCCGACACCCCGCCGCGTGCGCACGCACGTCAGTGCCCTGCTGCGGGGGGAAATCCCCGACCACGCCGGCCACAACCCGCTGGGCGCGGTGATGATGCTGGCCCTCATGGCCCTGGTGCTGGGCCTGGGGCTGACCGGCTGGCTGCAAGGCACCGATGCCTTCTGGGGCGTGGAATGGGTGCAGGAACTTCACGAGGGCCTGGCCGAGACCCTGGTCTGGCTGGCCGCCCTGCACGCTGCCGCCGCACTGGTGATGGGGCGCATCGAACGCACCCGCCTCATCAAGGCCATGGTCACCGGCGTGAAGGAACGCTACTGAGCGACGGGCCTTGACTGGCACACTGCGGTCATGCGCCCGGTCATCCAGCCCCATGAGGTCGAGTTCACCGCCATCCGCGCCCAGGGCGCGGGCGGGCAGAACGTCAACAAGGTCTCGAATGCGGTGCACCTGCGGTTCGCGGTGCACGGCTCTTCCCTGCCCGAAGCGGTGCAGCACCGCCTGCTGGCGCTGAGCGACACCCGCATCAACCAGGAGGGGGTGATCGTCATCAAGGCCCAGGGCAGCCGCAGCCTGGAACAGAACAAGGCCGACGCGCTGGCCCGTCTGCAGGCCCTGGTGGACAGCGTGGCCGTGGCTCCACGCGAACGCAAGGCCACCCGGCCGACCCGGGCATCGCAGCAGCGCCGCCTGCAGGGCAAGGCGCTGCGCAGCGTCACCAAGCAAGGACGGTCGCGGGTACTGGACTGAGGTGGCCGCTCAGCGCGACACGTCGCCGGGCGCCCGGCTGTGCGCGTTGTTGGTATCGACGAGCTGCTGCAGCAGGCGCAGGAAGGTCTGCCGGTCACCCTCGTCCAAGGGCGCCAGGATCTGGACCTGGGCCCGCTGCACCGCCGGCACGGCCTGGGCCAGCACGGCCTGCCCGGCCTCGGTGAGCCAGAGCTGGCGCACCCGACGGTCGTCGGAGGCGGTGCGGCGCTCCAGCCAGCCGCGCTGCTCCAGCCGGTCGATCACGCCGCCGGTGGTGGAAGTGTCGAGCGCAATGGTGCCGGCCAGCGTGCGCTGATCGACGCCCGGTGCATGGGCCACTGTCTGCAGGGCGGCGTACTGCACCGGGGTGAGCCCGAGATCGCCCAGCTCCTGCAGGAAGATGCCCACCGAGATCTGGTGCAGCCGCCGGATGCGGTGGCCCGGCATGTCGTCGATGCGCGCGGCAGAAGCAGCAGGCTGGTTCATGGCACGGCGGGGGCCGGTGGCCGGGATCAGCCCCGGGCGCGCCGGGCCAGCACCTCGAAGGCCGGCAGGGTCTTGCCTTCCAGCACTTCGAGGAAGGCACCGCCGCCGGTGGAGATGTAGCCCACCTCTTTCTCGATGCCGTACTTGGCGATCGCCGCCAGGGTGTCGCCACCGCCGGCGATGCTGAAGGCCGGGCTGGCCGCAATGGCCCGGGCGATGGTCTCGGTGCCCTGGGCGAAAGCGTCGAACTCGAACACGCCCACCGGACCGTTCCAGACGATGGTGCCGGCCGCCTTGAGCTGCGCGGCCAGCAGGGACGCCGTTTCGGGGCCGATGTCCAGGATCAGGTCGTCGTCGGCCACTTCGGTGGCCTTCTTCACCGTGGCGGGTGCGTCGGCGGCAAAGGTCTTGGCAGTGACCACGTCGGTGGGGATGGGCACGGCCGCGCCACGGGCCTTCATGGCCTCGATCACGGCCTTGGCCTCACCCAGCAGGTCGGGTTCGGCCAGGCTCTTGCCGATCTTCAGGCCGGCGGCCAGCATGAAGGTGTTGGCGATGCCGCCACCCACGATCAGGTTGTCCACGTTCTTGGCCAGGCTCTGCAGGATGGTCAGCTTGGTGCTGACCTTGCTGCCGGCCACGATGGCCACCAGGGGACGCTTGGGGTTGGCCAGAGCCAGGGCGATGGCGTCCATCTCGGCGGCCAGCAGCGGGCCGGCGCAGGCCACCGGTGCGGTCTCGGCGATGCCGTAGGTGGTGCCCTCTGCGCGGTGGGCGGTGCCGAAGGCGTCGTGCACGAAGATGTCGCACAGGGCGCCGAGCTTTTTCGCCAGTTCGGGGGTGTTCTTCTTCTCGCCCACGTTGAGGCGGCAGTTCTCCAGCACCACCACTTCGCCGGGGGCGACGCTGAAGTCGCCGTCGATCCAGTCGGCCACCAGGCGCACCGGGCGGTCCAGCAATTGCCCCAGGCGGGCCGCCACCGGCGCCAGGCTGTCCTCGGGCTTGAAGGCACCCTCGGTCGGGCGGCCCAGGTGGCTGGTCACCATCACCGCCGCGCCGGCCTCCAGGGCCATGCGGATGGCCGGCACGCTGGCGCGGATGCGGGTGTCTTCGGTGATGCGGCCGCTGTCGTCCTGCGGCACGTTGAGGTCGGCGCGGATGAAGACACGGCGGCCCTGGGCCTGGCCGCTGGCGCACAGGTCGGAGAAACGGATGAAGGAGGACATGGCGGGATGGATCGAGCGGTTTCGGTGGATCGGGGAATTCAGCCGCCGATTGTAGGAAACCGCCGTCAGCCGGCGCCCCGCCCGGGGTTCAGGCGCCGCAGGGCCGGAACAGGTTCAGCGCATCGTCGCGGGCCTGGGTCTGCACGCCCATGAGGCCGAGCACGCTGTGGAACAGGTGGTCGTGCGACACCGGCCGTGCTGCGCGGGTGCGCAGGCATTCAGGGTCCACGCCGGTGATCCTCTGGAGCCCGGGCGACAGCCAGGTCACCAGGGGCACGCGTTTCTGCTCGACCGGTGCAAAGGCATAAGGCAGGCCGTGCAGATAGACATTGCCCTCGCCCAGCGATTCGCCGTGGTCGGACATGTAGATCAGCCCCGGGGCCGCTGCGCCGCTGCGGGCCTGGCCATCGAGCCATTCGAGCGTGCGCGCCAGCACATGGTCGGTGTAGGCAATGCTGTTGTCGTAGCTGTTGCGCAGCGCCTGGGGAGGGCAGTCGGCCAGGGAGATGGTGGTGCACTCGGGCTGGAACGGCTTGCGGTCGCCGGGTGCGCGCTTGAAATAGGCCGGTCCATGGCTGCCCATCGTGTGCAGCACCAGCACCGTGCCCCGCGCCCGGCGCTGGGCGTCCAGCCTGGCCAGCTGCTGGTCCAGGCCACGCAACAGGGCTTCGTCCAGGCATTCGTCGCCTTCGCACAGGGCCGGGTCCGGCACAGGTCGCACCGAGGGCACTCTGGCGCACACGCCCTTGCAGCCCGACTGGTTGTCGACCCACATCACCGCCAGGCCGGCGCGCTGCAGCACGTCCAGCAGGTTTTCATGGTGCGCGGGTTGATCGCCGCCCTGCTCGCGCGAGAGCGGCGAGAACATGCAGGGCACCGACACCTGGGTGTTGGTGCCGCAGGACGTGGCATCGGGGAAATTCACCAGGCCCCGCTCGGCCGCCCAGCGGCCCAGCTCGGGCGTGGTGGGACGGTCGTAGCCATTGAGGCCCCAGTTGGCGGCCCGCGCGGTCTCGCCGACCACCAGCACCAGCAGCGGGGGCGGCGACCCGGCAGCGGCCGGCCGGGCCAGCACGGCATCCTCGCCCACCGGGATGAGCGGCTGGACCTGCTGCGGAACCTGATCCGCCGCCAGGCGCACCGACGCGTACACCGTGTTGAGCGGGTTGATCATGTACCGCACCGGTTTGTGGTTGCGCGCCAGCGAGGCCAGATGCGAATAGCCCGGCAGGGCCACGGCCACGGCCAGCACCAGGCCGATGCCGGCGCCGGCCAGATTGCGGGCGGTCTGGGCCACGGGACGCCGCCAGGCAACGGGCCGGCGCCAGATCCACCACAGCGGCAGACCGGCGACCAGCAGGATGTGCAGAGGCAGGGACCACGACAGCAGGTCCCGCACCTCGTGGGCGTCGGTGTGCATCACATTGGCCATCATGGTGGGGTCGATGACCGCGCCGTACTGCCACATGAAATGGCTGTTGAAGGCCGACACCAGCACCAGCAGGCTGGCCAGCGGCCGCAGCAGGCGGGGCCAGGCCAGCAGCGACAGCAGGGCCACCAGCACCCCCAGCAAGGGCAACAGCAGGGCCGCCACGGCGACCGGCGAGCCCACATGCAGGACACGCTGCCACAAGGGCAGGTTGCCCACCGTGGCCAGCCACAGGGCCAGCGGCCAGACCACCGCCGCAGGGCTGCCAGACGAAAGGGCAGGGCGCGCGGCCGAGCGCAGGAATGAAGGGATGGGCGATTGCATCCTGGCAGTCTGGGATGCCGACGTTAACCCAACCTTTAGGGACTCCCTGGCCCTTCGCCGACCGGCCAGCGCAAGCTGAACCGGGTGGTGAACGGCGGTTCGCCCGTGTCCCGCAGCAGGCTGCCGCCCTGCTGTTCGGCCATGCGCTGCACCAGCCTCAGCCCCAGGCCCAGCCCGGGACTGGCGGCGCTGTGCCGTGCTGCGCCGGGCCGTTGTCCGTCATCACTGACCGACGCGCAGGCCCATCCACCGTCCCGGAACAGCTCGACCCCGATCTGGGTGCCGGCCGGCGTGTGGCGCACGGCATTGGCGATCAGGTTGCGCAGCGCCAGCTCCACCAGCATCGGGGGCGCGGCCGCCCAGATCGGCCCGTCGGCGCCAGCCAGGGACACCTCCTGGCCTGCGGCAAAGGCGGCTGGCGCTTCTTCGGCCACGAGTGCCGCCGCCACGGCCGACAGGTCGGTGCGGGCCACCGGGTCGCGCTGGGCGCGGGCCAGATCGAGCAGCTGCTGCAGGATGCGGCCGGCCCGCAGCGCCTCCTGCTCGAGCTGGTGCAGCCGCTCGGCGCTCGGGTCCTGGCTGGCAGCGGCCGACTGCAAGGCCAGCGAAGCGAGCGGCGTGCGCAGCTCATGGGCCACGTCGCTGGCGAACTCCCGTTCGCGGCGGGCCTGCTCCTGCAGGCGGTCGACCAGGCCGTTGATGGCCTGGACCGTGCTGGTGAATTCGCGGTAGCGGTGCTCCGCCCCCAGCCGGTCGCCGGCCTGGGCATCCAGCGCCGCCACATCCTCGGACAGGTGGGTCAGCGGCCGCAGACCGCGGCGGATGGCCCAGCCCAGCAGCAGGGCCACCAGGGGCAGCACCAGCAGCGCCGGACGGGCCAGCTGCAGGGTGATGTCACGTCCCAGATCGATGCGGTGCTCGATGTCCATGAGCACCGACACTGCCCGCCCGTCTTCGGGCCCGGTGCGCGCGGTGAAGATCCGCCAATGGACCGGATGCCCGTTCAGCTCGCCCCGGATCGACCGGTATCCCGGGCCCGGGGGCGTGGACGACAGCCCCGCCGAACCCGCCAGCCCATGGGTGTCGGTGAGCAGCCGGCCTTGCTGCCATTCGATGACCGCGACCTCCTGCACATAGGCCCGCGGTCGCTCGGTCTCCCAGGGAGCCCGCACCCTCGATACCCGGTCGGGCAAGGCATCCAGCCAGAGCCGTGCCACGGCTTCAAGCTGCCCATCGGTCACTTCCTCGGCTTCATGGTGGCCGATCACCCAGGCCGCCACCAGCAGCGTGGCCCAGACCAGCACCAAGGCGGCACAGGTCCAGCCCCACAGGGTGAACCACAGCCGGGGCTGTGCCCGAGCCGCTGACGGTGGGGCCGTCATGGCGGCGGCACGAAATAGCCCACACCCCGCACGGTGCGGATCAGGCCCTCGCCGAGCTTGCGGCGCAGATGGTGCACATGCACCTCGATGGCGTTGCTCTCCAGCGCCTCGCCAAAACCATACAGGGCCGCCTCCAGGCGCGACTTGGACAGCACCTGCGGACTGGCCTGCAGCAGCACGAGCAACAGGCCGAATTCGCGGGCGCCCAGCACCACCGGCTCGCCCGCCCTTAGCACCGTGTGCGCCGCCGGATCGATGACCAGATCGCCGTGCTCGATGGTGGGCTGGCTGCGGCCATGGGCTCGGCGCTGCATGGCGCGCAGACGGGCCATCAGTTCATTGGCATCGAAGGGCTTGACGATGTAGTCATCGGCTCCGCCATCCAGGCCGGTGATGCGGTCGTCCACGCCGTCGCGGGCGGTCATGATGAGCACCGGCAGGTCGTTGCGAGGCAATGCCTCGCGACCGGCCTGCGCAGGTGGCTGGCGGCGGATGCGGGCCAGCAGTTCCAGGCCGTCCCCGTCGGGCAGGCCCAGGTCCAGCAGCACCGCATCGAAGGGTTCGACCGCCAGTGCCCCCCAGGCCGACGCCAGGGTGGTGCACACATCGCAGGCATGGCCGCCCTGGCGCAGCGAGGCCTGCAGGCCGGCAGCAATGCCGGGATCGTCTTCGACAACAAGAATCCGCATGAGAGATCGAATTGGGCCGACGGGAGTGTTCGTGAAGACCGATGGTCGATGAGGCCGATTATGAGAGCCTGAACAACGGCAGGAACCTCATGTCCGCATAAGCCTGCGAGCGCATGCTGGGCCCATGTTGCTCCTTTCTGCCGCCCGGTCAGCGGGCCCATGGCTGCCGCTCTCCTGCACCGACCGCACCTGGCAACGCCTGCTCATCGGCTGGCTGGGTCTGCTGGCCTTCACGCTGCTGTGGGACTTGAGCGGTCTGGATGTGACCGTGATGGGCCTGATCGGGACCTCGGCCGGCTTTCCACTGCAACACCAGCCGGTGCTGGAGCACTGGCTGCACGACCGGCTGCGCCAGGCCGCCAGCGCGGCCCTGGTGTTGGCCTGGCTGTGGGCGCTGCTGCCCGCGCGGTTCAGTGCCATCCCGGGGGCAGAACGGCGGCTGGCGGTGCTGCTGGCCACGGCGGGCCTGATCGCGGTCAACCTCGTCAAGAACCAGAGCAGCACCAGCTGCCCCTGGGACTGGCGGATGTTCGGCGGCACGGTGGACGTGGTGTCGCACTGGGCATGGGGCCTGCGCGACGGCGGCCCGGGGCGCTGCTTTCCGGGTGGCCACGCCTCGTCGGGCATGACCTTCATGGCACTGGCCCTGCCCTGGCTGACACCCCGGCAACCGGGGCTGCGCACCACGACCGAGATGCAGGCATTCCAGCGCCGGGGCTGGTGCTGGCTGCTGGCCGCACTGGCGGTGGGCCTGCTGTGCGGCGTGGTGCAGAGCCTGCGGGGTGCACACCCGCCCAGTCACACGCTGTGGACCCTGCTGATCTGCGGTGGCGTGGCCCTGGCAGGGTGGCGACTGTGGCCGCTCGAGGCCGGCGCGGCGACCTCACCAGCCCAGGCCGAGCCGCAGCGGCAGGTACACCAGCATGCCGACCACGATGGTGCCCAGCACGCCCTTGCGCCAGAAGAACCAGGCCGCCCCGGCCACCGCTGAGAACAGCCGCGCGTCCTGCCAGGTGGTGACCAGTGCGCCCTGGCTGACCACGATCTCGGGCACCACCACCGCCGCCAGGGCTGCGATGGGCGCGTACTGCAGCCCGCGCTGCGCCCAGCCCGGCAGGGTCCAGGGCTTGCTGCTGATGAAGAAGAACGAGCGGGTGACCACGGTGATGACACCGAGCAGCACGATGGTCAGCAGCGTCCAGGGATCGATGTCAGCCATGATGGTCTCCCGGGGTCGGACGCATGCGGTCCAGCACCAGGCACAGGGCCACCGCACTGGCGATGGCCACCACGATGTTGAGCTTGAGCGGCAGCGCATAGGCCGCCACCGCTGCCGTGCCCGAGATGGCCAGCGAGACCACCCGCAGCTTCGACGTGGCCAGCGAACACAGCACCCCCAGCAGCGCCAGGATGCCCGCAAACCCCAGCCCCCAGGACACCGGCACCACATGGGCCAGCGCGATGCCGGCCAGGCTGGCGCCCATCCAGGCCACGTAGTTCACGCCGCAGTTGCCCATGAGGTAGGCCTGCTGCGCGGCCAGCTCCTGTTCGTCGGCCCCCGGCTTGGGATAGCGGCGGGCGAAGAACACATAGCTCAGGTCGGCGGTGACGTAGCCGCTGATCAGCCGCTGCCAGCGCGGCAGGTGCATCAGGTAGGGGCGCAGGTGGGCCGAGAACACCACGAAGCGCAGGTTCACACAGAAGGCCGCCGCCAATATCACCCACAGCGGCGCGCCGGCCACGATCATGGGCGTGGCGGCCAGCTGGGCGCTGCCGGCATAGACGATCAGGGTCATGAGCAGCGCCTCCAGGGGCGAGAGTCCGCTCTGCACCATGGACACGCCGGTCATGAGGCCCCAGGCGGCAATCCCCACGGCGGCCGTGGCCTGGTCCCGCACCCCTTCCCGGAAAGCCGGATGCGCCCGATGGGCACGCAGAAAGAACACGGCAGCTCCTTCAGCCGGCCGCCGCAGCACCGAGGCACTGTCCCGGCGTCAGCGGAAAACCCCGGAGCACGTCGGTGGCCGGCAGGCGGCGACCGCCCGGCCGCTGCAGCTCGGTCAGCGTGAGCACACCCTGGCCGGTGGCCACATGCACGCCGTCGGCATCCACCGCCTGCACCGTGCCGGGCGGCTGCGCGACCGGTGCATCGGCCACCCGGGCCGCCCACACCTTGAGCAGCTCGTCACCCACCGCCGTGCTGGCGCCCGGAAACGGGTCGAATGCACGCACCTGGCGGTGCAGCTCGACGGCCGGCCGGGTCCAGTCGATGGTGGCCTCGGCCTTTTCGATCTTGTGGGCATAGGTCACGCCCTCGGCCGGTTGCGGCTGCGGGCGAAGGCCGCCGCAGGCCGCCAGCTCCAGCGCTTCCACGATCAGCCGGCCGCCCAGTGCGGCCAGACGGTCGTGCAGCAGCGCGGTGGTGTCCTGGGGAGCGATGGGCAGGGTCTCGACCAGCAGCATGTCGCCGGTGTCCAGGCCCTCGTCCATCTGCATGATGGTCACGCCAGTGGTGTCATCGCCGGCCTCGATGGCGCGGTGTATGGGCGCCGCGCCGCGCCAGCGCGGCAGGACGGACGCATGGATGTTCAGGCAGCCCAGTCGCGGGGTGGTGAGCACCCACGCAGGCAGGATGAGGCCGTAGGCCGCCACCACCATGGCGTCGGCACCGGCCGCCAGCAGGGACTGGCGGGCCGCCGCCGCATCGTCCGGGTACTTGCCGTCCAGGCGCAGGCTGCGGGGCTGTGCCACGGCAATACCGTGCGCCAGCGCGGTCTGCTTGACCGCCGATGCCTGCAGCTTCATGCCACGACCGGCAGGCCGGTCGGGCTGGGTCAGCACCAGCGGCACTTCGAAACCGGCGGCCAGCAGCCGCTCCAGGGCCACCCGGGCGAAGTCGGGCGTGCCGGCAAAGACGACGCGCATCGCCGCGCTCAACCGCGTTCTGCCTCGCGCTGCGCCTTGACCAGTCGGGTCTTGATGCGGTTGCGCTTGAGCGGCGAGAGGTATTCCACGAACACCTTGCCCATGAGGTGGTCCATCTCGTGCTGGATGCACACCGCCAGCAGGCCCTCGGCGTCGATGGTCCGCTCCACGCCGTGCTCGTCCTGGGCCCGCACCCGCACCGCGATCGGACGCTCCACACCGTCGTAGATGCCGGGCACCGACAGGCAGCCTTCCTCACCCTTGCGGGTTTCCGGGCTGGCCCATTCCACCACCGGGTTGATCAGCACCATGGGCTGGTTGCGCTCCTCGCTGACGTCGATCACGATGAGCCGTTCATGCACGTCCACCTGGGTGGCCGCCAGGCCGATGCCGTGGGCGTCGTACATGGTGGCGAACATGCGCGCTGCCAGCGCCCGGATGCGGTCGTCCACCGCCGCCACCGGCCTGGCCACGGTGTGCAGCCGGGGATCGGGATAACGGAGGATGGGCAGCAGCTCGGGCGTGGTCATGGTCGGTGGGACAGGAAGCGGTACGGGGGGCGCCGCCAGCGACGACAGGCAGGTGCCCGGCGACCAGCGGAACGAATGTGGGTATTTTCGCCACTTTTGCGACGGCACACCCGACCCCCTTCCCACAAACATTGCCTAATCAAGGGCTTGGGCGCAAAATCAAAAGCGACTTGTCAAGACACGAGCGCTGCCGCGCGCCGCTCCAGGGGCCCTACATGCCATCGAAATTCCCGCTGAAGTCCGCATCCCTCATCGCCCTGGCCGGTCTGGCCGCGCTGGCGAGTTCCACGGCTTCGGCACAGAACTTTCCCATCACCGACGCCCAGAAGGCCACTGCCAACCAGGTGGCGCAGGCCGGCGTGCCGCTGTCGGAACTCTCGCCCACCGCCCCCGACAGCTACACCGTCAAGCGCGGCGACACGCTGTGGGCCATCTCGGGCCTGTTCCTCAAGACCCCCTGGCGCTGGCCCGAGCTCTGGGGCATGAACATCAACGACATCCGCAACCCCCACCTGATCTACCCGGGTCAGGTGCTCTACCTGGACAAGACCGGTGGACGGGCCAGACTCACCACCCGCGGGCCGGGCAGCGACAACACCGTCAAGGTCACGCCGCGCGTGCGCTCGGAAAGCCTCTCGGCCAGCGCCATCCCCACGGTGAACATGGCGGTCATCGAATCCTTCCTGTCCGAGCCGTTGATCGTCGATGAGCCCACCTTCGCCCGGGCACCGCGCATCGTGGCCACCCAGGAAAACCGGGTGCTGCTCAGCCGTGGCGACCGAGCCTACGCCCGCGCCCGCTCGGCCGAGACCCCTGACGCCGCACCGCTGGCCCTGGTGAACGGAAAGACCGGCAGCTACCGCGTGTTCCGCAACGCGGTGCCGCTGCGCGACCCGACGACCAACGCCATCATTGCCTACGAAGCCCAGTACGTGGGCAAGGTGTCGGTGGTGAGCAGCGAAACCACCAGCGAGGCCACCGGTGCCGACGGCAAGAAGGTCACCGAGATCATCCCGGCCAGCCTGGACGTGGTGTCGGCCAAGGAAGAAATGCAGGTGGGCGACCGCCTGCTGCCCGAACCGGAGCGGGAGTTCACCAACTTCGTGCCGCGTGCACCGCAATCCGCCCAGAGCGGACAGGTGGTGTCCGTCTACGGCAACGCCGTGCGGTTTGCAGCGCAGAACCAGGTGGTGGCCATCAACCGGGGCCGCGAGCACGGCATCGAACGCGGCCATGTGCTGGCGGTGCTGCGAGAGAGCAGCGTGCTGACCGACACCACCGACAGCAGCCGCCCGCAGGTGCGCCTGCCGGGCGAACGCAACGGCCTGATCATGGTGTTCCGCACCTTCGACAAGGTTTCCTACGCCATCGTGCTGGACATCCAGGACGGCGTGCAGGTGGGTCATCGCTTCGTCAATCCCTGACGACCGGATGGGTCCGTCCGAGCGGGCCGCCTGGCTGCGTCTGCTGCTGACACCGGGTGTCGGCCGAACGTCTGCGCGTCAGCTGCTCGCATCCTTCGGCTCCGCAGAAACGGTATGGCAGGCTGACCGGTCCGCATGGGCCGACTGCGTCGGCCAGGCCAGGGCAGCGGCACTCTGCGAAACGCCTCCCGACTGGGATACGGAGCGCGCCCGGCTGGAAACCTGGCTGGCGGGGTCCGCCGACCGCCACATGGTGGCACTGGGCGACGACCGCTACCCGACCTCCTTGCTGGAAACCCCGGACCCACCCCTGGTGCTGTTCATCCAGGGCCGTGTCGAGTCGCTTGGGCAGGCGCCCGCCCTGGCGGTGGTGGGCAGCCGCAATCCCACCCCTCAAGGCGCCGAACATGCGCGGCGGTTCGCCCGGGCCCTGGCCGAAGCCGGTGTGGGCGTGATTTCCGGTCTCGCCCTGGGCGTCGACGGGGAGGCCCATGCCGGTGCGCTGGACGCTCAGGGCGTCACCCTGGCCTGTGTGGGCACCGGGCTGGACCGGGTCTACCCGGCGCGGCACCGGGAGCTGGCCCACCGCATCGCAGCCCATGGCGCCATCGTCAGCGAGTACCCGCTCGGCACACCGCCGCTGGCCGCTCATTTCCCGCAACGCAACCGCATCATCGCGGGGCTCAGCCAGGGCACCCTGGTGGTCGAGGCGGCGCTGCAGTCCGGCTCGCTCATCACGGCCCGGCTGGCGGCCGACATGGGGCGCGAAGTGTTCGCCATTCCGGGCTCCATCCATTCGCCTCAGTCCCGAGGCTGCCATGCCCTCATCCGGCAAGGCGCCAAGCTGGTGGAGTCGGTCGAGGACATCCTGGAAGAGCTGCAATGGACTCGGGCTGGCGTCACAGGCGCCACCCGGCCGGCACCGGCCGAGACGGCGGGCGATGACCCCGACGATGCGGTGCTGCGGGCCATGGGACACGAGCCCATCGGTCTGGACGCCCTGCAGGACCGCACCGGCCTGCCGACCGCGCAGCTCATGGCGCGTCTGCTGGAGCTGGAAATGGCGGGTCTGGTGGGGCGGTTGCCGGGCGGGCGGGTGCAGCGGCTGGCCAGCGCCTGAACCGACCGGACCTCAGGCCAGCAGGCGGCCCGGGTTGGCGTCCAGCCGCTCCAGGGCGTCGCGGGTGGCACGCACGGTGAGGGCCTCTTCCTCGGTCGGCACCAGCAGGCCGGCCTGGAGGTAGGCCGCCAGGCGCTGGGCCTGGATCAGGTAGCAGCGGCCGGAATGGGTCACGAACATGCAGATCTGGCCACGTTCGCTGCGCCAGGCCAGCTGCACGTTGAGCAGCTTGCCGACATGGTCCAGGCCGAACCAGGCACCGATCTGCAGCTCCTGGGCCCACTGGCGCATCGCCTCGGACGGCTTGCTGCCGCCGGCGTTGATCACCTCGATGTTGCTGGCATCGACCCCGGTGATCATCTCGATGCTCTCGGCATCCAGGTCCAGATCGCCCACACCATCCTGGGGCAGGTAATCCTCCAGATTGGCCAGGCGCTGGGAAAGCCGGTCGAGCTGTTCCTGAGCGATGGGCTCGGTCCGGGACATGAACGCATCGGCCAGGGTGTCGCTGATGGACTTGATGTGCTGGTCCTGCAGGCCCTGCGGATAGCCCAGCAGGCCCATGCCCTGGCGCAGGCGCTGCAGGATGCCGGGCAGCTGCTGGATGACCCGGGCGCGGTCGTTGCGGCTGGGCTTGGCACCGGCCGCCCACAGCAGGTCGGAGGCGACCTGCTTGAGCGCCTGGGTTTCTTCCGACTTCAGGCCATGCTTGACGCTGGCCACCGCCAGCACATCGACCCATACCTTGAAGAAGAAGCTGCGGATCTCCTCGCGCACCGGCACGTCGTCGAGCAGCTTGCGCAGCTCGATGGTGTATTGCACCGACAGCGTTTCCTTCTGTTCGACCTGCTGGGCAACGCTCACCACCTTGCTGGTGTTGCCCTGCCCGCGCAGGTGCGAGGCCAGGAATTTCTCGAACTCGTCGTAGACCAGCTGGAAGACGCGACGACCGGTTTCCGGGTACTGCTCGATCACCTGCACCACGCGCTTGATCTCGGACTCCAGTGCCGACGAGCCCACGTCCGAATCGAAACCCATGACGCAGGAGCCCATGCGGTCGATCAGCTTGCGGGCGGGGTGCTGCAGCGCGCTGAAGAACTCGGGCTCGGCCAGGGCCACCCGCAGCACCGGAATCTGGAGCCGGGCAAACCACACCCGCACGCTGGCGGGCAGGCGCTCTTCGGCCAGGATGCTCTGGAACATGAGGGCCACCACCTCGACCGTGGCCTTTTCGGTCGGCGTGCTGGCCGCCTGCTTGAGTTCGGCTGCGCGCTGGCGCAGGGCAGTGGCGGTGCGCTCGATGTCCACCGCGTCCACCGGGGCCGCGCTGCCACCGCTGCGGTACAGGCCGATGCCCATGCTGGGCGACGCCGCCGAGCGGGCCATGGCCTGCTGCAGCTGCGGAGAAGGCGGCAGCACCTGCGTGGCCTCGAAGTCGCCGCTCACATGATCGAGAAGCAGCCTCTTGAGCCGGCCCACGACGCCCTGGGCCCGCATGCGGGCGCGGGCCAGGGGCGAGGTGCCGGTCATCATGCGGGTCTCTTCGGACACCGAAGAGCCCAGGCCGCTGGAGCGCGACCCGGTGCTTTCGTCGAAGGACGGGGCCCGGGCCTCGACCTTGGCATTGGGCGCCCGGCGCACCAGTGACTGCAGGTCGATTTCCTTCATGACGCCGCTGGCCACCAGGAACTGGTTGGTGGCCTCATAGGCCTCCAGCAGGGTCTGGGGCAGCTGGGCCGCCACCGTGTCCTGCACCATCACCCAGGCCTCACGACTCATGCCGACCGCCATCCACTGTTCGACGAACACCCGGCTCACCACCTCGGGCAGCAGGATGTCGTTGCGCGACATCTCCTGGCGGCGCTCCAGGTGCTGGATGCGCAGCCGCAGTTCGTTGATCTCGCGCGAGGCCTTGTCCAGGATGCGCATGGCCAGTCGGGAGGCAACGATCTGGTCGTTGACGGTGCTGTCGTCCACCAGTTCGAGCTTGCCGGGCACGCTGGACGGGCCGGCGGTGTTCACCGAGAAGGTCCGGTACGCCTCCTGCAGCGCCTGGCGGGTCTGCTCGGCCCACTGGTTCTGGGCACGCTGGAAGGTCATCCAGGCCTCACGGCGCTGGGTGGCCTCCAGCGGTGAGCACATCTGGTCACGCAGGTCGGTCAGCCGACCCTGGACAGCGGTGATCAATTCGGGCATGACGCGTCCCACGCGAATCACGAAGAGTTCGCGCGCCTGACGGGCCAGCGGGGATGTGTTCTGTTGGGGCAGGGACACGGTCTCGCCAGTATGACATGAACACCGATACCCCCCACCGCCACTTCGCAGTGGCCGGCAGGGTCCTGTTGTGCGTTACACCACGGCGCCGCCGTTGGGATCGTCCGGGTCGCCAGCCGTCTTGGCCGGCTTGATGAGGTCCTCGCGCCGGATGCCCAGCCACATGGCAATGGCCGCTGCCACGAACACCGATGAGTAGATGCCGAAGCAGATGCCGATGGTCAGCGCCATGGCGAAGTAGTGCAGCGTGGGGCCGCCGAACAGCAGCATGGACAGCACCATGATCTGGGTCGATCCGTGGGTGATGATGGTGCGGCTGATGGTGGAGGTGATGGCGTGGTCGATCACCTGCTCCGGGGTCATCTTGCGCTGCTTGCGGAAGCTCTCGCGGATGCGGTCGAAGATCACCACCGACTCGTTCACCGAATAGCCCAGCACCGCCAGCACCGCCGCCAGCACCGCCAGCGAGAACTCCCACTGAAAGAAGGCGAAGAAGCCCAGGATGATGACCACGTCGTGCAGGTTGGCGATGATGGCCGAGACCGCGTACTTCCACTCGAAGCGGATGGCCAGGTAGATCATGATGCCGGCGATCACCAGGCCCAGGGCCAGCAGACCGTTGTTCACCAGCTCCTGGCCCACCTGGGGTCCCACGAACTCGGTACGCTGCAGCTGCACCGCCGGGTTCTGGGCCTTGAGGGCGGCGAACAGCTCCTCGCTCTGCTGGCCGGAGGTCTTGCCGGCCTGGGCCGGCAGGCGCAGCAGCACGTCGCGGGACGAACCGAAGTTCTGGACCGGGACTTCCAGGTAGCCCAGCGACTCCACCACCTTGCGCACCGATTCCAGATCGGCCGGCTGTTCGTAGGCCACCTCCATCACGGTGCCGCCGGTGAACTCCACCGACAGGTGCAGACCCCGGGTGACCAGGAAGAACACCGCCAGGATGAAGGTGATGGCCGAGATCGCGTTGAGCACGATGGCGTGCTTCATGAACGGGATGTCGCGGCGGATGCGGAAGAATTCCATCGTGAGTGCCTTGTATGGTTCGTCGGCGGTCGGGTCGAGGGGCGATCAGTCGGCTTTGCTGGCCGGGGCCTGGCCGTCGGCGCGCCAGACCGTGCCGATGGAGACGGACTTGAGCTTCTTCTGGCGGCCGTACCAGAGGTTGACCAGGCCGCGCGAGAAGAACACCGACGAGAACATGCTGGTGACGATGCCCAGGCAGTGCACCACGGCAAAGCCGCGCACCGGACCGGAGCCGAAGATGAGCAGGGCCAGGCCGGCGATCAGCGAGGTGACGTTGGAGTCCAGGATGGTGGCCCAGGCGCTGTCGTAACCGGTGTTGATGGCCACCTGCGGCGAGGCGCCGCGGCGCAGTTCCTCGCGCACCCGCTCGTTGATGAGCACGTTGGAGTCGATGGCCATGCCCAGTGCCAGGGCCATGGCCGCGATGCCGGGCAGGGTGAGGGTGGCCTGCAGCATGGACAGCACCGACACCAGCAGCAGCAGGTTGAAGCCCAGGGCGATGCTGGAGAAGGCGCCGAACACCATGTAGTAGATGCACATGAAGGCCACGATCACCACGAAGCCCCAGATCACGCTGTTGAAGCCCTTCTCGATGTTCTCGGCACCCAGGCTCGGGCCGATGGTGCGCTCCTCGACGATCTCCATCGGGGCGGCCAGCGAGCCGGCGCGCAGCAGCAGGGCGGTGTCGTTGGCCTCGGTGGTGCTCATGGCCCCCGAGATCTGCACCCGGCCGCCGCCGATCTCGCTGCGGATGACCGGCGCCGTGACCACCTCGCCCTTGCCCTTCTCGAACAGGATGATGGCCATGCGCTTGCCGATGTTGTCGCGGGTCACGTCGCGGAAGATGCGCGAGCCCTTGGCGTCCAGGGTGAGGTGCACCGCCGGCTGCTGGGTGTCGTCGAAACCGGCCTGGGCGTCGGTGAGGTTCTCGCCGGTCAGCAGCACTTCGCGCTTGACGATGACGGCCTGCCCCGACCGCTCGAGGTAGCGCTCGGAGCCGAACGGCACCGGGCCGTTGCCCTGCTCGGCCGCGCGGCCTTCGGTGCTCTCATCGACCAGTCGCACTTCCAGCGTGGCGGTACGGCCCAGGATGTCCTTGGCCTTGGCGGTGTCCTGCACGCCCGGCAGCTGCACGACGATGCGGTCGGCACCCTGCTGCTGGATCACCGGCTCGGCCACGCCCAGTTCGTTGATGCGGTTGTGCAGGGTGGTGATGTTCTGCTTGAGGGCCTGATCCTGCACCGCGCGTGCGGCTTCGGGGCGGATGGTGGCGGTGATGCGGGTGTCGGTGCCGTCGGGGGTGGCGACCACCTGCAGGTCGGTGAACTGGGCGCGGATCAGGTCGGTGGCGGCGTTCAGGGTGGCGGTGTCGCGCACCCGCAGCTCGATGGCCTGACCGTTGCGGCTGATGCCGCCATGGCGGATGTTCTTCTCGCGCAGGGCGTTGCGCAGGTCGGTGGTGAGCACATCGATGCGGCGCTGCAGGGCCGCATTCATGTCCACCTGCAACATGAAGTGCACGCCCCCACGCAGGTCCAGACCCAGGTACATGGGCGAGGCGTGCAGGGCGGCCAGCCAGCCCGGGGTGCGCGGCACCAGGTTGAGCGCCACGATGTGATCCGGGGCGGCCGGGTCGGGGTTGAGCGCCTTGTCCAGCGCATCGCGCGCCTTGAGCTGGTCGTCGGTGGTGGCAAAGCGTGCACGCACCGAGGTGCCTTCAAGCTGGATGGTGTCCGGCTGCAGCGCCTGTTCGGCCAGCGCCCGCTCCACCCGGCTGACCGTGGCCGAATCCACCTTGACGGTGGCCCGCGCCGGCGACACCTGCACCGCCGGCGCCTCGCCGAACAGGTTGGGCAGGGCGTAGATGGCGCTGATCACCAGCACCACGACGATGATGGCGTACTTCCAGAGCGGGTAACGGTTCATGGCGCGGGCAAGGTGGGGAGCGGGGTCGGGGAATTACTTGATCGTGCCCTTGGGCAGGACCTGCACCACGGCGGAGCGCTGCATCTGGACTTCCATGCCGTCGGCAAGTTCCAGGCCGATGTAGGTCTCGCCGATCTTGGAGACCTTGCCCAGGAAACCACCGGCGGTGACGACTTCATCGCCCTTCGCCAGGGCTTCGACCATGGCCTTGTGCTCCTTCTGGCGCTTGAGCTGCGGGCGGATCATGACGAAATACAGCACCACGAACATCAGCACCAGGGGCAGCATGCCCAGCAGGGTGGACTCGGTGCCGCCGGCGGCGGCTTGGGCGTAGGCGGGAGAAATCAGCACGGGAGACTCCGGTTGCGTTGTCGACGGGCGCCCGCCGACCGGCACCCCGACGGGGACCGGTCAGCCGGCAGACAGCCGACGATTGTATGCGGGGGGTCGCCCCGGCCCGGGGTGTCAGGCTACCCGCGCCTGCGGAGCCGGATCGGCCTGGGTGCGGCCGTCCCAGCGGGCCAGCAGTTCGGCACGGCGCTCCCGGGCCACGGCCAGGTGGCGGGCCTTCACATGGCCGAAGCCCTTGATCTGCTCCGGAATGCGGGCCAGATCGACCGCGAGGGCATGGCGTTCGGCGCTCAGGCCGGCGCACAGGCGCTCGACGTCGGCGCTGTATTCCACGATCAGGGCGCGCTCGGTGCGGCGCTCTTCGGTGCGGCCGAACACGTCGAGCCAGGTGCCGCGCAGGCCGCGCAGCTTCGCCAGCCAGCGGAAGGCGGTGAACATGCCCGGGCCGAACTTGCGCTTGACCAGCTCACCGCGCTCGTTGGTGCGCGACAGCAGCGGCGGTGCCAGATGCACATGCAGCGAGTAGCTGCCTTCGAACTGGCTGGCCAGACGGGCGTGGAAGGCCGGGTCGCTGTGCAGGCGGGCCACCTCGTACTCGTCCTTGTAGGCCATCAGCTTGAACAGGTTGCGGGCCACCGTCTCGGCCAGCAGGGTCTTGCCCAGCGGCGCCTCGGCCGCACGCACCCACTCCACCTGCTGGCGGTAGCGCTCGGCGTAGGCGGCATTCTGGTAGCCGGTGAGGAATTCCACCCGCCGGGCGATCAGGTCGTCCAGGGTCTCGCGGCGGCGGATCTGCACCACCTGGGCGGTGGCCGGGCGCACCAGCGCCATGACTGCCGGGGTGTCGTGCGCGGCGCGACGTCCCCATTCAAAGGCCGCCTTGTTGCGGTCCACGGCCACCGCGTTGAGTTCGATGGCGCGCATGAGCGAGGCCAGCTGCAGCGGCACCCAGCCCTTCTGCCACGCGTAGCCCAGCATCATGGGGTTGGCGTACAGGCTGTCGCCCATGAGGCGGGTGGCCGCCGCTTCGGCATCGAAGGTGCCCACCGCGTCGGCACCCAGCGACGACACCAGGGTGTCCACGCAGGCCTGGGCCGGGTTCTGCCAGTCGGGGTTGCGCACGAAGGCCGCCGTGGGCGTGGCCGTGGCGTTCAGGGCCACATGGGTGCGCCCGGCGCGCAGGCGCTGCCAGGTTTCCTTGTGGGCCGCCACGATCGGGTCGCAGCCCAGCACCAGATCGGCCGAGGCGGCCGACACCCGGGTGGTGCGGATCACGTCCTGATCGGCGCCGATGAGCACATGGCTCCAGGTGGCGCCGCCCTTCTGGGCCAGCCCGGCCGCATCCTGGGTGACGATGCCCTTGCCCTCGATGTGCGCCGCCATGCCCAGCAACTGGCCGATGGTGATGACGCCGGTGCCACCCACGCCGGCCACGATCACGCCCCAGGCCTCGCCGGCCAGCACCGGCAGCGCCGGGTGGGGCAGCTCGCCACCGGTCCATTCGGCACCGCTGCCTTTGCTGTCCTTCTTGCGCAGCTGACCGCCCTCCACCGTGACGAAGCTCGGGCAGAAGCCCTTGGTGCACGAGAAGTCCTTGTTGCAGGTGCTCTGGTTGATCTGGCGCTTGCGACCGAACTCGGTCTCCAGCGGCTCCACGCTCAGGCAGTTGGACTGCACGCCGCAGTCGCCACAGCCCTCGCACACCGCCTCGTTGATGACCACCCGCCTTGCCGGGTCGACCAGGGTGCCGCGCTTGCGGCGGCGGCGCTTTTCGGTGGCGCAGGTCTGGTCGTAGATGATGACCGTGGTGCCCTCGATCTCGCGGAACTCGCGCTGCACCGCATCCAGCGTGTCGCGGTGCTGGATCGCGATGCCCTCGGGCAGGCCGGTCACGCCCTCGTACTTCTCGGGTTCGTCGGTGACGATGGTGATGCGCTTCGCCCCCTCGGCCCGCATGCTCTGGGCGATCTGCACCACGCTGTGACCTTCGGGCCGCTCGCCGACCTGCTGGCCGCCGGTCATGGCCACCGCGTCGTTGTAGAGCAGCTTGTAGGTGATGTTCACACCCGCCGCGATGCTCTGGCGGATGGCCAGGATGCCGCTGTGGAAGTAGGTGCCGTCGCCCAGGTTGGCGAACATGTGGCGGTCGTGGCTGAACGGCTGCTGGCCGACCCAGGGCACGCCCTCGCCGCCCATCTGGGTGAAGCCCACGGTGGCGCGGTCCATCCAGATGCTCATGAAGTGGCAGCCGATGCCGGCCATGGCGCGCGAGCCCTCGGGCACTTTCGTGCTGGTGTTGTGCGGGCAGCCGGAGCAGAACCAGGGCTGGCGCTCGGCGCCCTGCACGCCTTGCGTCAGCAGCGTCTGCAGGGAGCGCTCCTGGGCATCCAGGATGGCCAGTTGCGCGTCGATGCGCGCCATCACGTCCTCCGGGATCTGGCCCAGCTTCTTCAGGCGCCGCGCCAGCGCGCGGGCAATGATGGCCGGCGTCAGGTCGGCCTTGGCCCGCAGCAGCGTGTTGGCGCTGGGGTTGGGGCGCGACCATTCGCCACCGCTGAAATCGCCCTCGTCCTCGTCGAACTTGCCCAGCACGTTCGGGCGAACGTCGGTGCGCCAGTTGTAGAGCTCTTCCTTGAGCTGGTACTCGATGACCTGGCGCTTCTCCTCCACCACCAGGATCTCGCGCAGGCCGGTGGCGAAGTCACGGGTGATCTGCGCCTCCAGCGGCCAGACCACCGCCACCTTGTGCAGGCGCAGGCCGATGCGGCGGCAGGTGGCGTCGTCCAGACCCAGGTCGATCAGGGCCTGGCGGGTGTCGTTGAAGGCCTTGCCGCTGGCGATCACGCCGAAGCGGTCGTTCGGGCCGGCGATCACGTTGTGGTTGAGGCGGTTGGCCCGCACATAGGCCAGCGCGGCATACCACTTGTGGTCGAACAGGCGGGCCTCCTGGTCCAGGGCGTGGTCGGGCCAGCGGATGTGCAGGCCGCCCGGGGGCATGTCGAACTCGGGCAGCACGATCTGCACCCGGTGCGGGTCGATCAGCGCGGTGGCGCTGCTCTCCACGATCTCCTGGATGGTCTTCATGCTGGTCCACACACCGGCAAAGCGGCTCATGGCAAAAGCATGCAGGCCCAGGTCGAGGATGTCCTGCACGCTGGCCGGAAAGAACACCGGCAGGCCGCAGGCCTTGAAGATGTGGTCGCTCTGGTGGGCTGCGGTGCTGCTCTTGGCCACATGGTCGTCGCCGGCCACCGCCACCACGCCGCCCCAGGGCGTGGTGCCCGCCATGTTGGCGTGCTTGAACACGTCGGAACAGCGGTCCACGCCCGGCCCCTTGCCGTACCAGATGCCGAAGACGCCGTCGAACCGGTTGGTGCCGGGCGGCGCAAAACCCAGCTGCTGGGTGCCCCACAGGGCGGTGGCGGCCAGTTCCTCGTTCACGCCGGGCTGGAACACGATGTTCTGGCCCTTGAGGTGGGGGGCTGCCTTCTGCAGGGCCTGGTCGTACCCCCCCAGGGGCGAGCCGCGGTAGCCGCTGATGAACCCCGCCGTGTTCTTGCCGGCGAGCGCATCGCGCTGGCGCTGCAGCATGGGCAGACGCACCAGGGCCTGCACCCCGCTCATGAAGGCCCGGCCGTGATCGAGCGTGTATTTGTCGTCCAGGGTGACCGATTCGAGTGCCTGGCGGATGTGCTCGGGCAGGGGCGCGTTCATGGCGTGTCTCCGTTGGGCCCCGTCGGGGCCGACAGCCAATGAGTGTAGGGGGACGCTACCGAGAGGTGTTTGCGTTTCATGCCCGATTCAAGGCCAGAATCGGATGGTTGTTTCAAAAAATACTGCCCTGTTGAAACAATCATTCTTCACATGCCGCCACGGAGCACGCCATGGACACCCTGGACAAGTTCGACATCGCCATCCTGCAGGAGCTGCAGGCCGACGGCCGCCTCACCAATGCCGAACTGGCGCAACGCGTGGGCCTGTCGGCCGCGCCCTGCTGGCGCCGGGTGCGGGCGCTGGAAGAAGCCGGCTACATCCGGGGCTACCGGGCCGAGATCGACCGCGAGAAGGTGGGACTGGGCGTGCTGGCCTTCGTGCGGCTGGACGCCGACCGCAACAGCGGCGACGTCACCCGCAGCCTGGAAGCCGCCATCCGCCAGGTGCCCGAGGTGGTGTCCTGCCACTACATCAGCGGCTCCGGCACCTTCGAGCTGCAGGTGGTCAGCCGCGACCTCAACCATTTCAGCCGGCTGGCGCGGGAGGTGCTGATCAATCTGCCCAATGTGAAGGACCTGCACACCAGCTTTTCGCTGGGCGAGGTGAAGGCGGCCGCCGCCCTGCCGCTGTCCCACCTGCTGGAGCGCCCTGCGGCCCGGAGCACCTAGCCACTTCCCGCCCGGTTCCGTGATGTTCCTCACCGTTGGTCGGGTCAGCGGTCAAAGCGGGGGAGTGGGCGGCGTTGTCGGGATAGATCGCGGTCGATAGAGTACGAAACACTTACTTTCCGTAAAAGGTAAGTATCTTGTTTGTACTTTTATAGGACTCGATCATGAAAGCTTCCCTCTCCCGCACCCTCGTCGGCCTGCTGGCCGCTGCCGGCCTGATCGGCGCTTCGGTGAATGCCCAGGCGGCCACGGCCACCGGCAACTTCAACGTCAACATCGCCCTGACCTCCAAGTGCGAGATCAACAGCACGGCGGCCGCCACCGGCGCCGTGATCACCGACATCGACCTGACCTACACCTCGTTCCAGACCACGGCCGCCACCGGCAGCACCGGCTTCAACGTGCGCTGCACCAACAGCCTGCCGTACACGCTGGCACTGGACAGCACCTCGGTCACCGATGCAGCGCTGAACCTGGATTACACGCTGACCCTGTCCGCAACGTCGAACACGGGTAACGGTGCCAACCAGGCCTACACCGTGGCCGCTTCGATGGCAGCCGGACAAGCGGGCACCTGCGCGACCGCCACCTGCGACAACAGCGCATCCGCCAACAGGCAGCGCACCCTGACCATCACCTACTGATCGTCCCGGCAGCAGGTGAGTCCATGCGACATGACTGGCGCGGATGGTGGCTGCTGACACTCTGGCTGGCTGCTGTCAACGCCGGTGCGCAGGCCATCGACGGCAGCTTCCAGGTCCGCATCCAGCTCACCGTCCCCGGCACACCTGCGGCCGAGCCCAAGGCCCGCTGCGAAACGCAGACCCTCACCTCGGCGCCCAACGCCCTGGTGCGGGTCGTCTGCGACAACGGGCGCTTCGTCAGCATCGCCCCCGACCCGCGCAAGCCCTTCGTGGGCAGCCACGGCGGGGCCTACCGTTTCCATCTGCAGCCCAGTGCCGTGGCCAGCGCCTTGCTGGACGACGGCATCGACCCGTACTGGTGGGGCCGGGGCACCGTGACCTCCATGCGCATCTACGGGACACCCCGCGACCCGTCCGATCCCCTCGAAATGATGGTGAGCTTCTGAGGCTTGCCTCAACGCCATGACCCAGCCCCTCCGCCCCCATACCTTCCTGTTCACGGGCCGTCTGGTCCGGAACATCCTGATCGCCGCGCTGCTGACCAGTCTGCTGGCCACCAGCTGGGCCGGCTCGTTCTCGGTCTCGCCGGTGCGCATCTACATGAAACCGCGCGACCGGGCGGTGGCCATCACGCTCACCAACGAAGGCACTTCCGCCGTGGCCCTGCAGGCCGACGTGTTCGGCTGGTCTCAGACGCCCGATGGCACGGACCAGCTGGAGCTGTCCGAAGACATGATCCTCTCGCCGCCCATCATCAAGCTGGAGCCCGGCGCCCGGCAGGTGGTGCGGCTGGCCCTGCTGCGGCCTGCCGATGCCAGCCGGCAGCTCACCTACCGGCTGATCGTGCGGGAGGTGCCCGAGATCACCAACCCCAAGCAGGAGGGCATCCAGCTGCCGATTGCGCTGGCCCTGTCCATGCCGGTGTTCATCACGCCGCCACCGGCCAAACGGGATGTGACCTGCGAACTGGTGCGGGGCGAGGCGGGCTCGCCCGCCGTCAGCTGCGCCAACACCGGCACCGCCTATGCCCAGATGCGCGACATCCGGCTGCACCGCAATGACCAGACCCTGGCCCGCTTCGAAGGGGGCTCGTATCTGCTGCCGGGCGCCCGACGCATCATCACGCCGAAACCCGAAGGCCCGGGTCCGGCCGGCACCGAACCCCTGACGGTGGAGGTGCAGTTCGACGACGGGCAGACCAGCCGTTTCACCGCCCGTCTGCCCTGAAGCGGGAGTGTCCGGTGAAAGCCCGTCACGCCAGCACCCGGGGCAAGTTCCCGCGCCCGTCCCGACTGGCCGCGTTGATGGCTGGCCTGTGGTGGGCGGTCTGCCCGCCAGGCGCCTGGGCGCAGGCGGCTCCCGTCCAGCAACTGGATGTGCTGGTCAATGGCACACCCGTGGGGCGCTGGCCGGTGATCGACCGGCAGGGCCTGCTGCTGGTGCCCGAAGATGCCTGGACGCGCTGGGCCTTGCGACGCCCTGCGGCAGCGGTCGCGCAGCAGCACGAAGGGCGGTCATGGTGGCCGCTGCTGGCCTTGCGGGGAGCGGAAGTTCGTGTGTACCCCGCCGAGCACCGCATGGAGCTGACGGTGGCACCAGGCTTGATGGATGGTGCGCCGGTACCGGCCGTTCCGGCAGCCCGGACGTCCACGCCAGACGCTGCGCCTGCTGCCCAGCCCGCAATCCAGGCTGCCGCACCCGCAGCCGGCACCGCCGAGCCGGTGCTGCTGGCCGCAGCCCCGCAGAGTGCCACACCGCCACTGGGCACCGCGCTCGGCGCTCCCACACCGCCTCCGGGCAGTCTGCGTTGGCGGCCCCTGGACGTGACCATCAACACCGTGTCGGTGGGCAACTGGCTGTTGCTGGAGGTGGAAGGCAAGTTCTACGCGCCGGCCGATGCCTTCCCGGAATGGCGCATCGCCCGCCCCCCCGAGCAGGGCAGCATCCGGGCCCGGCAGCAGACCTGGTATCCGCTGGATGCCATCCAGGGCTTCACCGCCCGATTCAACGCCGCCGAGCAAAGCATGGCCATCGACTTTGCGGCCGATGCCTTTGCCGCCACGCGGCTTGGCCAGGCCATGGGCCAGCGGCCGGTGGTCAGTCCTTCGGAATTCGCCACCTTCCTCAACTACGACCTCAACTACAACGCCAGCCAGATCAGGGGCAGCGGCCGGTTTCAGGACGCCGGCGCCTTGCTGGAACTGGGCGTGACCGGCTCCCTGGGTGTGCTGACCTCCAGCCATGTGGGCAACAACCTGCTGGCCGACACGGCGGAGGCTCCCGCGCGCTGGCGCCGGCTGGAGACCACCTTCACCCGTGACTTTCCCGATCACAACCTCACCCTGCGCCTGGGCGACAGCGTGAGCCGCAGCGGGCTGACCGGCCGGGGCGTGTATTTCGGGGGCATCCAGATCGGACGCAATTACATGATGTCGCCCGGCCTGATCACCCAGCCGGTGCCGGTGATCAGCGGCACCTCCACCGCGCCCAGCACGGTGGAGCTGTATGTGAACGACGTGCTGCGGCAGACCTCCAGGGTGCCCACCGGGCCGTTCACCATCGACAACTTCGCGTTGCTGGGCGGCGCCGGGCAGGCGCGGGTGGTGGTGCGCGACCTGCTGGGCCGCGAGACGGTGCTGGTGCAGCCCTTTCTGAGTGGCGGCAACATGCTCGACGAAGGGCTGACCGACTGGAGTCTGGAAGCCGGCCTGATGCGGCGGCGCCTGGGCGAGGTCAGCGCGGACTATGGCGAGGCCTTCATCTCCGGCCTGTGGCGCGGCGGCCTGAGCAAGACCCTGACACTGGAGACGGCCGCCGCCTGGAGCCGTTCCGTGACCAACATGGGCGCAGCCGCCACCGTGGCCCTGTTCGACCGGTGGCTGGGCGAGGCCGGTCTGGGCCTGAGCCGCAGCAACCTCGACGGCATGGGCCGGCAATGGACGCTGGGGCTCAACTACCCCGGCATGGACCATCAGCTGGGTCTGCGGCTGGAGAACAGCAACGCCCACTACCGGGCCCTGGGCAGCGACCCAGCCTTCTCGTTCGGCGCGGCGCGGCAGCAGTGGTCGTTCAACCACAACTTCAGCCTGGGCGAGCGCCACAGCCTGGGCTGGGCGGTGGCCCGCATCGCCTACGCCGGCCAGGCGCCCATCACCACCAGCAGCCTGAACTACGGGGTGCGCATCGGCCAGCGCAGCAACCTGGCCTTCAGCCTGAGCCGGGCCAGCGGGGCCAGCTCGGGCACTTCCATCGGAGTGTCCTTGTCTGTCCCTCTGGGTGAGACCTTTGTGAACACCAACGTCACCCGCAGCGGCGGGGAACTCAGCGCCTATGCATCGGCGTCGGACACCACGCAGGGCGACCAGCCGATTTCATGGCGGGTGCTCTCGGGCTACCGCAACGGCGGCGCACTGGCCGAAGGGGGTCTGTATTACCGAGGCACACGCAGCCAGTTCACCGGCGACGTGAGCGCCGCATCCGGCCAGCAGGCCGTTCGCCTGGGCATGCAGGGCGGTCTGGTCGGCATGGGGGGGCAGGTGTTCGCCACCCATACGGTGCGCGACAGCTTTGCCCTGGTGGAGGTGCCCGGCTATGCCGACATCCGGGTGGGCCGCTATGGCAATGCCGATGGCGTGACCAACGCCGACGGCATGGCCCTGGTCTCCAACCTGTCGGCCTACAACGCCAACCCGGTGCGGCTGGATGCCTCCGATCTGCCGGTGACGGCCGAGATCGACGCCATCGAGATGAATGCCGTTCCCGCCTGGCGCAGCGCGGTACGCCTGAAGTTCCCGGTGCGCAGCGGCCGCGCTGCCCTGTTGCGGATCATCCTGGACGATGGAGAGCCGGCCCCGGCCGGTGCCGAGATCGAGCTGCAGGGTGATGCCCAGGTGTTCTATGTGGCGCGCCGGGGCGAGGCCTACCTGACCGGTCTGCAGCCGACCAACCGGCTGCGCCTGAAGCATGGCGATTCAGGTTGCGACATCGACGTGGCCTTGCCGGAGGGCAAGGCCGATGAAATCGTTCGGCTGGGGCCGCTCAAGTGCGAAGGGGTGAAGCGATGAAACAGTACGTGTCGCTGCTGCTGCGGCTGTTCCTGACCCTGGTTGCGGGCGTCGTGCTCGCGCCGGGAGAGGTGCACGCACAGAACGTGCTCCGCTGCCTGGCCTCGACCAACCAACCGACGGTGGCGGTCAACACCACCAGCGCCGGCACGTCGGGACAGACCATCAACATCACGATCCGCTTCGCCTGCACGTCGACGACATCGGGCACAAAAACAGGACGCCTCACGGCCACCCTCGGGTTCCTCGACAACGCCAACGTGGCGACGGGCACGTTCCTGACATCGACCACGGGCCCGCTGACCATCCCCTACACCTTCAACCGGAATGCCGGTCCGCTGACCACCACCCCGTCGGCCACTTTCCCGTCCTGCACCGGTTCGGCGCCCAGCCAGACCAGCAACGGTTCCATCACCCTGATCACCAACGCATCCGTCACAGGGCCGGGGAGTTTCGGCATCCAGAACTACTACCTCAACGCGTGCGTGAGGATACCGACGCAATCCGTTGCGACCGCCAACACCTATGTCGGCAAGCTCCGGATCAACACGTCCGGCTCCATCGTGAGCGGCGGAGGCAGCTTCCAGAGCTCGACCAACAACGATGCCTCGGTCATGACCGCCACGATCCCCGCCAGCTGCACGGTCGGAAGCCTGCCGAACCTGAATTTCAACTACACCTCGTTCACCAACGTGGACAGCACGTTGTCCCAGCCATTGAGCACCGTCTCTTGCAACTCCGGATCCTGGACGGTGGACATTCGGGACCAGGGAGCCGCTTCGGTCACCAACCCGTTGGTCGGAACCGTGCGGGGGATCCAGTACAGGCTCGGCCTGTCCAACACGTCGACCGTGCCCGCCATCGGGGCGCTGAACCCCGTCTTCCCGATCTCCGGGACGATGAGCGGCCAGCAGACCCTTCACCTGCTGGGCCGTGCACCAGCCGGACAGGCCGGCGATGCGACTTGTCTGGGCCCTTGCGTCACCTCCCGCACCTACACACTGACCATCACGTTCAATTGACAGCCCGGGCGAGCCCTGTCCAGAGCACGACCGCCCCCGCCACGGCCAGCGCACAGGTGATGCTGCGCTGCAACCTGAACACGCCCTGGACAGTGGGCCTGCT
Organism: Allobosea thiooxidans; assembly: GCA_943370825.1. Lineage (GTDB taxonomy): Bacteria > Pseudomonadota > Gammaproteobacteria > Burkholderiales > Burkholderiaceae_C > Hydrogenophaga. Next base: position 76,643 of record CALRSR020000003.1, on the reverse strand, counting down.
GGGGCCCAGTGCGCCGACGGCAGCACCCGTGGCCAACCTCACCCAACAGAGCTTGCTCGGATTGACCTACTCACTGCAGGTGTCGCCAGCCGCCGGGATCGGTCTGGGCAACACCGGTACCGGAGCGCCGGGCAACGAGGGGCAGCAGCCGGTGACCATCCAGCTCAATGTGCCGGGCGGGCAGATGGGCAGCTGCAGCCAGGCCGTCTGCAATGCCACGGCCACGCACACGCTGGTCGTGACCTATTGAGCCGTCGGCACCGCGCCCCGCGGCCACAGCACCCACATCTGCAGCGGCTGCTTGAGTGCTGCGGCCAGGATGTAGGCATCGCCCTGGCTGTCACCCCAGCCGGTGAACAGGTCGGCGCGCACGGCGCCGACGATCGCACCTCCGGTGTCCTGGGCCATGACCAGCCGCGCGGTGTTGAGCGTGGGGCCCTGGGTGGCCAGCCACACCGGGGTGCCATACGGGATGCTCTGCGGATCGACCGCGATCGAGCGGCCCGGGGTCAGCGGCACGCCCTGGGCACCACGGGGACCGAAGCGGGCGTCCAGATCGTTCAGGGCCTCCTCGCGGAAGAACACGGTGCGCGGGTTGGCCCACAGCATCTCGTTGAGGCGCCCCGGGTTCTGCGCCACCCAGGCCTTGATGGATTCCCACGAGGCTTCACGGATGGCACCCTGGTCGAGCAGCCAGCGGCCCACGCTCTGGTAGGGCTGTCCGTTGTGGGCGGCAAAGGCCAGGCGCACGGTGCGCTCGCTGCCGTCCGCCTCGCGCACCAGCAGACGGCCCGAACCCTGGATCTGCAGGATGAGCGCATCGATCGGGTCTGCCAGCCAGGCGATGGCGCGACCGGCCAGCGCCGCCTGCGCGGCGGGCAGGGTGTCGATCTGCTGGCGGCTGTACCAGACCTGGCCACTCTGCAGGCCGGCCGGTGGCGCATGCAGCGGCACCCGGAACACCGGCGTGGGAACGCGGCTGGCGCGCAGGATGGGTTCGTAGTAGCCGGTGAGCAGACCATCGGGCAGGCGGCCGTCGGCTTCGGTCACCCGGTAGGGCTGAAAACGGCTCATCACCCAGGCAGCCTGCTCGGCCGGCGTGGCGATGCTGCGCTGGCGCACCTCGGCGCACAGGCCGGCGTGGCCCTGCACCGGGCGCTCGCAGCCACGCACCCAGGCGTTCCACACCTCGTGCAGGCCGTCGCTGCCCCAGCCGGGCAGCTCGGACCAGCGCACCGGCACCCAGCGGCTCTTGTTGCGCTGCATCGGTGGCGGCAGGGGGGCGGTGTCGGCCGGTACGGCCACGGGCGGCGAGGTCTGCGCCGGGGGGCCGGCCGGGGCCGGGGCAGTGGTCACGCCGGGCGAGAAGGCACACGACGCCAGCAGGAAGCACAGGCTTCCTAGAATGCCGGCCATGACCCTGCTGTTGCTCGAAGCGCTCGGCGCGCTGCTGTTGCTCATCTTCATCGTGTGGTGGACCATGTTCTCGGGCCGCCGCAAGGGCGAGTTGCCGGAATCGGTGGAGGCGGAAAAACAGGCCGCCGTCCGCAAGAAGGAGCCGCCCGCCGACGCAGGCGACCGGGGCAGCGACCCGGGGAATGGATCTGCGCCGCGCTGATCACGTTCCCCGCAGGATGTTGGCCAGCTCGACGGCCGACTTCACACCCATCTTGTCGAACACGCGGGAGCGGTGCACCTCCACCGTGCGCACGCTGATCTGCAGCTGATCGGCCACCAGCTTGTTGGGCAGGCCGGCCACCACCAGATCCATCACGTCGCGCTCGCGCTCGGTCAGGCTGTCCAGCCGCTGCTGCAGGTCGCGCTGCACGCGGCGCTGGGCGATCACCTCGGCCGACCGGGCCAAGGCCTGCTCCACCCGGTCCACCAGGGCGTTGTCGGAAAACGGCTTCTCGCAGAAATCGAAGGCGCCACGTTTGACCGCCGCCACCGCCGTGGGCACGTCGGCATGGCCCGACAGAAAGATGACCGGCAGGGCCGGCTGCCAGGGCAGGGTGAGCAACTGCTCGAACAGGGCCAGCCCGCTCATGCCGGGCATGCGCACATCCAGCAGCAGGCAGCTGGGCACCTGGGGTTCCTGGGCGGCGGCCGGGCTGGCCAGAAAGGCTTCGGCGCTGTCATAGGCGTCGCTCACCAGCCGGCGGGTGCGCAGCAGCCAGGCCAGGGCTTCACGGACGCCGGCATCGTCGTCGACGAGGTGGATGCGGGCGTCGGGGAAGGGCGTCATGGCGCGATGATAGGTGAGCCCTGCGCGGTGGACAGCGTGGCGGCCACCGGCAGCCGGAAGCGGAAACAGGTGCCGCGCGGGGCCACCGGCTCGAAGCTCAGGCCGCTGCCGTGCTGCTCGATGACGGTGCGGCACAGGCTCAGGCCCAGACCCATGCCCTCGGCCTTGGTGGTGAAGAACGGGGTGCCCAGGTGCTGGCGCACTTCCTCGCTCAGGCCCTGGCCGTGGTCGGTCACCTCGAAGGTGACCCAGGCCGGATCGGCGTCGGCCACCGCGGCCAGGCGCAGCCGGCGCAGGCCACTGTCCATGGGCGGATCGCCCGGGGGCATGGCCTGGATGCCGTTGCGCGCCAGGTTGAGCAGCACCTGTTCGATCATGGTGCGGTCGCACTGCACCGCCGGCAGGTCGTCATCGACCGCGAGCTGCAGGCGGATGCCGTCCTTCTTGGCCTGCAGCACCAGCAGCGGCTGGATGGCCGAGATCAGGCTGACGGGGGTGACGGCCTCGCGCACCTGGTCGCGCCGCCGCACGAAATCGGCCACGCTCTTGATGACGCGGCCGGCCCGGTCGGCCTGCTCGGCAATGCGGTCGATGACCCGGCGCAGATCGGCCGGCGGCAAGGGCTTGGCGGTCTCGTCGCGCAGCATGTTGAGCGTGCCGTTGGCATAGCTGGCAATCGCCGCCAGCGGCTGGTTGAGCTCGTGGCTGATGAGCGAGGCCATCTCGCCCACCGTGGCCAGGCGGGCGGTGGCCTGCAGCCGCTCCTGCGAGGCGCGGTTGAGGTCTTCCACCCGGCGCTGCTCGGTCAGGTCGAGCACCGCGCTCATGTAGCCGGTCTGCTGGCCCTGGGCATCGATCAGCGGGGCTTCGATGATGAGCACCGGCACGCGCGTGCCGTCGGTGCGCTGGAACACCGACTCGAAGCCCTCGCGCGGCAGCGTCTTGCCGGCCAGCCGCACCGCCTGGCGCTGCTGGTATTCGTCCACCAGGTCGGGCGGCCACCAGGGCGCCGGCAGTCCGGTGCCCAGCAGCTCTTCCGAGGTGCGGCCCACCAATTGGCAGAAGGCCGGGTTCACATAGGTGATGCGGCCGTTCATGTCGCGCGCGCGCAGGCCGGTGACCAGCGAGTCCTCCATGGCCTTGCGGAAGGCCAGCGCCTCGGCCAGGTTCTGCTCGGCGCGCTGGCGGCGGCGGATGTCGCGCCCCAGCAGGGCCAGGACCGCCAGCAGGGCCAGGCACAAGGCGCCGACCACGGCGGTCAGCACATTGGGGAACAGGCCCAGCGCACGGCGTTGGGCCTCGAGCTGCAGGATCAGGGTGTGCCCGGGCAGGTCCAGCACCGCCACCGAACGCAGGTTGCGGCGCCCGCCGGCCAGGCTGCTGTGCACCGCCAGCCGGGTACCGTCGGCATCGTTGAAGGCCAGTCCCCGGTTGCGCAGCAGGTCCCGGTTGGTCAGCTCCGACAGCAGGCCGCCCAGCGAGTAGGTGGCCACCAGCGCGCCGGCCGGCTCACCGGCCTGGAACAGGGGCAGGCACATCTCGATCAGTTCCATGCCGGTGCCTTCGCGCATGGGCCAGAAGTAGCTGCGGGAATAGGCCGGACCGGACAGGCGCTGGGCGTTGTCACAGGCCAGCCGCACCTCGGGCTGGGTCTGGGCGCGCGGCATGAAGCCGAACACCGGCCGCAGGTAGGGCGTGTCGGCCTGGGCCAGGATGCGGCCTTCGCGACCAGGGGCGCGCCACTCGATGCGCACCAGCTCCCGGTGCAGCGACAGCACGCCGGCCGACCGGGCGGTCCAGGCTTCCGGGGTGAGCGCCGTCACATGCAGCGACTGCAGCGTCTGCACATTGCGCAGCAGCGAGCTGCGGATGTCGCTGGCCAGGGCGGCGGCATCCTGGTCGAGTTCGGCCTGGTCGCTGGCCTCCTCGTATTCGGCGGCCAGGAACACCAGCACCGTGAGCAGCATGCCCACCAGCAGCAGTAGCATGGCCCACAGGAGCCAGCGCGGGGACTTGACCTGGAACGCCACCGGCCACCCGGACCGTCAGAGGCGGCGGTGCTGCAGCGACGGCAGCTGGGTGCGCACCGACTGCAGGAAGCCGCGGTCGATGTCGGCCAGCACCACGCCGGGCCCCTCGGCCTGCAGGGCCATGACCTGACCCCAGGGATCGATCACCATGCTGTGGCCCCAGGTGCGCCGTCCGTTCTCGTGCACGCCGCCCTGGGCGCTGGCGATCACATAGGCCTGGTTCTCGATGGCGCGCGCGCGCAGCAGCACCTCCCAGTGGGCCTGGCCGGTGGTGTGGGTGAAGGCCGCCGGCATGAGCAGCACGTCGGCCGCCAGACTGCGGTAGAGCTCTGCAAAGCGCATGTCGTAACAGATGCTCTGGCCCACGCGCCAGACCTCGCCGGCCTGGCTGGTGCAGTCGAAGGCCGTGGGCGTGTCGCCGGCCCGGAGCACGGCAGCCTCGTCGTAGCGCTCGCGGCCGTTGTCGTAGCGGAACAGGTGGATCTTGTCGTAGCGGCTGACCTCGCGCCCGCGCGGGTCGTAGACCATGGATGCATTGGCCGCATGCGTGGGGTCGTCGGTGGCCATGGGCAGGGTACCGCCCACCACCCACATCCTGAGGTCGCGCGCGGTGTCGCTGAGAAAGTCCTGCACCTTGCCCAGACCGGGGGTTTCGGCCAGCACCAGCTTGTCTTCGTCGCGGGCGCCCATGAAGCAGAAGTACTCCGGCAGCACGGCCAGTTCGGCACCGGCGGCGGCCGCCTGACGCAGCAGGCGCAGGGCTTCGCTGAGGTTGTGGTCCAGGCCGATGCCCGAGACCATCTGGATGGCGGCGACTCTCATGGTGGTTCTCCCTCTGGATGCAAATCGGAGCCTGCCGGCACCGAAGGTCTCGTCGGAGCTTACTGCAGCGGAGTAGCGGGCTCGGTGGCCGGGGCGGCGGCCGAACGCTCGACCTTCTGCACCTGGGGGTCGGCCCAGCTGCCGGTGACGCGGAACTCCTGCGTGGTGACCGAGCGCAACGGCTGGCGCAGCACCAGCTGGGCCAGCAAGGTGCCGATGCCCACCACCGGGTTGACCGTGGCGGCCAGCAGCGAGGCCGCGCCGGCGTTGATCTCGGGCACCACGAAGACCTGCAGGTCCTGGGTCTCGCGCACCAGGTCGGCCGAGCCTTCCATCATCACGGCGGCATTCACGCCCTTCATCTGCAGGTTGCGGGTGGACAGGACGCCCTGGTCGATCTGGCCCTGGCCCCGGAAAAAATCGAAAGCAAAGCCCTGCGAGAACACATCGCGGAAATCCAGCACGAGCCGGCGCGGCAGCGACTGCAGGCTCAGCACGCCCAGCAAACGGCCGGCGCCGGGTTCGATCTGCAGGAACTGCCCGCGCTCGATGTCCACCGAGACCTGGCCCGACAACGACGCGATGTCGGGCGACAGCGGCGAGCCGATCCAGCCCACATTGCCCTCCAGTCGGCCCTGACCGCCGCGCACCGTGCCCTCGCGGCCCAGGCGATCGAGCAGGCGGCCGGCATCGTCCACCGCCAGCTGAAAACCGATGGCGGTGCGGCGTTGGGCACTGCCGCCGGGACCGGTGAGCTGGTTGCCACCCAGCGGCACCCAGTTGCCGCTGGCAGTCAGGCGGGCTTCAGGCAAGGTGGCACTCAGCCGGGTCAGACGCCACTCCGGCTGGCGCAGCGGCGCGCCCCGGTTGACCGCCTGCAGTTCGATCCTGCCGAGCGAGCGGCCGCCCCAGCGCAGGTCGTCGATGCTCAAATCCAGCGCCGGCACGCTGGAAGGCTGGTCGAGCAGGCGTTCCACATCGCTGCGCGCTTCCCGGGCCAGCACCAGCCGGCTCAGGCGCGCCGTGACCTGCCCCGGGTTGCGCGGCGTGCCGGACCGGTACTCCACCCGACCGGCCACCTCGTCGGCCTGCACCTGGGCCCGCCACAGGGTGCTGTCGCGGCTGGCATCGATCTGCACCCGCTGCAGCTCGCGGCCACCGGCCCGCAGGCGATCGGTGCGCAGCTCCAGCCGGTCCGGCAACCACAGCGGCGGGGTCTCGGTGCCGGTCGCCGCGGCGTCCGCGCCCTCGCCGGCGGGCCACACCCCGCCCAGCGCCGCCTGCCAGGCGTCCACATCGATCTGCGGCAGGCTCAGGCGGGCCAGCACGCCCTGCTCGGGCAGCGCACCGGGATCGCCGGCCAGGGATCCGGCGGCCAGCACGCCGCGCCGCACGACCCAGCGCTCGGCCTCGCGCTGGCGCTCCAGCCGGGCATCGAGCAGCACACCGGCGGGCGACTGCCAGCGCAGCGCCAGCCGGTCGGCCAGTGCGCGCCCCGCCATGACTGCGGTGGGACCGGCCACGTCGGTCACGGCCAGGTCCAGCCGCAGCGGCCACAGGGCATCGGCCGGCTTGGCCAGCGGCGCCGGCAACGACAGCGCCAGGCCCTGCAGGTTGCTGCTGAACTGCAGCTCGGGCGCGCCGCCGCGCAAGCCGATCTGCGCGGTGTAGGCCGCCGTGCCGCTGGCCGATTGCGCCAGCTTCGACAACGGCCCCAGGCCAGCGGTGCGCAGCGCCTCGGCACTCAGGCTGCCCTGGCCACGCAGGGCCAGCCGGGTGCCGCCCTGGGGATCCGGTCGCAGGCCACCGCTGAAGGACACGTCGCCCCCCAGCAGCCGGGCCTGGGCGCCGGGCACATTGAAGCCGGTCTCGCTGAATTCCAGCTGGCCGCGCAGGCGACCCAGCGCCGGCAGGTGGGGCGCGATCAACAGATCGTTGCCGGCCAGCTTGACCAGGCCCTGGACCCGCGTGGCGGCGGCATTCTCCAGCGGCACGGTCAGGGCAAAGCGGGTCTGGGCCGTGCCGCTGAGGCGGGCTGCATCCAGGGCGCCCTGCAGCATGCCGCCCAGCGGCGAGCGCACCACGAATCCGAGCTGCGCCGGGGCCGGCCCCTGCACGTCGGCCTCGGCGGTGAGCACGCCGTTGCGGCCCAGGTGGTCGATGGCCAGGCGGCCGCGCTGGATCTGCACCCCGGCGGCGTCCTGCAGACCGCCGGCGAGCTGGTCGATGCGCAGCGACAGGCGGTCCAGCACCAGATCGCCACTCATGCGGCGCAGCCCCGGCCAGGGGCGGGCGCCGGCGTCCTGCAGGAACGGCGGCAGGTAATCCATGTCCAGGCCCTGCAGCCGCGCGCTGATGCGGAAGGTGCCGTCGCCCACATCGAAGGGCGCACGGGCCACGTCGCCCTGCACCCGGAAGTTGACCGCCGTGCCGGTGCCCGCCCGCACCGACTCGCGCACATAGCGGCGCGCCTCGGTGCCCACCGAGAGTGGCAGGTAGCGGTGCACGCGGGTGAGATTGGCCTGCTCCAGGGTGGCGGTCAGGTCGAGCACACCAGGAAAGCGCGCCGCGCCCTGGGCGCCGGGGGTGGTGTTCCAGCGGGCCTGCAGGGTGCCGCGTGCGTCCGGGTTGCTCATGCGCGCATCGCTGAGCTCCACCTCGATGCGCTCGCCGACCAGACGCCAGCGCGCCTGGGCCTCCAGCCGCGTCAGGGGCAGGCGCGCTTCCTCGAACACGCCGGGCAGCCAGAGTGCGCCGTCCTGCACCGTCAGGCGCGCGGTGCCCCCGTCGCGCTGCAGATCGAACTGGACGGTGGCGCCTTCGATGCCCGGGCGGCCGATGCGGGGGTTCGGGGCCTCGCCATCGACCGATGCCGGCACGGCATCCCCGGCCAGGGCCAGACCCTGCACCAGACCGCTGGCCTTCAGGCCGGCGAGGTCGGGGCCGTCCCAGCGGGCCTGCAGGTTCTGAACCCGACCGGCCGGCTGCAGGGTCTGCACCCAGCGGTGCACCGGCGAGGGCAGGGGCAGGCGTTCGGCCAGCGCGGCCACGGCCGCCAGTTCGATGCCGTCGGCCGTGAGTTCCAGCTGGCCCGTCGGCGCCGCGCCGCGTGCCAGCGGACCGGCAGGCCGCTGTGCCACGCTGAAGCGTCCGCCCTCCCAGGCCACGCCTTCGCGGGTGAGGAAGCGCAGGTCCTCGCTGCCCAGTCGCCACGACGCATCGGACCACGACGCCTGCAGGCGGCCCGCGATGTGCGCGAAGGCCAGCGGCGGCAGATCGGCGCCCAGCCGCACGTCCACGGCCTGCAGATCGACATCGGCCTGCACGCCGCTGAAACGCCCGGCTTCCACATCGGCCCACAGCTGCAGACGGCCCTGGCCGCCACGCACCAGCAGCCCCGGCAGGGCGGGCAGATGAGCCGGCAGGTACGCCTGCAGGCGCTGCACATCGGCCTGCGGCAGGGCGGCATGCAGCTCGCCGCTCCAGCGGTCCCACGGACGATCCCCTGCCGTACGGCCGACCGACAGCAGCGGCTCCTTGAACCGGCCCTGCAGCGTGAAGCGGCCGCCCCAGTCCGCCGGCGGCGTGGCGTCGATCCGCCAGCCGTGGTCCCGCGCGCCGTTGCGAACCACCAGATCCACCGCCGACAGGGCCAGGGTGGGAGCGCCGCGTTGCTCGTCGGTCCAGCGCAGCGTGCCGCCGCGCACCGCGAACTCGGTCTGGTCGAAGAACCAGTCGGCGCCACTGCCTGTGCCGGACGAGCCCGACAGCGCCAGGCCTGCCACCTCCAGGCGGCCATCCCGGGTGCGGCGCACATCCAGCTCGGGGCTGTCGATGACGATCTGCTCGAAACCCAGGCGCCAGAGCGAGCGCACCGACACCGAAGCCTGGATGCGCGGCAGCACCAGCGCGGCCCGGCCCTGCGCATCGAGCAGGCGCACGTCGGACAGCTCGAAGGCCGGCATGAACGGCGGCAGGCTGAAGGGGGTGTCGGGCCGGTTGGTGGCCCGGATGCTGCCGATGGTGACCGGTACCCCCAGCGCATCGCCGGCCCAGCGTTGCAGCTCGGGGCGCCAGCCGTCGATTCGCGGCACAATGGCCGCGTGAAGGGCCACCCAGGTCAGCAGACCGAATCCCCAGACCGCCACCACCAGCCACAGCAGCCAGCGGGTCGCACGGGCCCACAGCCGCAGGCCCCGGGAGGCGGGTGCATGCGAAGAGAAGACCGCACCGGGCGCCTGGCTACTGTGATTCATGTCCACTGCAAATTATGACGGCCCGTCATCTCCCCGGTTCCCCTCTTGACACTGCTGCGCTGTCAGCGGCTGTAACACCCGCTCCCACCGGCTGCGACGCGGCGCACAGCCGCTTCGTGCAGCGGGTGCGCCGCCGCTATGAAGCAGAGCTGGCCTGCCTGCCCCCGGGCATGCCGGCACGCGCCAGCATGGAAGCCGCCCTGCAGGCGCTGGTCCAGCGCGGTCACCCGCGCGCCGCCGCGCTGCGGGTGCTGCGCCAGCTGGTGCTGGAGCGGCTGGCGGTGCTGGACTGCGAGCGCTCGGCTCCGCTGGGCGAGGTGACGCTGGCAGTGACCGAACTGGCCGAACTCGCCCTGGACGAAGCCTGTGCGCTGGCCTTCGCCGACCTGGATGCGCTGCACGGCGCCCCCCTCATGCACGATGGCCGCCGGGCGGCCCTGTGGATCATCGGCATGGGCAAGCTGGGCGCGCGCGAGCTCAATGTCTCCAGCGACATCGACCTGATCTATGTGTACGAGCAGGACGGCGAGACCGCCGGCAACGCCGAAGGCCGAAACCGCATCAGCCACCACGAGTACTTCGGCAAGGCGGTGCGCCACATCTTCAACACCGTGGGCGAGACCACCGAACACGGCCAGGTGTTCCGGGTCGATCTGGCACTGCGGCCCAACGGCAACTCGGGCCCGAGCGCAGTCTCGCTGGGGGCGCTGGAGGAGTACTTCGTGGTCCAGGGACGCGAGTGGGAGCGCTTTGCCTGGCTCAAGAGCCGGGTGATCGCACCACGCGCCACCATCGACGGCGGCAGCGCCCAGGCCCTGCGCAGCGTGGTGCTGCCCTTCGTGTTCCGCCGCTACCTCGACTACGGCGTGTTCGAGGCGCTGCGCGCCCTGCACCGCCAGATCCGCGACCATGCCGCCAAGCGAGCCGCCGGCCATCCCGGCCGGGCCAACGACGTCAAGCTCTCGCGTGGCGGCATCCGCGAGATCGAGTTCACCGTCCAGCTGCTGCAGGTGGTGCGGGGCGGCCAGTTCCCCGAGCTGCGCACCCGGCCCACGCTGGACGCCCTGCAGCGCGTGGCCAAGGCCGGGCTGATGCCTGCCACGACCGCACAGGCACTGGCCGAGGCCTACAGCTTCCTGCGCCGGGTGGAGCACCGCATCCAGTACCTGGACGACCAGCAGACCCATGTGCTGCCCACGCGCGACGACGACCTGGCCTGGCTGGCCACCAGCATGGGCTACCCCACGCTCTCGGGTTTCCTGCACGCGCTGGACGCCCACCGCGAGGTGGTGGCCGAGGAATTCGACATCCTGCTTGGCGGCCCGGCCAAGGGCCAGTGCAGCGGCAAGGGCTGCGCCGGCAACCGCACGGATGGCACGGGCACCGGCACCGACCTGCAGGCCGTGCTGCCCACGCTGCCGCGCGAGCTGGCCGAACGCGTGGCGCAGTGGAGCACCCACCCCCGCGTGCTGGCACTGCGCGAGGACACCCGCAGCCGGCTGGTGCGGCTGGTGCAGCGCACCGGTGCCTGGATCGACGAAGGCCGGGTGACGGAACAGGCCGCGCTGCGCATGGCCGACTGGATCGAGCCGCTGCTGCGCCGCGAAAGCTACCTGGCGCTGCTGCAGGAACGCCCCTCGGTGCACGAGCGCCTGCTGCGCCTGCTGGGCGCTGCCCGCTGGCCGGCTCGCTACCTGTTGCAGCACCCGGGCGTGATCGACGAACTGGCCAGCCAGCAGCTGCTGGCCGAGCGCTTCGACCCGCGGCAGTTCGAGGCCGATCTGGAAGACCGACGCGCCTCGCTGCGCCGCACCGGCGAGGACGACGAGGAAGCCCTGCTCAACCTGCTGCGCCGCGCCCACCATGCCGAGGTGTTCCGCACCCTGGCCCGTGACGTGGAAGGCGTGCTCACGGTGGAGCAGGTGGCCGACGACCTGTCCGCACTGGCCGACACCATGCTGGCGCTCACCGCCCGCTGGTGCTGGCAACGCCTGAAGAACCGCCACCGCGACGACCCCTCGATGGCGGTCATCGGCTACGGCAAGCTGGGCGGCAAGGAACTGGGTTACGGCAGCGACCTGGACATCGTCTTCGTGTACGACGACCCGCACGAGAACGCGGCCGAGATCTACGCCGCCTTCGTGCGCAAGATGATCAACTGGATGACGGTGAAGACCGGCGAGGGCGACCTCTACGAGATCGACACCGCGCTGCGTCCCAACGGCAACTCGGGCCTGCTGGTGACCAGCCTCGATGCCTATGCCCAGTACCAGCAGCAGCGCGGCAGCAACGCCGCCTGGACCTGGGAGCACCAGGCCATGACCCGGGCCCGCTGCGTGCTGGGCAGCCCGGCCATGCAGCAACGCTTCGACGAGGTCCGCGAATCGGTGATCACCGCGCCGCGCGTGGCCGACGACCTGGCCCGCGAGATCGTGAGCATGCGCGGCAAGGTGCGCCAGGCGCACCCGGTGCGCGGCGGCGGCTTCGATGTGAAGCACAGCCCGGGCGGCATGGTGGATGTGGAATTCGTGGTGCAGTACCTGGTGCTGCTGCATGCCGCCACCCACACCGAGCTGCGGCTGAACACCGGCAACATCCACCTGCTGCGCCGTGCCGAGGCCGCTGGACTGCTGCCGCCCGGCATGGGCGCTGCTGCCGCCGACGCCTACCGCGAGCTGCGGCAGATCCAGCACCGGGCGCGGCTGGACGAGACCACCACCCAGGTGGAGCCGGCCAGCGCAGAACACGCCGCTGCCGCCGTGCGCGCCCTGTGGCAACAGGTGCTGGGGCACGTGAGCGCATGAAGGCCTCGCGCGGCTGGCTGCTGCTGTGCGCCGTGCACGGCGTGGCCAGCATGCTGCTGTGGTGGGCCAGGGAGCCGGCGCTGGCCGCGCTCACCTGGCGGGCCGAGAGCTGGGATCGACATCCCTGGACACTGTGGACCGGCGCCTGGGTGCACGCCTCCACCCCGGAGCTGATCACCCACCAGGTGGGACTGGGCATGCTGACGCTGCTGGCCTGGGTGTTGCGCCCGCCCCGCGAAGCCACGGCCGCATGGCTGCTGTGCTGGCCGCTGGTGCCCCTGTGCCTGCCGCTGTGGCCCCACATCGACCATGCCAGCGGCCTGTCGGGCGTGCTGCACGCGGGTGTCCTGGTGCTGGCGGTGATGCTGCTGACCCGGCGCATCGCGGTGCCGAAGGCCAGGCGCTGGGGCGGCCTGCTGCTGCTGGCCATGCTGATCAAGCTGGCCTTGGAGCGGCCCTGGCTCTACCCGGTGGTGTGGGACCCGGCCAACGAGACCTCGGTGGTGCAGGCCGCCCACCTGGTGGGCGCGGCCTGGGGTCTGCTGCTGGGGGTGGTGGCCAGCCTCAGCTGGCGGTGGCTGCCGTCGGCGCGGCGAGCGACTTCCGGAACCGGTTGAGTTCCTGCACCGTCTTGAAGCTGCTGTCCATCAGCAGGCTCATGTTGTGCAGGATGCGCTCGACCACCTTGTTCTCCCAGACCGCGTCGAAATCGATCTGCTTGTCCAGCCAGTGCTCCAGCCACTCGGGGTCGGGCAGGCGGCTCTGGATGGTGTCGTTGGGGAACAGCGCCTTGTTGACGTGCAGGTTGGTCGGGTGCAGCGCCTGCGCGGTGCGGCGGGCGCTGGCCATGAGCACGCCCACCTTGGCAAACGAGGAACGGGCTTCGTCACCGAACTTGGCAATGGCCCGCTTCATGTAGCGCAGGTAGGCGCCGCCGTGGCGGGCCTCGTCCTGGCTCAGGGTCTGGTAGATGTGCTTGATGACCGGTTCGGTGTGCCATTCGCTGGCGCGGCGGTACCAGTGGTTCAGACGGATCTCGCCGCAGAAGTGCAACATGAGCGTCTCCAGCGCCGGAGCGGGATCGAATTCGAAGCGGATCTGGTGCAGTTCTTCCTCGGTTGGCACCAGCTCGGGACGGAAGCGGCGCAGGTACTCCATGAGCACCAGGGAATGCTTCTGTTCCTCGAAGAACCAGATGGACATGAAGGCCGAGAAGTCGGAGTCGTCCCGGTTGTCGCGCAGGAACATCTCGGTGGCCGGCAGGGCCGCCCACTCGGTGATGGCATTCATCTTGATGGTGCGGGCCTGCTCGTCGGTGAGCAGGCTGGCGTCAAAACGGTCCCAGGGGATGTCCTTGTCCATGTCCCAGCGGACCGATTCGAGTTGCTTGAAGAGTTCGGGGTACAGCATGTTCATCCTTCGAAAACCGCCACAATTTTAGGCGGTTGACCGTGTCAACGGTCTTAAATTGAATCCAGACGGTCCAGCAAATACGCCGCATGGGCCCGTATGGATGCACGGGTGGGCTCGTCGAGCTTCTGCAGGTTCTTCACCATGAGCGCGGTGCGGGGGCTGGCAGCCAGTTCGGTCTCGTGCCGGTCCAGGAAGTTCCAGTACAGGGTGGTGACCGGGCAGGCGCCTTCACCGCTGCGCTGGGCCGGCGCATACGCGCAGCCCTTGCAGTAGTTGCTCATGCGGTCGATGTACTGGCCGCTGGCCACATACGGCTTGCTGGTGAAGCGCCCGCCGTTGGCGAACAGCGCCATGCCGGCCACGTTGGGCAGCTCGACCCATTCAATGGCGTCGACATAGACGGCCAGATACCAGTCGGCCACCTGCTGCGGCGCGATCTCGGCCAGCAGCGCGAACTGCCCGGTGACCATCAGCCGCTGGATGTGGTGGGCATAGCCGTGCCTCAGGGTCTGGCCGATGGTGTCGCGCATGCAGGCCATGCGGGTGTTGCCGGTCCAGAACCAGGCGGGCAGGGCGCGCTCATGGCCGTAGTGGTTGGCCTCGCGCAGGCCAGGCATGTCCAGCCAGTACACGCCGCGTATGAATTCGCGCCAGCCCAGGATCTGGCGGATGAACCCTTCCACCGCCGCCAGCGGCAGGTTTTTCTCGCGCCAGGCGGTCTCGGCCGCCGCAATGACTTCGCGCGGGTCGATCAGGTGCAGGTTGAGCGCCACCGACAGCAGCGAATGCCAGCCGAACGGTGTGTCGGTCCACATGGCGTCCTGGTAGGCGCCGAAGGCGATCAGGCGCTCGTCGATGAAGCGCTGCAAGGCCTGGCGGGCCTGCTCGGGCGTGACCGGCCAGCCGAATGCGTCCAGCGAGCCCGGATGGTCGGGAAACTGGCGCCGCACCAGGTCCAGCACCTCGCGGGTGATGGCGTCCGGCTCGAAACGGGACGGCTCCGGAATCCAGCCCGGGCCAGCCTTGGGAAAACTCTTGCGGTTGTCGGCATCGAAGTTCCACTGGCCGCCCACCGGCTCCTTGCCCTCCATCAGCACGCCGTGCTCGCGGCGCATCTCGCGGTAGAAGAACTCCATGCGCCATTCCTTGCGGCCCTGGGCCCAGCGGGCGAAGCGGGCCCGGCTGCACAGGAAGTGGGTGTCCTCGTACCAGCGCAGCGGCACTCCGGCGGCATCGGCCGTGGCGGCGATGTCCTGCTGCAGCCGCCATTCACCGGCCTCACAGCACTGCAGGGCCTGCGGGCGCAGCTCGGCCAGAAGGGCCTTCAGCCGGTCGGTGAGCACGGGGCGCCCGGCATGGGCCGGGTCGTCCAGTTCGATGTAGGTGATGGGCCAGCCACGGGCTTGCACCGTGGCCCGGAAATGCCGCATGGCCGAGAGGAACAGCGCGATGCGGGCCGGATGGCTCCAGACGGCCGTGGCCTCCCCAGGGGCCTCGACCATGACCACCCGGTCCTGCGCCGGATCGAAACCGGCCAGGGCGGGGTTGCCGTCCCAGAGCTGATCACCCAGCACCAGGACCAGATGGCGGACCGATGTGCTCATGGAGCGGGGCGGCGGGGCGCCTCGGCGCGGCAGCGGTCGCTGCAGTACTTCACCTGCTCCCAGGTGCGCTCCCACTTCTTGCGCCAGGTCATGGGCCGACCACAGGCCTGGCAGGGCTTGCTGGGCAGGCTGGCCTTGTTGCCGCGAAAGCCGCTGTCCCGGCTCATGCGGGCTGCCCCGCTTCGGCCCGCCAGCGCGAGACGGCCAGGGGAATGTCCTGCAGCCGTCCCAGCGGCCAGAAGGTACGACCGGCGCCGGTATTGGCCTTGCCACGCACCGGCTTGTACAGCGCAGGGCAGGCACCGCCCGCCCAGACTTCCACCCCTGGCGGCAGCAACTCGCGCAGCTGCTCGAGTGCGGCCCGCACCTCGCGCGGGTTCTGCGAGGCGGTGAAGCTCAGCGCCACCACGTCGGCCTGGGCCGCCGTCACCGCGTTCACGAGATCGGGAATGGGCGTCTGCACGCCCAGGGGCACGGTGTGGCAGCCCTCCAGCACCATGAAGCACTCGGCCATCAGCAGGCCCAGGGCATGCTGCTCGCCCGGCAGGGTGGTCAGCAGCACCCGGGGAGGGCGGGCCGGCGGCTGCAGGGCCACCATGGCATGGCGCAGGGTGCCCTGCACCACCTCGGTATACAGGTGTTCCTCGTGCACCGCCAGCCGGCCTTCCAGCCAGGACTGGCCGACCAGCACGTTCATGGGCGCCACGCCTTCGATGAGGGAGCGCGCCAGTCCTTTCTCATTGATCATGCGCACCAGCGCCTGGCGCAGGCCGGCGGCGTCCTGACGGCGCAGCAGGTCAAGCCAGGGGTGCACTTCGGGCACATCGGCCGGTCCGTCGCCGACCGGCTGCATCCGACCGGCCCCGGTCTGCGTATTGCTGGAAGACAGTGCCAGCAAACGCTCCAGCGACAGGGGAACGATCTGTCCGGGTCGGTGTCCGGCGTCGATGAGGCGGCGGATGTGGCGAAGCCGGTTGAGGTCGTCGTCGGTGTAGCGCCGCTCGCCCAGGCTGTCGCGCTGTGGCTGCGGAAAGCCGTAGCGCCGCTCCCAGACCCGCAAGGTGTCCTTGCCCAGGCCGGTGTCGCGTTCGACATCGGCAATGGTGTGGGGGGCCAAAGGTGGCGGGCTGTTATTTGTCATGGACAACGGTTCACAATCGCGTCGCATTATGGAGGTCAGCCCATGAAATCACTGTATGAACCGAGCCAATCCCGAGCAGCGCGCCACCGAATCACCGGTCTGGGCAGCCCTCTGGCAGTCGCCCTGACGGCCACCTTCATGGCGCTGGCCGCTGCGCCTGCCAGCGCCCAGAACGCGCCGGCCCGCCCGGCCACGCAGCCAGCGCCGGCCGCGAACTGCCCAGCCGTGCTGCAGCATCGGTTCGACCGGCTGCAGGACGAGAAGCCTCAGAACCTGTGCCAGTACGCCGGCCAGGTGGTGCTGGTGGTCAACACCGCCAGCTTCTGCGGCTTCACCCAGCAGTACGGTGCACTGGAATCGCTCTACAGCCAGTACAAGAACCGCGGCTTGGTGGTGCTGGGCTTTCCCACCAACGATTTCGGTCGCCAGGAGCCGGGCAGCAATGCCTCCATCGCCGACTTCTGCGAAAGCACGTTCGGCGTGAAATTCCCGATGTTCACCAAGACCACGGTGGTGGGCTCCGGCACCAACCCGCTGTACCAGCAGCTCGCCCAGCGCACCGGGCAGCGGCCACAGTGGAACTTCCACAAGTACCTGATCGACCGCTCCGGCCAGGTGGTCAAGAGCTACGCCAGCTCGGTGGACCCCAAAGACCCCTCAATTCGGAAGGACATTGAGAAAATGTTGTCGGAGAAATCGTGACCAATCAGTCACAATCAGACCGGACAGTTCAAATACACCCACGATCCGCTGCGGTTTGCCCCGCATTCGCGGGACGTCATCTAGGAGCCTTTCGCATGGTCTTGAACATCTGGCGGAACTTCCTCCACCCGGCGGCACTCCATGTCGGCATGGGTGGTGAGCCAGTGGGCAGCCATCCCCTGTTTTCCGAACTGCGAAGTCTGACGGCCCCAACCGGCCGGTCTGCAATCCCGAGGCGTTTCTCCTCCTCCTCCCTCCCTCCCTTGTTCGTTTCGGGGCGCTTCGCAGTTCTTTCTTCTTCCGGGCACCGCACCGCGGCAGCCCCTGGGGTCCGGTGGTGACAGCCATGTACCGCGACCCCCAGTCCCCCCCCTCGGCCCTGGCCGGCGGCTCTCCCGCACGGCCCATGCCCCGCGTGGCCATCGTCGGCTCCGGCATCTCCGGCCTGGCGGCGGCCCACACGCTGCACGGCCTGGCCGACCTCACGCTGTTCGAGGCCAACGACTACTTCGGCGGTCACACCCACACGGTGGACATGACGCTGCCGAATGCCCAGGGTGTGCCCACCACCTTCGGTGTGGACACCGGCTTCCTGGTGCTCAACGAGCGCACCTACCCCAACCTGCTGGCACTGTTCGCGCAGCTGGGCGTGGAGATTGCGCCGTCGGACATGTCGTTTTCGGTGCAGGCACCGGGAGCGGCCCCAGGCGGCGGCACGCTGGAGTGGAGCGGATCGAACCTGTCCACCGTGTTCTCGCAGCGGCGCAACCTGACCAACCTGCGCTTCTGGCGCATGCTGGCCGACATCCTGCGCTTCAACCGCATCACCACCCGGCTGGCCCAGCGTGGCGATGACCTGGGCGAGAACAGCCCGCTGCTGCAGCCCCTGGGCGACTTCCTGCGCGAGCAGGGCTTCTCCGACGAATTCCGCGACTGGTATTTCCTGCCCATGATGGGCTGCATCTGGAGCTGCCCGACCGACCAGATGCTGGCCTTCCCGGTGGCCACCATGGTCCGGTTCTGCCACAACCACGGGCTCATCCAGGTGAGCAACCGGCCGCAGTGGTACACGGTGCGTGGCGGCGCCCGCCACTATGTGGACAAGATCGTGGCCGAGGTGCCCGATGCCCGCCTGTCCACGCCGGTGCGCCAGGTGCTGCGCGACAGCCAGGGCGTGCGCATCGTCACCGACCGGGGCGTGGACCGCTTCGATGCGGTGGTGATGGCCTGCCACACCGACCAGGCGCTGCGCCTGCTGGGCGGCGAAGCATCCGCCAACGAGCGCGAGGTGCTGGGCGCCATCCGCTACCAGGCCAACCGCGCCGTGCTGCACACCGACACCCGCGTGCTGCCGCAGAGCCGTCGCGCCTGGGCCGCCTGGAACTACGAACGATCGGCCAGCGCCAGCCGCGAGTCGGCCCAGGTCTGCCTGCACTACCTGCTCAACATGCTGCAGCCGCTGCCGGTGCAGCAGCCGGTGGTGGTGTCGCTCAACCCGCAGCGCGAGATCGAGGAACGCTTCGTGGTGGGCGCCTGGGACTACGACCACCCGGTCTTCGACCTGGCCGCCATCCGCGCCCAGGCCAGGGTGCCGGCGCTGCAGGGCCAGCTCGGCACTTTCTATGCCGGCGCGTGGTGCGGCTACGGCTTCCACGAGGACGGCCTGAAGGCCGGCCTGCACGCCGCCCGTGCCCTGATCGAACAGTTCGGTCTGGTGCCCCACACCGACGACCGGGCCGCGCGGCGCGCTGCCTTGCCCGGGGTGTTTGCATGACCCCGGTGGCGCAGATCGGCTTCGGCCAGGTGCGCCACACGCGGCACCGCCCGCGCCGCAACGCCTTCGCCTACCCGACCTACTTCCTGATGCTGCCCATGCGCAGCCTGCGCCAGCACGGCCCGGGCGCGCTGGCCCGCAACCGCAGCGCCGCCCTGGCCTTCCACGACCGCGACCATGGCGACGGGCGCGAGGACGCGCTGGCCTGGCTGGAATCGGTGCTGGAAACCCATGGCATCACCGATGCCGACGGCGAAGTCTGGCTGCACACCTACCCGCGCGTGCTGGGCTACACCTTCAAGCCGGTGAGCTTCTGGTACTGCCACCGGGCGGACGGCTCGCTGCGCGCGGTGCTGGCCGAGGTGAACAACACCTTCGGCGAACGCCACTGCTACCTGCTGGACGCGCCGCACTACGGCGTGCCGTGCGAGGCCGCCAAGGTGTTCCACGTCTCACCGTTCTGTCCGGTGCAGGGCCGCTACCGCTTCGTGTTCATGCGCACCCGGCAGGACGGACGCGAACGCACCGTGGCGCGCATCGACTACCACGACGACGACCGCGCCGGCTCGCCGGTGCTGCTCAACACCAGCGTCTGCGGCGACCTGCTGCCGCTGGATGCCACCACCCGTCGCCGCGCCCTGTGGAGCCATCCGGCCATGACACTGGGCGTGATCGCCCGCATCCACTGGCAGGCCCTGCGCCTGTGGTGGCGCAAAGCCCCGTTCTTCCGCCAGCCGCCCGCACCGGGCAACTTCGTGACCACTGTCCCGGCCCAGCAGCCGGGTGCCGAACCCCGTCCCACATGAACAGCACCACCGCCACCCGACAGCCCGCCGGCTTCGCGCTGCCGCGCAATGCGCCCGCCGCCGCCCGCACCACGCTGCAGCTGCTGCAGCGCCTGGTGCATGGCAGCCTCACCCTGACCCTGCCCGACGGCTCGGTGCAGCGCTTCGGCAGCACCGACGGCCCGCACGCCAGCATGAAGCTGCACAACTGGAACGTGTGCAGCGCCGCACTCAAGTCGGGCGACATCGGTTTTGCCGAGAGCTTCATCGCCGGCGACTGGACCACGCCCAACCTGACCACCCTGCTGGAACTGATGATCGCCAACCGCCGCGAGGTGGAAGACGTCATCTACGGCTCCTGGTTCGGCCGCCTGGCCTACCGCATCAAGCACCTGCTCAACCGCAACAGCAAGGCCAACAGCCGCAAGAACATCCATGCCCACTACGATCTGGGCAATGCGTTCTACCGCCTGTGGCTGGACGAGACCATGAACTACTCGTCCGCCTGGTTCGAGAGTGCAGACCAGGACATGGCCCAGGCCCAGCATGCCAAGGTGCGCCGCGCCCTGCGCATGGCCGGCGTGAAGCCCGGCGACCGGGTGCTGGAGATCGGCTGCGGCTGGGGCGCCCTGGCCGAGAAGGCCATCCTGGAGTTCGATGCCGGCATCACCGGCGTGACCCTGTCCACCGAGCAGCTGGAATTCGCCCAGGAGCGCATGCAGCGCATCGGCGGTGCCCAGCGCGCCGACCTGCGCCTGCAGGATTACCGCGACATCCGCGACCAGCCCTTCGATGCCATCTGCTCCATCGAGATGATCGAAGCCGTGGGCCGCGAGTACTGGCCGACCTATTTCCAGACCGTCTCGCGCCTGCTCAAGGCGGGCGGCCAGGCCTGCATCCAGAGCATCGTGATCGACGACGCCCTGTTCGACCGCTACATCAAGGGCACCGACTTCATCCAGCAGTACATCTTCCCCGGCGGCTGCCTGCCCAGCCCGAGCGAATTCCGGGCCCAGGCCCGTGCCGCCGGCCTGGAGGTGGTGGACGAGTTCGCCTTCGGCCTGGACTACGCCGAGACGCTGGCCCGCTGGCGCGAACGCTTCCTGCACGAGCAGGACCGGGTGCTGGCCCTGGGCTTCGACCAGCGCTTCATGCGCATCTGGGAGTTCTACCTGGCCTACTGCGAAGCCGGCTTCCGGGGCAAGAACATCGACGTCGTGCAGTACACGCTGCGCAAGCCCGCCTGACCCCGCCACGGAGGACCGGCATGAACGCACACACCCGATCGCTGAGCCCGTCGCTGGCATCGCTGCTCTGTGCCTTGGCCATGCTGACCGGCCTGCCGGCGCTGGCCAACCCGCCGGAGCCGACGCTGACCGCCGCCCTGCAGGACAAGACCAGCGTGGGCCAGGCCCGGCTGAAGGTGTGGGGCTTCGACGTGTACGACGCCACGCTGTACGCCCGCCCGGGATTCGACGCTGCGCGCTTCGGCGAGCAGCGCTTTGCCCTGGATCTGGCCTACCTGCGCAACTTCGACGGCGCGGACATTGCCGAACGCTCGATCGACGAGATGCGGCGCGTGGCCCCACTGGACGAATCGCGTGCGGCTGCCTGGCTCAAGGCCATGACCGACCTGTTCCCCAACGTGAAGAAGGGCGACCGCATCACCGGCGTGCATGTGCCGGGCAGCGGTGCGCGCTTCTACCTCAACGGCCGACTGCTGGGCGAGGTGGCCGACGACGCCTTCTCGCGCCAGTTCTTCGGCATCTGGCTGTCGCCCCGCACCTCGCAGCCCCGCATGCGCGAGACCCTGCTCCAGTCGGTGGCGGGTGCTGCGCCGCGCAACCCATGAACACACCACAGGACCCGGCCGCACGCTTCATCGGTCCGGGCGCCTGGCGCCACGGGCTGGGCTACGGCCTGCTGGGCCTGCCGCTGGCCTTCGTGGCCCTGCCGCTGTACGTGGTGCTGCCCAACCACTACGCCCGCGAATTCGGCGCGCCACTGGCCGCGCTGGGCGCCGTGCTGCTGGCCGCGCGGCTGGTGGACGCAGTGCTCGATCCCATCATCGGCCGCTGGTGCGACCGGCTGGCCGCGCGATCGCCGGCTGCCGTGCTCGGCGTGAGCGGTGTGGCCGCCGTGCTGTTGGCACTCGGCCTTGGGGCGCTGTTCTTTCCGCCGGCTGCCGTGCAGGACGGCGGCACCCTGCTGCTGGGCTGGGCCGGACTGGTGATGGCGCTGAGCTACACCGTCTTCAGCGTGATGAGCGTGGCCCACCAGGCCTGGGGCGCCCGACTGGGCGGCACCGAGGCCCAGCGCAGCCGCGTGGTGGCCTGGCGCGAGGCCCTGGGCCTGTGCGGCGTGCTGATCGCCGCCGTGCTGCCGGGTACCCTGGGCCTGGGCGCCATGGTGAGCAGCTTTGCGGTGCTGCTGGCGCTGGGCTGGTGGGCCTGGAGCCGCAGCCTGCGCCCGATCGCATCGGTGCAGCCGCTGCACGGCACAGAGGTGCAGGGCCCGTCCCCGCTGCGCCAGGGCGCCTTCGTGCGGCTGCTGGCGGTTTTCGTCATCAACGGCACGGCCAGTGCGGTACCGGCCACCCTGGTGCTGTTTTTCGTGCAGGACCGGCTGCAGGCGCCCACGTCCATCGAGCCGGCCTTTCTGGGCACCTACTTCCTGTGTGCGGCGCTGTCGATGCCGCTGTGGGTGCGTGCCGTGGCCCGCTTCGGCCTGGCGCGCAGCTGGTTGCTGGGCATGGGCCTGTCGGTGGCGGTGTTCGTCTGGGCCGCCACACTGGGCACCGGGGACATCCTGCCCTTCATCGTGGTGTGCGCGCTCTCGGGCATGGCCCTGGGGGCCGACCTCACCGTGCCGGGCGCCCTGCTGGCCGGCCTGATCGGCGATCTGGGCGAGCGCGGCCGGCGTGAAGGCGCCTATTTCGGCTGGTGGAACTTTGCCGCCAAGCTCAACCTGGCGCTGGCGGCCGGCCTGGCCCTGCCGGTGCTGGCCTGGCTGGGCTACGAGCCCGGCTCCCGCGACCCGCAGGCGCTCATGACCCTGACCGCCGCCTACTGCCTGCTGCCCTGCGTGCTCAAGCTGTTGGCCGGTGCCGCCCTGTACGGGCTGGTGATCCGCCGACCTGCTGCCCGCACGCCCCAACCTGTCTGAAACCCTTGCTGAAACGGAACCCCACCATGCAACGACGTCTCCTGCTGGCAGCCGGTCTGGCCGGTGCCGCCACCCTCGCCGGCTGCGCCGGCCCCCAGATCGGCCAGTACGCCGCCGAAAAACCGGTGCTGGACCTGCGCCAGTACTTCAACGGCACCCTGGACGCCTACGGCATCTTCACCGACCGCTCCGGTGCGGTGGTCAAGCGCTTCACCGTGGTCATGCGCTGCACCTGGAACGGCGAGGAAGGCGTGCTCGACGAGGACTTCGTGTATTCCGACGGCACCACCCAGAAACGCATCTGGCGCCTCAGGCACCTGGGCAACGGCCGCTACAGCGGCCGGGCCGACGACGTGGTGGGCGAGGCCATCGGCGAGACCCAGGGCAATGCCTTCCGCTGGGGCTACACCCTGGCGCTGCCGGTGGACGGCAAGGTCTGGGAGGTGCAGTTCGACGACTGGATGTACCTGATGGATGACCGCGTCATGCTCAACAAGGCCGAGATGAGCAAGTTCGGCATCCGCCTGGGTGAGGTCACCCTGACCTTCGTGAAACGCGCGCCATGAACCGAACCGCCACCGACACCCGGGGCACCGTGGTGCCTCGCCAGCCTGCGGGAGCCACCCGGCAGCCACGCGGCTTCTGGGCCGCCATGAACCCGCCGCTGACCGACTGGGCCGGCCGGCGCGTGTGGCTGGTGGGGGCCTCCAGCGGCATCGGCGAAGCCTGCGCACAGGCGCTGCACGCACTCGGTGCCCAGGTGCTGGTGTCGGCGCGCGGCGCCGAGGCCCTGGAGACCTTTGCCGCCAGCCACGGCGGACCCCACCCGGCCCAGGCCTGGCCGCTGGACGTGAGCGATGCGAAAGCGGTGAGCGCCACCGCGCGCGCCATCCTGGCCGAAGGACCGCTGGACCTGGTGGTCTACTGCGCCGGCCACTACCGCGAGATGCGGGCCACCGACATGGACATGGCCGACCTCAACCGGCACTGGATCATCAACTACCAGGGCGCATTGCACGTGCTCGACGCCATCGTGCCCGCCATGCTGGCGCGCGGTGCCGGCCACATCAGCCTCATCAGCAGCGTGGCCGGTTTCCGCGGCCTGCCCAAGAGCCTGGCCTACGGCCCGACCAAGGCAGCGCTGACCAACCTGGCGGAAAACCTCTACCTCGACCTCTCGCCCCACGGCCTGGGCGTGAGCGTGGTGCACCCCGGCTTCGTGCAGACGCCGCTGACCGCCCAGAACCAGTTCGAGATGCCGGCCCTCATCACGCCGGCCCAGGCCGCGCAGGCCATGGTGGCCGACTGGGGCAAGGGCGTGTTCGAGATCCACTACCCCAAGCGCTTCACCCATTTCATGAAGCTGCTGCGCCTGCTGCCCTACCGGCTGTTCTTCCCGCTGGTGCGGCGCTTCACCGGACTCTGAGCGATGCTGGACACCGAAGCCGCCCGTGCCGCCACCGAGCGCATCTGCCACTATTTCGAGCACCTCTCGCCGGCCTCGCTGGGCGAGATCGACCGTCTCTACGCGCCCGACGCGCGCTTCAAGGATCCGTTCAACGAGGTGCGAGGCACGGCCGCCGTGCGGGGCATCTTCGAGCACATGTATGCCTCCCTGCACGAACCGCGCTTCGTGGTCACGCAGCGGGTGGTCGATGGCGCGCAGGTGTTCCTGGCCTGGGAATTCCGCTTCCGGTTCCGGCGCTTCGACACGCAGCGTGAACAGGTGATCCTGGGCGGTTCACACCTGCAGCTGGCCGACGACGGCCGCATCGCCGACCACCGCGACTACTGGGACGCAGCCGAGGAGCTGTACGAAAAGCTGCCGGTGGTCGGCAGCCTGATGCGCTGGCTCAAGCGCCGCGCCAGCGAATGACCTGACCGGTCTGGTCAGACCGGTCGGCTGTCGATGAAGCTCTGGCGCTGGTTGAGCTTCTCCGCCAGCCGGGCCAGGTTGGGATAGGGGTCGCGCCAGTTGATCACCGGGAAGCGGAAGTCCAGGTAACCCAGGGCGCAGCCCACCGCCAGGTCGGACAGGGTGAGGTGGTTGCCCGAACAGAAGGGCTTGTCGCCCAGACCCTGGCTCATGGACTTCAGGCTGGCCTCGATCTTGGCGATCTGGCGGTCGATCCAGGCCTTGCTGCGCTGCTGGTCGGTGCGACCGGCCCAGGTGGCCTCCAGGCGGGCCAGCACCGCAGCGTCCAGCACGCCGTCGGCCAGGGCCTCCCAGGTCTTCACTTCCGCGCGCTCGCGGCCGCTGGGCGGGATCAGCTTGCCCACGGGCGAGAGCGTGTCCAGGTACTCCACGATGACGCGCGAATCGAACACGGCCTCGCCGCCTTCCATGACCAGGCAGGGCACCTTGCCCAGCGGGTTGGAGGCCATGATGGTGGTGTCCGGCGACCAGACGTCTTCCTGCACGAACTGGTAGTCGAGCTTCTTCTCGGCCATGACGATGCGGACCTTGCGCACGTAAGGGCTGGTGACGGCTCCGATGAGTTTCATGTTGGACGGTGGGGGGTAATGTTCTGACGGACGATTCTAGCGACGCACCCCCAGCCGACGCTGACAGCCGGCCTCCTACAATCCCGGGATGCGCCCGACCCCTGCCTCCCCCGCCTCCGCCCCTGGCTCTTCGGCCAGCCTGTCCCCCATCTCGGCCCTGTCCCCGCTGGACGGCCGCTATGCCGGCCGACTGGCCAGCCTGCGACCGCTCATGAGCGAGCTGGGCTACATGCACCGCCGTGTGCAGGTGGAAATCGCCTGGTTCATCGCCCTGTCGGATGCGGGCTTCGAGGAATTCAAGCCGCTGTCGCCCGGCGCCCGCACCTACCTGCTGGGCCTGGTGAAGAACTTCAGCGAGGCCGACGGCGAAGCCATCAAGGCCATCGAGAAGACCACCAACCACGACGTGAAGGCGGTCGAGTACTGGATCAAGTCGAAGTTCGAGGCCCGGCCCGAACTGGAGCGCGCCGCCGAATTCGTGCACTTTGCCTGCACCAGCGAGGACATCAACAACACCAGCCACGCCCTGCAGCTCAAGGGCGCTCGCGAGCAGGTGCTGCTGCCGGCGCTGGACGCCGTCATCGACAAGCTGCGCGACATGGCGCAGACCTTTGCCGCCGTGCCCATGCTCAGCCGCACCCACGGTCAGACCGCCAGCCCCACCACCGTGGGCAAGGAAATGGCCAACGTGGTGGTGCGCCTGCAGACCGCCCGCGAACGCATCGCCGCCGTGCGCCTGATGGGCAAGATGAACGGCGCCGTGGGCAACTACAACGCCCACCTCAGCGCCTGGCCCGATTTCGACTGGGAAGCCTTCAGCCGCCGTGTGGTGGAAACCGCCGAGCCCCTGGGCCTGGGCCTGACCTTCCAGCCCTACAGCATCCAGATCGAGCCGCACGACTACATGGCCGAGCTGTTCGATGCGGTGGCCCGGACCAACACCATCCTGATCGACCTCTCGCGCGACATCTGGGGCTACGTGAGCCTGGGCTACTTCAAGCAGAAGCTCAAGCCGGGCGAGATCGGTTCGTCGACCATGCCGCACAAGGTCAACCCGATCGACTTCGAAAACGCCGAGGGCAACCTGGGTCTGGCCAACGCGCTGCTGCGCCACCTGTCCGAGAAGCTGCCGATCAGCCGCTGGCAGCGCGATCTCACCGACTCCACCGTGCTGCGCAACATGGGCGTGGCCATGGGCTATGCGGTGCTGGCCTACCACGCGCTGGGCGTGGGGCTGGCCAAGCTGGAACTCAACGAGGAGGCGCTGGCCGCCGACCTCGACGCTTCGTGGGAAGTGCTGGCCGAACCCATCCAGACCGTGATGCGCCGCTACGGCGTGCAGGGCGCCTACGAGAAGCTCAAGGAAGTCACGCGCGGCAAGACGGTCACGGCCGAGGCGCTGCACGGCCTGATCCGCAGCCTGGAGATCCCGCAGGCCGAGAAGGACCGCCTGCTGGCCATGACCCCGGCCACCTACGTGGGCAAGGCCGCCGAGCTCGCCCGGCGGGTCTGAATTCAGTTGCCGCGCGCCCGTTCGGCGTAGCGGTTGAAACGCCAGGAGTCGCCTTCCAGGGTGATGCGGCGCCAGGTGGCGCGCTTTTCACCGGGCGTCATCTCGGTCCAGCGCTGCACCTCGTCGAACGAACGGCCGCAGCCCTTGCAGACTTCATCGCCCTGGCTGGTGGAGCAGATGGCGATGCAGGGCGTGTCGGGCGTGCTGGCGTACCAGGCCAGCCAGGCCTCGCGGGCAGCCGCCGGCAGGGTGCGCTCGTCGGCCTCGGTCTCGTGGAAATACACCAGCAGCGCATACACCTCGGCCAGCGCGCGCAGCGGCGCGGCCAGCGACACGCCGTCGGGCGAAGGTGAGCGCTCGCGCCAGTAATTGATCGCGGCTTCGATGTCGGAGATGTGGATGCCGGCCATGGGGGTCTGTCAAAGGGAGGCCGATCATAGCCATCCGGCCATCTCCGAGCCGACCGCAGGCCCAAGCGGCTGCGGCAAATGCGTACGCCCGAAATTCGCTCCCCCGATAAAATGCTGGACTTTGCCGAGGGAGGGGGAGTCCGCGCGTGACGGGCAGGACCTTCGGTCATCACACTGGAGAAACTGCATGGAATTCATGTCCGCCGCCTGGTGGTCAGCGCTGCTGGCCATCATCCTGATCGACTTGGTGCTCGCCGGCGACAACGCCATCGTGATCGCCCTGGCCGCCCGCAACCTGCCCAAGGAGCACCAGAAGAAGGCCATCATCTGGGGCACGGTGGGCGCCATCATCGTGCGCTCGGCCATGACGCTGGCCGTGGTGTGGCTGCTCAAGATCCCCTACCTCATGCTGATCGGCGGCATCGCCCTGATCTGGATCGCCTACAAGCTGATCGCCGAGGACGAAGGCGACGGTGACGAACACGGCCCGGTGGCCACCACCTTCTGGGGCGCCATGAAGACCATCATCATTGCCGACGCCGTCATGGGCATCGACAACGTGCTGGGTGTGGCGGGTGCCGCGCAGGGCTCGTTCGACCTGGTGGTCATCGGCCTGCTGGTGAGCATCCCGATCGTGGTGTTCGGCAGCACCGTGGTGCTCAAGCTGGTCGAGCGCTTCCCGGCCATCATGTACGTGGGCGCCGGTGTGCTGGCCTTCACCGCCGGCAAGATGATGGTCAACGAGCAGATGCTCAAGGACATCTTCAAGCCCGAAGGTGCTGCCAACGCCCTGTACTGGGGCGTGGTGGCGGTGGTGATCGTCGGCGTGCTGGCCGCCGGCTGGCTGCACAACCGCCGCGCCACCAGCAGCGCCGCCTCCACCTGACCGGCGAGCCATGGGCCGCCTGATCGTCCGTTGGCTGCTGGCCGCCTGCGCGCTGCTGGCGGTCACCTACCTCTACAGCGGGGTGGAAGTGCGCAGCTTCCCCTCGGCCCTGCTGGCCGCCGCCGTGATCGGCCTGTTCAACGTCACGCTGCGGCCGGTGCTGGTGATCCTGACCCTGCCGGTGACGGTGGTCACCCTGGGCCTGTTCCTGTTCGTGATCAACGCCCTGCTGTTCTGGGCCGCTGCCAGCGTGCTCGATGGCTTTTTCGTGGCGGGCTTCGGCGCTGCCCTGCTGGGCTCGCTGATCTACTCGGTGCTCTCGCTCCTGATCGACCAGGCCGTGCGGGCCATCTTTGGTCGCTGAGTCGGCCACTGATTCTGGCCACCAGCGCGAGGCTCAGTCCTCGCGCATCGATTCCTTCAACAGCAGTTCCACATCGCGCCGACGGCTGTCCACGATGGCCAGTTCGATCGGATCGGCGTTGCGCTGCGCGGGCGGCAGCGCCTGGGCCGCCTTGAGGCGCTCCAGCGCACCGCTGAAATCGCGTTGGGCGGCCCGGGCTTCGGCGTCGGCGCGCACCGAACGCAGCACCTGACCCTGGGCCTGGTGCGCACGGGACAACAGCTGCCAGGCCTGCGCATCACGCGGCCTCGACACCACCCACTCCTGCAAGCGGCCGACCGCCCGGGCCGGCTCGCCGGTGGCCAGCGCGGCCTGGGCGCCCAGCAGCACCGCGCTGCGCGAGTTGCCTGCCAGGGCGGCGTCACGCAGCTCGGCCAGGCGCGGCGAATGGTTGGGCGAGAGCTGGCCGGGCGCCAGCAGGATCTCGAGCAACAGCGCATCCGCCCACGGGCGGCCATCGGCCGGCACCTGGCGGCGCAGCTGCTCCGCCAGCTCGATGGCCTTGTCACGCTGCCCCAGCCGCAAGGCCGAAAGTGCTGCGGCGTAACGTGGGCCAACGGCCGCATCGGCCGCCTGCCCGGTGGCCAGGAGCGCCCGCCAGCGGTCCGGACTTTTCTCCGACATCACCTTGGCCCGGGCCGACACCTGCGCATGGAATGCCATCGAAGGTTGCCCCGGGCGCGGCGCGGCCGAGGCCAGGGGCCCGACCGGCAGGCGCAGGCGCATGTCGGCAATGCGCTCACCGGTCAGCGGGTGGCTGCGCAGGTAGGGAAACGCGCCGTCATCGTTCAGCCGCGAGGCCTGCTGCAGCTTGTCGAACATGGTCACGAAGCCCTGGCCGTCGAAGCCGGCCTCGGTGAGCACGCCGAAGCCGATGCGGTCGGCCTCGCGCTCCATGTCGCGCGAGAAGTTCAGCGAGTTCTGAGCCGCCACCGCCGAGCCACCGATGATGGCCGCACCGGCAGCCTGCGGGTTGGAGCCGGCCGCCAGGGCGCCCAGGATCATGGCGCCCAGCATCCAGGGCGCCATGCGCTCGTCGTTCTCGATCAGCCGCGCAATGTGCCGCTGCGACACGTGGCTCAGCTCGTGCGCCAGCACCGAGGCCACTTCTTCCGGCCGCTCGGTCAGCGCAAGCAGCCCCAAGTTCACGCCCAGGTAACCCCCGGGCAGGGCAAAGGCGTTGACGGCCCGCTCCCGCGAGACCATCAGCTCCCAGGCCAGCCGCTCGGACTGCTCGGGCGTGATCTCGCCGCGCTGGCGGGCTGCGGCCATCAAGGGCCGCCACAGTGCGTCCAGGTAGTCGCCCACCACCGGATCGTCCAGGTAGTCCGGATCGCGGTAGATGCGGGTGGCGATGCGGTCGCCCAGCCGGCGTTCGGCTGAGAGCGACATGCCGCTGCCCTCGCCCAGACTGGGGAGGGCCTGCGCGCGGGGCCCATCCCGAACCACCTGGTGTGCCGAAAGGGGGGGAGCGATGCACAAGGCCAGAGCCATGCCGAGGCTGGCCAGCGGACGGATCTTCATGCCCGTATGATGCCGCGTCCGATGACCGGTTCAACGAACCCCGCGTAAAAGCCGCCCCATGTCTGTCACAGAATCTTCCCCGCAACCCCTGACCCATTTCGACGCCCAGGGCCAGGCCCACATGGTCGATGTGGCGGCCAAGGCCAGCACCCACCGGGTCGCCGTGGCACAGGGCCGCATCACCATGCTGCCCTCCACCCTGGCGCTGATCGAGGGCGGCACCGCCAAGAAGGGTGACGTGCTGGGTGTGGCCCGGCTGGCCGGCATCATGGCCGCCAAGAAGACCAGCGACCTCATCCCCCTGTGCCACCCCATCGCGCTCACGCGTGTCTCGGTGGAATTCGAGATCCAGCCCGAGAGCCACAGCGTGCTGTGCAGCGCCCGCGCCGAATGCACCGGCCAGACCGGCGTGGAAATGGAAGCACTGACCGCCGCCAGCGTGGCCCTGCTCACCATCTACGACATGTGCAAGGCGGTCGACCGCGGCATGACCATCGACGGCGTGCGTCTGATGGAGAAGCTGGGCGGCAAGAGCGGCCACTTCGTGGCCGACTGACAGGCAGCAGCCCGCCTGCTCAGTACGGATCGACCGGCAGGTAGTCCAGCGGCATGCCCGACGACGGGTCGATCAGCGCCGTCCAGAACAGACTGCGGCCCGCCACCGGCAGGTAGAGTAGCCCGTCCACCGGACGACCCAGCTGCTGCGCCATCGCCTCGGCCGCCGCGCGCGCTTCGGGCTTGCGCTGCAGCAGCTCGGACAGCGGCTTGGCCTCGGCCTTGACGGCGGCAACGGCGTCGGCGTAGGGCATCCAGAAGTCGGGGCGGGCACCGAGCATGAGGCCGCCGAGCTCGGCGAACATGACTTCGGACTGCTCCTGGGCGGAACGGAATGGACGAACTGCCACCAGCTGCGGTCGGCCCAACGGCAATCGCTGCCATTGTTCCGGAGCCCGGGCCAGCAGCTGCGGATCGACGTCCACCGCATGGATGACACGGAATCGCGAGACTTCGAATGCCATGTACACCGGCCGCGCTTGCACCATGGTCCACAAGCCGTAGGCCAATGCGGCAATCTGCAGCAGGCTGATGAAAGTCACGTCCAGCCGCAGCTCCTTCAGTGTCTTTTTCGGGTTGGCCACGATGAGGGTGGCTGCAGGTCCCAGGATCACGTCGACAGTGACGACGATCAGGAACAGCTTCATCCCACCGGCCAGCTCGCGGAAGGGATGGGGAAACCAGACAAAAAACACCAAAGCTGCCACCAGCACGGCAATCAGCAGGCTGATGGCCAGATGGGTGCCAGCCCATCGGAATCGGCGGGACATGGATGACATGATGTCGGCGATTGACTGAAGGACGAATTATGGTCGGGAGATCGGCTCGGCCTCGAACCGGAAGGTGCTGGTTCTGCCTGCGTAGGGCGGCCAGTCGATGGAACGGAGCTGGGGATGCTTGCTCTGGTCACGAGACCAGAACAAGCGGGTCTGCTCCACCAGTTCCGGAGGCGTGACCGCGTTGTATCTGTACATCCAGCGCAGTGCCTCTTCGGTGCGTCCAGCCATCGCTAGCGCTTGAGCAGCAAGGTAAATGGCCGGCGCGGTGGTGATGGCCCTGGCGGTGTCGTCCACCCAGGCCAATCTCTCCGCCGTCAACGGGCGGGAAAGGTCGGTTCTGTACAGCACCAGTTCGTCATGCAATTGATTCAGCACCAACGGGGCCTTGATTTCCCTGTCCAGTCGATAACCGACCCCGAGGTTGTCAAATCGCCATTCGGTGTAGCGCTCCTGATATGGGAAATAGTCCCATGCCACCGCCGAAGCTGCCGCCCATACGGCCACGCCCGCCAACAGAGCACCTCCTCTGCCCGACCTGATCACGACAGATGCCCCGGAGGCTGCACACAGCCACCCGACACACAACCCGGCTGGCACCAGAAGATAGAGATACTGGTGGGGCAGCTCCAGCATCGCATGCACCGAGAAAGATACGAGCACGAGCAGAGGGATCAGCAGAGGGGGGTGCTGGATGGCGGCCTTCAGCTGACGCCAACCCCATTTCGCAATGGCCAGCGTCAACACGCAAGCCAGCGGAAGTCCGACCCAGAGTGCCAGATCCAGCAAGGCGTTGTGGGCATGGCCGAAACGTTGACCGATGTAAATCTCTGGGTGGGTTTCGGCGTTGAGAAAGTACGCATAACCCACGTCGGTAATTCCATAGCCCCACCAGGGGCTGTCCAGGACCGCCATGCCGAAAGCGATCCAGCCATCGATCCGGGCGCCGTCAACGGCTGACAGGCGACCCTCGGCAGCACCTCGAACCCCCAGCCAATCTGCCACCAGCTGGAAGTTGATTGACCAGACCAGCAGGATCACCAGCATGGCGGCCCAGAAAGCGCATACCCAGGCGCCAGCCCATCGCCGAGCAAAAAGACAGAGCAGCGCGGTGCAGACTGCC
Organism: Allobosea thiooxidans; assembly: GCA_943370825.1. Lineage (GTDB taxonomy): Bacteria > Pseudomonadota > Gammaproteobacteria > Burkholderiales > Burkholderiaceae_C > Hydrogenophaga. The sequence continues at coordinate 44,207 of CALRSR020000003.1, read as the reverse complement.
ATTTCGAGCAGCCCGGCTCGCGATTGGGTCAAACCCAGACCAACGACTACCAATGCGAAGGCCACGATGAACAAGGCTGGATTCATGGCACGGCGAGCCCGCCACCAGGTAAGACCCAGCAATGCCCACACCTGCAGGGTGGCAAGCAGGTTCGGCTGAAGGATGGACCCCGACGGCCGAGTACCCGCCGCCAGCTGCGTCACCAACATCGACTGGATCGACGTAATGTCGGACGTGTACCACTGAAACCACTGGATCAGCTGAATCGCCAGATTCAGGAGAGCAGCCAGGATCCACGCGCCGGTGAGCATGTCCATCAAACGCTCGCCAGCGGATCCTCGTGCGCTGAAACCGACCGCTACCGCCAGCGCCGTCGCGCCAATGTAGAGGCTGGATACGAAAGCCGTACCGCTTTTGGGCAACATGCCGGCCCACCACTGCAACCAGGGAACCACGGCCAGCAACAGCAGGACAGCCCCCATCGCCGGCAGCTGCAATGACTGACGTGCCTGCCAACCCAGAAGCAGAAGCATTCCCCCGAGGACAAGGGCCACCACCAGCTCATGATGAAAGGCCGTCCATGGCAACTGGTGATTGGGCACCAGCCAGACCACGGCTATCAGGCAGGCTCCGAGAGCATCTTCGAACAGTTTCAATCGAGATGGTGGAGTTGCTGTAGTCATGGCCTGGTGTGATCTGTCCAAAAAAAATGGGCCGCTAAAGCGGCCCATCGGGATCGTTGCGAGATCAGTTGCCGCGGCAGGAGCCAGGCAGGAATCGGGCATCGACGGTGGTGCCGTCGGCAGCGGCGCCGCAGCGCCAACGGGCGATCACATCACCGGCAGCCGGGACGGCGTTGGTGGAGGTGAACGGTGCCAGAGTCACCAGCGAACCTGCAGCAATACCGCCACCCACTGCAGACAGGGTGGAGACACGGATGATGCCTGCGTTGGTAACGTCGCCACCAGACACGAACTGGGTACGCTGGATGTTGCAGTTGTTACCCACGATGCTGGCGATGGCGGTGCCGGCGGGAGCGGTCTGGAACGCTTCGGTCAGCGAAGTGCGGCACGACGAAGCAGCCAGCACGACTTCCGACATCCGTGCACGCACGGTGTAATCCTGGTAAGCGGGCAGGGCGACGGCGGCCAGAATGCCGATGATGGCCACCACGATCATCAGTTCGATCAGGGTGAAACCTTTTTGCAGGGTGCGCTTCATGAAGACTCCTAGAGGGGTTCGGGTTGAGGACGGTCCTGTTCAGCAGGTTGCGTGCCAGCCCTTAACGCCCCATTCGGTGCCAAAAACATCACACCCGGCGAGCTAGGTGACAAAAATTGACCGGCATCGGAGCCCACGGCCGTAACAATTTTTGTCATTTGCCGCACTGCGTCAGTTTCTGCAGGACCCTGGCAGGTACCTGGAATCGATGGGATTGCTGCCGGTGGCAGGACCGCAGCGCCACTCGCTGATCACCTGCCCGGCATGGTTGGCGGCGTTGAACGGACCGGTGGACACATGTGGACTCAGCCGGATGGAAGTACCAGTACCGGTGCCAAGGTTGGCCGCATTGCCAACCACCGTGATGGCGGCAGTGGTAGTGTCCACGCTGACCGCCGACACCATCCTGGTGGGTGACACCGAGCAGGAACTGGGCAGTGCCGCAGTCAGCGCCGACGCGGTGGTGGCATTGAGGATGGTCTCGGTCACCGAGCCCCGACAAGTGGATACCGCCAGAATCAGTTCCGACACCCGCGCCCGCACGGTGTAGTCCTGGTAAGCCGGCAAGGCCACGGCAGCCAGGATGCCGATGATGGCCACCACGATCATCAGTTCGATCAGGGTGAAACCGCGCTGGATGAGGCCGGGTTTCGTTGACAGGCTCATGCTGACTCCTTGGGAAAGAAGGAACGACCCGGGGGTCGTGCCACCGAACGACTCGGTGGCTCAGCGTGAGTGACGGGGCGGTGCCGGCTCCATCCTCACGGGCGATGGACCGGCGGATGGGCGGGACAGCCGGTGGCGGCGCTCAGAACTCGAAGGTCTGGCCGGCCTGAAGCCAGCGGATGTCGTGGCGCGATGCGGCGTCCAGCCGCAGGATCTCGGCCATGATGAGTTCGGTTTCGGCCGGCTTGGTGTGGGTGATGCAGACGGGATAGCGTGCGCCAGGCGCGATGGACGCCAGCTCCTCGGCCAGGGTGCCGGGCGCCAGGTGCTGGCTGCGGCTGGCCAGGTCGGCCTCGCGGTCGCTGAAGGCGGTCTCGATCACCAGCTGGGCCACCGGCAGCTGGTTCACCCGGGCCCAGAAGGCCGGGTTGCGGCCGGTGTCGCCGCTGAACACCCAGGCGCCGCCCTGCGCCCATGCCGCATAACCCACGGCCGGTACGCTGTGCACCGCCGGCAAGGCTTCCACCGTCTTGTGGCCGTCGGTCCAGGTGTCACCCACCTGCAGGGGCTCGAACACGAGCAGAGGGTTCTCGACGCTGGGGATGGCGGTGAAATCGGGCCAGATCAGCCCGTTGAACAGGTGGGTGCGCAAGGCCTGGATGGTCTCGGGCAGGGCATGCACACGGATGGCACCGGCGCCACGGGCCAGCCGGGCGGACGCCACTGCGTCCAGCATCAACGGCAGCGCTGCCACATGGTCGAGGTGCGCATGGGTGATGAAGACATGGTCGATGCCGGCCATGAGGGCCAGGGGCATGTCGCCCACGCCGGTGCCGGCGTCGATGAGGACGTCGTCATCCAGCAGGAAGGCAGTGGTCCGGCAGCCACGTGCGATGGCGCCGGAACAACCCAGGACCTGAACTTTCATGGTGGGCGGAAATCGGGTCGGATCGAACAACGGGATCCGCCAGACTAACCGCTGGGAACAGCGCCGAACAGGACTTATTTGGCAAAAACCCGGTTCTCGAAAGCCGGTGGCATTCGAGGCGGGGCGCCGGGATCAGAGCAGCACGAACTGCATCTGGGTACCGGCGAGCTCCAGCAGGTCGCCGTCGCGCAGCTCGACCGCTTCGTCCCCCAGGGCCTGACCATTCACCGAAGGACGCACCACGCCCTCCACCACGGCCATCACGTAGGCGCTCTGGCGGCGGGTGATGGCCGCCACGGCCACGCCAGGCTTGCCGATGGTGGTGACCACCTTGACCAGCGGCACTTCGCGGCCGGCGGCCGAGCCCGACATCACCCGGATGGCGGCATTGCCCACGGCAGCGGCGCTGGCGCCCACCACGCTGCCGGCGTTGATGACCATGGTCTTCTCGTACGACTCGGCGGGCACCTCTGCGCCGTCCTGGATGAAGCGGATCTTGTACTTGCCGATCTCGACCGTGTCGTTGTTGGCCAGCGACTGCTTCTTGACCGCCTTGCCGTTGACGTAGGTGCCGTTGGTGCTGTTGAGGTCTTCGATGGTCACTGCGCTGCCCGCCATCTGGAGCACTGCGTGCTCGCCGCTGACAGCCAGGTTGTCGATGACGATGTCGTTGTAAGGACGGCGGCCCAGCGTGGTGCGGTCTTTGGTCAGCTGCACTTCCTTGATGACGACGCCGTCGATGGAAACGATCATTTTCGGCATGGCCGACTCCTGTGTCCTGTCCGTTTTTGAGATGGTTTAGCGTCCAAGCATGCGTGAGAGCAAGCCTTTGCGAGCCTGACGGTCACTTGCGTGCGTCAGTATCACAGAAATATTGTCCCGTCCGCCCGCGTCGTTGGCCGCATCCACGAGAGCGTGGCATTTTTCCTCCAGCGTCCCGGCGGTGACCAGCAGGGTGGCCATGCGTTCGTCGCTGACCATGTCGCTCAGGCCGTCGGAGCAGAAGAGGAAGAGGTCGTCGTCCTCGACGCGAAACTCGTTGACCTCCAGCTGCACGCTGTCCTCCACGCCCAGGGCCCGGGTGACCAGGTTCTTGTGGGTGGCGAACTGGGCCTGCTCCAGCGAGATCAGGCCAGCATCGATCTGCTCCTGCAGCAGCGAATGGTCTCGGGTGATCTGCACGAATTCGCCCTTGCGCAGCCGGTAGCAGCGCGAGTCGCCCACGTGACCGATCATGGCCCGACCGGCCGCAAAGACGCCCATGACCAGCGTGGTGCCCATGCCGGCATAACCCGCGTGGGCATTGGCGGCATTGAAGATGGAGCGGTTGGCGTTGTCGACACAGACTTCCATGGCCCGGCGCAGCTCGCGTGGGCTGGACTCGAATCCGCCCTCGGTGATCCAGCGACCGAGTTCGGTCTTGATGAAGCCGGTGGCCATGGCACTGGCCACCTCGCCGGCGTTGTAGCCGCCCATGCCGTCGGCCAGGACGGCGATGTGGGTCTCGGTGTCCAGCGCCACCGAGTCCTCGTTGTTGTCTCGCACCAGCCCGGTGTCGGTGAGACAGAAATACTCAAAGTTCATGATTGGTCGGCTTTATAACCGTATATCCGGTGGTTCTTCGCCGGCATCAGACCCAGCGGTCGATACGGTCGAGGGTAGGGTGATCTGGGTGGTGGGAAAGCCGGTGGCGGGCTCGGCGTCGGGCAGTCTGGCGGCCAGCCGACGCAACACCGCGGCCATCTGCGCGCCGGTCTGAAAGCGTTCGGCAGGGTGCTTGGCCATGGAGCTGGCCAGGAAGGCGCCCAGTGCCGGCGGCAGGTCTGGCCGCAGGCTGGTCAGGGCGGCTGGCGGCTCGTTGGCAATGCGGAACATGAGTGCGGCCAGGGAATCGGCCTGGAACGGCAGACGCCCGGTGAGCAGCTGGAACAGCGTCACCCCCAGGGAATACAGGTCGGCACGCCCATCCACCCGCTGCCCGGCGAGCTGCTCGGGCGCCATGAAGCTGGGTGTGCCCAGCACCACACCGGTCTTGGTGCGGCTGCTGTCGGTCACGCGGGCGATGCCGAAGTCGGTGACCTTCACCGAGCCGGTGACGGGGTCGATCATGATGTTGGCCGGCTTGATGTCGCGGTGCACCACCCCCAGGGCATGGGCATGGTCCAGCGCCAGGGCCACCTGCTCGCCGATCTCCAGCACCTGCTGCGGCGGCAGCAGATCGTCCGGCCTGGTATGCCGGGTGAGGTCGTGGCCCGACAGCAGCTCCATGGCGATGAAGGCCAGGTCGTGCTCTTCACCCGCATCGAAGATGGTCACGATGTTCGGGTGCTGCAGCCGGCCGGCGGTCTCGGCCTCGCGGAAGAAGCGATCGCGTGCGTCCTGCAGCTCCTGGCCTTCGAACTCGGCCGAGAGCGCCAGTGTCTTGATGGCCACCGCGCGGCCGATCTTGGGATCGCGGCCCAGGTAGACCACGCCCATCGCGCCCTTGCCCAGGGTTTTCTCGACCCGGTAGCGGCCCAGCATGGGCTGCTCGACGGCGCCATCCCCCAGCACCAGCGTGCCGCCCGGGTGGGTGTTGCCGCTGCCCAGCATCACGGTGGCGGCCAGCTGGCGGGCGCGTTCCACGCGGGTGCGGGTGTCGGGGTCGGTCGGGTCCAGCCGCAGCAGGTGCTCATACACCGCCACGGTCTTGTTGAACTGGCGCTTGCGCTCGAAATCCTGGGCCAGCAGGCGAAGGTTGTCGGCCACCGCCTCGGTCAGCGGCACACGCTGCAGGCGGTCGAACGCCTGGTCGAGCTGGCCCTGGCTCTGCAGCTGCAGGGCCATGAGGCGGTTGGTCTCGGCCGACTCCTGGTCGGAGCGCCGCTTGAGGGATTCGGTCACCAGGAACCGGCGGGTGGTCAGCGCCAGATGACCCACCAGCAGCAGCACCAGGGGCAGCATCAACTGCAGCCACCAGCCGGCGCGGGTCAGGGCCAGCCAGCCGGTGGCCGCCAGCGAGACCACCGTGGCCGCCGTGACGGCCGCCGCCACGCCGGCCCGCAGACGGGGCAGCAGCAGCACCAGGTACAGCCCCACCAGGACCACCACGCCGGTCTCGGCCATCGCGGCCCAGTGGGGACGGAAGAAGTGATGCCCCTGCAGCAGGCTGGACACGCTGTGGGCGAGCAGGGTCACCGGGGCCGTGGCGCTGGACACCGGCGTCGCAAACGCGGTGCCCACACCAGCCGCCGTGGCACCGATGATCACGATCTTGTCGGCGTATTTGGTCGCGTTGATGCGCCCGGTGATCACGTCGTAGAACGAGTCGGCCGCGAACGGCGTGCGCCCCGACTCCGGCGGATAGAACTGCGGCAGCATGCGCCCGGCGCTGTCGGTGGGCACCACCTCATTGCCCAGGCGCAGACCGATGCCGGGCAGCTGGGCCCAGTCCTGCGGCCCCAGGTTGAGGCTGTGCGCAGCCACCGCCAGCGCCAGCGACGGCACAGCAAAACCGTCGTAGTCCACCAGCAGCGGTTCACGGCGCACAGCACCGTCCGGATCCGGCTGCTGGTTCAGATGCCCGATGCCCACCGCCGGCTCTCCGAAGATGGGCAACGGCTGCAGGCTGCCACTGGCGGGCAGGCCCATGCCGGCGGTCTCGCCCAGGGTCCGCCGCTGGGCAAAGGCCGGCAGCGGGGTGTCGAGTCGGCCCCGGGGAGTGCCCAGCTCGAACACCGAACCCAGCACCACATTGCCGGCCTGATCGATGCTGCGGGCCAGGCGGGCGTCCGAATCGAGCCGGGCCTCGGTCTGGCCGATGAAGCCGAGCAGCTGCTCGCGCGACACCGGACCCAGGTCGCTGAACGCTCCCGGCATGCTGGAGCGGCCCTCCAGCTGCTCGCGCAGGTCGCGCAAGGGCGCCAGCGCCCGCTCGCTCTGGGGTTCGACGAAGAAGGCCGTGTGGGCAATGGTCTTGGCGCCACCGGCCACCAGCTGGTCGATCAGGTCGGCGTGCACCTCGCGCGGCCATGGCCAGCGACCGATGTTGGCAATGCTCAGGTCGTCGATGGCGATCACCGCGACCTTGTCGCTGGGTTCCCGCCCGCTGGACGTGCTGGCCATATCGTAGAACCGGCGCTCCAGCGCCTGCACCACATCGGTACCCAGGTACAGCAGCATCACCACCAGCAGCACCACGCCACCCACGATCATGTCGTGGTGGCGAAGGCGGGGCTTGCGGGAAGGATCCGGACGAGAAGGCACAGGTCAGGGGTGAGCAGGGGTCAACAACCCGGAATCAGGAGCGGCCCGGCGCACCCGACCACGCGTGGCGGCCCATCCGCACACGCCGTTGCATTTTGTTTCAGGCCCATGTCGCGGGCAATCGCGACATGCTGCATCGTCGTGCAAAACGGCACGGAGGGGAGCATCCATCGGCCCGACCATGCAAAAAGGGCAACGTTTCCGTTGCCCTTTTCCGACTGTCCATGCCCGACGGGCATGGGCCCGGTCAGAGCAGCGCCTTGAGCAGGCGGCCCATTTCGGACGGATTGCGGGTGACCTTGAAGCCGCACTCTTCCATGATGGCCAGCTTGGCATCGGCCGTGTCGGCGCCGCCCGAGATCAGCGCGCCGGCGTGGCCCATGCGCTTGCCCGGAGGGGCGGTGACGCCGGCGATGAAGCCGACGATGGGCTTCTTCATGTTCGCCTTGCACCACATGGCGGCTTCGGCTTCATCGGGACCGCCGATCTCGCCGATCATGATCACGGCGTCGGTGTCCGGATCGTCGTTGAAGGCCTTCATCACGTCGATGTGCTTCAGGCCGTTGATGGGGTCGCCACCGATGCCCACGGCGCTGGACTGGCCCAGGCCGATTTCGGTCAGCTGTGCCACGGCTTCGTAGGTCAGCGTGCCCGAGCGGGACACCACACCGATGCGGCCCTTGCGGTGGATGTGGCCGGGCATGATGCCGATCTTGATCTCGTCGGGCGTGATCAGTCCGGGGCAGTTGGGGCCCAGCAGCAGGGTCTTCTTGCCGCCGGCGGCTTCCTTGGCCTTCATCTTGTTGCGCACTTCCAGCATGTCGCGCACCGGAATGCCTTCGGTGATGCAGATGGCCAGGTCCAGGTCGGCCTCGACGGCTTCCCAGATGGCAGCGGCTGCACCGGCGGGCGGCACATAGATCACCGACACGGTGGCGCCGGTCTGCTGGGCGGCTTCCTTGACGGTGGAGTAGATCGGGATGTTGAAGATCGACTCGCCGGCCTTCTTCGGATTCACGCCGGCCACGAAGCAGTTCTTGCCGTTGGCGTATTCCTGGCACTTCTCGGTGTGGAACTGGCCCGTCTTGCCGGTGATGCCCTGGGTGATGACCTTGGTGTCTTTGTTGATGTAGATCGACATGTTGCTTCTCCGGGGCTTAGGCTTTGACGGCGGCAACCACTTTTTGAGCGGCTTCGGCCATGGTGTCGGCGCTGATGATGGGCAGGCCCGATTCGGCCAGCATCTTCTTGCCCAGCTCTTCGTTGGTGCCCTTCATGCGGACCACCAGCGGCACGTTCAGGTTGACGGCGCGGCAGGCAGTGATGACGCCGGTGGCGATGGTGTCGCACTTCATGATGCCGCCGAAGATGTTGACCAGGATCGCCTTGACCTTGTCGTTCTTGAGCATGATCTTGAAGGCCTCGGTCACCTTCTCGGGGGTGGCACCGCCGCCCACGTCCAGGAAGTTGGCCGGCTCGGCGCCGAACAGCTTGATGGTGTCCATGGTGGCCATGGCCAGGCCGGCGCCGTTGACCAGGCAGCCGATGTTGCCGTCCAGGCTGATGTAGGCCAGGTCGAACTTGGAGGCCTCGATCTCGGCCGGATCTTCCTCGTCCAGATCGCGCAGGGCCACGATCTCGGGGTGGCGGAACAGGGCGTTGGAGTCGAAGTTGAACTTGGCGTCCAGGGCGATCACGTTGCCCTTGCCGTCACGGTTGAGCGGGTTGATCTCGACCAGGGACGCGTCGGTGTCCATGTAGCACTTGTAGAGCTTCTGGCAGATGTCGATGAACTGGGCCTGCGAGTCGGCCGGCATGCCGATGCCGCGTGCCAGCTCTTCGCCCTGGGCCTGGGTGAGGCCGACCAGCGGGTCCACGAACAGGGTGATGATCTTCTCGGGCGTGGAATGGGCCACTTCCTCGATGTCCATGCCGCCTTCGCTGGAAGCGATGAAGGCCACCTTCTGGGTCGCGCGGTCGGTCACCACGGACAGGTAGTACTCCTTCTGGATGTCGGCACCGTCCTCAATATAGAGGCGGCGGACCTTCTGGCCTTCCGGGCCGGTCTGGTGGGTCTTGAGCTGCATGCCCAGGATCTGGCCGGCCAGCTCCTTGACCTGCTCGATGCTCTTGGCCACCTTGACGCCACCCCCCTTGCCACGGCCGCCGGCGTGGATCTGGGCCTTGACCACCCAGACCGGGCCGCCGAGTTTCTGGGCGGCTTCCACCGCTTCCTGCACCGTGAAGGCCGGGATGCCACGCGGCACCGGCACACCGAACTGGCGCAGGATGTCCTTGCCCTGGTATTCGTGAATCTTCATGAGTTCTCTCTCAAGGATGGGTCAGATGTCCGGCGCGGCGAGGGTGGCCGGGGACGGGGCTCGGGTGAGCAACCGGGGACTGTATCATGGTGCGTTGCACCAATCCGGGTCGCGTTCCCGGCCGTAATTATGGCCACGCGCCTGAAACCCAACTGACATGGAGCGCGACATGGCCCAGGTTTTCATCGACGGCGAAGCCGGCACCACCGGACTGCAGATCCGCGAACGGCTGCAGGGCATGGCCGGGGTGGAGCTGGTCAGCATCGACCCGGCCCGTCGCAAGGACCCGGGCGCCAAGCGTGAGCTGATGGCCGGCGTCGACCTCGTGATCCTGTGCCTGCACGACGACGCCGCCATCGAGTCGGTGGCCATGATCGACAGCCTGCCGGGGCGCAAGCCCCGCATCATCGACGCCTCCACCGCCCACCGCTGCGCGCCGGGCTGGGTCTATGGCTTCCCCGAACTCGCCGCGGGCCAGCGCGAGGCGGTGCAGCAAGCCGACCGGGTGGCCAATCCGGGCTGCTACGCCACCGGTGCCATCGCGCTGCTGCGCCCCCTGGTGCAGGCCGGACTGATCCCGGCCGACTTCCCGCTGGCCCTGCCCTCGGTCAGCGGCTATTCGGGCGGCGGCCGCACCATGATCGAGGCCTACGAGGCGGGCGAAGCCCCGCTGTTCGAGGCCTATGCGCTGGGCCTGTCGCACAAGCACCTGCCCGAGATCCTGCGCTACACCGGGCTGAGCCGCCGGCCCATCTTCATTCCGGCCGTGGGCAATTTCCGCCAGGGCATGCTGGTGCAGCTGCCGCTGCACCTGGACGACCTGCCCGGCCGCCCCAAGGCCGCCGACCTGCACGATGCCCTGGCCCGCCACTACGCCGACAGCGCCGCAGGCGGTGGCTGGGTGCACGTGCTGCCGGCCACCGACAACGGCAAGCTCGACGCCACCGCGCTCAACGACACCAATCGGCTGGAACTGCGGGTGTTTGCCAACGAGGCGCACCGCCACGCGGTGCTGATCGCCCGGCTGGACAACCTGGGCAAGGGCGCCAGCGGCGCCGCCGTGCAGAACCTGCAGCTGATGCTGGGCTTGTGATCAGTCGTCGTCGGCGCCGCTGACCACGCGGCGGATGGCCTCGGAGGCAAAACCGCGCGAGGCCAGGAAGCGCATCTGCCTGGCCCGGCCAGCGGCATCCGCCGCCGGTTCTCCGAACTTCTTGCGCCACACCTCGCGCGCCCGCTCCACCTCGGTGCGGCGCAGGACATCCACCGCCTCGGCCACGGCCTGCGGGCTCACGCCCTTGGCCTGCAGCTCCTGCTTCAACCGCCCTGTGCCCAGACGGGCAGCGCGCCGGTGCACCAGCGACTCCACCACCCGCTGCTCGCTGATGAAGCCCTTGGCCTGCAGCTCGTCCAGCGTCCGGGCGAGTTCGCCGGGCTCGGTCTCGTGCTCGGCCAGCTTGCGCTCCAGCTCGGTGCGCGAATGCTCGCGCTGGGCCAGCAGGCGCAGGGCACGGCCCTTGAGCGAGAGCGTCTGGAAACCCACCGGCTGGTCGTGGAAGACTTATTCCGCGACTTCGGCGTCGGCCTTCTCGGCCTTGGCCTTGGACTTGCGCGCGGCCGGGGCGGCGGGCTCGTCGGTGCCGCCGTCCACCGGCAGCAGGGGCACGCCCAGCTCGGTGCGGACCTTGTTCTCGATCTCGACGCGCAGCTCGGGGTTCTCGCGCAGGAACTCGCGGGCGTTGTCGCGGCCCTGGCCGATCTTCTCGCCGTTGTAGGCGTACCAGGCACCGGACTTCTCGATCACGCGGTTGAGCACGCCCAGATCCAGGATCTCGCCCTCACGGCTGATGCCTTCGCCGAACAGGATGTCGAACTCGGCCGTCTTGAAGGGCGGGCTGACCTTGTTCTTGACCACCTTGACCTTGGTCTCGTTGCCGATGGCCTCTTCGCCCTTCTTGATGGTGCCGGTGCGGCGGATGTCCAGGCGCACCGAGGCGTAGAACTTGAGCGCGTTGCCGCCGGTGGTGGTTTCGGGGCTGCCGAACATCACGCCGATCTTCATGCGGATCTGGTTGATGAAGATCACCGTGCAGTTGGTCTTCTTGATGGTGGCGGTGAGCTTGCGCAGGGCCTGGCTCATGAGGCGGGCCTGCAGGCCGGGCAGCTGGTCGCCCATTTCGCCTTCGATCTCGGCCTTGGGCGTGAGCGCGGCCACCGAGTCCACCACCACCAGATCGACCGCGCCGGAGCGCACCAGCGAGTCGACGATTTCCAGCGCCTGTTCACCGGTGTCGGGCTGGGAGATGAGCAGATCGGGCAGGTTGACGCCGAGCTTCTGGGCGTACTGCACGTCCAGCGCGTGTTCGGCATCGACGAAGGCGCAGGTGCCGGCGAGCTTCTGCATCTCGGCAATGACCTGCAGGGTGAGCGTAGTCTTGCCGGACGATTCCGGGCCGTAGATCTCGATGACGCGGCCGCGCGGCAGGCCGCCGACGCCCAGGGCGATGTCCAGACCCAGCGAGCCGGTGGACACGACCTGGATGTCCTCGATGGCCTCGCCTTCGCCCAGCCGCATGATGGTGCCCTTGCCGAACTGTTTTTCGATCTGGGCCAGGGCGGCCTGCAGGGCTTTGGCCTTTTCGGCGTTGAGGGGGTTGTTGGCTTTGAGTCCGGTGTCCATGCGAGGCTCCTGGTGGGTGGGGTTGCATCCAGCACTGGATGGGTGAACAGCAGTGTAGCGGCGAATACTTTTGCAAATCATGATTTTTTGGTCAGTTTGCCTTACCATCTGACGCCATGCACATTCCCAGCCCTGCCGCCGAACCGGACGACCGCTGGCGCGGCGGCCACCTGGGGCGCCTGCTGGGCGAAGCCATGCGCCGCTTCGACGCCCGGGTGCTGCAGCTCATGGCCAGCGACGGTGAGGTGCCGCTGGCCCTGGCCCACCTGGCCGAGCGCGATCAGGTGGGCGCAGCGCATGTGCACATCACCCGCCACCTGTCTCTGCGCGGCTCGCGCCTGACCGAACTCGCCGCCCACGCCGGCATGACCAAGCAGGCCATGGGCGACCTGGTGACCCAGTGCGAGGCCTGGGGCCTGGTGCGGCGCGAGCCCGACCCGATGGACCGCCGGGCGCGGCGCATCGTGTTCACGCCGGCCGGGCTGCTCTGGCTGGACGCCTTCCGGCGCGCGGTGGCCCAGACCGAGCACGAGTTCAGCAGCCAGGTCGGCCCGGACGTGGCCACCGTGGTGAGCCTGGGACTGGAGGCCTATGCCCGTTCCTGATACCCCAGGGGGGCACCTAGAATCGATGCATAACGATAGGAGACAGGCATGCGGATCCTGATTGCAGAAGACGACCAGGTGCTGGCAGACGGGCTGCTGCGCAGCCTGCGTGCCGCCGGCGCAGCGGTGGACCATGTGGCCAGCGGTGCCGAGGCCGACGCGGCGTTGATGACCAACAACGAGTTCGACCTCCTCATCCTCGACCTGGGCCTGCCGCGCCTGCACGGCCTGGAAGTGCTCAAGCGCCTGCGCTCACGCGGATCGCAGCTGCCGGTGCTGATCCTGACCGCCGCCGACAGCATCGAGGAGCGCGTGAAGGGCCTGGATTACGGTGCCGACGACTACATGGCCAAGCCCTTCAGCCTGCAGGAACTCGAAGCGCGGGTGCGCGCGCTCACCCGGCGCGGCATGGGCGGCACCACCAACACCATCCGCCACGGCCCGCTCGAATACGACCAGGCCGGCAGGGTGGCCACCATCGACGGCAAGATGGTCGAGCTCTCGGCCCGCGAGCTGGGCCTGCTGGAAGTGCTGCTGCAGCGCGCCGGCCGCCTGGTCAGCAAGGACCAGCTGGTGGAGCGGCTGTGCGAATGGGGCGAAGAGGTGAGCAACAACGCCATCGAGGTCTACATCCACCGCCTGCGCAAGAAGATCGAGAAGGGTCCGATCCGCATCGCCACCGTGCGCGGCCTGGGCTACTGCCTTGAAAAAATCCCCGGCTGACGGCGACAAGGCCGGCCCGGTCGGCTTCGGGCTGTTCCAGCGGGAGCAGCGCAGCCTGTTCGGCGAGATCCTGGACTGGATGCTCACGCCGCTGCTGCTGCTGTGGCCGCTGTCGCTGGCACTCACCTGGTTCGTGGCGCAAGGCATTGCCAGCAAGCCCTTCGACCGGGCACTCGAATTCAACCTGCAGGCCCTGACCCAGCTGGTGGTCAACAACGATGGCCGGGTGATGTTCGTGCTGAACAGTCAGGCGCGCGACCTGCTGCGGGCCGACGACAGCGACCTGGTGTACTACCAGGTGGTGGACGCGCGGGGCAGGCTGGTCAGCGGCGAGGGCGACTTCCCGCCGCCGCAGGACGATCCCGCGCCCGGGCCGGGCCGGGTGCTGCTGCGCGACGACGTGGTGCGCGGCGACGAGGTGCGCGTGGCCTACATCTGGCTGGATCGCGGCGACGCGACGGGCCCGGTGCTGATGCAGGTGGCCGAGACCAAGGGCAAGCGCTCCACGCTGGCCAACGAGATCATCAAGGGCGTGATGGTGCCGCAGTTCGTCATCCTGCCGCTGGCCGTTCTGCTGGTGTGGCTGGCGCTGGTGCGCGGCATTCGGCCGCTGTCCGATCTGGAGCAGCGCATCCGCGCCCGTCGCCCGGACGACCTGAGCCCGATCGAGGAGTCCTTCATTCCGCAGGAGGTGGCGCCGCTGGTGTCGTCCATCAACGACCTGCTGACCCGCCTGAAAGCCTCGCTCACCACCCAGCGCCGCTTCCTGGCCGATGCGGCACACCAGCTCAAGACGCCACTGGCCGGCCTGCGGATGCAGGCCGAACTGGCCCAGCGCGAGACCGATCCGCGCGAACTGCGCGGCTCGCTGCAGCAGATCTCGCGCTCCAGCGCACGGGCCACCCACACCGTCAACCAGCTGCTGGCGCTGGCCCGCGCGGAATCCACGGGCCGGGCCCTGCCCAGCGCCCACATCGACCTGGCACGGCTGGTGCAGACGGTGGTGCAGGACTCGGTGCCGCGCGCGCTGGAAGCCGGCATCGACCTGGGCTACGAAGGCCTGGATGACATGCCCCCGGAGCTGCATCCCATGGGCAACCCGGTGCTGTTGCAGGAGATGGTGCGCAACCTGGTGGACAACGCCCTGGCCTACACCGGCCGGGGCGGCGTGGTGACCGCGCGGGTGCTGGCCGACCGCTTCAGCGGGGTGCAGGTGCTGCAGGTGGAAGACAACGGCCCGGGCGTGCCCGAGAACGAGCGCCACCTGGTGATGCAGCCCTTCTACCGGGCGCTGGGCACCAACGTGGACGGCTCAGGCCTGGGCCTGGCCATCGTGCAGGAGATCGCCCAGCAGCACGGCGCCACGGTGCACATGGAAGACACCCACCCCGAGCGCACCCAGCGCGGGCTGCGGGTGTCGGTGAAGTTCCCGCCGAAGCCCGACGAATCTCAGGCCGGCTTGTAGACGTTGAGCTGCAGGCGCTCGCGCTCGATGGCACGGGCCACCGCCGGCAGTGCGGCGAAGCGCTGGGCCAGGTCCCAGGTGGCGCTCAGTGTGGCGGGATCGATGCCGGCATAACCGCCCCAGCGCAGCAGGGTCAAGGCATAGGCATCCAGCACGCCGGGCTGGGCGCCGGCCAGCCAGGGCGAGGCGGCGCGCGCCATGGCCTCGATCTCCTCCAGCAGCCCCCGGTAGGCCTGCACCGCATGCGCCTTCACCGCCTGCTGGGCCGCCTCGTCGGCGGTGAACTTCTGCGGCATGAACACATGGGTGAAGGTGGGGTGCACCGTGTTGTTCATCCACATGAGCGTCTGCAGCGCCCGGGTGCGGGCCATGCCGCTGGCCGGCAGCAGCCCGGCCTGCGGGAACAGGCTGTCGATGTGCAGCGCAATCGCCGGGATCTGCGTGACCACGTCGCTGCCCTCCACCAGCACCGGCACCTGACCGCGCGGGTTCAGGGCCAGGTACTCGGGTGCGCGCTGCTCGCCCTTGTGCAGCTTGACCATCACCGGCTCGAAAGTGGCGCCTGCCAGCTCCAGGGCGGCGTGCGGCACGAAAGAACAGGCACCGGGGGCGTAGAACAGCTTGAGGCTCATGGCTTGTCTCCTTTGAAATTCATTCCAGGTGCTGACCGACCAGGCCAGCGATCTCGAACATGGTCACCGCGTCCTTGCCGAACACCGGGCGCAGCTTGGCATCGGCATTGATGCGGCGCTTGTCGGCAGCGTCCTGCAGGCCGTTGGCCTTGATGTAGTCCCACAGCTTCTTGACCACCTCGGGGCGCGACACCGGTCCTTCGCCGATGACGGCCGCCAGCGCAGCGCTGGGCTGCTTGCCGGTGGCTGCCGTGGTCTTGCGCGGCGCCTTGGGCGCAGCGGCCTTCTTCGCAGCGGGCGCCTTCTTGGCGGCCGCCGCCTTCCTGGCCGGCGCAGCCTTGGCGGCCGGGCGCGCGGCACCGCCGGCGGTCTTGCGCGGCGGGTACTTGCTCTCGCGCTGCTCGAACTCGAAGTTCACCTTGCCGGCCTCCTTGTCCCAGGCCAGGAAAGCCTTGAAGGCGCGGCGCGTGCGCATGGACACGAACTTGTCCAGCAGGTCGGTCTTGCCGGTGGCCAGCAGCTTGCTCATCTGCTCGCGCGCCACCGGCTGCTGCAGGATCACCTTGCCGCTCTTGAAGTCGCAGCTCGGGGTCGGTTGCTGCGCCGTCGGCACGGCGCGCTCGCACACATAGTTGGCACCGTGCTCGTGCACCGCGCCGCCGCACTTGGGACAGGCGCCGAGCGACTCGCTGGCGGCGAACTCGACCAGCTCGCCGGTCTCTTCGGCGTTCTTGTCGTCACCGAAGTCGAACTCCAGTTTCCAGTTCTTGTCCTCGTCGCTGTACTTGAGGGCCATCTCGGCCACGAAGGGCCAGCCCGCCTTGGAGCGGAAGCCCTCCAGTGGGCCGATGTGGCGGTCGCGCACGAAGGCTTCGGCCTCCTCGATCTCGAAGGTGCGGCCGGCCGGCGACTTGGTGAACGAGAAGCCGCAGCCTTCGCTGCTGCCATCGGCACCGGTGCAGGCATAGCGGCGGTAGTTTTCCTTGACCACGCCACCGCAGTTCGGACACGGCGACTGCAGCGTGGCGTAGTTGCCCGGCACGGTGTCGCGATCGTATTCCTTGGCCTTCTTCACCAGCCGCTCGGTCATGGCAGCGATGTCGGCCATGAAGGATTCGCGGCTGAGCTTGCCCTGCTCCATCTGGGCCAGCTTGTATTCCCATTCGCCGGTGAGCTCCGGACGCGAGAGTTCTTCCACTTCCAGACCGCGCAGCAGCGTCATGAGCTGGAAGGCCTTGGCGGTGGGGATGATCTCGCGCCCCTCGCGCAGCATGTACTTCTCGGTCAGCAGGCCTTCGATGATGGCCGCGCGGGTGGCTGGCGTGCCCAGGCCTTTTTCCTGCATGGCCTCGCGCAGCTCGTCGTCGTCCACCAGCTTGCCGGCGCCCTCCATGGCGCCGAGCAGCGTGGCTTCGCTGTAGCGGGCCGGCGGCCGGGTCTTCAGGCCCTTGGCCTCGACCGATTCGGTGCGCACCGTCTCGCCGTCGCGCACCGGCACCAGGTTCTGACCCTTGTCGCCATCCTTGGCGTCAGTCACGTCTTCGGCGGCCTCCTTGCCGTAGACCGCCATCCAGCCCGGCTTGACCAGCACCTTGCCCTCGGTCTTGAAGTGGTGGTTGAGCACCTGGCTGATGCGGGTGGTCACCATGAACTCGGCGCTGGGGAAGAACACCGCCAGGAAACGGCGCACCACCAGGTCGTAGAGCTTCTGTTCGGCGTCCGACAGGCCGCTGGGCGCCTGCAGCGTGGGGATGATGGCGAAGTGGTCCGACACCTTGCTGTTGTCGAAGACGCGCTTGCTGGGGCGGATGTAGCCGTTGTTGAGCGCGGTCAGGGCAAACGGCGCCAGGTGCTTCATGCCGCTGTCGGCCAGCATCTCGAAGGTCTGCTTGACGGTGGGCAGGTAGTCCTCGGGCAGGGCGCGCGAATCGGTTCGCGGGTAGGTCAGGGCCTTGTGACGCTCGTACAGGCTCTGGGCCAGCTGCAGCGTGGTCTTGGCCGAGAAGCCGAAGCGGCCGTTGGCCTCGCGCTGCAGGCTGGTCAGGTCGTACAGCAGGCCGCTGGCCTGGGTGGTGGGCTTGCGCTCCTCGGTCACGCTGGCGGCCTTGCCGCGCACCGCCTCCACGATGGCCAGGGCCTCGCGGTGGTCCCACAGGCGGTCGGCGCGCAGGTCAGCGTCAGCGTCGTCGCCCGTGGGCTTCCTGAAGTTCGGGTCGAACCACTTGCCGGGGTACTCGCCCGCCTCGGCGAGGAAGCTGGCGTGGATTTCCCAGTAGTCGCGCGCCCGGTGGGCACGGATCTTTTCCTCCCGCTCGACCACGATGGACAGCGTGGGCGTCTGCACCCGGCCCACGGTGGTCAGGAAGAAGCCGCCGTCGCGCGAGTTGAAGGCGGTCATGGCGCGGGTGCCGTTGATGCCGACCAGCCAGTCGGCTTCGGAGCGGCTGCGGGCCGCATCGGCCAGGCCGCGCATCTGGGCATCGCTGCGCAGCTGCTCGAAGCCTTCCCGGATGGCAGCCGGGGTCATGGACTGCAGCCACAGCCGCTGCACCGGCTTGCCCAGGCCCTGGTACTGGCCGTTCTTCAGGCCACCGGCGTACTGCTCGATCAGGCGGAAGATCAGCTCGCCCTCGCGGCCCGCGTCGCAGGCGTTGATGAGGGTGCCCACGTCCTTGCGCTTGGCCAGCTTCACCACCGCGTTCAGGCGCGACTTGGCCTTGTCGATCGGCTTGAGCTCGAAGTACGGCGGCAGCACCGGCAGGTGCGCAAAGCTCCATTTGCCGCGCTTGACGTCGAACTGCTCGGGGGCGGCGATCTCCACCAGGTGGCCCACGGCCGAGGTCACGACGTACTGCTCGTTCTCGAAGTGGTCTTCGTGCTTGTCGAACTTGCCGGCCACCGGCGTGAGCGCGCGCACGATGTCCTGCGCCACCGACGGCTTCTCGGCAATGACCAGTGTCTTGGTCGAACCAGGGGTTTTCATCTCTACAATCCGGCTTTCCGCGCGCACACGCAGGCGCGCTCATGGGTGCGCACACACACGCGCGCACCTGCATGAAACAACCTTACCAAAAACTCCGCCCGTGACGAAAAGCCCCGGAAAGCCCTCGGCGCTCCCGACAAAAGCCCCTGCACCGGTGCGGCGCATCCAGGTCCGCCGCTCCGGGGTTCATGGGCGCGGGGTGTATGCACTGGTCGATCTGGCCGAAGGTGAAACCCTGATCGAATATGTGGGCGAGGTCATCACCTGGGCCGAGGCGCTGGAACGCCACCCGCACGACCCGAACGACCCCAACCACACCTTCTACTTCCACGTTGATGAAGAGCATGTCATCGACGCCAAGTACGGCGGCAACTCGGCGCGCTGGATCAACCACAGCTGCAACCCCAACTGCGAGGCCGAGGTGGAAGACGGTCGGGTGTTCATCCGCGCGCGGCGCAACATCCCGGCCGGCGAAGAGCTGTTCTACGACTACGGCCTGGTCATCGACGAACCGCTGACGCCGGCGCTGAAGAAGCAGTACCCCTGCTGGTGCGGTGCGCCGAAGTGCCGGGGCACGCTGCTGGCGCCCAAGCGCGGCGGCCGCGCCACCCGGCTCGGCTGACGCCGCAACGCTGCGCGACATGCTCACGGCCCACCTCGAATCCGTCTGGCAGGCCATCGCGCCGGTGCTGCCCGGGTTCACGGTGGAGCTGCTGCCCACCATCGACTCCACCAACAGCGAGCTCATGCGCCGGGTGCGCACCGGCCTGAACGAGCCGGTGCTGCTGGTGGCGCAGGAGCAGACCGCCGGGCGCGGACGCCTGGGCAAGCCCTGGAGCAGCCCGCCGGGCCATTCGCTGGCCTTCTCGCTGGGCCTGCCGCTGGCGCCGCTGGACTGGTCCGGCCTGTCGCTGGTGGTGGGCGTGAGCCTGGCCGAATCGCTGCACCCCGACCTGCGCCTGAAATGGCCCAACGACCTCTGGCTCGATGGCCGCAAGGCCGGCGGCATCCTGGTGGAAACCGCCAGCGCCGGCGAGGCGCCTGGTGCACCGCGCATGGTCATCGTCGGCGTGGGCCTGAACATCGCCCGGCCGCCGGCGTCGGTGCTGTCGCAGGCCGGCGCACTGCCGCCGGTGCCGCCGGCCGGGCTGTCCGAATGCCGCATGGGCCTGACCGACGGCGAGGCGCTGGAGGCTGTGGCCGCCCCGCTGGTGAACGATCTGCTGGCCTTTGCCAGCCTGGGGTTCGGCGCCTTTGCCGCCCGTTTCGATGCGCGGGACGCGCTGCGCGAGCGCGAACTGGTGTTGTCCGACGGCACCACCGGCACCGGACAGGGCGTGGGGCCTGACGGCAGCCTGCGGGTGATGACGGCCCGGGGCCTGCGCGAGATCAGCAGCGCCGAGGTGAGCGTGCGGCCATGCTGAGGGCGCTCGTCATCCTTCTGGTGCTGGCCAACCTGGGCAGCTACGCCTGGCAGACCGGCTGGCTGGCCCCGCTGGGACTGGAGCCCCGCAGCCCGCAGGAACCGCAGCGGGTGGAACAGCAGCTGCGGCCCGAGGCGGTGCGCCTGCTCAACGGACAGCGGCCGCCCTCACCCCCGCCGCCGGAGCAGGCCGCCTCGACCGTGCCGGCGCCAGCCCCCACCGCAACCGAAACCACCAGCGAAAGCGGCGCGGCCATCGGCACGGGCGGCTCGACCAGCCCGGCTTCGGTCATCAGCTCGGCGCCTGCACCCGCCACCGAAGCCACCGCCTGCTTCGAGGCCGGTGGCTTCGATGCCGCCCAGGCCGACCAGCTGCGCGCCGAGCTTCGCCGCATGGCGCTGCCGGACAACGCCTGGCGCCTGAGCGAGGTGAGCAGCGCCGGACGCTGGATCGTCTACATGGGGCGCTACGACAATTCGGCCCAGGTCAGCGCCAAGAAGGCCGAGCTGCGCGAACTCGGCGTGGATTTCCGCGACGTCAACACCACCGGGCTGGCGCCCGGCCTGTCGCTGGGCACCTTCTCCAGCGAGGCCGCCGCCCAGACCGCACTGCAACAGGTGGTGCGCAAGGGCGTGAAGACGGCGCGGGTGGCCCAGGAACGGGCGCCGTCCACCAGCTTCAGCCTGCGCCTGCCGGCCATCACGGCGGCGCAGCGCGAGCGCATCCAGTCGCTGCAGCCGGCCATGGGCAACCGTCAGCTGGCGGCCTGCGCGGGCTGAGGCGCCCCGGCCAGCACACCGTCGAACCAGTCCAGCGCGTCGTTCCACAGCACCGTCGCCTGCGGACGGAAGTAACCCATGTGGCCCACGGGGCCGATGCCGCTGCGGCGCGGATCGACGGTCACGGTGCGCACCGGGGCCTGCCGGTAGCCGGCCATGAAGGCATCGCGCGAGGCCGGGGGTGCCCAGGCGTCGTCCAGGGCGTTCACCGCCACGATCGGGAAACGGACGTGGTCGAAGCGCTCGGTCACCGGTTTCATGGCCGGGTCGTCGAAGAAATAGCGCGGATGGCGGCACCAGTCGCGCCACTGGCGGTACACGTCCAGCGGCAGGTCTTCGCCCATGCCCAGCTTGCTCCAGGGCAGGTAGCCGGCCCGGCGGGTCATGAGCGGCCCCAGCACCCGCCACATGAAGAGCACGCGCAGGCGTTCCAGCGGCGGCATCCAGCCGTGCCAGCCGGCGCCGGTGGCAAAGGTCCAGGCGGCCGTGACCTGGGTGGGGTCGGGCAGCAGCCCCAGCGCATGACCGCCATAGGAATGGCCCACCACCACCACCGGCCGCCCTTCCTTCTGCATCGCGGCCACGCCGGCGGCCAGATCGAGCCGGCCCCAATCGAGGTAGTCCATGCGGAAACCTTTGAGGCTGGCAGGCGCGGACAGGCCGATGCCGCGGTAGTCCAGGGTCAGGGTGTCGTAGCCGCGCGCGGCGGCATGCTCGGCAAAACGCCGGTAGAAGCCTTGCGGCACCGCCGTGGCGCCGGCCACCACCAGGGCAGGGCGCCGGGCCTGCGGCTGCAGCGGGCGGTAGCGGGTGGCGGCAATGGCGTAGCCGTCGGCGGCCAGCAGGGTGTGGCGTTCGCCGGCGATGGGTGGGGTGGTCATGTGGGCGCTCCGGGCGGCGGGGATGGTGGGGCAGAGAGGGGCGCGGCCAGCAGACCGAGCAGGGCATCGGTCACCCGGTCCAGCGGTGCGGTGCTGTGGGCCACGCGGGCCTGCAGCAGGCCGCCTTCGTAGGCGGAGACGATCAGGGCGGCCAGCGATTCGGCCCGCGCGGCGTCGTGCCCGGCCGCCGCCAGGGCCTGGGCCAGGCGCTGGCGCATGCGCTCGAAGGCCCGGGCCAGGGCCTCGCGCAGCGCCGTGTCGGCGGCGGTGGTTTCCAGGGCAATGGTGGCCAAGGGGCAGCCGCTTTCGAACCCGCTGGCCTGCAGGCGGCCCGTGGCGCTCTGCAGCCAGAGCCGGGTGGCCAGCAGGGGGTCCGGCTGCTGGGCCAGCAGCTGGTCGAGGCCGGCGATCATGCGGTCCACCACCTGATCGATGGCCGCCACGGCCAGATCGGCCTTGCCGCCGGGAAAGTGGTGGTACAGCACCCCCTTGGGCGCACCGGCCTGCTGCAGGATGTCGGCCACGCCGACGCCGTGAAAGCCCCGGCGCCGCAGGGCATCGGTCATGGCAGCGATCAGGCGGTCGCGGGTGCCGGGCACCGCAGGGAGTGCGGCAGGCGATGGGGGGGTGTCGGCGGGCATGGGGCGACTCTATAGACCGGTCGGTCTAGTGTCAACGCGCCTCGCTGACCTTCCTCCATGAGAAAGGGCGCCCGAAGGCGCCCTTTGACGTACCGAGTGAGCTTGCGCTTACTTGGCCACGACGCGAACCATCTCCAGGCACTTGTTGGAGTAGCCCCACTCGTTGTCGTACCAGCTCACCACCTTGATGAAGGTGCCGTCCAGTGCGATGCCGGCGTCGGCGTCGAAGATGGAGGTGCGGGTGTCGCCGCGGAAGTCGGTGGCCACCACCTTGTCCTCGGTGTAGCCCAGCACGCCCTTGAGCGCGCCTTCGGACTGGGCCTTCATCTCGGCCTTGATCTCCTCGTACGTGGCGGCCTTGTCCAGCTCCACGGTCAGGTCGACCACCGACACGTCGGAGGTGGGCACGCGGAAGGACATGCCGGTGAGCTTCTTGTTGAGCGAGGGGATCACCACGCCCACGGCCTTGGCGGCGCCGGTGGAGCTGGGGATGATGTTCTCCAGGATGCCGCGGCCGCCGCGCCAGTCCTTGTTGGACGGGCCGTCCACCGTCTTCTGGGTGGCGGTGGCGGCGTGCACCGTGGTCATCAGGCCGCGCTTGATGCCCCACTTGTCGTGCAGCACCTTGGCGATCGGGGCCAGGCAGTTGGTGGTGCACGAGGCGTTGGAGATGATGGCCTCGCCCTTGTAGGTGTCGTGGTTGACGCCGTAGACGAACATGGGGGTGTCGTCCTTGGACGGGGCCGACAGGATGACCTTCTTGGCGCCGGCGTCCAGGTGCTTCTGGGCGGTGGCCTTGTCCAGGAACAGGCCGGTGGACTCGATGACGACGTCGGCACCGACCTCGTTCCACTTCAGGTTGGAGGGATCGCGCTCCTGGGTCAGGCGGATCTTCTTGCCGTTGACGATCAGGGTGTTGCCCTCGACGCTGACCGTGCCCTTGAAGCGGCCGTGCACGCTGTCGTACTGCAGCATGTAGGCCAGGTAGTCGGGCTCCAGCAGATCGTTGATGGCCACCACCTCGATGTCGGCGAAGTTCTGGATGGCGCTGCGCAGCACGTTGCGGCCGATGCGGCCGAAGCCGTTGATGCCGATCTTGATGGTCATGTCGGGTCTCTCCTGGAGGGGTGGTTCAAAAGGGGTTGATCACTTCGCGAGCACGGCGCGCACCGTGTCCGCCACGTTCTGTTCGGTGAAGCCGAAGTGCTGGAACAGCACCGGCGCCGGGGCCGATTCGCCGTAGGTGTCGATGCCGACCACGGCCGACACGCCGTACTTCCACCAGCCGTCGGTGGAGCCCATCTCGACCGCCACGCGCGGCAGGCCGGCGGGCAGCACCGACTTCTTGTAGGCCACGGTCTGGCGGTCGAACACGCTGGTGCTGGGCATGGAGACCACGCGGACCGCGACCTTGTGCTCGCGGGCCAGGCGCTCCTGCGCCTTGAGCGCCAGCTGCACCTCGGAGCCGGTGGCGATGATCACGGCCTGGGCCTTCTTCTTCAGGCCCACATGGGCCGGCTCGGACAGCACATAGGCGCCCTTGCTGATGTCGGACAGGTCGGACTTGGGCGCGTACGGCAGGTTCTGGCGCGACAGGCACAGGGCGCTGGGGCGACCGGCATTCTGCAGAGCCACGGCCCAGGCCACGGCGGTCTCGGCGGTGTCGGCCGGGCGCCAGACGTCCAGGTTGGGGATGAGGCGCAGGCTGGCCACATGCTCGATGGACTGGTGGGTCGGACCGTCCTCGCCCAGGCCGATGGAGTCGTGGGTGAACACATGGATCACGCGCTGCTTCATCAGCGCGGCCATGCGGATGGCCTTGCGGCTGTAGTCGCTGAAGGTCAGGAAGGTGCCGCCGTAGGGGATGTAGCCGCCATGCAGGGCCACGCCATTCATGATGGCGGCCATGCCGAACTCGCGCACGCCGTAGTTGATGTGGCGGCCCTGCTGGCCGGCCTCGTTGCGCTGCACGTCGCCGGCCAGGTTGAAGCGCAGGGCCGGGGTGTGGCTGGTGTTGGTGAGGTTGGAGCCGGTGAGGTCGGCACTGCCGCCCAGCAGCTCGGGCAGCGCAGCGGTGAAGTGCTCCAGCGCGATCTGGCTGGCCTTGCGGCTGGCCACCGTCTCGGCCTTGGTGTGGGCGGCCACGGCAGCGTCCACCGCAGTCTGGGCAAAGTGGCGCGGCAGCTCGCCCTTCATGCGGCGGGTGAACTCGGCGGCCAGCTCGGGGAAAGCGGCCTGGTAGGCGGCAAAGCGCTCGTTCCAGGCCTGCTCGGCGGCCTGGCCTTTGGCCTTGGCGTCCCAGGCGGCATACACCTCGGCCGGCACCTCGAAGGGCGCATGGTTCCAGCCCAGGGCCTCGCGGGTCAGGGCGATCTCGGCCGCGCCCAGTGGCTCGCCGTGGGCCTTGGCGGTGTTGGCGCGGTTCGGACTGCCCTTGCCGATGTGGGTCTTGCAGATGACGATGGTCGGGCCGTCGGCATGGCGGCGGGCGTCGGCAATGGCGCGCTCCACCGCGTCGGCGTCGTGGCCGTCAATGGGGCCGATCACGTTCCAGCCGCAGGCGGCAAAGCGCAGCGCGGTGTTGTCGATGAACCAGGGCGTGACCTGGCCGTCGATGGAGATGCCGTTGTCGTCGTACAGCGCGATCAGCTTGTTGAGCTTCCAGGCGCCGGCCAGGGCCACGGCCTCATGGCTGATGCCCTCCATCAGGCAGCCGTCGCCCAGGAACACGTAGGTGTGGTGGTCGACGATGGTGTGGCCGGGGCGGTTGAACTCGCTGGCCAGCAGCTTCTCGGCCAGCGCCATGCCCACGGCGTTGGTGATGCCCTGGCCCAGCGGGCCGGTGGTGGTTTCCACGCCGGGGGTGATGCCCACTTCGGGGTGGCCGGCGGTCTTGCTGTGCAGCTGGCGGAAGTTCTTCAGCTCGCCGATCGGCAGGTCGTAGCCGGTGAGGTGCAGCAGCGCATAGATCAGCATCGAGCCGTGACCGTTGGACAGCACGAAACGGTCGCGGTCGGGCCAGTGCGGGTTGCTCGGGTTGTGGCGCAGGTGGCGACCCCACAAGGCCACGGCCATGTCGGCCATGCCCATGGGCGCACCGGGGTGGCCGGAGTTGGCGGCCTGCACCGCGTCCATGGCAAGGGCCCGGATGGCGTTGGCCTGGGTCTGGGCGGACACGGGGGTGGTGGGGCTGGCGTCGGTCATGGCGGCATCGGATGAGGGGGGCCGCTCGGGCAGCGGCGGGGCCGCCGGGGCCGGCGGTCGCGAAAAACCGGGATTTTATCGGGCCGGGCTGCCGCCCATAATCGAACCCACCGTCCTGTCGAGCCACGCCCCATGTCCCCATCCCTGCCCGGCAGCCCCTTGTCCGCCCCCAGTGCCATGGTGCTGGCGGCCGGGCGCGGCATGCGCATGCGGCCGCTCACCGACCACACCCCCAAGCCTTTGCTGCAGGTGCACGGCCGCCCGCTGATGCAGTGGCCCATGGACACGCTGGCGTCCGGCGGTGTGGGCCACTTCGTGGTCAACACCGCGTGGCTGGGCGAGCAGATCGCCATGCACTGCCGGCAGTGGCAGGCCCGGCAACCGGCGGCCATGGTCCAGATTTCGGACGAAGGCACCGACTTCGGCTACGCGCTGGAAACCGCCGGCGGCATCTCGCGCGCGCTGCCGTTGCTGGGCGAGGTGTTCTGGGTGCTGGCCGCCGATGTGTACGCCCCTGGCTTCACGTTTGACCCTCAGGCCGTGGCCCGCTTTGCCGCCGGCGACGCCCTGGCCCACCTGTGGCTGGTGCCCAACCCGCCGCACAACCCCCGGGGCGACTTCGGGCTGGATGCCCAGGGCCGCGCCCTCAACGGCGACAGTCCCGACGGCACCCGGCTGACCTACAGCACCATCGGCCTGTACCGGCGCGCCCTGTTCGAGCCGCCCTGGTGCGACATCCACCCCGGCAACCCCCAAGGCACGGCCGCCCCGCTGGCCCCGCTGCTGCGCCAGGCCATGGACGCCGGCCGCGTGACGGCCAGCCGTTTCGACGGCGCGTGGACCGATGTCGGCACGCCCGAACGGCTGGCCGAACTCAACGCCACTGCGCCGGGCATGTGAACCGAAATGGGCCGACAATCCGGCCCATGGACGCCACCCCCCACTTCGCCCTGTACGCCGAGCGCCGCGCCCGTGTGGCCGCCCAGCTCGGCCCCGGCGGCATCGCCGTCGTGCCCACCGCCCCGGAACGCCCGCGCAACCGCGACAGCGATTTCCTCTACCGGCACGACAGCTACTTCTACTACCTCACCGGCTTCACCGAGCCCAACGCCTGGCTGGTGATCACGGCCGAAGGCCACAGCACCCTGTTCTGCCAGCCCAAGGACATGGAGCGCGAGATCTGGGACGGCATCCGCCTGGGCCCGCAGGCCGCACCGGGTGCCCTGGGGGTGAACGAGGCTTTTGCGGTGGACGAACTCGACCGCCGCCTGCCGCGCCTGCTGGAGAACCGCAGCGCCGTGTGGTTCCCGTTCGCCACCCATGAAGGCCTGGAGGTGCGCGTGGAGGGCTGGCTGCGCCAGGTGCGCGCCCGGGTGCGCTTCGGCGCCCTGTGCCCGCAGACGCAGCACGATCTGTGCGGCGTGCTCGACGAGATGCGCCTGATCAAGGACGCACACGAGCTGGCCATCATGCGGCGGGCCTCGCAGATCAGCGCCCGCGCCCACATCCGCGCCATGCAGAAGAGCGCGGCCATGCTGCGCGCCGGTCAGGATGTGCGCGAATACCACCTCGATGCCGAGCTGCTGCACGAATTCCGCCTGCATGGCTCGCAGTACCCGGCTTACGGCAGCATCGTGGCGGCTGGCGCCAACGCCTGCGTGCTGCACTACCGGGCCGACGCCGCGCCCATCCGCGACGGCGAGCTGGTGCTCATCGATGCCGGCTGCGAGCTCGACGGCTATGCCAGCGACATCACCCGGACCTTCCCGGCCAATGGCCGCTTCAGCGGCCCGCAGCGTGCGCTGTACGACCTGGTCCTGGCCAGCCAGGACGCGGCCGTGGCCGCCACCCGGCCTGGCAACCGCTTCGTCGATCCGCACGACGCCACCGTGGCGGTGCTGGCCCAGGGTCTGCTCGACCTCGGCCTGCTGGACGGCAACAAGGTCGGCAACGCGCAGGACGTGATCGCCAGCCGCGCCTACTTCGCCTTCTACATGCACCGCACCGGCCATTGGCTGGGCATGGATGTGCACGACTGCGGCAGCTATGTGGAGCCCTCCGAGCTGGGCACGGTGAGCGAGCGGCGCGACCCGCTGTCGGGCGAGACCATCCGCGACCGGCCCAGCCGCGTGCTGCGCCCGGGCATGGTGCTGACCATCGAGCCCGGCCTGTATGTGCGGCCGGCCGAGGGTGTGCCCAGCGAGTTCTGGAACATCGGCATCCGCATCGAGGACGACGCGGTGGTCACGGCGGAGGGCTGCGAGCTCATCACCCGCGACGTGCCGGTGAAGGCCGACGAGATCGAAGCGCTGATGCGCGGCTGACATGCCGCCAGCCATGCGCGTGCTGCATGTCTGCATCGGTCAGGCCCGACCCCTGAGCATCGGCCGACGCAGCTTCCTCTCGGCCATCGGCAAGGTGGCGGTGGACGGTCCGGTGCAGCTGGGTCCTCTCGGCCTGGAGGGCGACGAGCAGGCCGACCCCAGCGTGCACGGCGGCCTGGACAAGGCGGTGTATGCCTACCCCCAGGAACACTACGGCTTCTGGGAAGCACAGCGCGGCGGACTGTTCGACGAACCGCTGCCGCCCGGCGCCCTGGGCGAGAACCTGTTGGTGCAGGGCTTGCTGGAAAACGCGCTGTGGATCGGCGACGAGCTGCGGCTGCCCGACGCCACGCTGCGCGTGACCGCCCCGCGCGAGCCCTGCTTCAAGTTCAACGCCCGCATGGGCCTGCCCGATGCCGGGCGCCGCATGATGCAGGCGCTCAACCCGGGCTTTTATCTGGCGGTGGTGCGGCCCGGCAGCATCCGCGCGGGTGACCCGGTGGAACTGCACCCCGGTCCCCGCGGTCTGCGGGTGGACGAAGCCTTCGCGGCCCGCCGGCTCAAGCACCTGCGCGAGTAGGCGGATCGGGAATCGGCGTCAGGATTCCCCGTGGAAATGTCACAAGCCCTGCGACCCCGGGGTGCGGACTGGCTGATGGGGTTTTCCCGAGGTCCAACTTAGAATGCGAATTCTGCTTTCACATGGCAGAAACCCACATCGCCAGGAGACACCGGATGAACAAGGACAACAGCCCCGAGAACAAGCGCGCCGAGCTGCGCCGTGCCGCGCTTGAGTACCACGAGAAGCCGGTGCCGGGCAAACTGGCGATCGCCGCCACCAAGCAGCTCACCAACCAGCGCGATCTGGCGCTGGCTTATTCGCCCGGCGTGGCGGCCCCTTGTGAAGAGATCGTGGCCGACCCGGTCAATGCCTTCAAGTACACCAGCCGCGGCAACCTGGTGGCCGTCATCACCAACGGCACCGCCGTGCTGGGCCTGGGCGACATCGGTCCGCTGGCGGCCAAGCCGGTGATGGAAGGCAAGGCGGTCCTGTTCAAGAAGTTCTCGGGCATCGATGTGTTCGACATCGAGATCAACGAGAAGGACCCGGACAAGCTGGTCGACATCATTGCCTCGCTGGAGCCCACCTTCGGCGGCATCAACCTCGAAGACATCAAGGCGCCCGACTGCTTTTATGTGGAGCGCAAGCTGCGCGAGCGCATGAAGATCCCGGTCTTCCACGACGACCAGCACGGCACCGCCATCGTGGTGGGAGCTGCCATCCTCAACGGCCTGAAGGTGGTGGGCAAGGACATCAGGCAGGTCAAGCTGGTCACTTCCGGTGCGGGCGCTGCGGCACTCGCCTGCCTGGGCCTGCTGGTCAAGCTGGGTCTGCCGCGTGAAAACATCTGGGTGACCGACCTGGCCGGCGTGGTCTACGAGGGCCGCACCGAGCTGATGGACGAGGACAAGATCCAGTTCGCCCAGAAGACCGACCACCGCACCCTGGCTGACGTCATCGCTGGCGCCGACATCTTCCTGGGCCTGTCGGCCGGCGGCGTGCTCAAGCAGCCGATGGTCAAGTCCATGGCCGAGCGCCCGCTGATCTTCGCGCTGGCCAACCCCAACCCCGAGATCACGCCGGAAGACGTGAAGGCCGTGCGCGACGACGCCATCATGGCCACCGGCCGCACCGACTACCCGAACCAGGTCAACAACGTCCTGTGCTTCCCCTACATCTTCCGCGGCGCGCTGGATGCCGGCGCATCCACCATCACCGATGCGATGGAGATCGCGGCGGTGCATGCCATTGCCGAACTGGCCCAGGCCGAGCAGAGCGAGGTGGTGGCGGCTGCCTACGCCGGCGAGAAGCTGGCCTTCGGCCCCGAGTACCTGATTCCGAAGCCGTTCGATCCGCGCCTGATGATCAAGATCGCGCCGGCCGTGGCCCAGGCCGCCGCCGACAGCGGCGTGGCGCTGCGCCCGGTCACCGACATGGCCGCGTACCGCGAAAAGCTGCAGAGCTTCGTGTTCGCCTCCGGCACGATCATGAAGCCCATCTATGCGGCCGCCAAAGTGGCGCAACGCAAGCGCGTGGCCTATGCCGAGGGTGAAGAAGAGCGCGTGCTGCGCGCCTGCCAGATCGTGGTGGACGAAGGCCTGGCCCGCCCCACCCTGATCGGCCGCCCGGCCGTGATCGCCCAGCGCATCGAGAAATTCGGCCTGCGCCTGCGCGAGGAGCTGGACTACGACGTGGTCAACGTCGAGCAGGACAGCCGCTACCGCGACTTCTGGCAGACCTACCACCGCATGACCGAGCGCAAGGGCGTGACCCAGCAGCTCGCCAAGATCGAGATGCGCCGGCGCCTCACCCTCATCGGCGCCATGCTGCTGCACAAGGGCGAGGTGGACGGCCTCATCTGCGGCACCTGGGGCAACACCCACAACCACCTGGAGTACATCGACCAGGTGATCGGCAAGCGCGTCGGCGGCAGCCCGCGCACCCCGCAGGACATCCCGGTCTATGCCTGCATGAACGGCCTCATGCTGCCGGGCCGCCAGGTGTTCCTGGTGGACACCCACGTCAACCACGACCCGACCCCGGAACAGCTGTGCGAGATCACGGTGATGGCCGCCGAGGAAATGGTGCGATTCGGTCTGCAGCCCAAGGTCGCCTTGCTGTCGCACTCCAACTTCGGCTCTTCCAGCCAGCCGTCGGCGGTGAAGATGCGCCGCACCCTCGAGCTGCTGCGCGAGCAGGCCCCCTGGCTGGAGGCGGATGGCGAGATGCACGGTGACGTGGCCCTGGACGCCGACGCCCGTGCCGCCCTCATGCCCAACTCGACCCTCAAGGGTTCGGCCAACCTGCTGGTGCTGCCCAACATGGATTCGGCCAACATCGCCTACAACCTGCTCAAGACGGCGGCCGGCGGCAACATCGCCATCGGGCCAGTCCTGCTGGGCGCTGCACAACCTGTGCACATCCTGACGGCCAGCGCCACGGTGCGCCGTATCGTCAACATGACAGCCCTCACAGTGGCAGACGCCAACGCCTCCCGCTGAGCCTGCCGCCGATAGCGGGCACCAACTTATGAGGGGTCCGAATGACCTTTCCGGTGCCCGCTTTTTGTGCAATAACTTGCATTTCCGGGCTGGTTAGGGCACACTCGCACTCTTGAATTTCAGGGTAAACCCGCCTCTCTCCATGGGAATGGAGATGGCGGGTTGATCGCTTCAGGAGCAACAAACGTTCATGGGTCTGTGGCAGATCCGCCCTCACCGCCGAAGTGACCGACGCCAGGCCGGCAAAGGCTGGAAGGCGGCATTGGCGGCGGCACTGGCAGCAGGGCTGACGGCGGTACTGAGCACCATCGTGGTGCAGGCCCGCACGCCGGACCCGACGCCCGCCAGGGCCGTCACCGGGACCACCATCGCGTTGTCCGGGCTGCCGGTCCAGGGCCAACAGGTGATGGGGCAGATCCTGCAGGGTGGCCCGTTCCGTTATGAGAAGGACGGAACCGTGTTTTTCAACCGTGAACGATTGCTGCCCCGGGAGAAGCGGGGTTATTACCGGGAATACACCGTGCCCACTCCGGGGCTGAAGCACAGGGGGGCGCGGCGTATCGTCTGCGGTGGTCAGGAGCCACGGCAACCGGATGCGTGTTACTACACCGAGGACCACTACGCCAGCTTCCGGCTGATCGTGCGGTGACCCCGGGGTCGTTGGATCTTTAACTTTGACTGTGGAAAGAAGAGCGGAGATGGACACGCCACTTCGTAATGTACGAACCAACATCGTTCAGTCGATTCGCGCCTTCGGCGTGAAGGAACTGCAGGCTGCGGCCGAACAGCTGGGTCATCACTTCCTCTACGCCAACCTGGCCAAGGCCCAGAGCAAGCAGGACGTGCTGGAGCTGATCGCTGCCCAGTACACGCTGCCGCCGCACTTCGGCAAGAACTTCGACGCCCTCTACGACTGCATGACCGACATGGTCCACAAGTCGGGTCCGCAGACCGGTTTCATCGTGGTGCTCGAGCACATCCCGGCCCATTCCAAGTTCGACAAGGAAGCCCGCGAGCAGCTGCTCGACATCTTCCGCGACACCGCCGACTACTGGTCCGACCGCCGCATCCCGTTCCGCTGCTTCTACTCTTTTTCGGTGGCACGCACCCCCAAGGGTGAAGAGCCGATCGAGGTGCAGAGCGAAGAGCCCATGCCCACCGACAAGATCCTGGACGTGAGCCCGATGGCGCTGCGCATGAGCAGCCCGTTCAACGCCGGCTATTGGCTCAACGCCGCCTGAGCCGTTCCCACCGAAGACGAAAGCCGCTGACCTCAGCGGCTTTTTTCATGGCTGGACGGCCTGGGTGAGCGCCACGTATTCGGCCACCGGCACCTCCTCGGCGCGGCGCTGCAGGTCGAATTCGCCCGAAAAACCCCTCGCCTCCAGCCAGCGGCCCAGGGTGTTGCGCAGGATCTTGCGGCGCTGGCTGAAGGCGATCTGCACCAGTTCACCGTACAGGGCCACATCGATGGCCGGCGGCTGGGCCAGCGGGACCATGCGCACCACGGCGCTGTCCACCCGGGGCGGAGGGTCGAAGCTCTCGGGCGGCACGAACAGCACGTTCTCCATGGCGTAGCGCCACTGCAGCATGACCGACAGGCGACCGTAATCGGCGGTGGCCGGTGCCGCCACCATGCGGTCGATGACCTCCTTCTGCAGCATGAAATGCTGGTCGCGCACCACCGCCACATGCTCGAGCAGATGGAACAGGATGGGTGTGGAGATGTTGTAGGGCAGGTTGCCCACGATGCGCAACGACCCGGCGGCCTGCAGGCGCTGCGCCAGCGCGGTGATGTCGACCTTGAGAATGTCGGACTCGACCACGTCGAGCTGCGGATGGGCCCTCAGCCTGGCGGCCAGGTCGCGGTCGAGCTCGATGACGGTCAGCCGCCCCAGGCGCTCGACCAGGGGCTGCGTGAGTGCGGCCAGTCCGGGGCCGATCTCCACCACCGGCTCGCCGGCCACGGGACCGATGGCCGCGACGATGGCGTCGATGATGCCGTGGTCGGTCAGGAAGTGCTGGCCGAAACGCTTGCGGGCAACATGGCTCACAGCTGGGGATCTTCGCGGATCTCGACGTAGGCGCGGGCGCGGATGTCGCGCGCCCAGAGCTCCAGCGCCTCGTTCGCCTTCTTCTCGCGCACGATGTTGCGCACGACCTCGCGCTGGTCGCGCTGGCTCAGCGCCTGCTGACGGCGCTCGTCCACGCGGATCAGGTGCACGCCGAAGCGGGAGACCAGAGGGGCCGACAGCTCGCCGGGCTTGAGGCTGTCCATGGCCTGCTCGAACTCGGGCACGAACTGGCCGGGAGACGCCCAGCCCAGGTCGCCGCCGCCGGGGGCCGAGCCGTCGGCGCTGTGCTCGCGGGCCAGATCCTCGAAGCGGGCCTGACCCGACTGGATCTGCTGGCGGTAC
The DNA here is from genome assembly GCA_943370825.1 of Allobosea thiooxidans. Taxonomy (GTDB): domain Bacteria; phylum Pseudomonadota; class Gammaproteobacteria; order Burkholderiales; family Burkholderiaceae_C; genus Hydrogenophaga. Next base: position 11,005 of record CALRSR020000003.1, on the reverse strand, counting down.
GCATTGAGCCGCTCGATCGCCTGGGCCTGGCTGAGCTGGGCCGACGGGCGCAGCAGGATGTGACGGGCGCGGGTCTGGGTGATGGTGGCGTCCACACCGGCGGTGCGTTTTTCCACCACCTTGAGCACGTGGAAGCCGGCCGGACTGCGCAAGGGGCCGGCAACGCCGCCCACCGGCAGGTCCTTCACGCCATTGACAAAGAGCTCGGGCAGACGGCTGGCCGGGCGCATGCCGAAGGTGCCGCCCCGACTGCGCTCGGGCGCATCGGACATCTCGCGCGCCACCACAGCGAAGTCTTCACCGGCCCGCACGCGCCGGGCGGCCTCGTCGGCCTTGGCCTTGAGGGTCTGCACCTGAGCCTCGGACGCGCTTTCGGGCACGGCCACCAGCACATGGCCCAGGTTGAGTTCGAGGGCGTCGGGGTTGTTGGCCGGTCGCTGGTCGCGCAGGTGGTTGTCGATGTCGGCTTCGCTGACGGTGACCTTGTTGATCACCTCGCGCTCCTGCAGCCGCTGCAGCGTGAGTTCGCGCTTGAGGTCGGCCCGGAACTGGGCCACGTCGGTGCCGGCATCGCGCACCAGACGGCGCCGGAATTCGTCGCGGCTGAGCTGGTTCTGGGCGGCCACGGCGCGCTCGGCCTCGTCCACCTCGTTCTCGCTCACGCGGATGCCGACCTCGGCCGCGTACTGCATCTGCGCGCGCTCGGTGATCAGCAGCTCCAGCACCTCGGCCTGCAGCTGCTCGCGCGTGGGCTGCGGGCCGCCGCGCTGGGCCAGCTGCTGCCCGATGCGCTGGGCACGCCGGCGGATCTCGCTGTTGGTGACCGGCTCGGAATTGACCAGCGCGACGATGAAGTCGGCGGTGCGGGCGGCCGGTGCTGCAGCGGCCGCCGGGGCGGGGGCTGCAGCACGGCTGGTCTGCGCCGAGGTCGGTCCGGCGATCAGCAACGCTGCCAGGGCCAGGGCGGAGGGTCGGAGCAGGAAGGTGCGATCAGTCATAGTTCTGGAACCGGCTGGGTGACGGCAAGGTCTCTTCGCGCAGGTACTGGTAGCGCGGGACGTTGTCCCTGAGGGTCTGCAGCGGGCTGGACCCGATGCGGGAGAAGCCGTTGAATTCAAGCTGGAACAGGATGCGCTGCGAGGCCGTGGCGGCGCTGCGCTGCAGGCGCTCCAGGACGATGCGCCCGATCCAGCAGCCGCCATCGTACTCAAAGCCCGCCACCAGATCGACCACCTTGCGGTCGGGCACGCTGTAGTTGATGCGGCCCACGCTGTACCAGCGACCGGGGCCCAGGGCCTGGCCCGGGGTGGCACGGCTGGGGGCATCGTCGGACCACGGCAGGCTCAGCGGCCACTGCCAGCCCACATCGAACTGCTCGCTGCTGCCGCGCTGCAGGCGGTAGGCCGCGCTCAGCACGCGGTACGGCCCCGGCATGTAGCGGGTCAGCAGCGTGGTGCGCACCGAGTCCTTGATGGTCGGGTTGTACTGGAAGTTGGTGTCCACCAGCCACTGCGGAGTCCACTGCACACGGGCCGCCAGCAGCACGTCGCTGAAGCGCTCGGTGACCGGCGCACCGCCGGGCAGGAACACGTTCTGGTCGCGCAGCAGGTAGCGCTGGGCCAGGCCCAGCCGCACGATCTCGGCGCCGTCGCGCGGATCGAGCAGGCGCGAACTCACGCCCACGGTGAGGGCCCGCGAGTCGGTGATGCGGTCGTTGCCGCCGAACACGTTGTCGCTGAAGATGGACGCGAAGTTGAAGTCCACCGCCGCCGAGTCGTAATTGGGCAGCAGGCTCTGGTCGCGGAAGGGCGTCCAGGTGAGGTAGGCGCGCGGCTCCAGCGTCTGCACGAAGTTGCGGCCGAAGTACCGGGCGTCCCGCTCGAACACCAGGCCGGTGTCCAGGCTGAGGGTGGGCAGGGCGCGCGAGGCCGAGGTGGCACCGTTGCTCAGCGGCTGGTCGAACTGGTACTGGGTGAGATGGACCTTGGCCCCCGGCTGGATGAACCAGCCTGGCTGACGCCAGCGCCGCGACAGGCCGGCAATGGCCATGCTGCGCGAACCGTTGGGCTGGCCGGTGGCAAAACGCAGGTCGCGCTCGAAGCGGGTGTGTTCCAGGTACAGCGAGGGCTTGATGCCCTGCCAGCGGCCGTTCTCTGACTCGCCGGGGCCGTAGCTGGCCACCAGCGACGGTATGCGGTCGTAGGGCGGCGTGATCGGGGCGGTGACGTCCTGCAGCGTCTGCCAGGTGTAGGCACCCGCGCTGTAACTCCAGGCGCCGCTGCCGCCGGAGAGCACCGCATCGCTGGGCAGCAGGCGGGTGGTGAGCGTGGGCAGGGCGCGGGGGAAGTCGCGCCAGTAGTCGTCGTCGCTGACGCGGTTGATGTTCAGGTTGAGTCCGAGCGAGCCGCGCCCGCCGGCGCGGTTGAGCGCGCCGGCCAGGTTCTGCAGGTGCTGCAGCGAGTAGCCCCAGCGATCCTGGTTGCGCAGGGAGTCGGAGGGCAGGTAGGAGCCCCGCACCTGGCCGTTGAAGTCGGGCTGCAGGTACCGGAACTCGGCCCCCAGGTCGACACCGCGCTTGGACAGCAGCGTGGGGTAGAGCGTGAGGTCGTAGTTGGGCGCCAGATTCACGTAGTAGGGCACCGTGACTTCCAGACCGCTGATGCTGTCCAGGCCGATGGTGGGCGGCAGGAAGCCCGACTTGCGGGTGTCGGACAGCGGGAAGGTCAGGTAGGGCGCACCCAGGATGGGCACGCCCTGGAACTCCAGCACGCCGCCGGTGGCGCGGCCGGTTTCCTCGACATTGTCGAACTCGATCTTGCTGGCGCGCACCATCCAGGCCGGCATCCAGTCGGCACCGGGGGTGCGGGGGCAGGTGGAGTAGCGGGCGTCGTAGGCGACCGCGTTGTCCTTGTCCAGGAAATCGACCCGGCTGGCATCGCCCTGGCCGCCGGTGTCGAGCAGCTGGAACGAGGGCTGGAAGAAGGTGCCCTTGAAGGTTTCGGTGTTCAGGCGCAGCTCGGGGCCGCTGAAGCGGTCGCCGTTGCGGTTGATCATCACGTCGCCTTCGGCGCGCGAGTCGCCGGTGGAGGAGTCGTACTCCAGGCGCTGGGCGCGGATCACGCTGTTGTGACGCCGCAGTTCGGCGTTGCCTTCGACCACGGTGCTGGACTCGGTCTGGCCTTCGATGCGGTCGCCGCTGACGAAGGTGGGCGCTTCCTGCACGGCGTCGGGGTCCAGCCGTTCGCTCAGCTGCCCGCTGGGCCTCAGCTGCAAGGTCTCGACGGTCTGCGCCTGTGCTGACATGCCGAGCAGGCCGCCGGCCACACAGGTGCCCAGCCAGCGCACGGCCACGGCCACGGGTCGCACCGGACCGGGTTCGGCAACAGGGTTCGGGGGCGGGGGCACGCGGCGTTTCAAGGTGGGGCCGATGGGGCGTTTGTAGAATCGACGGCCATTATCCTATGGCCCCTGCCGGGGTCCCGCCGCTCGCCATGACCTCCTCCCTTTCTGCCGTCACCTGGGCCGATCCGCAACGCGAGGCCGCCTTCGGCGCCTGGCTGCAACCCCTGGCACAGCGGCTTGGACTGGTCGTCTCCAGCCTGCGCCCGGCATCGGCCGATGCGAGCTTCCGCCGGTATCTGCGCATCGATGCGGCCAGCGGGTCCACCCTGATCGTGATGGACGCACCGCCCGCCCATGAAAACTGCGAGCCCTTCGTGCGCATCGCCGGCCTCATGCGCGAGGCCGGCCTGCGGGTGCCGCAGATCCTGGCCTGGGACGAACCCCAGGGCTTCATGCTGCTCGACGACCTGGGCCACCAGACCCTGCTCGACGTCATCCTGCCCGAGCAGCCGGCGGCCAATCTGCCGGCCTACCTGGCCGCCACCGAAGCGCTGCTGGCCTGGCAGACCGCCTCGCGCCCCGGCGTGCTGCCGGCCTACGATGAAGCCCTGCTGCGCCGCGAGCTGCAGCTGTTTCCCGACTGGTACCTGGGCCGCCACAAGGGCATCACGCTGCAGGGCAGCGCGGCCGACATGCTGGGCAAGACCTTCGACACCATCGTGCAGCGGGTGCAGGCCGCACCGCAGGTGTATGTGCACCGCGACTTCATGCCGCGCAACCTGATGGTGCTGCGCGAGCCGGGCAGCACGCCGGCCACGCAGCTGGGCGTGCTCGATTTCCAGGACGCGGTGTACGGCCCCGTCACCTACGACATCGCCAGCCTGATGCGCGATGCCTTCCTGAGCTGGGACGAAGACTTCGTCATCGACGTGACCGTGCGCTACTGGGAGAAGGCGCGCAAGGCCGGCCTGATGGACTTCGAGGACTGGCACAGCGACTTCGGCGCCTTCTACCGCGCGGTGGAGTGGATGGGGCTGCAGCGCCACCTGAAGGTGGCCGGCATCTTTGCGCGCATCACCCTGCGCGACGGCAAGCCCAAGTACCTGGCCGATGCGCCGCGCTTCATCGGCTACATCCGGGCCACCGCCCACCGCTACCGCGAGCTCGGGCCGCTGCTGCGCCTGATCGACGAGGTGGAAGGCCTGCAGGCCGCCAGCGGCTTCGCCTTCGGCCGGGTCTGACCCGGCCCCGCCCATGACCCGGCTCTACTGCCCTGCTCCGCTGACCGCCGGGGCCGAGATCGATCTGCCCGACAGCGCCGCCCGCCATGTGCAGGTGCTGCGCCACCAGCCCGGCGATGCGCTCACCCTGTTCGACGGGCGCGGCGGCCAGTGGCAGGCCACCGTGCTGACCATGGGCCGCAGCCGGGTGCAGGTGCAGGTGGGGCAGCACCTGGCACTGGAGCGCGAGGCTCCACGCCCGGTGTGGCTGGCCCTGGGCATGCCGGCCAACGAGCGCATGGACTGGCTGGTGGAGAAGGCCACCGAGGTGGGTGCGGCCGGCATCGTGCCGCTGCACACCGCGCACGGCGTGCTGCGCCTGTCGGGCGAGCGTGCCGGCAAGAAGCAGGCGCACTGGCAGGCGGTGGCCCAGGCCGCCTGCGAGCAGTGCGGCCGCAACCGCCTGCCCGAGGTGCAGCCGGTGCAGGACATCGCCCGATGGCTGGCCACACCCCCACCCGACGGCGCCGCAGATGCGCTGCGCTGCGTGCTGTCGCTGGCCGACGGCACCCGGCCGCTGGGCCAGGTGCTGGCCGAGGTGCCGGCCGATCGGCCGGTGGTGTTCCTGAGCGGGGCCGAGGGCGGCCTCTCGCCGGCCGAAGACGCACAGGCCCGGGCCGCCGGCTTCGTGCCGGTGACCCTGGGTCCGCGCATCCTGCGCGCCGAGACCGCCGCCGTGGCCGCGCTCACGCTGGCGGTGCTCTGACATGAACCGCAACCTGTGGCTGCTGGCCGGCGCGCAGGGTCTCTTCCTGACGAACAACGTGGTGTTCATCGCCATCAATGGCCTGGTCGGCCTGTCGCTGGCGCCGCTGGGATGGATGGCCACGCTGCCGGTGATGGGCTATGTGGTGGGCGGTGCGTTCTCCACCGCGCTGGTGGCCCGCACCCAGGCACGGTTCGGCCGACAGGTGTCGTTCCAGATCGGCCTGCTGGTGGCACTGGCCTCGGCCCTGCTGTGCGCCTGGGCCGTGACCGAGCGCCAGTTCTGGTGGCTGGTGGCTGCCACGGTGGTCGCGGGTTACTACAGCGCCAACGGCCAGCTCTACCGGTTTGCAGCCGCCGAGCTCTGCCCACCGTCGTTCCGCGAGAAGGCGGTGTCGCTCGTCATGGCCGGTGGACTCATCGGCGCCGTGCTCGGGCCCAACCTGGCCAGCCGCACCCGCAGCCTGACCGAGGTGCCGTTCGCCGGTGCCTACCTGGCGCTGGCGGTGGTGGCGCTGCTGTCCATGCTGCTGATGGCGGGCATCCGCTTTCCAGCGGTGCCGAAGCGTCAGGCCAGCGACGACCCGGGCCGCCCGCTGCGCGAGATCGTGCGGCAGCCGGTGTTCATCGTGGCGGCGGCCGGGGCAGCCCTGGGCTATGGCGTGATGAACCTGCTCATGGCCGCCACGCCGCTGGCCATGCAGGTGTGCGGCTATCCGTTCGAGGACGCAGCCCTGGTGCTGGAGTGGCATGTGATCGGCATGTTTGCCCCGGGCTTCTTCACCGGCCACCTGATCCAGCGCTTCGGGCCGCTGCGCATCATGGGCACGGGCGTGCTGCTCAATGCGGTGTGCATCGCGGTGGCCTTGTCGGGCGTCGAGCTGCACCGGTTCCTGATCGCGCTGTTCCTGCTGGGCGTGGGCTGGAACTTCCTGTTCACCGGCGCCACCACGCTGTCGCTGCAGGCCTGGCGCCCGCAGGAAAAGGACCGGGCGCAGGCCGCCATCAATTTCGCGGTGTTCGCCGTGATGGCATTGAGCTCCTTTGCCTCCGGCGCACTGGTCACCAGCCAGGGCTGGCAGTGGCTGAATGCCGGATCGCTGGTGCCGGTGGCACTGACCGGCCTGGCGCTGGTGTGGCTGGCGCGAGTGCGTCGGCGCGAAACCGCCGTGGGCGCCTGAGGCCGGGCCTCAACGGTCGGGCGGTACCAGGCGGTCCAGCCAGGTACGTAGCGCCCCGACGACCGGGGTGGTGTCGGCCTCGTTGAAGATCTCGTGGTACAGGCCGTCGAAGCAGCGGGCCTGCACCCAGCGCGACGGCGCGGCGCTGGCAAAGCGGCGGCTGCCTGCAGGATCCACCAGGCGATCGTTGCCGGCATAGAGCAGCAGCGTGGGCAGGTTCCATTGCGCGGCGCTGGCCAGCACGCGCGGTCCCCGGCTGCGGATGAAATGGGCCAGCCTCGCGGTGATGCGGTCGTGCACCAGCCGGTCCCGCTCGTAGGCCTGCACCACCTCGACCTTGTGCGAAATCTTGCTGGCGTCCAGTCCATTGCCCAGCGCCAGGTCGGGCGCCAGACGCAGCATCAGGTCCAGCAGGCGGTGCTTGAGCCAGCCGATGCCCGGGTCCAGCGCAGGCGACGAGAGCACCAGCGCGTCCACCAGGGGTCGGGGGGCACCCAGGTGGCGCTGCACATAGGCGGCCGAGACCAGCCCGCCCATGCTGTGCCCCAGCAGGATGAGCGGACACGACCAGGGCGTGGCGACATGGTGACGGGTGTCTTCGACCAGTTCGTGCAGGTCGTCCAGCAGCACGTCGTCGTAGGGGATGCTGCCGTGCAGGCCGGCCGATTCGCCATGGCCGCGCTGGTCGTAGGCGCGCACCGCAAAACCCCATTCGTTGAGCTGCTGGGCCAGCGCGTCGTAACGCCAGGCGTGTTCGCCCAGACCGTGCACGATGAGCACCACGCCGCGCGGGCGCCAGCGCATGGGCAGCGGCCAGTCGTACAGCGCCAGGTTGAGGCCGTCGCGCAGGACGAAAGGAGCCTGTGTGGTGTCGGTCACGGTGATGGCATCAGGGCATGCGGGCGATCACCTGGGCCACGCTGGCGGTCAGGCGTCGGGCGTAGTCCAGGTGCAGGAACTCGTTCGGCCCATGGGCGTTGCTGCGCGGGCCCAGCACGCCGCAGACCATCATCTGCGCCGTGGGGAAGCCCTGGCTGAGCAGGTTCATGAGCGGGATGGTGCCGCCCTGGCCGATGGTGCCGCAGCCGGCACCGAAGTGCGCCTGCGAGGCGTCCTGCAGGGCCTGCTCGAACCAGGGCGTGGTGGCCGGGGCATTCCAGCCGCTGGCCGAGCCTTCGCCTTCGAAGGTGACGCGGGCCTGGTAGGGCGCGTTGTCCTCCAGCAGGGTCTTGAGCTGCTGCACCGCCTGCGCGGCGTCCACCAGCGGCGGCAGGCGCAGGCTGAGCTTGAAGGCGGTGTAGGGCCGCAACACGTTGCCGGCGTCGCGCAGGGCGGGCAGACCCTCGGCGCCGGTCACGCTGAGGGTGGGGCGCCAGGTGCGGTTGAGCAGGGCCTCGACCGGGTCGGTGGTGGTGGGCAGGGCAAACACGGTGGAGCCGCCGCAGTCGTGGTGGGCCCACGGGAAGCGACGGTGCAGCTCGTCACCCAGGATGGCCGCCGTCGCATGCGCCTGCGCCACCCGCTCGGCGGGGATCTCGCAATGGAACACCGAAGGCAGCAGTCGGCCGCTGGCGCTGTCTTCCAGCCGGTCCAGCACCTGCCGCATGATGCGGAAGCTCGACGGCACCACGCCCGAGGCGTCGCCGGAATGCACGCCTTCGGTCAGCACCTCGACCTTGAGTACACCGCTGGCCATGCCGCGCAGGCTGGTGGTGAGCCACAACTGGTCGTAGTTGCCGGCGCCGCTGTCCAGGCAGATCACCAGACCCACATCGCCCAGGCGCGGGCGCAGGGCATCCACATAGGGCAGCAGGTCGAACGAGCCGCTTTCCTCGCTGGTCTCGATCAGGCCGACGATGCGCGGGTGGGCCACGCCTTGCGCCTGCAGGGCCTCGATCGCCGCGATGCTGGCATACACCGCATAGCCGTCGTCGGCGCTGCCCCGTCCGTAGAGCTTGCCGTCCTCGATCTTGGGGGTCCAGGGGCCGAGGTCGTTGCGCCAGCCGTTGAATTCGGGCTGCTTGTCCAGATGGCCGTACATCAGCACCGTCTGACCCGAGGCAGGCGCTGGCGTACCGTCGCAGCCGGCGCTGGCGGGGAGCTCGAAGAACAGCACCGGGGTACGGGGGCGGCCCTGGGCATCGCTGAGGCGGATCACCTCCAGCGACAGACCGGGCACGCGGCGGGCGGCCACCCAGTCGGCTGCGTCCTGCAGCACGCGGTCGATCAGGCCGTGGCGGGCCCAGTCGGGGTCGAAGGCGGGCGACTTGGCCGGCACCTCCACGTACTTCACCAGCGCCGGCAGGATGTGGTCCTTCCACGAAGCATCGACATGGTTCTGCAGGGCGGCCGCGTTCAGTGCGCCAGCGGGCAAGGGGGCGTTCATGGGCGTCTCCTGAGACGGCGGCGGGGGCCGCCGTCCATACACCCGATCAGTATAGGGACGGGCCGGATCAGGCCTGCTGCAGTCGGAAAACCCGGACCACCGAGGCCAGGCGCTCGGCCTGGTCCTTCAGGCTCTCGGCCGCAGCGGCGCTCTGCTCCACCAGGGCGGCGTTCTGCTGGGTCATCTGGTCGAGCTGGCTCACTGCCGAGTTCACCTGGCCGATGCCCTGTGACTGGTTCTGGGCCGCTGCCGTGATGTCGCCGATGAAGCTGGACATGCGCTGGGCGTTGTCGACGATCTGGCCGATGGTCTCGCCGGCGTGGCTGACCAGGCGCGAACCCTCGCCCACCTTGGACACGCTGGCATCGATCAGACCCTTGATCTCCTTGGCCGCCTGCGCGCTGCGCTGGGCCAGGTTGCGCACCTCGCCGGCCACCACGGCAAAGCCGCGGCCCTGCTCGCCGGCCCGGGCTGCTTCCACGGCCGCGTTGAGCGCCAGGATGTTGGTCTGGAAGGCGATGCCGTCGATCACACCGATGATGTCGCCGATCTTCTGGCTGCTGCGCTGGATGTCGTCCATGGTGGTGACCACCTGGGACACCACTTCGCCACCCTTGGTGGCGACCTGCGCATTGGCGCGGGCCATGTCGCTGGCCTGGCGGGCGGATTCGGCGCTCTGCTGCACCGTGTCGTTGATCTGCTCCACGCTGGCGGCCGTTTCCTGCAGGCTGCCGGCGGCCTGCTCGGTGCGGGTGGAGAGGTCCTGGTTGCCGGTGGCGATCTGGGCGCTGGCGGTGCTGATGCTCTCGGTGGTGCTGCGCACCTCGCCGACGATGCGCGAGAGCGAGCCCTGCATGTCGCCCAGCGCCTTCATGAGCTCGGCCAGTTCGTCGCGGCCGGTGACCGCCACCGTGCGGGTGAGGTCGCCGCCGGTGATGGCGGTGGCCAATGTGCGGGCCTGGTCCAGCGGGCCGCAGATGCTCTGCATGTTGGCCAGCGTGGTGGGAACCACCACCAGCACGGCCACCAGCAGCACGCCGCCGAAGATCCAGAAGATGGCGGTGGCGGTGGCCCGGTCGGCCGCAAGCTGGGCCTCAGCCTCGCTGGCGATGATGGCCGCGACCTTGTCCAGGTTGTCCACCATGGCCTGGTATTCCTGGTGGGCCGGGGCCAGCACACGGTTGGCCACGGTGGCCGAGTCGTAACCGCCGATTTCCAGCTGGGCCGCCACCGGCTCCATGGCCTTGGCATAGACCGACAGCTGGCCCAGCATCTTCTCGATGATCAGGTTGTCTTCATCGGCATCGCCTTCGGTCATGCCACGCAGTTCCTGCTCGGAACGGGCCAGGGCGCCCTTCCAGGCAGCGAACGCGGCGCGGACCTGCTCGGACTTTTCGTAGTTGATGATCATGTCGCGCTCGTGGCGACCCAGATCACCGATGGCGACCCGAGCCCGCGAGAGCGTGACCGACTCGCTGTAGGCGTGCTCGGCAAAGTGCTCGTTGCCGGCCTGCAGCTGGGCCATGCCCCACAGACCCGCACTGCCGATGACGGCCAGCAGGGCCAGCACCACGCCGATGGCGCCCAGCATGCGGGTGCGGATGGAAAACTGGCGCATCAAGGCTTGCATGGCATCCCTCCTGGGAGAATCGGGGGCAGCGGGATCAGAAGCTTTCCCAATCGCCTTCGGCCGTGGCCGAAGCGGTGGCGACTGGCGCAGGGGTGGTCGCGGGGCGCGCAGGGGCTGCAGCAGCGCGGGGAGCGGCAGGCCGGGGCGCAACCTTGGCCGCAGCGGCGGCAGACCGGGCGGCCACAGGCTTGGCGGCAGGCTTGTGCACCAGCGGCGCGGTCGGTGCGCCGACCGATGCCAGCGCCGTGGTCGATGCGTCCAGGCGGAACACCTGCACCACCTCGGCCAGCTTGCGGGCCTGGTCCTTCAGGCTCTCGGCGGCGGCAGCACTTTCTTCCACCAGCGCCGCGTTCTGCTGCGTCATCTGGTCGAGCTGCGCCACGGCCGTGTTCACCTGGCCGATGCCGTCGCTCTGCTCACCAGCCGCCGCCGTGATCTCGCCGATGATGTCGCTCACCCGCTGCACCGAGCCCACGATCTC